>CAYNSW010000092.1:0-1501 GCA_964400135.1 uncultured Rubrivivax sp. | reverse complement strand
GATCGCCACCGAAATCCAGCCCATGCTGTGCGGCACCGCATTCAAGAACAAGGGTGTGCAGCGCATGCTCGACGCAGTGATTGAGTTCCTGCCCTCGCCGGTTGACATTCCTCCCGTGGCCGGCACTGATGAAGACGAACAACCGGTGGCCCGAAAGGCCGACGACAACGAGAAGTTTGCCGCCCTGGCGTTCAAGCTCATGACTGACCCTTACGTGGGCCAGTTAACGTTCGTGCGCGTTTACTCGGGCGTGCTGAAAAGTGGCGACACCGTCTACAACCCGATCCGGGGTAAGAAGGAACGCATCGGCCGTATTTTGCAGATGCATGCCAACCAGCGCGAAGAGATCAAGGAAATTCTGGCCGGTGACATCGCCGCGTGTGTGGGCCTCAAGGACGTCACCACGGGTGAGACGTTGTGCGACCCAGACTCGGTGGTCACCTTGGAGAAGATGGTCTTCCCTGAGCCGGTGATCAGCCAGGCGGTAGAGCCCAAGACCAAAGCCGACCAAGAAAAGATGGGCGTGGCGTTGGGGCGGCTGGCCGCCGAAGACCCCTCGTTTCGGTTGCGCACTGACGAGGAGTCCGGCCAAACCATTATCTCGGGCATGGGCGAGTTGCACCTGGAGATCATCGTTGACCGCATGAAGCGCGAGTTTGGCGTCGAGGCCAACGTGGGCAAACCGCAGGTGGCTTACCGTGAAACCATTCGCAAGCCCGTGTCCGATGTCGAGGGCAAGTTCGTCCGCCAATCGGGCGGCAAGGGTCAGTACGGCCATGTGGTCTTGAAGGTCGAGCCCCAAGAGCCCGGCAAGGGCTTCGAGTTTGTGGACGCCATCAAGGGCGGCGTGGTGCCGCGCGAGTTCATTCCCGCGGTGCAAAAGGGCGTCGAAGACACCTTGCCCAACGGCGTGCTGGCGGGTTACCCGGTGGTGGACGTCAAGGTCACGCTGACCTTTGGCTCTTACCACGAAGTGGATTCCAACGAGAACGCTTTCAAGATGGCGGCCTCCATTGGTTTTAAGGATGCATGCCGCAAGGCCAGCCCTGTCATCCTCGAGCCCATGATGGCCGTGGAGGTGGAGACACCTGAGGATTACGCCGGCTCGGTCATGGGCGACTTGTCCTCCCGCCGTGGCATGGTGCAGGGCATGGACGACATGCCAGGTGGCGGCAAGGTCATCAAGGCCGAGGTGCCGCTGTCTGAAATGTTTGGCTACTCCACCACCTTGCGCTCGATGTCACAGGGCCGCGCCACCTACACGATGGAGTTCAAGCATTACGCGGAGGCGCCCAAGAACGTGGCTGACGCCATCATCACGGCGCGCGCCAAGTAATCGTTTTATCTTTGTGCGGTCTGCGAGCAAGGGCCGTGAGTTGCCGGTGGCTCACGAATCAGCACCTTGCTGCAGACCTTAAACGACACACCGGCTCTGCTCTTTTTTCTGGGAGAAAAGCAAATGGCAAAAGGCAAGTTTGAGCGGACCAAGCCGCACGTGAAT
>CAYNSW010000091.1:0-1808 GCA_964400135.1 uncultured Rubrivivax sp. | reverse complement strand
CAAGGTGCTCTTGCCCACATTGGGCCGCCCCACGATGGCCACCAGGCCGCAGCGCTGGGCCGCCCCAGCCGGCTGCGCCGACTCAGCAGGCGGGTCGTGAGGCTCGTTCATGGGGTTTTGATTTGCACCAGCATCGAGCGTGCGGCCTCTTGCTCGGCTGCCCGGCGCGAGCGGCCCTGGCCGCTGGCCGACAGGTTCAGGCTGGGCACCTCACACACCACCTCAAAGGTTTGCTCGTGAGCCTGGCCCCGGGTGGCGGCAATGCGGTAGGCCGGCACGGGGGTGCGGCGGGCTTGCAGCCACTCTTGCAATTCGGTCTTGGGGTCTTTGTGCCACTGCGCGGCTTCCGACGAGGCAATGCGCTCGCCCAAGAGCCGCTGCACCACCACGGCCGCAGCCTGGTAACCCCCATCGATGAAGGTGGCGCCAATGAGGGCTTCCACCGCATCGGCCAAGATGGACGCGCGCTCGGCGCCGCCCGCCCGGTGCTCGCCTTCAGACAGGCGTACCAGCGTGGGCAGATTCAGCGCCAACGCCAGCTGGTGCAGGCTTTCTTCCCGCACCAGGTGGGCCCGCACCCGCGTGAGATCGCCCTCGTCAGAACCGCCATAGCGGTCAAACAGCAGGGAAGAGACCACGGCGTTGAGCACCGCATCGCCCAAAAACTCCAGCCGCTCGTTGTGCTCGGCTGCCGCACTGCGGTGGGTGAGCGCACGCAGCAGCAGCGCCTCTTGCGAAAACGTGTGGCCCAAATCGCGCTGCAGCACCTGCAAGCCGGCGGTGGATCGGGGGGGCGTGCGCGGGGCGCTCATGACCGTGTCGTGCCCAAGGCGCACTTGCGCCTCAGTCGAATCGGCCGATGCGGCCCAAATTGCCAAAGTTCATCCACACCGCAAAGGCACGGCCCACGATGTTCTCATCGGGGACAAAGCCCCAAAAGCGCGAATCCTGGGAGTTGTCGCGGTTATCGCCCATCACAAAGTAGTGGCCGGCGGGCACCTTGCACACCACGCCTTCGGCGGAATAGCGGCAGTTCTGCGCGTGGGCAAAGCGCTTGTCCACGGGGCCAAAAAAGGCCGGTCGCTTGGGGTCCACCAGAATGCGGTGATCACGCTGCCCGAGCTTTTCCTTGAACTGAGGCGCGTAGCGCATGCTGTCTTCGTCGTAGTACTCGCCCAGCGACTCGGTGGGCACCGCCTGGCCGTTGACCGTGAGCTTTTGGTTGAGATAGGCCACCTCGTCGCCGGGCAGGCCCACCACGCGCTTGATGTAGTCCATACGGGGGTCGGGCGGGTAGCGAAACACCATCACGTCTCCGCGCTGAGGCTGCCCCAACTCGATGACCTTCTGGTTGATCACGGGCAAGCGCACGCCGTATTGGTACTTGTTGACCAAGATGAGATCGCCCACCAGCAAGGTGGGCACCATCGAGCCCGAGGGGATCTTGAAGGGCTCAAACAAAAACGAGCGCAGCAAAAAGATCAGGGCAATGACGGGAAACAGGCCCGCCGTCCAGTCCAGCCACCAGGGTTGGGCCAACAGTTTTTGACGGGCCTGCTCGATGTCGCCGTCTACCTTGTCGATGCCCAGCTGCTGCAGCTGGGCGCGGCGCGCCGTGTCGGCCTGCTCCAGGGCCAGCGCCTCCTGGCGGCGCTTGGGCAAGAACACCCACCGCTCGGCGGCCGCATAGCAACCGGTCACCACCGTCAGCACGAACAGCAACAACGAAAAGTTGCCCAGCCAAAAGCCGAGGAACCAGCCTCCCAGGTAGGTGGCCAAGGCGCCCATCAGGGCGGCAGTCAATGCAC
>CAYNSW010000090.1:0-1990 GCA_964400135.1 uncultured Rubrivivax sp. | reverse complement strand
AGGATGCGCTGCAAATCGGGCAAAAAGCCGATGTCGAGCATGCGGTCGGCCTCGTCGAGCACCACATACTCCACCTGGTTGAGCACGCAGTTGCGCGCCTCGATGTGGTCCAGCAAGCGCCCGGGCGTGGCGATCAGCACCTCCACCCCCGTCTTGAGGGCAGCGGTTTGGGGCTTCATGTCGATGCCGCCAAACACCACGGTAGAGCGCAGCAGAGTGTGCTGGGCATAGGTCTTGACGTTTTGCGCCACCTGGTCGGCCAACTCGCGCGTGGGGGCCAGCACCAAGGCGCGCACCGGGTGGCGCGCCGGCGAGGCACTGGCGTTTTCGTGCCGCAACATGCGCTGCAACAGCGGCAGGGTGAAGGCGGCGGTTTTGCCCGTGCCGGTTTGGGCTGCGCCCATCACGTCGCGCCCAGCCAAGACGATGGGGATGGCCTTGGCCTGAATGGGCGTCATGGCGGTGTAGCCGCTGTCGGCCACAGCCCGCAACAGCTTGGCGTCAAGGCTCAGGCTGTCAAAACGCGGCGCCGGCTCGGACACCGCGGAGGAAGTTTCGTTCATTGAGAGGGGATTATCCCCCATCCCACCCTTAGAATCTGAGATTGGTTTTATCAGAGTGGAATGCGCCCATGCTTTGGATGTCGTGCCATCGCGCCCTCGTCTGCATTTTCGTGGTTCTTGCCCTGGGGTGGAGCCCGGGCGGCGCATCGGCCCAGGGGCTGGGCTCGGGGCCGGACACCTCGGGCGCCCTGGGCAACCTGACGGGAACAACCTCTCCTGCTTTGGGTGAGGCTCGACGCCCTGGAGGCAGTGACGCCTCCCGCCCTGCAGGGGAGGGTCGTGCGGCGGAACCCAAACCGCCCGCGGTGGCGATACCTCCGTTGCCGCCTTTGCCCCCCACCCAATTTCAGCGCTTTGTGCAAGACAGTGTGGGGCGCCCGGTGCCGCTGCACGGGTTTAATTTGTTTGAGTCGCCCCGCTTTCCAGCGGTGACCGAGATGCCGGTGCCGGCCAATTACGTCTTGGGCCCGGGCGACGAAATTGACCTGCGCCTGTGGGGCGCCGTGGACTGGTCGGCCCGTTTGGTGGTGGACCGCAACGGCCAGGTGAACGTTCCGCGTGTGGGGCCCGTCTCCGTCTCGGGGGTGACCAGTGACCGCTTGGAGGCGGTGTTGCGAGGCCAGATCGCCCGCGTGTACACCAACTTTGAACTCTCGGCCACCTTGGGCCGCTTGCGCACCATACAGGTGTATGTGGTGGGCCAGGCGCGTCGCCCGGGGGCTTACACCTTGCCCAGTCTGTCAACCGTGATGACAGCCTTGTTTGAAAGCGGTGGCCCCGCCGCCACGGGCAGCCTGCGGCAGGTGCAACTCACGCGCGGTGGGCAGGTGGTGGCCACCTTGGATGTGTATGCCTTCATCCATGCAGGCGACACCCGGCAAGACCCCCGCTTGCTACCGGGCGATGTGATTGTGGTGCCGCCCGCCGGGCCACGCGTGGCGGTGGTGGGCGCCTTGGATCAACCCGGGGTGTACGAGCTGGCCGGCGCCCAAGAGAGCCTGGCCCAGGTGCTCAAGTACAGCGGCGGCTTGCCGGTGCTGTCGGCCCGCCACAAGGTGCTGGTAGAGCGTGTGCAGCCCGAACGCGGCCGGGCGGCTCGGCTGGTGGAAGAGCGCGCGCTGGACGATGCGGGCCTGCGCACGACAGTGCGAGATGGCGATGTGATCAGCCTGCTGCCCATCAGCCCCGAGTTTGCCAATGCGGTGACGCTGCGCGGCAATGTGGCCGTGCCGCTTCGGCACGCCCACCGGCCGGGCATGCGCGTGAGCGATGTGGTGCCCGAGCCCGCCGCCTTGATTCAGCGCGACTACTACCGCCGCAAGAACATCTTGGTGCAACCCGAGGAGGGCGTGGCCACACTGACCGGGTCAGGTCAGCCAGGTCAGCCAGGTCAGCCAGGTCAGCCAGGTCAGCCAGGTCAGCCAGGT
>CAYNSW010000089.1:0-2051 GCA_964400135.1 uncultured Rubrivivax sp. | reverse complement strand
CGGCCAACTTCATGCGCATGATGTTCGCCACGCCGTGCGAGGAGTATGTGCCCAATGAGGTGTTGGTGCGCGCGTTGGATCGCATCTTCATCTTGCACGCCGATCACGAGCAAAACGCCTCCACCTCCACGGTGCGCTTGTGCGGCAGTTCGGGCACCAACCCGTTTGCTGCGATTGCCGCCGGGGTGGCTTGCTTGTGGGGGCCCGCCCATGGTGGTGCCAATGAAGCGGCCCTGCAGATGCTTGAGGACATTCAGCGCCATGGGGGTGTGGAGAAGATCGGCGAATTCATCAAGCAGGTAAAGGACAAAAACTCCAACGTCAAGCTCATGGGCTTTGGGCACCGGGTGTACAAAAACTACGACCCACGAGCCAAGCTCATGCGCGAGACCTGTCACGAGGTGCTGTCGGAGTTGGGTTTGCACGATGACCCGCTGTTCAAGCTGGCCATGGCGCTGGAGAAGATCGCGCTGGAAGATGACTATTTCGTCTCGCGCAAGCTCTATCCGAATGTGGACTTCTACTCGGGTATCGTGCAGCGGGCCATTGGCATTCCGGTGAGCCTGTTCACGGCCATCTTCGCGCTGGCGCGCACGGTGGGCTGGATCGCGCAGCTCAATGAGATGATTGGCGACCCGGAGTACAAGATTGGCCGCCCGCGGCAGTTGTTCACGGGTTCGGTGCGTCGCGACGTCAAGCCGCTGGCCCAGCGCTGAGGCGCCTGCGCAGGCGGCCTCAGACGACCGCCTCCAGCCCGCTCTTGAAGTGCTCGAGCATGCAGCTGCGGGCCGCCTCGCCATCGCGAGCCTCGATGGCCGCCATCAGGGCGCGGTGCTCCAGCAAGGACTGATGGATGCGGCCTTGCTTGAACAGTGAGTGGTGACGGCTGAGCTTCATGACCTTGCGCAGGTCGGCCACGATTTGCTGTGTCCAGCGGTTGCCGGCCGCTTGCAGCAAGGCGCGGTGAAAGGCCTCGTTGGTGGCAAAGAATTCATCGCGCTGGTGGACCTGCGCTTCAAGCTGCGCATGCAGCGTGGCCAACTCGCGTCTGGGTGTGGTGCCGGCCGAATTGGCCACTACGGCAGCCGCATCGCTTTCCAGCAAGCCCAGCAGGTGATAGACCTGCGCGATATCTTGGGCCGACATCTCCGTGACATAGGCCCCTCGACGAACCCGCAAGGTCACCAATCCTTCGGCTTCCAGCACCTTGAGCGCTTCGCGCAGCGGCGTGCGGCTGATGCCGTATTCGCCACACAAGGCCATTTCGTCGATCCACGCCCCGGGGGGCAAAGCCTGTTGAAAGATCTTGTCACGCAGGCGCTCGGCCACCTGTTGGTACAGGGCCCGAGGAGCCAGCGGCAGGGTGGCGGTGCTCATGAACCGGTGATGGAAGGGCTGGAGTTTCTGTGATTTTGCATTCATAATTATGCATATTTGTCGATTGAGCGCAATATGAGCAAGCAAGACTCCTCGCCAGAGGCCGCCTCAGGAACTGACCTGTCACGCTGGCAGACGCTGGCTGCCCAATCAGCGCCAGGCGGCGATGTGTCGGCCTTGGATTGGGTGACGCCCGAGGGCATACGGGTCAAGCCGCTGTACACCGCCCACGACCTGCAGGGACTGCCGCACGCCAACACCTTGCCCGGCTTGGATCCATTTGTGCGCGGCCCCCAGGCCACCATGTACGCGGTGCGCCCGTGGACCATCCGCCAATACGCGGGCTTTTCCACAGCCGAAGAGTCCAATGCGTTTTACCGCCAGGCCCTGGCCTCGGGCGCGCAGGGCGTGAGCGTGGCGTTCGATCTGGCCACTCACCGTGGCTACGACAGCGACCACCCGCGGGTCACCGGTGATGTGGGCAAGGCAGGCGTGGCCGTGGACTCGGTGGAGGACATGCTGGTGCTGTTTCAGGGCATTGACCTGGGGCGGGTGAGTGTGTCCATGACGATGAACGGGGCGGTGTTGCCGGTGCTGGCCGGCTACATCGTGGCCGCCGAAGAGCAGGGAGTGCCGCCAGAGCAGTTATCCGGGACCATACAAAACGACATCCT
>CAYNSW010000088.1:0-2083 GCA_964400135.1 uncultured Rubrivivax sp. | reverse complement strand
GGCGTTGATGGGGCCTTTGCCGTCGATGGGCTGACCCAGAGCGTTAACCACACGGCCAATGAGCTCCGGACCTACGGGAACTTCCAGGATGCGGCCCGTGCACTTGACGGTATCGCCCTCGGAGATGTGCTCGTACTCACCCAAGATCACCGCGCCCACCGAGTCGCGCTCGAGGTTCAGTGCCAGACCAAAAGTGGCTTGACCCGACGCTGTGGCCGGAAACTCCAACATTTCGCCTTGCATCACGTCTGACAGTCCGTGGATGCGGCAAATGCCGTCGGTCACGGACACCACCGTGCCTTGATTCTTGATGTCCGAAGACGATTTCAGACCCTCAATTCGGGACTTGATCAGTTCGGAAATTTCAGCGGGATTGAGTTGCATCTTTCTCTCCAGACATTCAGCGCTAGGGCCCCGGGTGGCCGCCTCAGGCGGTCAACGCAGCCTTCATGTTTTGCAGACGGGCAGCCACTGAGGTGTCCAACACCTCATCGCCCACGACCACGCGTACCCCGCCAATGAGCTCAGGGCGCACCACCACGGTGGGGTTGAGCTTGCGGGCAAAACGCTTTTCCAGTACCTGTACCAAATCGGCGGTGGCCTGTGCATCCATGGCAAAGGCGCTTTCGATGCGGGCATCCGAAACACCACTGCGCGCATTGACCAAGGCCTGGTACTGCGCTGCCATTTCAGGCAAGGCCGCCAACCGGCCGTTGTCAAGGACAGTGCGCAAGAAGTTGGCCACTGCCACAGACAGGGGCTCGCGAAGTAACGAACTCACCACATCAAAGACCTGCTGCGACCCGGTCCGCGGGTGATCAGCAAACTGCCGCAACTGTGCATTGGCGGCAAAGGCAGCCAAGGTCTGGACCTGCCCCACATAAGAGGCAGCCTGATCTCCCGCAGCCTTGAACAAGGCCTCGGCGTAGGGCCTGGCGATGGTGGCGATTTCTGCCATGAAAAGCCTCGCGCGATCAGAGTTCGGTCTTCAAGCGACCCAACAGCTCGGCGTGTACACCAGCGTTGACCTCTCGCTTGAGAATGGCTTCGGCGCCCTTGACCGCCAACAAGGCCACCTGCTCACGCAGCACCTCGCGGGCCTTGACCGCCTCTTGATCAGCATCGGCCTTGGCCTGGGCCACGATCTTGGCCGCTTCGTCGGCTGCGCGCGCTTTGGCCTCTTCGATCATCTGCTGCGCTAGGCGCTCGGCGTCGGCCAGGCGCTTGCTCGCGTCATCGCGAGCGGCAGCCAGTTGCTGCTCGACGCGTTGATTGGCCAGTGCCAGATCCGCCTTGGCCTTATCAGCTGCTGACAGCCCTTCGGCGATTTTCTTGGCGCGCTCATCCAAAGCCGCCGTGATGGGCGGCCAGACAAAACGCATCGTGAACCAGACCAGGATCGCAAAAACGATCATCTGGACGATGAGGGTGGCGTTGATGCTCACTTCGTGGACCTCGTCAGAAATTGACCCAGGCAGCGCTCGTCGCGCCCCCAACACCTCGGCCGCAGCCGAGAGCGTTGAGACGATTTACTTGGGCAGGTTGGCGAGTTGGCCAAGGAAGGGGTTGGCCGTGGCAAACCACAGGGCGATACCCGTGCCAATGATGAAGGCCGCATCGATCAGACCGGCCAACAGGAACATCTTGGTTTGCAGCTCGCCCATGAGCTCAGGCTGACGAGCAGCCGACTCGAGGTACTTGCTGCCCATGATGCCGATGCCGATACACGCTCCAATAGCGCCCAAACCGATGATCAGGCCGGCGGCGAGAGCAACAAAGCTGATGACTTGCATGATGACTCCTGTGTGCAAGGGAAGGGAAAAAACGTCCTGGGGACTCGAAACAAACTCAGTGCGCGTCATGCGCCTGACCCACGTACACGAGGGTCAGCATCATGAACACAAACGCTTGAAGGGTAATGATCAAGATGTGGAAAATGGCCCACACGCTGCCGGCGATGATGTGGCCAATGGCCAAGCCAATGCCAGTGCCCGTGAGGGACCATGCCCCACCCATCAGGGCGATGAGCATGAAGATCAATTCGCCCGCGTACATATTGCCGAACAGTCGCATGCCGTGAGAG
>CAYNSW010000087.1:0-2473 GCA_964400135.1 uncultured Rubrivivax sp. | reverse complement strand
TGGAGGTTCTGCATCTCGCTACAACGAATAAAAGCGCGTGGTCTTTCACAAGAATGTGGGCCCGCTGATTTCCATGGAGGAGATGAGCCGCTGCATCCACTGCACGCGCTGTGTGCGGTTCGGACAAGAGATTGCCGGCGTCATGGAGCTGGGCATGCTGCACCGTGGCGAGCACTCTGAAATCACCACCTTTGTGGGACAGACGGTCGACAGCGAGCTCTCGGGCAACATGATCGACATCTGCCCGGTGGGCGCCTTGACCAGCAAGCCGTTTCGCTACAGTGCCCGCACCTGGGAGCTGCAGCGTCGACGCAGCATCAGCCCGCACGACAGCACAGGGGCCCATCTGGTGGTGCAGATCAAGGGCCAGCAGGTCAAGCGCGTGGTCCCGCTGGAAAACGAAGACATCAACGAGTGTTGGATTGCCGATCGCGATCGTTTCAGCTACGAGGCCATCAACAGCGATTCACGCCTGAAAACACCCCGCTTGCGCCAAAACGGCCAATGGGTCGATGTGGACTGGAATACCGCGCTGGAGTATGTGGCGCGCAGTCTCCAAGACATTGTGGCCCAGCATGGGCCTCAAGCGTTGGGAGGACTGGCTTCGCCTCATGCCACAACCGAAGAGCTGTATTTGCTCACCCGACTCATCCGCAGTCTGGGCAGCGACAATATCGATCACCGTCTGCGCAGCGCCGATGCCCGCAGTTCAGGTGTGCGCTGGTTGGGTCGCTCCATTGCCTCCTTGTCTGGCCTGAGCTCGGCTTTGGTTGTGGGGTCCTTCCTGCGCAAAGACCACCCCTTGTTTGCCCAACGCCTGCGTCAGGCGGCGCGCCGTGGCGCCAAGATTCACAGCCTGCATGCCGTGCACGACGATTGGCTCATGCCCATGGGGGCATGCCTGACTGCGGCTCCCAGCCAGTGGCTGGCCGCCCTGGCCGAGGTGGCAGCAGCGGTGGCCCAGGCACGTGGCATCCCGGCGCCCTTGGCCGCTGAGGTGACAGCGCAGGCCCAAGCAGTAGCCGCCAGCTTGATGGGGCAGGGCGATAGAGCCATTTTGTTGGGCAATGCGGCCGCATCCCACCCGCAGTCGGAAGAACTGTTGGGCTTGGCGCGCTGGATTGCGCAGCAATGCGGTGCCACGGCCGGCTTCTTGTGTGAGGCCGCCAATACGGTGGGAGCCCAATGGGTGGGGGCCTGGCCCCAACAAGGGGGCCTGAATGCCCAACAGATGCTGCTACAGCCACCTCGCGCTCTCGTGGTGTTGCACGCTGAGCCGGGTGTCGAGGCCGCTCATGCGGCAGCAGCGCGACGCAGCTTGGACCAATGTGATCTGGTGGTGGCCTTGACCTCCTTTGCCGACGCCGACGTGCCGGGGGCCGATGTTCTCTTGCCGGTGGCCACCTTCGCAGAAACCTCCGGCAGTTTTGTCAATGCGCAAGGCAGTGTCCAAACCTTTCAGGGCGTTGTACCTGCGCCCGGGCTGACCCGACCGGCCTGGAAGGTGCTTCGTGTCCTGGGCAATCTCATGGGCGCTGCAGGTTTTGATCTGGATTCCAGCGAGGCGGTGTTGCACCAGGCCTTGCAGGGCCACGCCCAGTTGCCCGAGTCGCTGCACGCTCAAGGTCTCATGCCCTCGGCATCCTCACTCAACGTTACTCCCAAGACCTCAGGTCTGGAGCGAGTGGCCGATGTGCCCCTCTACGCGGTCGATGCCCTCGTTCGGCGCGCGCCGGCCTTGCAGGCCACGCGTGATGCCAAGCCGCCGCAGGTCGGTGTGGGCTCCACGTTGTGGCGACAACTCGGGCTGCAACCCGGCTCGCGGGTGCGGGTGGCCGGTTCATCGGGTGAGGTGCAGCTCGCGGCCTACCTCGACGCCACCCTGGCAGAAGGGACCGTGCGTATCAGCACGGGTCACGCCCTGACCGCAGCGCTGGGTCCCGCGTGGGAGCCGGTGACCTTGCAGGCGCTGGCCGCTCATGCTGCGCCCGCTCAGGAGGTGACGGCGTGATCGAACAGATCCAAACCGCTGGCGTGGCCCTGCTCGGTCCCACCCTGTGGCTGGTGGTGTGGAGCCTGATCAAGATTGTGGCGGTGGTGCTCCCGCTCATGGGGTGCGTGGCCTACCTCACCTTGTGGGAGCGCAAGGCCATTGGGTGGACGCAAGTGCGTCCCGGCCCCAATCGGGTCGGCCCCTGGGGCTTGCTCACCCCCATTGCCGATGCGGTCAAGTTGGTGTTCAAGGAAATCATCAAGCCTACAGCGGCCCATCGAGGCCTGTTCTTCCTCGGCCCGGTGATGACCATCATGCCCGCCTTGGCGGCCTGGGCGGTGATCCCCTTCGGCCCCGAAGTGGTCTTGGCAGACGTCAACGCCGGGCTTTTATTTCTCATGGCCATCACCTCGTTGGAGGTGTATGGCGTGATCATTGCGGGCTGGGCCTCCAATTCCAAATACGCCTTTTTGGGAGCCT
>CAYNSW010000086.1:0-2848 GCA_964400135.1 uncultured Rubrivivax sp. | reverse complement strand
AGAAGACCAACTGCATGGTCATCTTCATCAACCAAATCCGCATGAAGATTGGTGTCATGTTTGGCAACCCCGAGACCACAACCGGCGGCAATGCCTTGAAGTTCTACGCCTCCGTGCGCTTGGACATTCGCCGCACGGGCAGCATCAAGAAGGCCGAGGAGGTCATAGGCAGCGAGACCAAGGTCAAGGTGGTCAAGAACAAGGTCAGCCCCCCGTTCAAAACGGCCGAATTCGACATCCTCTATGGGGAAGGCATCAGCCGCGAGGGCGAGATCATCGATATGGGGGTGTCCGCCCAGATACTTGAAAAGTCGGGTGCCTGGTACGCCTACAACGGCGAGAAGATTGGGCAGGGCAAGGACAACGCACGCGAGTTCCTGCGCGAGAACCCCGAGGTGGCCCACGAAATTGAAAACAAGGTGCGCGAGGCCATGGGCATTCCCGGCCTGCCCGAGCTGGGCGCGAGCGCGCAGTAGGGCGCTTTACACCCGCGCATTGACCTCGGGCTGACCCATGCCTGCTCGAGCTGCGCCCAGCCTGATGGCCAAGGCGCTGGGCTGGCTCGCTCAGCGCGAGCATTCCAGCGCACAGCTCAAGGCCCGCCTGCAACGATGGCTGGCCGACAGGCCCGCTGCTGAGTCCAGCTCGGCCGAGCTCGAGCGCGTGCTCCAGACCTTGCAGGCCCAGGGCTACTTGAGCGACGAGCGTTTTGTGCAAAGCCGCGTTCGGCTTCGCAGTGCGCGCTTTGGCAACAGACGCATCGAGCAAGAGCTTCGCCAACACGGCGCCACCCTGGATGCGCCCACCCGGCAGCACCTGCGCGACAGCGAGTTTGAGCGCGCTTGCCAGGTGTGGCAACAGCGTTTTGGCCGGCAGCCGCCCGCGCCGCCTGATGCTCGGGCGCAGTGGGCCCGCCAGCAACGATTTCTCTGTGCCCGCGGGTTCACGGCAGAGACGATCGCGCGGGTGATGAAGCACTGCGGCGGCCATCACCGCGAGCCCGCCAGCGACGCGGATCCCGGCTGAGGCCGCCGGCCAGCCCGGTACCACTTCGGGTCGGGCGGACGGGGGCTTGGTGGACAATGTGGCCATGGTCTTGCCCGCCCGCTGTGACCGCCGAGAACCGGCCCATCGCCGCACAATCGAGTTGCAGGCCTTTTGGCGCGCCGATGGCCTGTGGGAGCTTGAGGCCCAGCTGCGCGACCTCAAGCCCCGAGACTGGGTGCTGTCCACAGGCGAGGTGCGGGCCGTGGGTCAGCCCATTCACGACTTGCTGTTGCGCCTTCACGTGCAAGACGATGGGCTGATCGTGCAGGCGGGCTCGTCATCGCAGTGGGTCCCTCACCCCGGGTATTGCGAGTTCGGACAAGACGATCCCTACAGCGGCTTGGTCGGTCTGAATCTGCTGCACGACTTTCGTCGCCAAAGCCTGCAGCGATTGGTGGGCGTGCGGGGGTGCACCCACCTCACGGAATTGGCCCAGACCCTGCCCACGGCGCTCATTCAGGCGCAGGTTGAACGCCGACGGGCAGCCGAGTCCGATCCATCGCGCCAGGCCCAGCGCCCGTTTCAAATCGACCGCTGCCATGCGCTGCGAGCCGATGGCGAGGTGGTGCGCCTGCACCACGCCCGCTGGTACCGTCAGCCTGACGCCAAGAACGACGAGCACAATGAGAGGTTGGCCGACGGTGCCCATGTACGCAGCCCGACCTGAGGAGGCTGCGCCGATTTCCTGTTCTCCGAGAGACTTCCACCATGAAGATTCACGAGTACCAAGCCAAGGAAGTGCTGCGCCAGTTTGGCGTACCAGTGCCCCGCGGCATCCCTGCGTTCAGTGTGCAAGAGGCGGTAGAGGCCGCCCAAAAGCTCGGCGGAAACGTCTGGGTGGTCAAGGCACAAATCCATGCTGGCGGTCGAGGCAAGGGCGGCGGAGTCAAGCTGGCCCGCTCCATTGACGAGGTCAAGACCTTGGCAGGCCAGATCTTGGGCATGCAGCTCAAGACCCACCAGACCGGGCCGCAGGGCCAGACGGTGCGGCGCCTGCTGATCGAAGAAGGTGCTGACATCCGCAAGGAATACTACGTGGCAGCGCTCACCGATCGGGGCACCCAGAAGGTGGCCGTGATGGCCAGCTCCGAGGGGGGCATGGACATTGAAGAGGTGGCCCAGCACAGCCCCGAGAAAATCATCAAAGTCTTCGTGGATCCCGCACAAGGCATGACCGATGCCCAGGCCTCGCAACTGGCCCAGGGCATTGGCGTGCCTGCCGCCAGCCAGCCACAGGCCGTGGATGTGCTCAAAAAGCTCTACGCCTGCTACATGGCCACCGACGCCAGCTTGGCCGAGATCAACCCCCTGATCCTAGAGGGCAACGGGCAGGTCAAGGCGATCGATGCGAAGTTCAATTTCGATGCCAATGCCTTGTTTCGGCATCCTGAAATCGTCGCCTACCGCGACCTGGACGAAGAAGACCCGGCCGAGGTCGCGGCCAGCAAGTTCGACCTGTCCTACATCAGCCTGGAGGGCAATATCGGCTGCCTGGTCAACGGGGCGGGTCTGGCCATGGCCACGATGGACACCATCAAGCTCTTCGGTGGAGAGCCGGCCAATTTCTTGGACGTGGGGGGCGGGGCCACTGCCGAGAAGGTGACCGAGGCCTTCAAGATCATGCTGGCCAACCCCAAGGTCAAGGGTATCTTGGTCAATATCTTTGGCGGCATCATGCGCTGCGACACCATTGCCGAGGGCGTGATAGCGGCGTGCAAAGCGGTGCACCTGTCGGTGCCGCTGGTGGTGCGCATGAAAGGCACCAACGAAGACCTGGGCAAGAAGATGCTGGCCGAATCGG
>CAYNSW010000085.1:0-3038 GCA_964400135.1 uncultured Rubrivivax sp. | reverse complement strand
ATCCTGGGCAAGATGGTGGAGGCGATGGGCGAGGCCAAGACCGAGGTCAGCCAATTCGCACCGCGTCTGTACACCATGAAGATCAATCCGGAGAAGATCCGTGATGTCATTGGCAAGGGTGGTGCCACCATCCGGGCGCTCACCGAAGAGACGGGTACCACCATCGATATCGCCGAAGACGGCACCATCACCATCGCCTCCACCGATGCCGACCGTGCCGACCTGGCCCGCAAGCGCATCGAAGAAATCACCGCCGAGGCGGAAGTGGGCAAGGTCTACGAAGGTCCGGTGACCAAGCTGTTGGATTTCGGTGCTCTGGTCAACATCCTGCCCGGCAAGGACGGCTTGCTGCACATCAGCCAGATTGCCTATGAGCGGGTGGAGCAGGTCAGTGACTACCTCAGCGAAGGTCAAGTGGTGCGTGTCAAAGTCCTGGAGACCGATGACAAGGGCCGTATCAAGCTGTCCATGAAAGCGCTGCTGGATAAGCCCGAGGGTTGGGTGGAGGAAGAGCGCCCCCGCCGTGAAGGTTTTGACAGAGGCCCTCGTCGCGATCGCTCAGATCGTGGCGATCGCCCAAGGCGTGAGCACCGTGAGTCGGAGCCGGCCTCGGGTGAGGCCTCTCACCCAGCGGCTGCGCAGGGCGATACGCCGCCGCAGTCCTGACGCTGACGCGTCGCTATCGAGGGCCCGTCCCATGTTGGCCGTTGAGATCATCCAACCCGGAGGGCCGCAGGTATTGCGGCCCTGCGAGCGTCCCCAGCCCCAGGCCGGGGCCGAGGAGATGCTCATCCGTGTCAGTGCCAGTGGCGTCAATCGGCCCGATGTGTTGCAGCGCAAGGGCCTGTACCCCATGCCCGCCGGCATCTCGGATTTGCCAGGTTTGGAAGTGGCCGGTACGGTGTATGCCGGCGATGCGCAGGCTCTGGCACGCGCAGGGTGGAAACTGGGCGACCGTGTGTGTGCCTTGGTAGCCGGTGGCGGTTATGCGCAATTCTGCACCGCCCCGATAGCCCAGTGCTTGCCCATTCCTGGTGGTTTGACTGACGTGCAAGCGGCGGCGCTGCCCGAGACCTTCTTTACGGTGTGGCAAAACGTATTCGACCTGGCGCGCCTGAGCGCCGGCGAAACGTTGCTGGTACAGGGAGGCTCCAGCGGCATTGGTGTCACAGCCATCGCGCTGGCCAAGGCGTTTGGCTGTCGCGTCATCGTGACCGCCGGCACCGATGACAAGTGCGCTGCCTGTATCGCCTTGGGTGCCGACCACGCCATCAACTACCGCAGCCAGGATTTTGTGGCTGAAGTGGAGCGCCTCACCGAGGGTCGGGGTGCCGATGTCATCTTGGATATGGTGGCCGGCGACTACCTGGGGCGCGAGTTGTCCTGCGTGGCGGTAGACGGCCGAATCGCGGTGATTGCGGTGCAAGGCGGCACGCAAAGTGCCATCGATGCCGGGGCCTTGTTGCGCAAGCGTGTGACCATCACCGGCTCGACTTTGCGGCCCCGTTCGGTGCCCTACAAGGGCCGTATCGCCCAGGCCTTGCGT
Organism: uncultured Rubrivivax sp.; assembly: GCA_964400135.1. Lineage (GTDB taxonomy): Bacteria > Pseudomonadota > Gammaproteobacteria > Burkholderiales > Burkholderiaceae_C > Rubrivivax. The sequence continues at coordinate 1,492 of CAYNSW010000085.1, read as the reverse complement.
GAGAAGGTGTGGCCTTTGCTGGCCAGCGGCCAGGTGCGGCCGGTGATTCATCAGGTGTTTGCGGCTGAACAAGCGGCGCAAGCACACGAGCTCATGGAATCCAGCACGCACGTGGGCAAGATCGTGCTGCAGTGGAGCTGAGCACATGACCCGGCGCAAACTCATTGTGGGCAACTGGAAGATGCACGGCAGCCGCGCCAGCAATGCCTTGTTGCTGCAAGGCATTGCCCAGCAGCGACCCTTTGCCTGCGATGTGGCCGTGTGTCCTGCGTTTCCCTATTTGGCCGATGCGGCATTGGCCTTTGCCGGTACGCCGCTGCGCTGGGGGGCTCAAGATTGCTCTGCTCACGAGCAGGGCGCATTCACGGGCGAAGTCAGCGCGTCGATGTTGGTCGATTTGGGCTGTCGCTATGTCATCGTGGGGCATTCGGAGCGCCGAACACAGCATCAGGAAACCGATGCCCAGGTGGCGGCCAAAGCGCAGGCCGCCTTGTCGCGCGGGGTGACGCCCATCGTGTGTGTGGGCGAGACGCTGCAAGAGCGCCAAGCGGGTCACACCGAGGCGGTGGTCAAGCGTCAACTCTCTGCCGTGATCCACCTGCTGGGGCACTGCGCAGGCGAGATGGTGGTGGCCTATGAACCTGTTTGGGCCATCGGCACGGGGCAGAGCGCTTCACCCGAGCAGGCACAAGCGGTCCACGCTGTTTTGCGCTCGCAACTTCAGGCGGCCACCTCGCGTGCGTCAGCCATGACCTTGTTGTACGGTGGCAGCGTCAAGGCCGATAACGCCAAAGACTTGTTCGCCATGCCCGATATCGATGGCGCCTTGGTGGGTGGCGCCTCCTTGAAGTGGGAAGAATTCACGGGCATCTGCCGCGCTGCGGGCTGAAGCCTTTTTTGAAAATCTGGAGTCAATAGATCATGCAAATGTGGATGACCCTCGTACTGGCGTTGCAGATTCTCTCGGCCCTGGTCATGATTGGCCTGGTCCTCGTGCAACACGGAAAAGGTGCCGATATGGGCGCCTCGTTTGGCAGCGGCAGTTCGGGCAGCTTGTTCGGTGCCACCGGCAGCGCCAACTTCCTGTCGCGAAGCACCGCGGCGTGCGCGACTGTCTTTTTCCTGGCCACGCTTGGGCTCGCCTTGATGTCCAACGCAGGTGGCAAAGCATCCTCGCAAGGCACGATCTTGGATCGTCCCGCCTCCACTGCGCCTGCGGCGGCTGCGGCCAGCGCACCTGCGGCCATTCCGGGTGCCATTCCGGGTGCAATCCCCGGTGCTATTCCCGCCACAACCACCTCACCCCCTGCGCCATCGGCATCGGCTCCCAGCGGCGGGCCTGCCATTCCGAAGTGAGATCGTCAGGCCAGGGCGTTGACCTTTGTGCAGGGACAAACGGTAGAAAGTGCGTCTTTTGCCGGTAGAATTTCTGCACCCGGCCGACGTGGTGAAATTGGTAGACACGCTATCTTGAGGGGGTAGTGGCGAAAGC
>CAYNSW010000084.1:0-3106 GCA_964400135.1 uncultured Rubrivivax sp. | reverse complement strand
AACAACTTTGGTTTTGGCGGCACCAACGGAACCTTGGTCTTTAAGCGTCACCGCTAAAGGCCTGCGTTCCTCCTTGCCCCTGTCGACGTGTGGCCCGGGGTGCTGGCTCCCTCAGGCAAACATCCGATGCAGGGTGGGGGATCCCCCTCCGCTCATGTCCCCCGGGTCGGGCACAGCCCGACCCTCCTCCTTAACTTCGCTGCGGGGGATCCCCCACCCCGCCTGCCTGAGTAAACCCAGCTCCCTCCCCTCAACAGGAGGGATAGGAAGCGCTGCATCAACTCCGTAGTGTGGCGGCCATGCACCATCCCGTACCACTGGCCTTGCTGCTCAACCCCTGCTCCGGCGCCGCGATGGTGTGGCGCTTGGCGGCGGGTGGGGTGTGGGCGGTCACGGCGGGGGCTCTGGGGGCCTGGTGCGCGGCGTGGCAGCAAGCGCCGCAGTGGCAACTGGCACTGGCATTAACGGCGGGTGGTGTGGTGGGGGTGGGGAGTGCGGCAGGGGTCTGGTGGGCGCGAGGGAAGAGCGTGCATCGACCCACGGTGATGCTGGCCTGGACGGGAAAGGTCTGGCAGTGCGACGGTGTGGAAATTGATGCACCGCGGGTGCGATGGGATGGCGGCTTTTGGATGCTGGTGGCCTTGCAAGGTGGGGGCTTGCGGCGCGATATGCGCTGGTGGGTGCTGTCGGCTGCGTCGGCGGGGGCCGACTGGCACCCTTTTCGTGCAGCGGTTTATGCCCGTGTGGGTCGCCATCGGTCGAAAAGCCTTGAGACAATGGCATCAGGTCCCCATCTGAGGTGAGGGACATCAGGTCGATCGGCCAGCGGCGCTGGCGCCCGGTCGACACAACGCCAGGTTTTCATGGGAGAGTGTGTTTATGCTCATCAGCACCAAAGGGTTGACGGGTTCGGGTTGGCGCGCGGCGGTGGTCGCGGCAGCCATGGTCGTGGGGGTGGGGGCGGCCTTGCCCTCGGTGGCCGTGGCGCAGCAGGTGGTGTTGCCTGACTTCTCAGAGCTGGCCGAGCGGGTGGGGCCAGCGGTGGTGAACATTCGCACGATGGAGCGGGGCAATGCTCGCTCAGGCGCCATGGAGGTGCCCCCGGGCATGGAGGAGTTTTTCCGGCGCTTTGGCATTCCGCTGCCGGGCATGCCCAGCCCTGGCGCACCCAATCGCCGTGGCGCGCCGCAAGAAGAAGAGCCCCGTCAGCGTGGGGTGGGCTCGGGCTTCATCCTCTCGGCCGATGGCTTCATCATGACCAACGCCCACGTGGTGGACGGGGCGGTGGAGGTGTTGGTGACGCTGGCCGACAAGCGCGAATTCAAGGCCCGCATCGTGGGAGCAGACAAGCGCACCGATGTGGCGGTGGTGAAGATCGAGGCCACGGGGCTGCCCTCGGTGCGCATTGGCGATGTCAACCGCCTGAAGGTGGGCGAGTGGGTCATGGCCATCGGTTCGCCCTTTGGCCTGGACAACACCGTCACGGCGGGCATTGTGAGCGCCAAGCAGCGCGACACGGGCGAGCTGGTGCCTTTCATTCAAACCGATGTGGCCATCAATCCGGGCAACTCGGGGGGGCCGCTGATCAACCTGCGCGGTGAGGTGGTGGGCATCAACTCACAGATCTACAGCCGCTCGGGGGGCTTCATGGGCATCAGCTTTGCCATCCCCATTGACGAGGCCACGCGCGTGGCCGATCAGCTGCGTGCTACGGGCCGCGTCGTGCGCGGCCGCATTGGGGTGCAAATTGCCCCCGTCAGCAAGGAGGTGGCCGAGTCTTTGGGTTTGCGTGGGGGCACGCCCAGCCAGCCGCCGGGTGCCCTGGTGCAAAGTGTGGAGGCCGGTGGGCCTGCCGAGAAGGCGGGCGTGGAGCCGGGCGACATCATCTTGCGCGTCGATGGCAAGCTCGTGGACAAGAGTGGCGATCTGCCGCGCCTCATCGGCGCCTTGCGCCCGGGCACCAAGGCCAACTTGCAGGTGTTTCGCCGAGGCGCCAACAAAGACCTCTCGGTGACCGTGGGCGAGTTTGAGGCCGAGCGGCCCACGCAGCGCGCGGCGGCCGAGCCTGGCGCTGCGCCCGCGCCCAAGAACGCGCTGGGCATTGTGGCGGTGGACCTCACTGACGCGCAGCGCAAGGAACTCAAGGTCAAGGGCGGCGTGCGCGTGGAGAGCGTGGAGGGCGCGGCGCAGCGCGCGGGCTTGCGCGAGGGCGATGTCATCCTCTCCCTGGACAACACCGAGGTCACCGACACCAAGCAGTTCACCGCCTTGGCCGCCAAGGCCGAGAAGTCGCGCTCGGTGAGCGTGCTGGTGCGCCGGGGCGAATGGGTCAACTATCTGGTGATTCGGCCGGCCCGTTGAGCCCTGTTGGCAAGCGGGTTTTGGGGGATGTGGCGGGCCTGACACACCCTGCATGGGGGGTGCGTCAGGCACCTCATTTAGAAGTGAGCGTGCGCACACATAACCGGGATTTGAGGGACCGCCGGATTGGCGCCGACAAAGGTTAGAATGACCGAAATTCGGGCCCATTTCTGGACGGTTGTTGTTGGCAATAGCGCCGTTTGTGCCCTGTCCCCCACCCTTGCACCGGCTGCCCACAGGCTTTCCCAAGGTTTGCCCACAGCTTGTGGATAATATGTTGATAAAAATGGATGTTGGGCGCCTGCAACGAGCGGAGAACCAGGAAATTCGCGGGTTTTCGGGCGGGCGATTTGGCTACAATGAATGCCCAACAAGCAGTTGCCATATCTTTTGTTGGAAGGCGCGTCATCCTTTGGACGCGCCTTTTTTTTAGCGGTCATGGATCACATTCGCAACTTCTCCATCATTGCCCACATCGACCACGGCAAGAGCACGCTGGCCGATCGACTCATCCAACGCTGCGGCGGCTTGAGCGATCGTGAGATGGAGGCGCAGGTGCTCGATTCGATGGATATCGAGCGCGAGCGCGGCATCACCATCAAGGCCCAGACGGCGGCGCTGCAATACCGGGCGCGCGATGGGCGCACCTATTTGCTCAACCTGATCGACACGCCCGGCCATGTGGACTTCTCTTACGAAGTCAGCCGCTCGCTGTCGGCCTGCGAGGGCGCCTTGCTGGTGGTGG
>CAYNSW010000083.1:0-3329 GCA_964400135.1 uncultured Rubrivivax sp. | reverse complement strand
CAGCACCGCCGCACACCAGAGCGACCACATCTTCAAAGCTTGCGGTTTTCCGGTGTTCTTCCCCAGCGACGTCCAAGGCATCTTGGATATGGGCATACACGCCTTCGCCCTCAGCCGCTTTGCCGGGGTGTGGACCGGCATGAAGACCATCCAGGAGGTGGTGGAGTCCTCTGCCAGTGTGCAGGTGGATCCCGAGCGCGTGCGCATCGTGATGCCTGAGGACTTCACCATGCCCGAGGGCGGCGTGCACATCCGCTGGCCCGACTCGGCGCTGGAGCAAGAAGCGCGGCTGATGGACTACAAATGGTACGCGGCGCTGGCCTACGTCAGGGCCAACCGCCTCAACCACAATGTCATCGAAGGGCCTCACGACCGTTTGGGGCTGATTGCCAGCGGCAAAGCCTTTAACGACACGCGCCAAGCGCTGGCAGACCTGGGGCTGGACGACGCCGCTTGCCGACGGCTGGGCATCCGGCTGCACAAGGTCAACGTGGTCTGGCCTTTGGAGGCCAACATCACACGCTCGTTCGCCCTGGGCCTGGACGAAATCTTGGTGGTGGAAGAAAAGCGCCAGATCATCGAGTACCAGCTCAAGGAAGAGCTCTACAACTGGCGCCCCGACGTGCGACCGAACGTGCTGGGCAAGTTCAATGAACCCGAGGGAGACGCCACGGGGGGCGAGTGGAGCATGGCCAATCCCAGCCAAAACTGGCTGCTGCGTGCCAAAGCCGATCTCAACCCCTCGATCATCGCGCGGGCCATCGCCCAGCGGCTCAAGAAGCTGGGCGTTGATGCCGACACGCAAGCCCGCATGGAGGCTCGACTGGCCATCATCGATGCCAAAGAGCGCGGCCTGCAGGCCCTGGACATCAAGGGCGTGGAGCGGGCCCCCTGGTTCTGTTCGGGGTGCCCCCACAACACCAGCACGCGGGTACCGGAGGGCTCTCGCGCTGTAGCGGGGATCGGCTGCCATTACATGGTGGTGTGGATGGACCGCAGTACCACCAGCTATAGCCAAATGGGGGGAGAAGGCGTGAGCTGGGTGGGGCAAGCCCCCTTCAGCACCGACCAGCACGTGTTTGCCAATCTGGGTGACGGCACGTACTACCACTCGGGTCTGCTGGCGATACGGCAAAGCATCGCAGCGGGTGTGAACATCACCTACAAGATCTTGTTCAATGACGCCGTGGCCATGACCGGCGGCCAACCGGTGGATGGCACTTTGCGCGTGCCCGAGATGACGCGCGAGTTGGAAGCAGAAGGCGTCCGGCGCATCGTGGTGGTGACCGACGAGCCCGAAAAGTACGAAGGTGTGGACGGCCTGGCCCAGGGCGTGACGGTTCATCACCGCGATGTCCTCGATGCGGTGCAGCGCGAGCTGCGCGAGATCCCAGGCTGCACCGTGTTGATCTACGACCAAACTTGCGCCACCGAAAAGCGCCGACGGCGCAAACGCGGCACGATGGCGACCCCCGCGCGCACGGTGCTGATCAATGAGGCGGTATGCGAGGGATGCGGCGACTGCTCGGTGCAAAGCAACTGTTTGTCGGTCGAACCGGTGGACACCGAGTGGGGACGCAAGCGCCGCATCAACCAGAGCACATGCAACAAGGATTTCTCGTGTCTCAAGGGCTTTTGCCCCAGCTTCGTGACGGTGGAGGGCGCCTCGCTCAAGCGCAAGACGACGCAGACCTCGGCAAGTGTTGCGCGCTGGGACAGCCTGCCGGCCTTGCCCGAGCCCACGCTGCCAGCTGCCGATCGGGCCTGGGGCATCGTAGTGGCCGGTGTGGGCGGCACCGGGGTCATCACCATCGGGCAGTTGCTGGGCATGGCCGCCCACCTCGAGGGCAAGGGCGTGGTCACCCAGGACGCTGGGGGCCTGGCGCAAAAGGGAGGCGCCACCTGGAGCCATGTGCAGATCGCCCCGCGTCCGGAGCAGATCCACACCACCAAGGTGGACACGGCCAAGGCCGATTTGGTGATCGGTTGTGACCCCATTGTGGCCGCTCAAGCGGCCACTCAGGCGGTCATGCGGGCTGGGGCGACCTACTTGGTACTCAACACCCACGGCAGCCCGACGGCCGGATTCGTGCGCGATGCCAATTGGGTGTTTCCGCACGACCAGTGCGCGCGTACGCTGCAAGAGGCAGTGGGCCCGCAGCGCATGGGGCGGCTTGATGCCGAAGCCTTGGCGGTGGCCCTGCTAGGTGATTCGATCTACACCAATCCGCTGTTGCTGGGCTACGCCTGGCAGCAAGGTCAGGTGCCCCTGTCGCATGCGGCCCTGACCCGCGCCATCGCCCTCAATGGGGTACAAGTTGACAACAACCTGGCGGCTTTTGAGTGGGGCCGCCGCTGCGCGCATGACCTGGACGCCGTTCAGGCCATGTGCCAGACAGCGCAGCCCGTGGTCTGGGTCCCCCCGGCAACGCTTGATGAGTTGATCCAGCGACGCCAGGCCTTCTTGACGCAGTACCAAGACAGTGGCTATGCGCAGCAGTACGTCGACATGGTTCGGCGGGTGCAGCTGCGCGAAGCGGCAGTGGGCAAGGGCCAGGCGCTGTCGCGCGCCGTCGCCCAGGGATTGTTCAAACTCATGGCCTACAAAGACGAGTACGAGGTGGCGCGGCTGCACACGGATACGGCCTTCACCCAACGTCTGAGCGACATGTTTGACGGGCCCATTCGGGTGGTGCATCACCTGGCCCCGCCCCTGCTGTCGCGCCGCAACGAGCGCGGCGAGCTCGTCAAGCGACCGTTCGGCCCCTGGATGAGACTAGGGTTTTCACTGATCAAATACCTGAAGGTATTGCGCGGCACCGCCTGGGACCCGTTTGGCTACACCGAGGAGCGGCGCACCGAGCGCGCCCTGATTGGCCAGTACCGGCAGACCCTGGAGGAGGTGCTGTCGACCTTGGATGCCCAGCGTTGGGAACTGGCCGTGCAGATTGCCCGGCTGCCCGAGGACATCCGGGGGTTTGGTCATGTCAAAGACCGGCATCTGAAATCCGTTCGCACCAAGTGGGATGCGCTCATGGGCCAATGGCGCGCAACGAATCCCACCGCCTGAACAAAGTTTTCTTCGTGGTTACACTGCACCGCGTTCCGAAGCGCTTCGGCTTCGATTTTTTCAACCAGGAGCAGTGACATGACCACCAAGAACACCGACAAAGCGCCTCAGCGCCGTCGTTTCCTGAAGAATTCCTCGGCAGCGGCCGTGGGGGCTGCGGCCATGGCAGCGCCCATGGTGAGCAAGGCCCAAACCGTGACCATGCGCTTTCAAAGCACCTGGCCGGCCAAGGACATCTTCCACGAGTACGCCAACGACT
>CAYNSW010000082.1:0-3366 GCA_964400135.1 uncultured Rubrivivax sp. | reverse complement strand
CCATCCACCCGGTGGCCGGCCGCATGCCCGGTCACATGAACGTGCTGCTGGCGGAAGCCGAAGTGCCCTACGACCAAGTCTTCGAGATGGAAGACATCAACGGCGAATTCGGCCAGGCCGACGTCGCCATCATCCTGGGCGCCAACGACGTGGTGAACCCCGCCGCCCTGCAAAAGGGCAGCCCCATCTACGGCATGCCGATCCTGGAGGCCTACAAGGCCAAGACCGTCATCGTCAACAAGCGATCCATGGCCGCGGGCTACGCAGGTCTGGACAACGAGCTCTTCTACATGGACAAGACCATGATGGTGTTTGGTGACGCCAAGAAAGTGGTCGAGGACATGGTCAAGGCCATCGAAGACTAAGGTGACGCTGGCCGTCGTTGCTGCACTTCGCGAAGAACTCAGCGCCTTGCTGGCCAGCGCCAGCGATGTGCGCGAGGTCTCTTGCGCGGGCAGAACGTTTTACCGGGGACGGCTGCAAGATCAAGAGGTCACCCTGGTCCTCAGCGGCATCGGCAAGGTGGCCGCTGCGGCCACAGCAGCGCTGTGCATCGATCGCTTTGCGGCCCGCAGCATGGTCTTCACAGGCGTGGCGGGCGGACTGGCCGGCCCCGTGCAGGTAGGCGATGTGGTGGTGGCCGATGCCTTGTTGCAGCACGATATGGACGCCCGTCCCCTGTTCAGCCGCTGGGAGGTGCCGTTAAGCGGCAAGACACGCTTTGAGACCGATGCCGCGCGCTCGGCGCTGCTGCACCAAGCCGCCCAGGAGGTGCTCGCCCAGCCCCAAGGCGCGCGCGCTGCCTGGGGCCGCCGCACCAGCCACCGCGGCCTGATCGTCAGTGGCGATGTCTTCGTGTCCTCCCAGGCGCAAAGCCAAGCGCTGCGGCAAGAGCTGCCCGATGCCCTGGCGGTGGAGATGGAAGGTGCGGCCATGGCGCAGGTGTGCGCTGATTTTGGCTGTCCGCTGAGCGTGGTGCGCACCATTTCCGACCGGGCCGATGACGTGGCGCACGTGGACTTCGCGCGCTTTTTGCAAGACGTGGCCGCCGAGTTGTCTCGCGACATTGTGCTGCGTGCGCTGGCCTTGGGCCTGCGCTGAGGGCCGAGCAGGCAGCCGCCCATGATCCCCCGACTGTTCGTGGCTTTGCCAGGCCCAGAGGCGCCCTGGCCGCGGCAATTCGAGTTGCCCGACCCGGCCGCGCGGCATGTGCAGGTGCTGCGTCTGCGCGCAGGCGACGAGGTGGAGCTCTTTGACGGACGGGGCAAGGTGTGGCGCGCGCAGCTGGCGGGGCAGGCACGCGCAGGGACTCATGTGCAGGTGATGGGTGAAGTGCACTGCGATGCCGAATTGCCCGTGAAGGTCACCGTGGCGCTGGGCATGCCGGCTAACGAGCGGATGGACACCTTGGTGGAGAAGGCCACGGAGTTGGGCATGTGGCGGCTGCAGCCGCTGCATTGCCAGCGCTCCGTCTTGCGTCTGGATGCGCAGCGCTCACAGCGGCGCCAGGCCCACTGGCAGGCGGTGGCACAGTCAGCAGCTGCCCAATGCCGCCGCGCTTGGGTCCCCGAGGTGATGCCGGTGATGGAGCTGAGCGCCTGGCTGGCATCCGGGCCCCAAGCTCCAGGCAGCATCGCAGGCGAGCAGCGCTGGCTGTTGAGCCTGGAGCCTTCAGCGCAGAGGATGCAAGGGCTGGCCAGCCGCACAGGGCATGTCTGTGTGCTCAGTGGTCCCGAAGGCGGGTTCACAGCCCAAGAGCAGGCGATGGCCGCGCAAGCCGGGTTTCAAGCCGTCAGCCTGGGCCCACGCGTGCTGCGCAGCGACACCGCCCCCTTGGCGGCATTGGCGGGCTTGGCGGCCCTTACCTGAGGGTACCGGCTACCAGGTCGAATCGAAACAGCCGACACTCAATGGGCCCGTTCCACAGCGGAACACGGCGCGACTCTTTCAAACGCATGTGGGTGGGCAGCTTCATATCGGGGCTGAGGATCCAGGCCGTCCAATTGGGGTAATGGCGCTTCCAATGGGCGGCGAGTTGTGCATAAAACTCGCTGGCGCCTTGATCGGCCGCAAAGTCTTCTCGGGCCACACGCGAGCTGCCCTGCCCCTTGGGGGCAATGCGCTCGCCATAAGGCGGATTGAGCAGCATCACCCCACGGGGTGCCGGTGGCGTGCGCTGTAAAGCGTCTGCAGTCTTGAAGCTGATGGCCGAGGCCACGCCCGCTTGTTGGGCGTTGCGTTGCGCAAAATCTGTCATCCGAAAGCTGATGTCACCCGCAAAGATGGGGACTGCACTCGCGTGAATGCGCGACCGAGCCTCTTGCAGCATGGCTTGCCAAGTGGCGCGCATGCCCGCAAAGGGCAGTAGCTTCTCAAACGCAAAGCGCCGGTTCAGCCCGGGCGCCATGCCGCAGGCGCGTTGCGCCGCTTCGATGGCGATGGTGCCGGCACCGCAACATGGGTCCAGCAGCGGCGGATCTCCCGGGCGTCCTTGCCAACCAATGGCCCACAGCATGGCCGCTGCCAAGGTCTCTCGCAAAGGCGCCTCCCCTTTGACGTCGCGCGCCCCGCCGCGGGCGTCTCGCCATCCCCGCTTGAACAGCGCCTCGCCCGATGTGTCCACGTACAGCGTGGCGTAGTCGGGGCCCACGTACAGCACCACCGGCAAATCGGGGTGGTGGGTGTTCACGCTGGGGCGCTGGCCCGTGAACTCCCGCAAGCGGTCGCAAATCGCATCCTTGATGCGCAAGGTGGTGAAGTTCAGGCTGGTCAGGGGACTGCGCTGCGCGTTGATATCCACGCGCAAGGTCTGCTCGGGTGTGATCCATTGTTCCCAGGGCACGCGGCGTGCCATCGCGTACAGGTCATGTTCGTCTCGGTAGGGGCCATCGGCCACCGCCCACAACACGCGCTGCGCCAAGCGGCTGTGCAGGTTCAGCCGCATCGCCGCTGCAGCCTCGCCCGTTGTCCACACGCCGCCACGGTCGGACTGGCACGGGCGGCCCAGCAATTGCTCCACCTCCTGGGCCAAAAAACCCTCGGTGCCCGCAGCCGCCGGCACAAACAGCCGCGTGGAGGACGCGTTCACAGGGTGCGCCGAAGATTGGCCGGTGCGATCTTGAGCGACTCGCGGTATTTGGCAACGGTGCGGCGGGCCACTTGAATACCCTGCTCCTCCAGCATCTGGCTGAGCGTGCTGTCGGACAGGGGCTTGGCGGGGTTTTCGGCACCGATCATTTGCTTGATCAGCGCACGAACAGCGGTACTCGATGCATTGCCGCCCGCTTCGGTCGACAGCGAGCTGCCAAAGAAGTATTTCAACTCATAGGTACCACTCGGTGTGGCCATGTACTTGGCGGTGGTCAC
>CAYNSW010000081.1:0-3605 GCA_964400135.1 uncultured Rubrivivax sp. | reverse complement strand
TGCGTTCAATCAGACGGTCTTGAAGCTCCAGCCCACTCATGCCGTCCATGCGGATGTCAGCAATCAGGCAGGCCACCTCGCGAGCATCAAAGCGCGAGAGGAACGCCTCTGCGGATTCAAAACACTTGACGCGGTAGTCTTTGCCTTCGAGTAGCCATTGCAACGAGTCGCGTACCGCCTCGTCGTCATCGACCACGTACACGGTACCTTTTTTAGGAATCAGGCTCATGGCAGCGTGAGGGAAGTTGAAGTTTGTTGGGAGTTTTCGGATGTCGCCCTGGCGTTCAGCGCGTCATCGACCTGCTCAGGGTCATCCACAGGCAAGGTGAAGGAAAACAAGCACCCCACGATGGAAGGGCCATTGTAGAGGTTCTGCGCCCGCATGCGCCCGCGGTGGGACTCGACGATGGAGCGGCATAGGCTCAGGCCGATGCCCAAGCCTTCGGCCTTGGTGGAGAAAAAGGCCTCGTACAGCCGCTCGATGACGGCGTCTGGCAAACCCGGGCCGGTGTCCATGACGCTGAACTCGATCACCGAGCCTTCCTCAGACTGGGTTTGAGGCGTGACCCGCAACTCGATGTGGCGCCGCGCTGCCGGCATCTGGGCCGCGTCGATGGCCTCGGCGGCGTTTTTCAACAAATTGAGCAGCACCTGCTCGATCAGGATGGGGTCGACCATGATCAGCGGCAGGCGCTGCGCCAGGTAGGTGCGTATGGCCACATTTCGACGGCGCAGCTCGATGCCAGCCAACTCCACCGCGTCGTCCACAATCTGACGCGGATTGGCGACCTGGCGCTGAGGCTCGCTCTTTTTCACGAAGGCGCGGATGCGGTGGATGATCTGGCCCGCCCGCTCGGCCTGCCGGGCCGTCTTGGCCAGTGCTGCCATGAGGTCTTCTTTGGCCATGGCATCGGAGGACACGCGCGAGAGCATGCCGTTGCAGTAATTGGTAATGGCCGTCAGAGGTTGATTGAGTTCGTGCGCAACGGACGACGCCATCTCGCCCATGGTCATCAGTCGACTGGTCACGGCCACCTTTTCTGCCTGGTGCGCAGCTTGTTCTTCGGCGCGACGGCGCGAGGTGATGTCGGTGGCAATGACCATCTGCGCCAGCCTTCCGTCGGTCCATTGCAGGTAGCGAGACCGCACCTCAAACCACTTGTCCAATTCCTCGATGTAGGCGTCTCGCAGGTCGCCACGCGCCTCGGTCAAGGCGTGGGTGGGCAGCCCAGACAGCTCGTCGAGCTCGCCATCGATATCGCCGCCTGGCCATCGTGCCGGCGCCCCGCCCGTGAGCTGTGCATGTCCCTGCGCGTCGGAGCCAAACCACAGGCGATACGAGCGGTTGGCAAACAGCAGCTCGTTTTGGTGCACCGACAGCACCGACACCGAGGCCTCCAGCCCTTCCAAGACGGTGGTAAACCGCTCATGCGAAGCCGCCAGCTGATCCCGGATGCGTTTGGCCTCGGTGATATTGGTCATCGAGGTCATCCACCCGGTTTGTTGGCCTTTGGGGTCAATCAGGGGGGAGACGTACATGCGCGCGTCAAACAAGGTGCCGTCTTTTCGCATGAGCTGCACCTCGATACCGCCCACGGGATTGCGCCCCTGCATTTCCTGCTGCAACAGCCGCTGGTTTTCCTCCACGCGATCGGGTGGCCAGTAGGGGTAGGGCGGCAGCCGGCCGACCAACTCTGACTCGCTGAATCCGCTCATTTGGCAAAAGGCGGCATTGACGTAGGTGATGCGCCCGTCCAGGTCCAGCGCACGCATGCCGGTGAGCATGGAGTTTTCCATGGCGCGCCGAAACTGGGTCTCTTGCAGCAGGGCACCTTGCATCTGCGCGCGCCGGCGCATGTGGCGCCATGCCCCAATGAGCATCCACAGGGTCAACAGCGAAAGCGCCACCACCATCCACGACAAGGTGTTGCTGATCAGCCCAAACGACGTGCGCCAACCCTCTCCGCGCAGTATCAGGCCGTCGATCTGGGGGTGAAGCGATGTGTCATGCACCAGTGAGTTGCGCCGCGAGGCGGGTGCCTGCTCGGGTGCCAGCGTCGTGGCCAGGGCGATGCGCTTGTCATCCACGATGGACATCAGGTGGCGACGTGAGACGTCCAGCGGCACGGCTTGCCGCAAGACGCCGTCGATGGAGTAGTCCAGCACCAGCATGCCCAGCACGGTGCCCCGATCCAAAATGGGCGTGTACAGCTGAAAAACCGGCTGCCCCCTCAGATCGTTGAACGCCCGCGAATAGGCACTGCGGCGGCTGTCCCGGGCGGCGCGGAACGCCCACTCGGCAGGGGTGGTCAGGCCTTCTCGCGGCAGCGACGGATCCGACACCTCGGATGTGCCCGCCGGCCAATCGGGCGGTTGGGACACCATGCCGTATTCGGCCATGCGGATTTGCCGGCGCGCATCGAGCCAGGCCAGGCGCTCGAGTTCAGGGCGTTCGCGCAAGAACGCCTCGGCTTGCTGGCTGAATTCGCGCGATTGGGACGGGCGGGTGACCAGATCGCGCGCCAAGCGTTCGAGTTGCTGCTGGTGGTCCACCAGGCGCTGACCGATGAGTTGGCGGGTGATTTCGGTGTCGCGGCGAACCGAGTCGGTCTCGCGTTCAATCTCCTCGGCCCGAAGGGTCCAAAACGCCAGCAGGATCACCACCAGAAACAGCAGCACCGAAATGAGCGGGCCGAGGGTGGCAAACCGGTCCTGGCGGGCCGGCGATTGGCGGCGCCACCACCGGCCAAACAATGGCCGGTGCATTACGAGCTTGCGCAGGGTGCCCCACATGGTGCGTTGATTATCTGGGGTGGCGAAGAGGAAACTAAAATATCACAATATGAAATTAAAGGTCACTATTTGAAATTGTGGGAATTTGTGTCAAACTCAGTCATTGGTTGCATAGTCTCGTGGCCTCATGAGCACCCCGTGTGCGCCCCTCGCAGGCCAAGTCCGAAGGAGAGTTCCGATGGCCGATGTTCCTCCGCCCCTTGCCGGGCTGTCATCCCCTGATCCTGATCCACAAGAGACCCGAGAGTGGCTGGACTCGTTGCAGTCGGTCATCGAGCATGCCGGCGCCCACCGCGCGCACGACTTGTTGGAGCGATTGCTGGAGGAGGCGCGACAGCACAGCATCGACCTGCCGTTTTCTGCCAACACGGGCTATGTCAACACCATTGAGCCCAGCGAGGAGGAGCGCAGTCCTGGCAATCTGGAGCTCGAAGGTCGGCTGCGGGCCTATATGCGCTGGAACGCCATGGCGATGGTGGTCAAGGCCAACCGGCTCGATCCAGCCGATGGCGGCGACCTGGGCGGGCATATCAGCTCCTTTGCATCGGTGGCCCATATGTTTGCGGCCGGCTTCAATCATTTTTGGCATGCCGACACACCCGAGCGGGGCGGTGACCTGCTCTACATCCAGGGTCACAGTGCGCCCGGGATCTACGCGCGTGCCTTCCTCGAAGGCCGGATCACCGAAGAGCAGATGCTCAACTTCCGCCAGGAAGTGGGCGGCAAGGGCTTGTCGAGCTACCCGCACCCCAAGCTCATGCCCGAGTTCTGGCAGTTCCCCACCGTGTCCATGGGCTTGGGGCCCTTGATGG
>CAYNSW010000080.1:403-4160 GCA_964400135.1 uncultured Rubrivivax sp. | reverse complement strand
GCCATGAAGCGTGCCATGCAAAACGCCATGCGCCTGGGCGCTCAGGGCATCAAGCTCATGTCCTCGGGGCGGCTTAACGGCATTGAAATCGCTCGCTGCGAGTGGTACCGCGAGGGTCGGGTGCCGCTTCACACCTTGCGTGCCGATATCGATTACGGATTTTCTGAGGCCAAGACCACTTATGGTGTGATCGGCGTCAAGTGCTGGGTCTACCGCGGCGACACGCTGGGACGAGCCGAGGCCCCTGGGGCTGCCAAGCCGGAAGAGTCGGGCGAAGACCGCCGTGCGCGCCGTCCCGCCCGCTCTGGCGCGGGTGGAGCACCGGCTGGCGCTGGGCGCACGCGCACCGCTGCTGCACGCCCCGAGACAGCCGCCGTCACCGAGGCAGCGCCAGCCAAGGCGCCTGCTGTGAAGCGAGTGCGCAAGGCGGTGGCAGCCCCGGCTGCCGAGCCCAAAGGAGAATAAACATGTTGCAACCCTCACGACGCAAGTTCCGCAAGGAGCAAAAGGGCCGCAATACAGGCGTGGCCACTCGCGGGGCCAGTGTTTCGTTTGGCGAATACGGCCTGAAAGCGACCGAGAGAGGCCGCCTGACGGCCCGTCAAATCGAGGCAGCACGCCGCGCGATTTCGCGCCACATCAAGCGCGGTGGTCGGATCTTCATTCGCATCTTTCCGGACAAGCCCATTTCTCAAAAGCCTGCCGAAGTGCGTATGGGTAACGGCAAAGGCAACCCAGAATATTTTGTGGCCGAGATTCAGCCGGGCAAGGTCTTGTACGAGATCAACGGTGTGCCCGAAACTCTGGCGCGCGAGGCATTTACCTTGGCCGCTGCCAAGCTTCCCTTGCGCTGCACTTTTGTTTCACGCCAAGTCGGCGCTTGATAGGAACTCGCCATGAGCAAAGCATCTGAGTTGCGAGCCAAGGACGTGGCCGCATTGGAAAAAGAAGTCTCCGACCTGTTGCGCGCCCACTTTGGACTGCGCATGCAAAAAGCCACCCAGCAACTGAGCAATCACGCACAGCTGGGTATCACGCGTCGAAGCATCGCGCGGGCCAAGACCGTTCTGGCCGAGAAAAAGAGGGCTGCCAAATGAGCCAAACCAACGCCGTGAAGAACACCCGGACCTTACAAGGCCGTGTGGTCAGCGACAAGAGATCCAAGACCGTGACGGTCTTGGTGGAGCGGCGCACCGCCCACGAGTTGTACGGCAAGATCGTCGCGCGCTCACGCAAGTACCACGCTCACGATGAGACTGGCCAGATCAAGATCGGCGACCTGGTAGAAATTTCCGAAGGTCGCCCGATTTCCAAGACCAAGTCCTGGACCGTCACCCGTTTGGTGGAAAAGGCCCGTTTGGTCTAACCCCCGCAGGAGGATTTCACACATGATCAAAGTTGGTGATCGCCTGCCCGCAGGCAACTTGCACGAGTTCATAGAGGTCGAGGGCAATGGCTGCTCGGTGGGCCCCAATGCGTTTGATGTGCACAAAGCCTGTGCCGGCAAAAAGATTGCGCTGTTTGCCCTGCCAGGAGCTTTCACGCCCACCTGTTCGGCCAAGCATGTGCCCGGATTTGTCGAGAAGGCCGCAGAGTTCAAGGCCGCCGGGATTGATGAGATCTGGTGTCTATCGGTCAACGATGCCTTTGTCATGGGCGCTTGGGGTCGAGACCAGAAGACCGCCGGCAAAGTTCGGATGATGGCCGACGGGTCAGGCGAATTTGCGCGGGCCACGGGCTTGACGCTGGACTTGACCGGACGGGGTATGGGCGTGCGGTCTAACCGCTACTCCATGTTGGTGGTCGATGGCGTCGTTCGTACCCTCAATGTCGAGGCCCCGGGCAAATTCGAGGTCAGCGACGCGGACACCTTGCTGGGCCAAGCGCGTTCGTTGTGAAATGACCACGGGGGGTGGGGCGCTTTCGCGCTTGACGCCCCGTGAAAATTTGTAGATAATCAAAAGCTTTCCCGAAAATCCGATGTCTCTGTTCTGAGGCCTCGGGTTGGAGGATCCGCCCACACGAAAATCCTGTTAAGGGTTGACGACGGGCCCAAGACTGAATCGCCTGGCCCTTTGGGGCCCCGCAAAGGGCGGCTCAAGTTGGGGATAAATCATGATTCAAATGCAATCGCGACTCGAAGTCGCAGACAACACGGGCGCGAAGTCCGTTATGTGCATCAAGGTGCTGGGCGGCTCCAAGCGCCGCTATGCCGGCATTGGTGACGTCATCAAGGTCAGCATCAAGGAGGCGGCTCCCCGCGGACGCGTCAAAAAGGGCGAGGTCTACAGCGCCGTCGTGGTGCGCACGGCCAAGGGCGTTCGTCGTCAGGATGGCTCCTTGATCAAGTTCGACGGCAACGCAGCCGTGCTGCTTAACGCCAAGCTCGAGCCGATTGGCACCCGTATCTTTGGCCCCGTGACGCGCGAGTTGCGTACGGAGCGCTTCATGAAGATCGTATCGCTGGCGCCTGAGGTCCTCTGACCCTGCGCCTTTGAGGAATTCACAGCATGAATAAATTGCGCAAAGGCGATCAGGTCATCGTGTTGACCGGTCGCGACAAAGGCAAGCGGGGCACCGTTTTGAGTCGCGTCGACGAGCACCTCCTGTTGGTCGAAGGTGTCAACGTGGCCAAGAAAAAGGTCAAACCCAATCCAATGAAGGGCACCACGGGTGGCATCGTCGACAAGACCATGCCCATCGACCAATCCAATGTGGCCATTTTCAATCCGGCCACTGGCAAGGCCGACCGGGTGGGCATCAAGCTGTTGGCCGACAAGACCAAAGTGAGGGTCTTCAAGTCCAACGGCGAGGAAATCAAGGCCTAAACATCACCCAGCGTTCGGGAAGTATCACCATGGCTCAATCTCAACACTCGCGCCTGCAAAAGCAGTACCGCGAGACCATCGTACCGGCCTTGATGGCCAAGTTTGGCTACCAGTCGGTCATGCAGGTCCCGCGCTTGACCAAGATCACGCTGAACATGGGAGTCAGCGAGGCTGTTTCTGACAAGAAGGTCATGGAACACGCTGTCGGCGACCTGACCAAGATTTCAGGCCAAAAACCGGTGGTGACCAAGTCCAAGAAAGCGATCGCCGGCTTCAAGATCCGAGACGGCGTGCCCATCGGCTGCATGGTCACCTTGCGCGGCGTGCGGATGTATGAATTTTTGGATCGATTTGTCACCATCGCGCTGCCCCGCGTGCGCGACTTCCGAGGCATCTCGGCACGTTCTTTTGATGGGCGTGGCAACTACAACGTGGGCGTCAAAGAACAGATCATTTTCCCGGAGATCGAGTACGACAAGATCGACGCGATCCGGGGCATGAATATCAGCATCACCACGAGCGCGAAGACGGACGAAGAGTGCAAGGCTCTCTTGGCCGCATTCAAGTTCCCGTTCAAGAACTGAAGGTTCGTACATGGCCAAGATTTCCCTCATTCAGCGCGAGCAAAAGCGCGAAAAGTTGGTTGCCAAGTTCGCCAAGAAGCATGCCGAGCTCACCGCGGTGGCCAATGACGCCAAGCGCAGTGATCAAGAGCGCTACGCGGCACGCCTGGAGCTGCAAAAGCTGCCTCGCAATGCCAACCCCACGCGTTTGCGCAATCGGTGCGAGATTACAGGTCGCCCCCGCGGCACGTTTCGCAAATTTGGCCTGTCGCGCAGCAAGATCCGCGAGTTGGCTTTCAAGGGTGACATCCCCGGTGTCATCAAGGCCAGTTGGTAAGCGGGCAAGCAGATCAGGAGATAAGTCAT
>CAYNSW010000080.1:0-393 GCA_964400135.1 uncultured Rubrivivax sp. | reverse complement strand
GAGTCATCCCATGAGCATGAGTGATCCCATTGCGGACATGCTGACGCGCATTCGCAATGCGCAGATGGTGGAAAAGACCATGGTCTCGATGCCCTCTTCCAAGCTGAAGGTGGCCATCGCCCAAGTCCTGAAGGACGAGGGCTACATCGACGGCTTCAGGGTCGTATCCCAAGGCGGCAAGAACGAGCTGGAAATCGGCTTGAAGTACTACGCCGGACGTCCCGTCATCGAGCGCATAGAGCGCGTGAGCCGCCCTGGCCTGCGCATCTACAAGGGCCGCGATGCCATTCCCCAGGTCATGAACGGCTTGGGTGTGGCCATCGTGACCACGCCCAAGGGCGTGATGGCCGACCGCAAAGCGCGCGCAGCCGTTGTCGGCGGCGAAGTGCTGTG
>CAYNSW010000079.1:0-4318 GCA_964400135.1 uncultured Rubrivivax sp. | reverse complement strand
CACGCCTTTGGCGGTGCCCGTGGTGCCGGAGGTGAAGAACATGGCCGCCACATCCTGTGGCGAGCCGGCTTGCACCATCTGCTCAAAGGCCTGGGGGTGGGCTTGGTCGTGGGCCTGCCCCGCCTGAATCAGGGCATCCACACTGGCCAGGCCGGCGTCTTCGTAATTGCGCAGGCCGCGCGGGTCGTCGTACCAGATGTGCTGCAGCTGGGGGCACTGCGTGCGGATCTCCAGCATCTTGTCCACCTGCTCTTGGTCCTCCACCACCGCAAAGCGCACTTCCGCGTTGTTGATGGGAAAGACAAACTCTGCGCCCACCGCGTCTTGGTACAGGGGCACGGGGATGGCCCCCACCGACTGCGCGGCCAGCATGGCCGCATACAGGCGCGGGCGGTTTTCGCCCACCACCACGATGTGATCGCGCGGCTTCAAGCCCGCTTGCGCCAGGCCGCAGGCCATCTGCCGCACCAACTGCGCCAATTGCGCCCAGGTGGTGGTCTGCCAAATGCCAAATTCCTTCACGCGCAGCGCGGCTTGATCGGGACGTCGCTGGGCGTGCTCCAACAGCAGGCGAGGAAACGTGGCGCTCACGGGTGACTCCTTGCAAAACAACGCCAGATTGCGCTTGCGCGCAAGCCAGGGGGCTGACATCAGTCAGACCGGAGCGCGATTGTGGTCAGGCGTTTGACGCCCATCTGTCATTTGAATGACAATCCACGGGTTCACCCTATCAGGCCTTTCCCGTGTACCTGCTCGCCCGATCCCGCGAACCCACGGCCGAAGAATTGGCCGGGGTGCCGTGGCTGTCGATCTTGCAACCCGAGGAAGCGCGGCGCGCCGTCGGCACCCTGCGGGTGGTGCAGGCGCACGCCGGAGAGACGGTGTGCCGCATGGGGCGCACGCCAGCCTTTTGGTTTGGCGTGGTCGACGGGTTGCTCAAGATGAGCAACGACTCGGCCGTGGGCCTGCCCATCACCTTCACCGGCATCCCGCCGGGCGGCTGGTTTGGCGAGGGCACGCTGCTCAAGCACGAAACCTACCGCTACAACATCGAAGCCCTGCGGCAAAGCGTGGTGGCCGGCATCCCGCTGGAGACCTTTTATTGGCTGCTGGACAACAGCCTGAGCTTCAACCGCTTTGTGATGATGCAACTCAATGAGCGGCTGGGCCAATTCATTGGCGCTCGCGAGATTGACCGCCTCACCGAGCCCGACCAGCGCGTGGCCAGAAGCCTCGCGGCCTTGTTTCATCCCACGCTCTACCCTGGGGTGGGGCGGCTGCTGCGCATCACGCAGCAGGAGCTGGGCTATCTGGTGGGCTTGTCACGCCAACGCGTGAACCAGGCGCTGCGCACGCTGGAGGCCCAAGACATCATCCGCGTGGAATACGGCGGCGTGCGGGTGTTGCAACTCGAGGCGTTGCGGCACTTCGGCCGTTGAGCCCGGCTGAGCTCACAGTATCTGCAGGCCCGAGGCAATCGGTCAGGTCGTGGGCGGCAGGTTGGCCACACCGGCGGCCACATGCCCGGCCGGCACGTGGGCCGCGGCACTGTCCACGTGGCCGGTTTGGTCGTCAAAGAAGAAGTCGGGCTCGAATTCGCGCAAGAACTCGCCCTTGGACAAGCCGCCCAGAAACATCGCCTCGTCGACCTGAATGCGCCAATCCATGAGGGTGCGGATAGCGCGCTCGTGAGCGGGGGCGCTGCGCGCCGTGACCAAGGCCGTGCGGATGCGCATCGTGGAGCCGCTGGCTTGCTGCAGCTCGTGCAGGGCTTGCAGCAGGGGCTTGAACGGCCCCGGGGCCAGCGGTGTGTGCGAATGCGTGTGCTCGTGATCCTGAAAGGCGCTCAAGCCCCCGTGGCGGTACACGCGTTCGGCCTCGTCAGAAAACAGCACCGCGTCGCCGTCAAAGGCGATGCGCACCTCGTGGGGATGGCGGTCAGTGGCGCGGGCACTGTGGGGGTACACGCGCGCGGCAGGCACGCCCGCTTCCAGTGCGCTGCGCACATCGGCTTCGTTGGTGGAGAGGAACAACTGCGCGGCCAAGGGCTTGAGATAGCGCCACGGGCTTTGCCCGCGTGTGAACACCCCGCGCTCGATGGGCAAGCCGTAGTGCTGACACGAGCGAAAGACCCGCATGCCCGAGACGGGGTCGTTGCGCGAGAGGATGACCACCTGCACGCGTGGCTGAGCGGCATTGAAGGCCAGCAGCTTGTGCACCAGCGAAAACGCCACGCCAGGACGGGCTGGCACATCCAGCCGCTGCAATTGCAGCTGCATGTAGGCGCGGTCGTCTTGCGCTTCGAACAGGCGGTTTTCCTCTTCAAAGTCGAACAAGGCGCGAGAGGAGATGGCCGCGACAAACTGGCCCTCGAGGGTGCTCATGGGGCTATGGTACGACCAGCGCGCTGCGCCCGACGCGACGCCTCAGCGCACCCAGGTGTTCATCTGGATGATGGGCAGCAAGACCGCCAGCACAATCAGCATCACCACCGCCCCCATGCCCACCACCAGGGCCGGCTCCAAGGCGGTGGCCAAGGCCAGGGCGCGGCGCTGCACGTCGCTGGCCAGTTGCTGGGCGGCCCGATCGAGCATCGCCGGCAGCTGTCCGGTTTGCTCGCCCAACCGGGCAAACACGGGCAGCAGCGCCGGAAAGCGCTTCCTTGCCGCCAGGGCCGAGCCCAGGGGCGCGCCTTCGCGCACACGGGCCAACGCCTCCAGGGCGTCGGCGCGCAACGCCCGGTTGTGCAGCGTGTGCGCCGCGGTTTGCAGGGCCCGCAAGATGGGCACCCCCGCGCCGGCCAGCAGGGCCAGGGTGCTCGCAAACCGCGCGGCGTTGTAGCCCTGGGCCAGTCGGCCCAGCAGGGGCAGGCGCAGCCAGGCGGCATCCAGGCGCAGCCGGATGGGCGCTTGCCGTCGCGCCACCACGAAGGCGGCGCCCGCCAGTCCCAGGCCCACCAGACCCAGCAGGCCCCACTCGCGCGCGGCCCGGCTCAGGCCCAACATCACCACGGTCAACAGCGGCAGGGCGTGTTGGGAGGTGGAGAACACGGCGGCGATCTGCGGCACCACATAGGTGAGCAGGAACAGCACGATCAGGAGGGCCACCCCGCTGACGATGGCCGGGTACAAGCTGGCGGCCACCACCTTGGCGCGCAGCGCCTGTTGCGCTTCCAGATCGTCGGCCAGCCGCGTCATCACGGCGGCCAGGGCCCCGCTTTGCTCGCCTGCACTGACCACGGCGCGGTAGATCTCGTTGAACTCGCGTGGTGCTGACTCCAGCGCGCGCGCAAAGGTGGTGCCTGCCTGTACCTCGGTTTGCAGCAGGCCCAACAGCGCCCGTTGGCGCTCATCGGGGGCCTCGTCTGCCAGCACACTCAGGGCCCGCTCCAGCGGCAAGCCCGCCTCCAGCAACCCAGACAGCTGGCGTGTCCACACCGTCAGCGCCGTGCGGGTGAACACGGCGCGGCGCCAGGCGGCCGTCCAGACGCTGTCGCCAGCGGGCTCGCCGCCCACGGCACCGGCTGCGCCGCCACCGACGGCGCTGACTTGCATCGGCACGCGCTGTTGCGCGCGCAACCATGCCCGCACGGCCTTTTCCGACTCGGCCTGATGCACCCCGCGCAGGGTGCGGCCCTGCGCATCCAGGGCTTCGTATCGGTAGGCGGGCATGGGGCTGGCGACTATTCGCGGCTGACCCGCAGCAATTCTTCAGGCGAGGTCACCCCCGCTTGCACCAGGCGTTGCCCGTCATCGTGCATGGTGCGCATGCCCGCCGCCTGCGCCGCATCGGCCAGGCGCGCTTGTGCGGCGCGCGCGTGGATGAGTTCGCGCAGCGTGGCATCGGCCACCATCAACTCAAAGATGCCCGTGCGGCCCTTGTAGCCGCTGTGGTTGCACGCTGCGCATCCCACGGGGTGCCAGCGGCCGTCTGCGCCCACCTGGCGGCACTGCCCGCACAGCTTACGCACCAGGCGCTGGCCCAAGACGCCCAGGAGGCTGGAGCTGAGCAAAAAGGGCTCTACGCCCATGTCGGTGAGGCGGGTGACGGCACTCACGGCGTCGTTGGTGTGCAAGGTGGCCAACACCAGGTGGCCGGTCAGCGAGGCCTGAATGGCAATTTGCGCCGTCTCGAAGTCGCGAATCTCGCCGATCATGATCACATCGGGGTCTTGGCGCAAGATGGCGCGCAGCGCCGAGGCGAAGGTCAAATCGATCTTGGGATGCACCTGCGTTTGCCCAATGCCTGGCAGCTCGTATTCGATGGGGTCTTCCACCGTCAGCACATTGGTGGTGCTGGTGTCCAGCGTTTGCAAGGC
>CAYNSW010000078.1:0-4353 GCA_964400135.1 uncultured Rubrivivax sp. | reverse complement strand
CGGCGCCTTGCCGCCGAGTTCAAGTATCACGGGCTTGAGGTAGCGCGCGCAGGTCTGCGCGATGATGCGTCCCACCCGGGTTGAACCGGTGAAGTTCACCCGTCTCACGGCCGGGTGTGACACCATGGCCTCCACCACCGCACCGGCATCGGCGGGTGCATTGGTGATGTAGTTGACCACGCCAGGCGGGAAGCCCGCTTCCTGGAATGCCTCGATGATCAACTGGTGGGTGCGCGGGCAATTCTCCGAGCCCTTGAGGATCACGGTGTTGCCGCAAGCCAGTGGCGTGGCAATGGCCCGTGTGCCCAGAATGACCGGTGCGTTCCAGGGGGCGATGCCCAGCACCACCCCGGCAGGCTGGCGTATGCCCATGGCCAGCGAGCCCGGCACATCGGAGGGGATCACCTCGCCAGCCACCTGCGTGGTCAGCGCCGCCGCCTCCCGGATCATGCCGGCGGCCAGCATCACGTTAAAGCCCGCCCACATGGCGGTGGCGCCCGTCTCGGCAGGAACGGCTTCGATGAACTGAGGGGTCTTGGCCTCCAGCTTGTCTGCGGCCTTGAGCAGCAGCGCACGGCGCTCACCCGGGCCGGTCTCGCTCCAGGTTTTGAAGGCTTCAGCCGCTGCCTCCACGGCCATCACCGCATCGGCGGCCGATGCCGCTGGTGCGCGCGTGGCCACCGTTCCGTCAAGCGGGTTGCGACGCTCAAAAGTGGCACCCTTTTCAGCGGTGACTTTCAGGCCGTTGATCAACATGGACATGTCGGACATGGCGAGCTCCTGGAGTGGGTAGTGGTGTGAGGTGGCGTGTGGAGGGGTGTGGCGGCTTGCGTGAGGGGCACTCAGGCGCTGGCGCGCTGCTTGATTGCATCGCCCACGGCACGCGCTGCGGTAGTGGTATCGCTCGATTGTGCGCCCAAATAGGCCTCGCGGATCACGGTAGATCGCTGCAAGAGCCGCGCCGGCCCGCTGGCCACAATGGCTCCGCGTTCAAGCACGTATCCGCGGTCTGCCACGGCCAAGGCCTTCTTGACGTTTTGTTCCACCATCAACACCGTGGTGCCGCTGTCGGCAATGCGACGCGCAATGGCAAGCAACTCGTGGACCATGCGCGGAGCCAGGCCCAGCGACGGTTCGTCAAGCAGCAGCAAGCGCGGTGCAGCCATCATGGCGCGGGCAACAGCCACCATTTGCTGCTCGCCACCGCTCATGGTGCCTGCCAGCTGTCGTTGGCGCTCGCGCAGCTTCGGGAAGTCGGCCATCACCTGCTCGATGCGTCTTTCGCGCTCGGCGCGCGCCACCAGCCAACCGCCCAGCTCCAGGTTTTCGCGCACGGTCATTTGAGGAAACAACTGGCGGCCCTCAGCCACCATCACCAACCCATCGCGCACGATCTCGTGGGTCTTCTCAGGCAGCTCCTCGCCATCGAGCAGCACATCGCCGCGTCGTGGAATGAGGCCCGTGAGTGCACGCAGCAAGGTGGTCTTTCCGGCCCCGTTGGGGCCCAGCACCACGGTCAGGCCGGGGCGTACATCGAGATTGAGGTCACGCAGCACCAGGAATGGGCCGTATCCGGCCGACAGGCCGCGCACCTTCAGTTCGGCTTTGCGGCCCTGCGCACCGAGCTCGAAGGCAGTATCGCGCCACCACATCATGGTGTGGCCTCCGGGGCCTCGGCCATCTCATCACCTAGGTAGGCCTCGATCACGCCGGGGTCTTGCACCACCTGCTGCGGCGTGTCATCGGCAATCTTGCGCCCCTGGTGCAGCACGATCACCCGCTCCACATGGCGCAGCAAGGTGCTCACCGCGTGCTCGATCCAGATGACGGTCAAATCCAGCTCATCGCGCAGACGCCGGATCAGGCGGGCCATGTCTTCGATCTCGGCTTCCGTCAGGCCCGCGGCCACTTCATCGAGCAGCAACAGGCGCGGGCGTACCGCCAGGGCCATGCCGATTTCCAGCAGCCGCTGCTGTGAAGGTGTGATCGCACCGGCGGGCAACGCCGCTTGCTCCTGCAAGCCAATCAGGCGCAAAATTCCCGCGGCATCGCGAAGCGCCCACGGCACGTCTTTTTCATCACCCCAGAGCCAATACTTTCGCCGCCGCTTACCCGCAAACTTCAAGCCAAACTCGATATTGGCTTGCACCTGCATATCGGCAAACACCCGTGGCGTTTGAAACGTGCGCGCCAGGCCGTGGGCGGCCAAGCGGTGGGGGCCGCGCCCGGTGAGGTTGCGGCCCCTGACCATCAAGCGGCCCGAGGTGGCTTCTGTCACGCCCGAGATGGCGTTGAAGAAGGTGGTCTTGCCCGCGCCATTGGGGCCGATGATGCCTACCAGTTCTCCGGGATAAAACCGTGCGCTGACCGCATCAACGGCCACCAGGCCGCCAAAGCGAACGGTGATCTCCTGGGCCTCAAGCAGCGGTGCTGCGGCCACAGCGGCAGACAAGCCAGCATTACCCGACAAGGCGACGCTCCCTGGCGCGCTGCTTGTCGCGCGCTTTCTCGCCGCTCCACTCGTAGCGGCGTGCCTTGGCCCAATCGCGTGTGTCGGTCCACCACCCCTTGAACGTCTGCCAGCGCAGCGAGGCCAAACCGCCTGGCAGGTACAACACACACAGAATCAGCAGCAAGCCCAGCGACATCATGTAGATCTGCGGGGCCTGAAGCCGCAGCGTCTCGGCCAGCAGGCTGAACACGATGGCGGCAATCAGCGGGCCCCACAGCGTGAGCGCACCGCCAATCAGCGCAATCAGCACCGTCTGAAAACCGATGAACGGGTTGAACACGGTGTGCGGGTCGATGTATGTCCAACGCACCGACATAGCTGCGCCCACCGCACCTGCAAAAGCTGCCGTGAGCATGAAGCCCAGCAGCTTGACCCCGCGCGTATTCACGCCCAGTGTCTGGGCGCGTTGCTCATCAGCGCCAATACCCGAGAGGGCCAGCCCAAAACGCGTACGCCGAATGGTGATGGATACAGCCACCGCCGCTACAGCCAGCGTCAACATCGTCAGATAGATGGTGTCGCGATCGGGGGCCACCGACAGCACGCGCCCCACCGTGCCCGTGACGCTCTTTTCAAAGTAGGTGATGGCGTGCCGGATGAGTTCTGTCATGCCAAACGTCAGCACGGCGAAGTAGGTGCCGCGCAGATGCAGCACCGCAGCGCCCATGACCAGAGCCACCAGGGCAGCGATACCGGCTCCGGCAGCCACTGCCTGCGTCCAGGCCAGCGTCTCCAGGGTCAGGGCGCTGGTGTAGGCGCCAATGCCAAAAAACGCCGAGGTGGCCAGCGACAGGTAGCGGGTGGTGCCGCAAAACATGGCCCAGCTCGAGGACAGGGCCACATACATCAGGCAGGTCAGGGCCATGGACACGGCAAACTCGCTGCCGTACGAGGGCAAGGCGAGTGCCCAACCCGTGAGGCCAAACAGAACCAGCAGGTCACGCACCAGCAGTTGTCGGGCGTTCATGCCTTGCGCGCCTTGCGGGTGAAGAGCCCTTCAGGGCGTAGCAGCAGCACGCCAATGAAGACGATGTAAGACAGCAATGCCTTGAGCGAGGGGTTGGTGAAGTGCATGCCAATGGCCTCCACCACGCCCAGCAGCAGCCCGCCGGCCAACGCGCCGCCCATGCTGCCAAAGCCGCCCAAAGTGATCACGATCAGCGCCGTGACGGTGTAGGGCTCGCCCATGGCAGGCGAGATGGTGTAGGCCATAGACAGCAGGCTGCCAGCCACACCCGAGAGACCCAGGCCAATGCCAAACATCATGGGGTGCAGGGCGCGGGTGTTGATCCCCACCAGCTGCGCACCGGTGGGCGACTGCATCAACGCGCGCACACCCTTGCCCAAAAGCGTGCGTCGCAACAACACGATCAATGCTGCGCTGATGGCAAGAGCCAGAGCAAATACCACCAACTTGTTGCCCGCGAACTGGGTGCCCGCCACCTTCACGGGGTTAGTGGCAAAGTCGTACCCACGCAGATCTCCGCCCCACATCCACGAGGCAAAGTTTTGCACCAGAAACATCAGGCCAAAGGCCACCATCAGGCCGCGCGCCTCAAAGATGTCGAGGTTGGGGGAGGTGGTGGTCAGCCGCCTGAAGCACAGCCAGTGCACGGCCACCCCCAGCACCCCCAGCGTGATGAATGCCGCGGGCATCATCAGCAAGGGGTTGACCTCCAGTGAGGTGGTGGCCATCCACGTCAGGTAAGCGCCCACCATCAAAAATTCGCCATGGGCGATGTTCAAGATTCTCATCAGCCCGTACTGAAGATTCAGGCCGAGCGCCACCAGCGCGTAAATGCCGCCGGTGATCAGACCGGAGGCAATCAGTTCGATCCAGG
>CAYNSW010000077.1:0-4479 GCA_964400135.1 uncultured Rubrivivax sp. | reverse complement strand
CCTTCGAAGACGCGCGCATGAAATTCGATGTGCGCTACTACCTGGTGGCCATCCTCTTCATCCTGTTCGATCTGGAAATCGCGTTTTTGTTCCCGTGGGCGGTATCGCTGCGTGACATCGGCGCGTCAGGTTTCTGGGCCATGATGGTGTTTTTGGGCATCTTGGTGGTCGGATTTGTCTACGAGTGGAAAAAGGGCGCGCTGGATTGGGAATGATTTCCATCGACAACAGGTGCCAAGCCTTGAGGTGTGACCATGGGTATTGAAGGCGTACTCAAGGAGGGGTTTGTCACCACATCGGTAGACAAGCTCATCAACTGGTCCAAGACGGGATCCCTGTGGCCCATGACCTTCGGTCTGGCCTGTTGTGCGGTCGAGATGATGCATGCCGGGGCTGCCCGCTACGACATGGACCGATTTGGCATGTTGTTTCGGCCCAGTCCCCGGCAAAGCGATCTCATGATCGTGGCCGGTACCTTGTGCAACAAGATGGCTCCTGCATTGCGCAAGGTGTACGACCAAATGGCCGAGCCGCGCTGGGTGCTCAGCATGGGTTCGTGTGCCAATGGGGGCGGCTATTACCACTACAGCTACTCGGTGGTAAGAGGGTGCGACCGGATCGTGCCGGTCGATGTGTATGTGCCCGGGTGCCCGCCCACGGCCGAAGCGCTGCTGTATGGCGTCTTGCAGTTGCAGTCCAAGATTCGCCGAGAAAACACGATCGCCCGCGCATGAGTGAGCGTCTCGATACCTTGCAAGCGGCGCTGCAGCAGACGCTGGGCGACGCCATGAGCCAATGCCAGCGCGCATTGGGCGAGATCACCATTGATGTGCCCGCATCGCAGTACCTCCGCGTCATGGGCCTATTGCGTGACGAGGCCTCGCTGAAGTTTGAGCAACTCATGGACCTGTGCGGGGTGGATTTCGCCACCTACCGCAATCAACCCTGGGAAGGTCCGCGTTTTGCCGTGATCGTGCATTTGCTCAGCCTGACCCATAACTGGCGGCTGCGGGTCCGCTGCTTTGCCACCGATGACGACCTGCCGAGTCTGCCCTCAGTCAACGGGCTGTGGAATGCGGCCAATTGGTTTGAACGCGAAGCGTTTGATTTGCTGGGCATCGTATTTGAGGGTCACGAGGACTTGCGCCGCATCCTCACCGACTATGGGTTTATCGGGCACCCGCTTCGCAAAGACTTTCCGGTATCGGGGCATGTGGAGATGCGCTACGACCCCACCACGCAACGGGTGATCTACCAGCCCGTGACCATTGAGCCGCGTGAAAACATTCCGCGCGTGGTGCGAGAAGAGCACTACGGGGGCCTGAACTGACATGGCCGAGATCAAAAACTACACCCTGAACTTCGGGCCACAGCATCCCGCTGCACACGGTGTCTTGCGACTGGTGCTGGAGATGGACGGCGAGGTCATCCAGCGCGCCGACCCGCACATCGGGCTGTTGCACCGCGCCACCGAAAAGCTGGCGGAGTCGCGCACCTACATTCAGTCGCTGCCCTATATGGACAGGCTCGATTACGTGTCCATGATGGCCAACGAGCATGCCTACTGCCTGGCCATTGAAAAGCTGCTCCAGATCGAGGTGCCGCTGCGTGCGCAGTACATCCGGGTGATGTTTGCAGAGCTGACCCGCATCCTCAACCACCTGCTGTGGTTGGGCTGTCATGGCATGGACTGTGGCGCCATGAACATCCTCATCTACTGCTTTAGAGAGCGTGAGGATATTTTTGATATGTACGAGGCGGTGTCGGGGGCGCGTATGCACGCGGCCTATTTCCGCCCGGGTGGCGTCTACCGTGACCTGCCCGAGACGATGCCGCAGTACCGCGTCAGCCGCATCAAAAACGAGCGTACGGTGCGCGAACTCAATCGCAATCGGCAAGGCAGCCTGCTCGATTTCATCGAAGATTTCTGCGAGCGTTTTCCCCACAACGTTGACGACTACGAGACCCTCCTGACCGACAACCGCATCTGGAAGCAACGCACTGTGGGCATTGGAGTGGTCTCGCCCGAGCGCGCCATCAACCTCGGATTTACCGGTCCGATGCTGCGAGGCTCCGGCGTGGCCTGGGATTTGCGCAAATCTCAGCCCTATGATGTCTACCACCTCATGGACTTCGATGTGGCCCTGGGCGTAACCGGTGACACCTACGACCGCTACCTGGTTCGCATAGAGGAGATGCGCCAAAGCAACCGCATCGTGCGCCAGTGTATTGACTGGCTGCGTGCCAATCCTGGGCATGTCATCACAGACAACCACAAGGTCGCGCCGCCGTCCCGGGTGGAGATGAAGTCAAGCATGGAAGAACTCATCCATCACTTCAAGCTCTTCACCGAAGGGTTCCATGTGCCAGAGGGGCAGGCCTATGCCGCGGTGGAGCATCCCAAGGGCGAGTTTGGGGTGTATCTGATCAGTGATGGGGCCAACAAGCCCTATCGACTCAAGCTCCGCTCGCCCGGCTTTGCGCACTTGGCGGCCCTGGATGAGATGACCCAGGGACATATGTTGGCCGATGCCGTGGCGGTGATTGGCACCATGGATCTCGTATTTGGCGATATCGATCGATGATGCAGTTGTCTGAAGCCACATTGGCCCGGTTCGCACGAGAAGTGGCCAAGTACCCCGCTGATCAAAAAGTCTCGGCCGTCATGGCCTGCTTGGCCATTGTTCAGCACGAGCATGGGCACGTCAGCGATGAGGCGCAGCAAGCGGTCGCGACTTACCTGGGCATGCCCGCCGTGGCAGTGCGTGAGGTGGTGACGTTCTACAACATGTACAACCAGGCGCCGGTGGGACGCTTCAAGCTCAATGTGTGCACCAACCTGCCGTGCCAGTTGCGCAATGGCCACCGGGCACTGGATCATGTGTGCGACCGTCTGGGGGTCAAACCCTACGGAACCACCGCCGACGGCCTGTTCACCGTTCAGCCCAGCGAGTGCTTGGGAGCCTGCGCCGATGCGCCGGTCATGTTGGTCAACGATCGCGAAATGCTCAGCTTCATGAGTCACGAGCGCCTAGACGACCTGCTCAAAACGCTGAAGGAGAGTGCCTCGTGAGCCGCGTCGACCTCTCGCGCTTCAAGGCCACAGGGCGCGAGTCATGCTTTCATGGTCGCCACATTCAGCCCCAGATCTATAAAGATCTCAATGGCAGCAATTGGCAGTTGCAAGACTATGTGGCCCGGGGTGGCTACAGCGCCTTGAAGAAGATCTTGGGCGTTGATGGGGCACAGGGCATGACCCCCGAGCAGGTGATTGCCGAGGTCAAGCTCTCCGCTCTTCGGGGCCGAGGGGGAGCAGGCTTTCCCACGGGCTTGAAGTGGAGCTTCATGCCCAGGCTCTTTCCGGGGGCCAAGTACCTGGTGTGCAATTCCGATGAGGGGGAGCCGGGTACCTGTAAAGACCGCGACATCCTGATGTACAACCCCCATGTCGTCATCGAAGGGATGACGATCGCCGCCTACGCCATGGGCATTCCGGTGGGCTACAACTACATCCACGGCGAAATCTTCGAGGCTTATGAGCGCTTCGAGCAGGCACTGGAGCAAGCGCGGGCTGCGGGATTTTTGGGACAACGCATCCTCGGCTCATCGCACAGCTTCGAGCTGTATGCCCACCATGGCTTTGGTGCCTACATCTGTGGTGAAGAAACCGCCTTGCTCGAGTCGTTGGAGGGCAAGAAGGGCCAGCCGCGGTTCAAGCCGCCGTTTCCGGCCAGCTTTGGTCTGTACGGTAAGCCCACCACCATCAACAATACCGAGACCTTTGCGGCTGTCCCTGGCATCATCACCGGTGGTGGTCAGGCCTATTTGGAGTGCGGCAAGCCCAACAATGGCGGAACCAAAATCTTCTCCGTGGTGGGCGATGTTCAGCGTCCTGGCAATTTTGAGGTGCCGCTGGGCACCCCCTTTGCCAAGCTGTTGGAGTTGGCCGGCGGCCTGCGCGAGGGCCGAACGCTCAAGGCTGTGATACCGGGAGGATCGTCCGCGCCGGTGTTGCCGGCCTCCATCATGATGGACCTGACCATGGACTACGACGCCATTGCCAAGGCCGGTTCCATGCTGGGCTCGGGTGCGGTCATCGTCATGGACGATACCCGTTGCATGGTCAAGTCGCTGATGCGTTTGAGCTACTTTTACCAGCACGAGTCGTGTGGCCAATGCACGCCGTGCCGAGAAGGCACGGGCTGGTTGTGGCGCATGGTCGATCGAATTGAACACGGCAAGGGCCGGGCAGAAGACCTCGATTTGCTGGATTCGGTGGCCGACAACATCAAGGGTCGCACTATTTGCGCCCTGGGTGATGCTGCGGCCATGCCGGTGCAAGGCATGCTCAAGCATTTCCGTCACGAATTCGTTCATCACGTGGAACACAAGTCCTGCGTGGTGCCCCAACAGACCCCTTGAGCCGCGCGCGGATTGTCCATGGTTGAAATCGACATCGACGGCAAGTTGGTCAGCGTG
>CAYNSW010000076.1:0-4548 GCA_964400135.1 uncultured Rubrivivax sp. | reverse complement strand
CCGGGCGAGGCATTTGGCTTGAGAAATCCCGATCTGGTTCAGCGTGTGAAGTTGAGCTTGTTGCACGAACTGGGCGACCCCGATGCCCAGTACCAGGTGGGTGATGTGGTGCAGTTTCCGGCTCCTCAAGGTCAGGCACACTACGCGGGCGTGGTGCGTGAGGTGGGTGAGGACTGGCTGCTGTTTGACTTCAACCACCCCCTGGCGGGCCAGGCGGTACGGTTTGAGGTGCATGTTTTGGGGGTGCTGTGACCATGGGAACCATCTCGATGTTGGAAGAAGTGGTGTTGGCCGAGCCGCGCGGGTTTTGTGCGGGAGTCGATCGGGCCATCGACATCGTCGATCGGGCGCTGCAAAAGTTTGGTTCGCCCATCTATGTGCGCCATGAGATCGTGCACAACACTTATGTGGTCAATGATCTCAAGAGCCGAGGTGCTATTTTCATCGAAGACCTGGCCGAGGTACCTCCTGGCGCCACCTTGGTGTTCAGCGCCCACGGGGTGAGCAAGGCCGTGAGAGAAGAGGCGACACGTCGGGGCTTCCAGGTGTTTGATGCCACTTGCCCCCTGGTGACCAAGGTGCACGTGGAGGTAGCCAAGCTCTCGCGCGAGGGCTATGAGTTCATCATGATCGGTCACAAGGGCCACCCTGAGGTGGAAGGCACCATGGGGCAGCTGCACGAGGGCATCTACTTGGTGGAGGACGTGGCCGACGTGGCCAAGGTGCGACCCTCGAAGGACAAGCTGGCCGTGGTCACCCAAACCACGCTGAGTGTGGACGATGCAGCTGACATCTTGGCTGAGGTCAAGCGCGTGTTTCCGCACGTGCGTGAGCCCAAGAAGCAGGATATTTGCTATGCCACGCAAAACCGGCAAGATGCGGTCAAGGTCTTGGCGCCTTCGGTGGATGTGGTCATTGTGGTGGGCAGCCAAACCAGCAGCAATTCCAACCGTCTGCGTGAGCTCGCTGAGCGACTGGGCACGCCAGCCTATATGGTGGACTCGGCCGATGACTTGAAAGCCGATTGGCTGGAGGGCCGCCGCAGCGTGGGACTGACGGCTGGTGCATCGGCCCCCGATGTGTTGGTGCAGGCGGTGATCTCGCGGCTGCGCGAGTTGGGTGCCATGGCCGTGCGCCGCATGCCGGGTGTGGAAGAAAAGGTGCGCTTTCCGCTGCCTGTGGGGCTGGGAGACCGCAGCATGGCCGAATGGGCGGCTGGCCGCTCCCCCGTAAACTCTTGACCTGCGCGGCAGGGTCGCCCTGCTGTTATCTCCCCTGAGCCTGAACTTCCATGCTAGACATTGCCCAACTGCGTAAAGACCTGCCCGCTGTGGTCTCCCGACTGGAGCGTCGCAAGTCGCCCCAGCCCTTTTTGAATGTTGAGCGGTTTACTGCGCTGGAGGCAGAGCGCAAAGACATTCAAGTGCGCACCGAGCAATTGCAGGCGCAGCGCAATGCGCTGAGCAAGCAAATTGGCCAACTCAAAGGCAAGGGCGAAGACACCGCGCCGGTCATGGCGCAGGTGAGTGGACTGGGTGACCAACTCAAAGCCTCAGCCGATCGGCTGGAGGCGCTTCAATCGGAGTTGCAAGACATCTTGTTGGGGTTACCCAACCTGCCGCAAGACAGCGTTCCCACTGGGAGCGATGAAACGGGCAACGCTGAAATCAAGCGCTGGGGAACGCCTCGCTCCTTCAGCTTTGCCGTGAGGGACCACGTGGATGTGGGGGGACCTCTGGGTCTGGACCAAGACACGGGAGCCCAACTGTCGGGGTCTCGATTCACCTTTTTGAAGGGGCCCGTGGCACGGCTGCACCGTGCTTTGAGTCAGTTCATGCTGGACATGCACACACAGGAGCACGGCTATACCGAGTGCTACACACCCTATATCGTGAATCGCGAGATTCTGGAAGGAACGGGGCAGCTGCCTAAATTCCGAGACGATATGTTTTGGGTACTGCGCGGGGGCAATGAGGAACAGGTGGAGCAGTATCTGATCTCCACCAGTGAAATCACGCTCACCAACACCGTGCGGGAGCGCATCGTGGAAGCGGAGCGCTTGCCCATCAAGCTGACGGCCCACAGCCCGTGCTTTCGCTCAGAGGCGGGAAGCGCAGGGCGCGATACCCGCGGCATGATTCGACAGCACCAGTTTGACAAGGTGGAGATGGTGCAGATCACCGATCCACAGCACAGCGACGCGGCGCTGCAGGAGATGGTGGGCCATGCCGAGTCCATCTTGCAAAAACTTGAACTGCCCTACCGCGTGGTGCTGTTGTGCACCGGCGATATGGGTTTTGCCGGGTCCAAGACGTTTGACTTGGAGGTGTGGATGCCCGCGCAAAACACCTACCGTGAGATCAGTTCGTGCAGCAACTGCGAGGCCTTTCAGGCCCGCCGCATGCAGGCCCGTTTTCGCAATGCCCAGGGTAAGACGGAGTATGTGCACACCCTGAACGGCTCGGGGGTGGCAGTGGGCAGAGCCATGGTGGCCCTGCTGGAGAACCACCAGCAGGCCGACGGTAGCATCCACATTCCCGAGGCTCTCAGACCCTACCTGGGGGGACAAGAGAAGCTGATCGCAGACGGCCTGAGATAAACTGCGCTCCTCGCCAGCGAGACGACCCGGAGAGATGGCAGAGTGGTCGAATGCACCGGATTCGAAATCCGGCGTACAGGTTCTCCTGTACCGAGGGTTCGAATCCCTCTCTCTCCGCCAGTTGAATCCCCGCTCTACCGCTCCTCGCCCAAGGCAGGTTTGCAAGTGGTTGATCCGGTTGAGTTTTTCGGCCGCATGCGAGTGCGCGGAATTCAAGCGCGCTCGGCAATGCCGTACCGACTCCGACTTGAGACGGCGATCGTCTCAGCGGCTCCTGACAGAGGCGGGTTCGAACTGGATCCGTACTGTGGACGCTCGCAAGCTCGTTGCTCTGCGGATCTCCCTCTAGGCCCTCGAGGTTCGTGGAGACGTCCTCCCCGCTTCACAAGGCCCAGCCGACACCCTGGAGGCCGTACCCTTCCGGGTCGAGGTGAGCTCCATGGTGGAGGATGGGCGCACGCCTTGCCTCTCTCCTCGTATGTAGATACAATTGTGTATGCGTTTCACCTAATCCGAACGCAAGCCTTCCATCAACCTGAAATTCGTTGCACACACCGAGGCCGACGATGAAATCCGCGTCATCTCATTCCGCAAGGCCAACGCTCGCGAAGCGCGCCTCTTCTTCGACCAAGTCCAAGACTGACTGGGATCGGCTCATGTCGGCCAAGAATGGGAAGGCCACTGTCGAGCACCCCGAGTTCGACCCCAAGCACGTCGTGCGCGGCATCGTGCGGCGCGGGCTCAAGCCTGCGGCTTCGAAGGAGTTGATTTCCCTGCGGATCGATCAGGACGTGATCGAGTGGTTCAAGGCCCAGGGGCCCGGTTATCAGACGCGAATCAATTCGGTGCTTCGGGCGTTCCGCGATGCGTCAGCCGGATGATGCATCGCGGGCCGGACGTAAGGAAGAGATCATCGTCCAAGTTTGGATGCACTTTGAGTCGGTTGTTGCCCGCCGTGGCACGCCGGCTAGCTTCATGTCTCGCCGCAAGTGAAGATCCGCGCTCTCGTGTCGTCTGATGCCGGCGCATACCAAGCGCTGCGGCTCTTCGCCCTTCAGGAGAGCCCGACTGCGTTCGGCTCGAGCCACGGTGAGGAGTGCGACAGAACCATTGAACAAGTCGTTGGCCTGCTATGCGGTTCACAGGAGAGAACGTTCTTCGGCTGCTTTGACGCCGGGAACCTGATCGGTGTCGTCGGCGTAGGTCGCGAGCAGGGGTCAAAGGAACGACACATTGCGTTCATTCGAAGCATGTTCGTGGCTCCGGGCTATCGCGGCAAAGGAGCCGGTAAGCAGCTTCTGCTCGCCGCACTCGACCAGGTGGCCCAGTGGGCAGGCGTTGAGCAGGTCACGCTCGCCGTGACAGCGACCAATGAACCTGCGTTGAGTTTGTACAAGTCCTGCGGCTTCATTGAGGTCGGGCGGATGCCTCGCGCCTTGCGGGTGAAGTCTCAGTACTACGATGAAATCAACATGCTGCGGTGGCTCGGTGCGGCCTGAACCCCAGCCCCACCGCACGGTGGCGTCGCCCACGCCAGTCCTTTGACCCCCTGGCGTCACGAGGCGTACTAAGTTGGATGGACTGGCGCAGTGCGCGCGCTCAGCGATCCGAGGCAATCGCATGGAGGCGAGGGTCGACACGGCTTCGTCTTGTTCGAATCCTCTGCCCGACCACATCAGGAAACCTTCTGACTGAAGGCTGTTTGGAAGTCGATGCTTCCTGCCCCGCCAGAAGATTCTTCATAATCTTCAATGCTTCAAATTCTCAGTTTTAAACCATTGATTTGGTCGATGTTTTTCGATCAGATCGCGGCGTGATTTTGAAGAAACGGCCTCGACAGAGGGCCTTCCCCCAGATTGAGGCGGTGTTCTGCTCAGAACCAATTGACTGAGCGAGTTCGAAAGTCGATTGCTAAGCCGTACCAATTGAACGCTGTTTGTGGCGATGCC
>CAYNSW010000075.1:2742-4625 GCA_964400135.1 uncultured Rubrivivax sp. | reverse complement strand
CCTTGTTCTTGAAGGCCGTGCCGCACAGCATGGGCTGGATTTCGGTGGCGATCGTACGAGCGCGAAGCCCTTGCTTGATCTCTTCCTCGCTCAACTCACCCGACTCCAAATACTTGTTCATCAGGTCTTCGTTGGCTTCAGCGGCAGCCTCGATCATCTGCTCGCGCCATTTTTGGCAATCGGCCTCGAGCTCAGCCGGAATGGGGCCGTACTCGAACTTCATACCCTGGCTGGCCTCATCCCAAATGATGGCCTTCATCTTGAAGAGGTCCACCACGCCCTTGAAGTTTTCTTCAGCGCCAATGGGCACCACGATGGGCACGGGATTGGCCTTCAGGCGGGCCTTCATCTGATCGTAAACCTTGAAAAAGTTCGCGCCAGTGCGATCCATCTTGTTGACGAACGCCAAGCGCGGCACCTTGTACTTGTTGGCCTGTCGCCAAACAGTTTCAGACTGCGGCTGAACACCGCCCACTGCGCAATACACCATGCAGGCGCCGTCGAGCACCCGCATGGAACGCTCCACCTCGATGGTGAAATCCACGTGCCCCGGGGTGTCAATGATGTTGAAACGATGCTCGGGGTAGGTCAGATCCATCCCCTTCCAAAAGCAGGTTGTGGCTGCCGAGGTGATGGTGATGCCGCGCTCTTGCTCCTGCTCCATCCAGTCCATGGTGGCCGCACCATCGTGCACTTCACCAATTTTGTGGTTCACACCGGTGTAGTAAAGGATGCGTTCGGTGGTGGTGGTCTTGCCCGCGTCGATGTGGGCAGAAATACCAATATTTCGGTAGCGCTCAATGGGCGTCTTGCGAGCCATGCAAATACTCCAGATTCGGTGAGCCGGGCGCGCCAGGTAGCGCGCCGTGGGCGAAGATCAATGAAAAGGGCGAGACGTCCGATCAGAACCGGAAGTGAGAGAAGGCCTTATTGGCTTCGGCCATGCGGTGCACTTCGTCGCGCTTTTTCATGGCGCCCCCACGTCCCTCGGAAGCCTCCAACAATTCGTTGGCCAGCCGTGCGGCCATGGACTTCTCACTGCGCTTTCTGGCCGACTCCTTGATCCAGCGCATGGCCAGAGCCTGACGTCGAACCGGACGCACCTCCACGGGCACTTGGTAGTTGGCACCACCCACCCGACGAGACTTGACCTCCACCAGCGGCTTGACGTTGTTCAGGGCCACCATGAAGATTTCCAGCGGGTCCTTCCCCACCTTCTTCTCTACCTGCTCGAGCGCACCGTAGATGATGCGCTCGGCCACGGCCTTCTTGCCTGACTCCATGACCACGTTCATGAACTTGGACAGGTCCACGGAGCCGAACTTGGGATCGGGCAGGATTTCTCGTTTGGGGACTTCGCGACGACGAGGCATGACAACTTCCTTTTTTGACTTCAGTGGGCAACATCCCGAAGGTGTTGCCTGGAGCAGGCCCACAGGGCCTCACACTTACTCGACTGGAGCCGAAATGCCGGACACCAGTCGTACGAATCAACCCTAGACGCCGCCGCGGGGCGACTGCTGGGGCTGGCCCCTGGCCAGACGCGGCATTGACGCGGCTGGCACAAGGAAAACGGTGGGCCTATCAGGCCTTCTTGGGGCGCTTGGCGCCGTACTTCGAGCGGGCCTGCTTGCGGTCCTTGACGCCTTGCAAGTCAAGCGAACCACGCACGATGTGATAACGCACACCCGGCAGATCTTTCACCCGGCCCCCGCGCACGAGGACCACGCTGTGCTCCTGCAGATTGTGGCCTTCACCGCCAATGTAGGAGATCACCTCTTGTTGGTTGGTCAAACGCACCTTGGCAACCTTACGAAGCGCGGAGTTGGGCTTCTTGGGGGTGGTGGTGTAGACACGGGTGCACACGCCACGCCGTTGGGGGT
>CAYNSW010000075.1:0-2696 GCA_964400135.1 uncultured Rubrivivax sp. | reverse complement strand
ACTTGGACTTCGTGATTTCGGTCTGACGTCCGTGGCGCACGAGCTGGTTGATAGTAGGCATAAGCTGGCAGTTCCGGTCTGGGTGCAACGTTGGGGCGCTTCAATCCCGCCAAGCGCCCTAACGGCTCACATTCCTGTCAAATTCGCTTCGAAAGGAACGGCTTGGCCAAGGGCGCAGCGGCAAGCGCTGAAAAGCCTTCTAGTATATCTCGATGAAACCCGTCCCGCAAGACCGCCGCCTCCCCGCTCCGGCCGGTGCCGTGGTACTCGACACCCATGTGGTGCTGGAGTGGTTGTGGTTTTCCGACCCACGCACCTTGCCCTTGGGCCATGCGATCGCGCGGGGCCACCGAAAGTGGTGGGTGTGCCCGCCCATGGAGCAGGAGTGGCAGCGCATATTGGCCCGCCTGGCGCGCTCAGCCGCGAGGTCTTCGACAACCACCGCGGCACCGACTCAAGAGGTTGAGTTAGCGAACGCTCACTTTTCTCGTTTCGCCCAGTATTGGCCCCATATGCCGCCCCCTGCACCTTATCGCTGCTCTGATCCAGACGATCAGATGTTCATCGATCTGGGCTTGGCCACGGGGGCGCGTTGCTTGCTCACGCGCGATCGCGCCTTGTGCAAGCTGCGCACGCGGGCACTTGCACACGGGTTGCTGATCGGGGCACCCGAAGACTGGTGCTGGAAAACAGACGGGCCCTGATGCAGGGCCCGTCTAACGGTCAGAACGCCGGGATGCTAGGCCTCAAGCACCCGATTCGCCCTCGGCAGCAGCGGCATCCACCTGGGCCAGTTGCGCAGCGGCCAGCTCCTCGGCCTCCTGCATGGCAATCGCCCGACGCTCGCTTTCGTCCAGCGCTTCCTTGGCGCGCCGCGCATCGTGGAACGCCATGCCAGTTCCCGCGGGAATCAAGCGACCCACAATGACGTTTTCCTTGAGGCCACGCAGCTCGTCACGCTTGCCCATGATGGCAGCCTCGGTGAGCACACGGGTGGTCTCTTGGAACGACGCGGCCGAGATGAACGAGTCGGTGGACAGGCTGGCCTTGGTGATGCCCAGCAACACATCGGCATGCGAGGCGATGGTCTTGCCCTCGGCGCGCAAACGATCGTTGGTCTCCAACAACTCGCTGCGCTCGACCTGCTCACCCGCGATGTAGGTGCTGTCGCCCGGATCAACGATCTGGACCCGACGCAACATCTGCCGCACGATCACCTCGATGTGCTTGTCATTGATCTTCACGCCCTGCAGACGGTAGACGTCCTGCACCTCATCGACGATGTAGCGGGCGAGTTCCTCAATGCCCAGCAAGCGCAAGATGTCTTGCGGATCGGCAGCGCCATCCACGATCAATTCGCCGCGGTTGACCACCTGGCCCTCGTGCACCAGGATGTTCTTCTCCTTGGGAACGAGCTCTTCAAACACCTTGCCTTCCGGATCGGTGATCTGCAAGCGCACCTTGCCCTTGGTCTCCTTGCCAAACGAGATGGTGCCCGTGATCTCCGCCAGAGTCCCCTTGTCCTTGGGGCTGCGCGCCTCGAACAACTCGGCCACGCGGGGCAGACCGCCAGTGATGTCACGGGTCTTTTGCCCTTCGACCGGGATGCGCGCCAACACCTCACCAGGTGCCAGGTCTTGACCATCGCGTACCTGAATGAGCGAGCCCACGGGGAAGCCAATGGTCACCGAGTGATCTGTGCCGGGGATCTTGACCTCGCGGCCCGCCGAATCCAGCAACTTGACCAAGGGGCGAACGACCTTGGTAGATCCGCGTCGCTTCGGATCGATGACCACCAAGGTCGACAAGCCCGTGACTTCGTCAACCTGCTTGGCGACCGTGACCCCTTCTTCGACATTCTCGAATCGGGCCTTGCCGGCAAACTCGGTGATGATGGGGCGCGTCAATGGGTCCCAGGTGGCCAGTACGGCGCCCGCCTTGATGCCCTGTTCGGCCTTGACGTTGAGCGTGGCGCCATAGGGCACCTTGTGACGCTCACGTTCACGCCCATGGGGATCGAGAATGATGATCTCGCCTGAACGGGAGATCACCACGAGCTCACCCTTGCCGTTGGTGACGTAGCGCATGGTGGCGTTAAAGCCCACGCTGCCGTCGCTCTTGGCGTCGACGCTGGAGGCTACCGCAGCACGAGAAGCGGCACCGCCAATGTGGAAGGTACGCATGGTCAGCTGCGTGCCAGGCTCGCCAATCGACTGCGCGGCAATGACACCCACCGCCTCACCCGAATTGACCAACCCGCCACGGCCCAAATCGCGGCCGTAGCACCTGGAGCACAAGCCGAAACGGGTGGCGCAGGTCAGCGGAGTGCGTACCTTGATCTCATCTACACCCACAGACTCGAGTACGTCCATCAGGTCTTCATCGAGCATCTGGCCCGGCTGCACCAAGACCTCTTGGGTCTCGGGATGGGTCACCTCAATGGCGGCCACGCGGCCCAATACCCGATCGCGTAGCGACTCGATGACCTCGCCGCCTTCAACCAGTGCACGCATGGCGATGCCGTTTTCCGTGCCGCAATCGTCCTCGATGACCACCAGATCCTGGGTCACATCGACCAAGCGACGCGTGAGATAGCCCGAGTTGGCGGTTTTGAGCGCCGTGTCGGCCAGACCCTTGCGCGCGCCGTGCGTCGAGATGAAGTACTGCAGCACGTTCAGGCCTTCACGGAACTTGGC
>CAYNSW010000074.1:745-4673 GCA_964400135.1 uncultured Rubrivivax sp. | reverse complement strand
GCAACAAGCTGTACCCGATCGACGCAGCGCTCAATATCGTCAAGGAATGCGCGACCGCCAAATTCGATGAGTCCATTGACGTGGCCGTTCAGCTCGGAATTGACGCCAAGAAGTCCGACCAAGTGGTGCGCGGCGCCGTGGTGTTGCCTAACGGAACAGGCAAGACCAAGCGAGTGGCCGTCTTCGCTCAAGGGGCCAAGGCCGACGAAGCCAAGGCTGCGGGTGCGGATGTGGTTGGGATGGACGACCTGGCCGCCCAGGTCAAGGCTGGCAACCTCGATTTTGACGTGGTGATTGCCTCTCCGGACACGATGCGCATCGTCGGAACCTTGGGACAAATCCTGGGTCCGCGCGGTTTGATGCCCAACCCCAAGGTGGGTACCGTTACCCCCGATGTGGCCACAGCGGTGCGCAACGCCAAGGCAGGCCAGGTTCAGTTTCGTGTCGACAAGGCGGGCATCGTGCACGCCTCGATCGGCCGACGCTCTTTTGATGCTGAGAAGTTGTCAGGCAATTTGCGGGCGCTCATCGATGCGCTCAACAAGTCCAAGCCAGCGTCCAGCAAGGGAATTTATCTGCGCAAGGTCGCGGTTTCTTCCACCATGGGTGTTGGCGTGCGAGTAGACGTCTCCACCTTGGCGGCGGCAGCCTCATGAGCCGGGCGTCACTGCTGTAGGAGCAAGTAATCAACATTTGCAGGCCACCGATGCGGCCTGCAAATGTTCCAGGAGTGGTGGGCTAGGTCAGGTGTCGCAAGGTGCCTGCCCAGGCCATCCAAGACCGCTGGTGGGGCCCTGACCGGTCCCTTAATGAATCCGGTGGCGGCAACGCCCCCGGTGAAGCCAGCGCAGATGGCGGTCCCGCTGTCGAGGAATCGGGTTCCTCGAACGGTAAGGTCGCTGAAACCGAGTCGCGCCAGGGTGCCGCAAGGTGCCCCGGCGCAAAGTGTGAGGAGTAGACCTTGAGTCTGAATCGCAACGAGAAGGCAGCCGTGGTGGCAGACGTGTCGACGCAAGTCGCACGCGCGCAGACCTTGGCGTTGGCCGAATACCGTGGCCTCACTGTGGCTCACCTAGATGCCCTGCGCCGTCAGGCGCGCGAGCAAGGCGTGTACCTTCATGTACTGAAGAACACCCTGGCCCGCCGCGCCGTGTCGGGCAGTGCGTTCGAGTGTGCCCAGCAAAGCATGGTCGGTCCGCTGATCTACGGCTTTTCGGAAGATGCCGTTGCTGCTGCGCGGGTCCTGTCGGACTTCGCCAAAGGCAACGACAAGCTGGTCATCAAGGGAGGAGCCTATGCGGGCAAGTCTCTGGATGCCAATGGCATCAAAGCCCTGGCCGCCATCCCGGCGCGCGAGGTACTGATCGCCCAAGTCGCCGGCTTACTGAAATCTCCCGTGCAACGTCTGGCTGGCGTCATGGCCGCTGTGGCGGCCAAAAAGGCCGAAACCTCGGCCGCCTGATTTCCAGCTTCGCAACCCCATTTTTTGAGGAACCCCAAATGTCATTTGATAAAGACGCATTTTTGAGCGCTGTGGACGGTATGTCCGTGATGGAACTCAATGACCTGGTCAAGGCCATTGAAGAAAAGTTTGGCGTGTCTGCTGCCGCCATGGCCGCC
This sequence comes from uncultured Rubrivivax sp., assembly GCA_964400135.1. Lineage (GTDB taxonomy): Bacteria > Pseudomonadota > Gammaproteobacteria > Burkholderiales > Burkholderiaceae_C > Rubrivivax. The sequence goes on along the minus strand of CAYNSW010000074.1, from coordinate 3,053 downwards.
CCCGCTGCTGGTGGCGGTGGTGGCGGTGGCGGTGCTGCCGCTGCTGAAGAAAAGACCGAGTTCACCGTCGTGCTGACCGATGCGGGTGGCAACAAGGTGTCGGTCATCAAGGCCGTTCGCGAAATCACGGGCCTGGGCCTGAAGGAAGCCAAGGACCTGGTCGATGGCGCTCCCAAGCCCGTCAAGGAGGGAGTCTCCAAGGCCGACGCCGAGGCTGCCAAGAAAAAGCTCGAAGAGGCGGGCGCCAAGGTCGAGCTCAAGTAAGACCGCGCTGTGTGAAGTTCTCGGCCAGGCCTCTTGTAGGCCTAGCCAGGGCTTCAGAGAACAGCGCCAAGTGGTTGAGTGGCTGCCAGCGGTGGCGCCCAACAACTTGGCCGTGTTCTCTGATCCGACTGCAGAGAACAAGGTCTGAGTAGCCAGTCGCCGAGTTCCGCAGGGGCATGGCCGGGCCTTTGCAGCCGACACGGAGAGTTTCATGGCGCAAGCAAATCATTACAGCTTCACTGAGCGCAAGCGAATTCGCAAGAGCTTTGGCAAGCGAGACAGTGTTCTCAATGTCCCTTATCTGCTGACCATGCAGAGGGATTCTTATGTTGCCTTCCTGCAAAAGGATGTGCTTCCCGCACAACGCAAGCCCGAGGGGCTACAGGCGGCGTTTTTGGCCGCGTTCCCCATCGTCTCGCACAACGGCTTTGTCGAGATGAAGTTCATCGGATACAACATGGCCAAGCCGGCATTCGATGTACGCGAATGTCAGCAGCGAGGCTTGACCTACGCCGCTGCCGTGCGAGCCAAGTTGCAGATGATCATTTACGACCGGGAGTCTCACCCCCAGCGTGTGGTCAAGGAGATCAAGGAGCAAGAGGTCTATATGGGCGAAGTGCCCCTCATGACCGACTACGGCTCCTTTGTCATCAACGGCACCGAGCGCGTGATCGTCAGTCAGCTGCATCGCTCTCCTGGCGTGTTCTTCGAACACGACAAGGGCAAGACCCACAGCTCGGGCAAGCTGCTGTTTTCGGCGCGCATCATTCCCTACCGTGGTTCGTGGCTGGATTTCGAGTTCGACCCGAAAGACATCTTGTACTTCCGCGTTGATCGCCGCCGCAAGATGCCCGTGACCATTTTGCTCAAGGCTATCGGTTTGAAGCCTGAGGCCATCTTGGCGCACTTCTTTGACAACGACAACTTCCACCTGATGGATGTGGGCGCACAAATGGAGTTTGTGCCCGATCGCCTGCGTGGCGAGGTGGCCCGTTTCGACATCACCGACAAGAGCGGTGCGGTGGTCATCGAAAAGGACAAGCGCATCACGGCGCGGCATCTGCGTCAGCTCGAGCAAACCGGCACTCGCTTCATTTCGGTGCCCGAAGACTTTCTGCTCGGCCGCGTGGTCGCACGCAATATGGTGGACCCCGAGACCGGTGAAATCGTGGCCAAGGCCAATGATGAGCTGACTGAGGCTCTGCTCAAGAAGCTGCGCGCTGCAGGCATCAAGGAGTTGCCCTGCATCTTCACCAACGAACTCAACCAAGGCGGCTATATCAGCCAGACGCTGGCCACCGATGAGACGGCAGACCAGTTGGCCGCTCGCGTGGCCATCTACCGCATGATGCGCCCTGGCGAGCCGCCCACGGAAGACGCAGTGGAGGCGCTGTTCAACCGTCTGTTCTACAACCCCGACCCCTACGATTTGTCGCGTGTGGGCCGCATGAAGTTCAATGCGCGCGTGGGCCGAGACAGCCCCGAAGGCCCCATGACCCTGAGCAATGACGACATCCTGGATGTGGTCAAGATCTTGGTGGATCTGCGCAATGGCAATGGCGAGGTCGACGACATTGACCACCTGGGCAACCGCCGAGTGCGCTGCGTAGGCGAATTGGCCGAGAACCAATACCGTTCGGGCCTGGCCCGTATCGAGAAGGCCGTCAAGGAGCGCCTGGGTCAGGCCGAGACCGAAGCCCTCATGCCGCACGACCTGATCAACTCCAAGCCCATCTCTGCGGCGCTCAAGGAGTTCTTCGGTGCCAGCCAGCTCAGCCAGTTCATGGACCAGACCAACCCCTTGTCCGAGATCACGCACAAGCGGCGTGTGTCTGCTCTGGGCCCGGGTGGACTCACGCGCGAGCGTGCAGGCTTCGAGGTGCGCGATGTACACCCTACCCACTACGGGCGTGTGTGCCCCATCGAGACCCCCGAAGGCCCCAACATCGGCCTGATCAACTCACTGGCCTTGTATGCCCAGCTCAATGAGTACGGCTTTTTGGAAACGCCCTACCGCCGAGTCGTGGATGGCAAGGTAACCAAC
>CAYNSW010000074.1:0-735 GCA_964400135.1 uncultured Rubrivivax sp. | reverse complement strand
CAGGTCAAACTCGATTCAGACCGAGATTACTACCTGTCGGCCATGGAGGAAGGCAAGTATGTGATCGCGCAGGCCAATGCCTCATTGGACAAGGCAGGCAGCTTGGTCGACGAATTGGTCAGTGCCCGTGAAAACGGCGAATCTGTGCTGGTTTCTCCTGAGCGTGTGCAGTACATGGATGTGGCGCCCGCCCAGATCGTCTCGGTTGCTGCCTCGCTGGTGCCCTTCTTGGAGCACGATGATGCCAACCGAGCGCTCATGGGCGCCAACATGCAGCGGCAGGCGGTGCCGACTTTGCGTCCGGAAAAAGCCCTGGTGGGTACCGGGGTTGAGCGTGTGGCCGCGGTTGACTCCGGCACTGTGGTGACGGCACGCCGTGGCGGCATCGTCGACTACGTTGACACCAACCGGATCGTGATTCGCGTCAATGACGCCGAGACCGTGGCCGGCGAAGTGGGCGTTGATATCTACAACCTCATCAAATACCAGCGCAGCAACCAAAACACCAACATTCACCAGCGACCCATCGTGCAGCGTGGCGACAAGGTCAGTTCAGGTGATGTCGTGGCCGACGGCGCCAGCACCGATTTGGGTGAGCTGGCCCTGGGCCAAAACATGTTGGTGGCCTTCATGCCCTGGAACGGCTACAACTTCGAAGACTCCATTCTGATCAGCGAGCGGGTGGTGGCTGAAGACCGCTACACCTCGATTCACATCGAGGAGCTGGTGGTGATG
>CAYNSW010000073.1:0-5351 GCA_964400135.1 uncultured Rubrivivax sp. | reverse complement strand
CCGCACCTCGTCCCACTTTCACCAGGGTTGACATGGGCAAATGCTGCAGCACGCGCAACAGGGCCACCAGCAGTCGCGGACCCATTTCCATCATGTCAGGGCGCCCCACGGGGCGTTTTGTAACGGTGATACCCCCAGAGATACTGCGATGGACATTGCAGAATCAGGGCCTCCATAGAGCGGTTGATGGCCAAAGCCCCTTGGGCTTCGTCAAAAGGCCCATCATTGGACGAAGGCAAGGGATGCGCCATGGGGGATACGCGCACCACGTAGCCTTGCCCATGCGGCAAGCGCTCGCACCACAGACACAGCACTGCAGCGCCTGTCTGATGCACCAGGCGCGCGGCCAAGGTCATGGTGTAGGCGGGCTTGCCAAAGAAGGGGCTCCACACACCTTGGCCCTCAGGCGGCACCTGGTCTGGTAGCAGGCCCAAGGTTTCGCCGCGCTTGAGGGCACGCAACAGCTGGCGCACGCCGCCCACGTTGGCCGGGGCGGTGGACAGGTGGGGTCTGGCCCGCGCTTGGTCTTCCCACGCTCGCACCCACGCTTGTCGGGCTGGGCGGTAGAGCACGGTCATCGGTTGCTGGGCACCAAAGCGCTCGGCATAAGCCTGGCCTGCGACCTCGAAGCTGCCCATGTGGGGAGTCAGCAACACGAGACCTCGGCCCTCTTGCACCGCCCGGTCGATCAGCTCTGAGCCCTCCCAGCGCACGGGGTCGGCAATCGGCTCGGCGTGGGCTCGAGACCAAAGGCGGGGGATTTCCAGGATGAGGCGCCCAGCCTGCGCCACGCTGGCCCGTCGGTCTCGTGCCGTCACCCCCGCCAGTTCGGCGTTTTCACGCAGGCGTTGGCGGTAACTGGGCGACAACGCCCAGGTCAACCACCCAGCCCAGCCGCCCACCCGGTGCAAAAACCCCAAGCTGCGGTGTGACAACCAACGAATCAGACCCAACATGTTTTCTATAATGCGCGAGATCGCCGAGTTAAAGACAACTTGCGGGGCGATGAGGGTGGCGTCCGCCACTCACCGGTTCACGGGTCATGCCGTGGACTGAATTCCGCTAAAGCGTCGCCGCTTGCCAGGATCTCCTGAACGGCTACGCCGGTTCAACCTTTCATTGGAGCAAGAGCAAGTGGCCAACGATTATCTCTTCACCTCAGAGTCGGTTTCAGAAGGACACCCTGACAAGGTGGCCGACCAAATCTCCGACGCCATCTTGGACGCCATCTTCGAGCAGGATCCGCGCTCACGGGTGGCAGCCGAGACCCTGTGCAACACCGGCTTGGTGGTGTTGGCTGGCGAGATCACGACCAACGCCCATGTGGACTATATCCAGGTGGCACGCGATACGATCAAGCGCATCGGCTACGACAACACCGATTACGGTATTGATTACAAAGGCTGCGCCGTCATGGTCTGCTACGACAAGCAGAGCAATGACATTGCGCAGGGCGTGGACCATGCCAGCGATGATTACTTGAACACTGGCGCCGGTGACCAGGGCCTGATGTTTGGGTACGCCTGCGACGAGACGCCTGACCTCATGCCATCGCCCATCTACTATGCGCACCGACTGGTGGAGCGCCAAGCCCAATTGCGCAAGGATGGCCGGATGCCTTACTTGCGGCCCGACGCCAAAAGCCAAGTGACGATGCGCTACGTCGATGGCAAACCCCACAGCATCGATACGGTGGTGCTGTCGAGCCAACACGCCCCGGAGTGGAGCTTGGGCTCGAAGATGAAGCCCGAATTTGTTGAGGCCGTGGTAGAGGAAATCATCAAGCCGGTGCTGCCCAAGGAGTGGCTGCGCGACACCAAGTACCTGGTGAATCCCACAGGCCGCTTCGTCATCGGCGGCCCGCAGGGCGATTGCGGTTTGACAGGTCGAAAGATCATCGTGGACACCTACGGAGGCGCGTGCCCCCATGGCGGTGGGGCGTTTTCAGGCAAAGACCCCTCCAAGGTTGACCGCTCGGCCGCCTACGCGGCACGCTATGTGGCCAAGAACATCGTGGCTGCTGGTCTGGCCAGGCAGTGTCAGATCCAAGTGGCGTACGCTATCGGCGTGGCACGGCCCATGAATGTGACCGTCTACACCGAGGGCACTGGCGTCATCTCAGACGAGAAGATTGCGGCTCTGGTCAACGAACACTTCGACCTGCGCCCCAAGGGCATCATTCAGATGCTGGATCTGTTGCGTCCCATCTACAGCAAGACCGCGGCTTACGGCCATTTCGGCCGCAACGAACCCGAGTTTTCGTGGGAACGCACCGATAAGGCACAGGCATTGCGCGCAGCCGCAGGTCTGTAATTGGAAACGGTCATGCCCCGGGCTCACGGCCCGGGGCATGCGCCCTCGCACGGCTCAAGCGTCAAGCACCAGGTCGCCCTCGAGGGTGAGGGCACCCGATTGCAGCAAGTCGCGCAACACCCCATCGGCCCACTGCCGCGGGGACAGTCCCTCGGATTTACCGAATTGCTGCCAGAGTTCTTGCATGAAGGGCGTCGCGCTGGCCCAACGATCTAAGTCTTCATGGGTCTCGCGCCGGACCTCCATCAGGTGGTACTTCATCAACACTTTGGCAGCGTACCTGGCGTGACGCCTGGGGTCGTCACGAAAAGACCGCAACCGGGTGCGCGCACGCTGTAAGGCGCCGGCCACATCACTGAAGGGTCGGCCGTGACCCGGGATCACCCACTTGACGGGCCACGAGGCCACACGCTCCAAAACCTCCTGAACGTCATCAAAGCCCTCTTGTTGGGCGACTTCCGGAAAGACCACGCCAAACCCGTTTTCCCACAGCGCATCGGCGGAGATCAGCACTCCCGATTCACGGTCAAACAAAATCACCGAGTCCGGATCATGGCCCGCTGCAGGATGTACCTCCCACACACGGCCGCCCAAGCACAGGGGCTGGTCCAAGGCCATTTCTGCGTGAGCCACAAAAGGCTGGCAGTGCTGACCGGTAGCTTCATAGGTCAGGCGATCCGGCGCCCATTGAGCCACGACTTGCTGCATGCCCGGGGCGACCCACACTGGACACTTCCAAAAAGCCTGCAACTGAGCGTTGCCGCCGCAGTGGTCGGAGTGCAAATGGGTGTTGACAATCTTCGTCAGCGGCGTCTGACCCAAGGCGCGGTTGACCAATTCCAGCGTTTGGGCGGCGTGGTGGACATGCCCGGTGTCCACCACGGTCGCACCCGTGCCCGGCGGGTCGTCTTCGGTCGGCAACAGCACCACGTTATTGGACGATAGCCAACCCCTTTCCAAAACCTGAATGCCTCTCATGCGCCCGCCTGCCGGGGCCTGGCGTGAGGCAAAGGGTGACGGAGCAGACGACGGGCCACCTGTTCAAATCCGCGCCCACGCGGCAAAGAGGTCACGAACCGGGGCCAGATACGCAACTCACTGCGAAAGTCCAACAAGTTGGCCACGCCAACGCTCAAGGGAAAGTGCTCGAACATGATCTGGTCATTGGTGGAGTCGCCCACGTAGATCCATTGTTCGCGCTCTTGCGGTAGGTCGCGCCGCCACAGGCGCTTGACAATCCACTGGGCCCCGCGCCACTTGTTGTGATCACCCAACCACCCATTGATGTGGATCGAACTGACCGTGGCGGTCAGGCCCTCCTCCTGCATGATGGCGACCACCCGAGAAACCTCCGCCCGCCCCAGCCGGTTGTGCTCGCTGTGGTCTACCGCAATATCGGTCATGCGGCCATGGCTGTCCCGAGCCAAGACCGCGCCAGGCACGTCTTGCAGCAGGCGATGGGCCACCAGGCGCAAGCGCTGCGCATTCGCCTCGCGGGTCGGCCGGTCTTGACAGAATTCAACACGCACCCGCCCGCGCCCAGGCAAGATCGCCACACTGCCGTTTTCGGCGACGATGGCGCGTAGCGGCCACTGGCGAGCCAGACGCAGGCTCCAGCCCATGGGGCGTCCGGTGATCGCCACCACCGGTACACCGGCCTCGTGCAGTCGCACCAAAGCTCGGGCCGCGGCGGGCTCAATGTGACCCGCGCGGGTCAGGGTGTCGTCTATGTCGGTCAGGATCCCCCGTACTGGCCTCAACTCGGCGTCGCCAACGTCGCGCCAGGAACAATATGCAGAAGGGGCATCAATGGACACGGGGCACCAGAGGCTTGAGGGAGCTACCGAGATGGCACTCTAGCACCCAGCACGACAGGACGCGACGCGGTACAATGCGTGCTTCCGAGGAGCGTTGCAACCGCCATTTTAGCTTGGCGGCCAGGCTCGGAACCGTGACAACGGCGCTCACCCGCACAAGCAATCTGTTTGAGGGTGAGTGGATTCAAATCCTTTGAACAGTTGCCGTGCGGGCCCATCCTGACTTTGTGGAGCCTGTCATGAACGCTGTTGTCAAACCCCTGCACTCTGATGCCTACGCCGTAGCCGATTTGTCTTTGGCCGAGTGGGGTCGAAAAGAAATTCTCATCGCCCAAACTGAAATGCCCGGACTGATGGCTATCCGCGAGGAATTCGCGAGCAAGCAGCCGCTTAAAGGCGCGCGCATCACGGGCAGCCTGCACATGACGATCCAGACAGCGGTGCTGATTGAGACGCTGCAGGCTCTGGGCGCCCAAGTGCGCTGGGCTTCGTGCAACATCTTCAGCACGCAAGACCATGCCGCAGCAGCGCTGGTGGTCAAAGGCACTCCCGTTTTTGCTTACAAGGGCGAGTCGCTGAGCGACTATTGGGATTACACCCACCGGATCTTTGAATTTGGCGCACCTGGCTCCGCACACGAAGGCCCCAACATGATTTTGGATGACGGTGGCGATGCGACCTTGCTGATGCATTTGGGCAAGCGTGCCGAAAAAGATGCCTCGGTCTTGAATCACCCCACCAGTGAAGAGGAAGAGTGTCTGTATGCCTCTATCAAGGCCAAACTGGCACAAGATCCCACGTGGTACAGCCGCAAGAGTGCGCACATCATTGGCGTGACCGAAGAGACCACCACGGGGGTGCATCGACTCAAGGAGATGTCGGAAAAGCGCTCGTTGATGTTCCGTGCGATCAACGTCAACGACTCTGTCACCAAGAGCAAGTTCGACAATCTGTACGGGTGTCGGGAAAGCCTGGTAGACGCCATCAAGCGCGCCACCGATGTGATGATTGCCGGCAAGGTGGCGGTTGTGGCCGGCTACGGCGACGTGGGCAAGGGCAGCGCCCAGGCCTTGCGCGCACTCTCGGCACAGGTATGGGTGACCGAAATTGACCCCATCAATGCATTGCAAGCTGCCATGGAAGGCTACCGTGTGGTGACCATGGAGTACGCCGCCGACAAGGCCGATATTTTCGTGACTGCGACGGGCAACCGCTCGGTGA
>CAYNSW010000072.1:0-5391 GCA_964400135.1 uncultured Rubrivivax sp. | reverse complement strand
CGGTCAATTCTGTTTGCACCTTCACGGCCAAGGCCAGGTGCTCACGCTCGGTGGCCTCATCCACGCTCTGGTAGTGGATCCAGCGCCAGCCGTGGCAGGCGATTTCGTGGCCCAGCTCGACCATGGCGGCCGTGACCTCGGGGCAGCGCTGCAGCGCCATGCCCACGCCAAATACCGTCAGGGGCAGGGCGCGGCGTTCAAACTCGCGCAGCAAGCGCCAAACGCCCACACGCGCGCCGTATTCATAGATCCCCTCCATGCTCAGGTGCCGCGCGGGGTAGGCCGCCGGGTTGAACATCTCCGATAGGAACTGCTCGCTGCCCGCGTCGCCGTGCAGCACGGAGTTTTCGCCCCCTTCTTCGTAATTCAGCACGAATTGCACGGCCACGCGGGCCTGACCCGGCCAGTGGGCGTGCGGTGGATGGCGGCCGTGGCCGCGCAGGTCGCGGGGGTAGCGCATGCTGCTCAGTTTAAGGGGCCTTGGCTACACTGCGATCTTCAACGCTGACAACGGGCCGTCAAGTGCCCGACGCTCCATGGGACGACTGAGCACCCACGTATTGGATACCGCCCACGGCCGCCCTGCAGGCGGCATGCACGTGAGCCTGCAGCGCCTGGAGGGGCAAGCTCCCCGCACCCTGCGCCAACTGGTGCTCAACGCGGATGGCCGAGCCGATGGTCCCCTGCTCGAAGGCGATGCCCTGGTCGCCGGGCGCTACCGCCTGCTCTTTGAGGTGGCGGCGTACTTTCGCTTGCAGGGCGTGGCCCTGCCTGACCCGCCGTTCCTGGATGTGGTGACCTTGGATTTCGGCGTGTGGGACGCCCAGGCGCATTACCACGTCCCCTTGTTGGTCAGCCCCTACAGCTACAGCACCTACCGGGGTAGCTGACCGGGCACCGCGATGGAAGCCTACCTGCTCGACTGGGTCAATCTGCTCTTGCGGTGGCTGCATGTCATCGTGGCCATCGCCTGGATCGGCTCGTCGTTTTACTTTGTCTTTCTGGACAACAGCCTCACGCCACCCACCGACGAGGCGCTTCGCCGCAAGGGGGTGGACGGCGAATTGTGGGCGGTGCACGGTGGGGGGTTTTATCACCCGCAAAAGTATCTGGTGGCTCCGCGCAGCTTGCCCTCGAATTTGCACTGGTTTTACTGGGAGAGTTATTCCACCTGGCTCACGGGGTTTGCGCTGTTCACGGTGATGTACCTGTTCAACGCCGGTACTTACCTCATCGACAAGTCGGTGCAGGACTGGTCACCTGCTGCGGCGGTGGCGACGGCCTTGGCCTTCTTGGTGGTGTTTTGGCTGGTCTATGACGCCACTTGCCGCTGGGTGGGTGAGCGTGGCCAGCGGGTGGGGGGCGACCGCGCGGTGGCCGTGGTGGTGTGTGCCGTGGTGGTGCTGGCCTCCTGGCTGGCCTGCCAGCTGTTTGCCGGGCGTGCGGCATTTTTGCTCGTGGGCGCCATGTTGGCCACGGCGATGAGCGCCAATGTGTTCTTCTGGATCATCCCGGGGCAAAAGAAGGTGATTGCCCAGATGCGAGCGGGCCAAGCCCCCGAGGCCATCCACGGACAGCGCGGCAAGCAACGCAGTGTGCACAACACCTACTTCACCTTGCCGGTCTTGTTGGCGATGTTGAGCAACCACTACGGCTGGTTGGTGCAGGGCCGCTGGAACTGGCTGGTGCTGGTGGCGCTCATGCTCGCTGGCGCCCTGATCCGCCACAGTTTTGTGGCCCGCCACAAGGCCCGGGAGCAAGGACGTCGAGCCCCATGGGAGTGGGCGGTCGCTGGGGCCGTGTTGATCGTGGGGGTGATGGTGGGCCTGGCCCCGCGAGAGCAGGCCGGCGCGGGCTCGAAGGCTTCGGCTGCGGGCACGCGAGTGGCGATCTCGGAGGTGCTGGCGGTTGTGGAGCAGCGCTGCACCGTGTGCCACAACGCCCAGGTGCAACAAAAGAACGTGGCCCTGCACACCGAGGCCCTGGTGCGTCAGCACGCCCAGGCCGTGTATCAGCAAGTGGCCGTCTTGCGCCTCATGCCCATGAACAACGCCACGCAAATCACCGAAGACGAACGCGCCCTCATTCGGCGCTGGTTTGAGCAGGGGACCCCTTAGCCTGGCCGACCCCGCCGATTCCTCAGCGGCTCAGGTGGGGGTGTGAGGTGCGCAGCCAGCGGGTGGCCAGCTCCACCCAGTAAGTGGCGCCCAGGGGCAGCACCTCGTCGTTGAAGTCATAGGCTGGGTTGTGCAGCATGCACGGCCCCTCGCCATGTCCCATCAGGCGGTGCTCGCCCAGGCCATTGCCGATGAAGGCATAGCAGCCGGGCTTGGCCTCGAGCATGAAGGCGAAGTCTTCACTGGCCATGCTGGGCTCTTGCACCACGGCCTGTTCAGGCCCCACGATGCCGCGAATGACCTCGGCTGCAAAGTTGGCCTCGTAGGCGGTGTTGACCACGGGCCCCACCCGGCGCGCAAACTCAAACTCGATGCGCGCACCGTGGGCAGCACCCAAGCCCTCACACAGGCTGCGCATGCGCTGCTCCACCAGATCGGTGACCGCGCTGCTGAAAGTGCGCACGGTACCCTCGAGCTTGCAGTGGGTGGGAATCACATTGATGGCTTCACCTGCATTCATCATCGTCACGGAGACCACCGCCGTGTCCACGGGCTTGACATTGCGGCTGACCACGGTTTGCAGCGCCACGATCAGGTGGCCGGCGATCACCACCGGGTCGACGCCTCGGTCGGGCATGGCCGCGTGGGCCCCCTTGCCGTGGATGTGGATGCTGAAAGTGCTGCCCCCGGCCATCACCGGACCGGGGCTGGCAGCCAGCGCGCCTGCTGCCAAGCCCGGCCAGTTGTGCATGCCAAAGATGGCCTCCATGGGAAAACGCTCGAACAGACCCTCTTGCACCATCGCTTGAGCGCCCCCCCGGCCCTCCTCGGCGGGCTGAAACACCAGATAGACCGTGCCGTCAAAGTCGCGCTGCCGCGCCAGGTGTTGTGCCGCAGCCAGCAGCATGGCCGTGTGGCCATCGTGGCCACAGGCGTGCATCTTGCCCGGGTGCTGACTGGCGTGGGCAAATTGGTTGGACTCCTGCACGGGCAAGGCGTCCATGTCGGCGCGCAGTCCCACCGCGCGGCCGCACGCCCCGCCATCGCGACCGTGCACCACGCCAATGACGGCCGTTTGCGCTATGTCGCGGTGGATGGGAATGCCCCAAGCGGTGAGCTGCTCCGCCACGCGTTGGGCCGTGCGGTGCTCCTCAAAGCCCAATTCGGGGTGAGCGTGCAGGTCGCGCCTCAAGCGCGCCATATCTTCAGCGGCTTGTGCAATCTCAGGCAGAACTCGGGCATTCATGCGGCAGCTCCTCGGGTCAGGGCGTCTTCCAGATCGGCGATCAGGTCATCCACATACTCCAGGCCCACCGAAAGACGCAACAAATCGGGGGGCACGGGTGAGCCGGCGCCTTCAACACTGGCGCGGTGCTCGATGAGGCTTTCGGTGCCGCCCAGCGACGTGGCTCGCTTCCAGATTTGGGTGTGGGCCGCCACGGCAATGGCCGCCGCCTCACCACTGGACTTGCCGGGGCGCACGCGTATCGACAGCATGCCCCCGAACCCACCGTGCATCTGGGCGCGGGCCACCGCGTGGCCGGCAAACGAGGGCAGCCCAGGGTAGAGCACTTCCTCCACCAGGGGGTGCGTGGCGAAGTGCTCGGCAATGCGTTGCGCGCTGGCGCTGGCTGCCCGTACGCGCAGCGGCAGCGTGCGCATTCCGCGCAACAACAGCCAGCTCTCCATCGAGCCCAACGTGGCGCCTCCCGAGGCGCGCACCTGTCGGATGCGTTGCCACATCGGCGAGTCTTCGCGGGTGACCAGCGCACCGGCCACCAGATCGGAGTGTCCATTGAGGTATTTGGTGGCCGCGTGCATCACCACATCGGCGCCCAGTGTCAGAGGTTGGGTGAGGATGGGCGTGGCCACGGTGGAGTCCACCGCCACCCGGGCCCCGGCGCGGTGGGCCATGTCCACTGTGGCGGCGATGTCGGTCACGCCCCACAGCGGATTGGCCGGAGATTCAATCCACACCAGCTGGGTCTGGCCGGGACGCAGGGCCGCGCGCACTGCATCGGGCTGCGTCATGTCCACCAGGTCTACCTTCAGCCCCCAGCGTGTGGCGGTGCCCAGCAGCCAGTTGCGAAGCGACCAGTACATCACCCGGGGCGCCAGGATGTGATCACCGGGATGGAGTGCCTGAAACACGGCGGTGGCGGCGGCCATGCCCGAGGCCAGCAGCAGGCCCTGGTGCCCCCGCTCCAACGCGCACAGCAACGCCTCAGGCTGGTCGTAGGCGGGGTTGTCAGCCCGCGCGTAGATGCGTCCGCTGCGGTACTGGTTGTCTTCGTCACGCAAATAGGTGGACGAGACATGGATGGGGGGTGTGATGGCGCGGGTGGTCTCATCGATCCAACCCAGGGCCTGGGCGCTCAGGGTGTCGGGGTGCAGGGTGTGGGGGTCCATGGAACTCGCAGGTGGGGTCGAACAGCGTGAGGACATTGTCGGACTTTTGCGGCCCGCGGGTTTACCCGGGAGCACAAACCACCGCGGGCAGGTCCATTCTGCGGGGCATGAACCGATGAGGATCCCATGGCCAGTTCACCCGCACTGCCCTTTTGCGATGACCCGCGCATGCTCGCACCCCGACGGGTGGTGCGAGAAGATCTCGACGCCGCAGCCTTTGTGTTGCGATCACCCGAGCGGCTGCAGCCCTACGAGCGTTGCGTGGGCGAGTGGCTGGAGCGGTGGGCACGTGAGACACCTCAGGCCGCTGCGGTAGGCGAACCCGCAAGCGGTGGTGGCTGGCGCACCCTGAGTTGGGCCCAGCTGCGAAACCAGGTGGGCGCCGTGGCCCAAGCCCTGCTGGACCTGAAGCTGCCGGGTGAGGATCCGGTGGTGGTGCTGTCTGACAACGCCATGGACCACCTGGTGCTGCTCTTGGCGGGTATGCACGTGGGCCGACCGGTGTGCACGCTCAGCAGTGGCTACTGCCGTTTGGCTGGCGGTGACTTCACGCGTATCCGAGGCATTTTGAGCGCGTTGCGCCCAGGACTGATCTATGCCAGTGACGCGGCCACCTATGGGCCTGCCGTGAAAGCCTGTGGCCTGAAGGTGCCGGTCGTTTTCAGTCAGGGGGCCGAGGGCGTCAAAGGGGCACGCGCATTTCAAGACTTGCTTGGTGTGGTCGAGACGCCCGCCGTGATGCAGGCCTTTTCACGCATCACGCCCGACACGCACGCCAAGTATTTGCTGACCTCGGGCTCCACGGGACACCCCAAGGTGGTGATCAACACCCACCGCATGCTGTGCGCCAACCAGCAGATGATTG
>CAYNSW010000071.1:2936-5501 GCA_964400135.1 uncultured Rubrivivax sp. | reverse complement strand
GATGCCCAGGCCGATTACGCCCGGGAAGTGGTGAAAACGATGCAAAAACAAGGGGTTAGGGCCCTGGCCGACCTGCGAAACGAGAAAATCACGTATAAAATACGCGAGCATTCGTTGCAAAAGGTCCCGTTCATCCTGGTCGTAGGTGACAAGGAAAAGGCAAACGGGACCGTTGCCGTGCGCGCTCGGGGCAATCAGGACCTCGGTGTGATGCCCCTCGAAGACTTTTCGCACAAGCTCTTTGACGTCATCGCCGCCAAGACCTGAGGTTCTCGCGGGTTCTCGTCCCGGCGCGTGTGTCATCGATTGGCGGCCTGTTATTGCCTTGGGGCTGCGCAAGGGGTTTGAACCATCGTTACCACCTTCATGGACCGGCGCGTTCCCAATGTGGAGCGCAAGCACCGACTGAATCGAGAAATCATGGCGCCTGAAGTGCGCCTGAATGGGGTCAACAACGAATCACTGGGCATCGTCCCGCTGCATGAGGCCTTGCGAATGGCCGGCGAGCTTGACGTAGACCTGGTGGAAATCGCGGCCATGGCCGACCCCCCGGTGTGCAGGTTGATGGACTACGGCAAGTTCAAGTACCAGGAGCAAAAGAAGGCCGCTGAGGCCAAGGCCAAACAAAAAGTCATCGAAATCAAAGAAGTGAAGTTTCGCCCGGGTACCGACGAGGGCGACTACAACATCAAGATGCGCAATCTGCGCCGCTTCATTGCCGAAGATGGCGACAAAGGCAAGGTCACACTGAGATTCAGAGGAAGAGAGATCACCCACCAAGATATCGGCATGCGACTGCTCGAGCGCATCCGCGATGAACTCGCGGATGTCTCCGTGGTGGAGCACATGCCCAAACTCGAGGGACGCCAAATGATCATGGTCCTGGCGCCCAAGAGAAAGTAGTTCGGACCTGATCACACAAGCCGTTGCAGGCCAACAAGTACCGCTGTCAGCGGTCGCCTGCAGGGGTCAACTAAACGGAGCTGTCATGCCCAAAATGAAGACCAAGAAAAGCGCAGCCAAGCGCTTCCGGGTGCGCCCGGGTGGCACCGTCAAGCGGGGCCAGGCGTTCAAGCGCCACATCCTGACCAAGAAAAGCACCACCCGCAAGCGTCACCTGCGTGGCCCTGCCAATGTGCACGAGACCAATATGGGCCACATCGCCGCGATGTTGCCCTTTGCGGGCCTGTAACCCCACCACGCACTGAAGGAGCACACACATGCCTCGCGTCAAACGTGGTGTCACCGCCCACGCCCGTCACAAGAAAATTCTCGCCCTGGCCAAGGGCTTTCGCGGTCGCCGCAAAAACGTCTTTCGCATCGCCAAACAGGCGGTGATGAAGGCTGGCCAATACGCCTACCGCGATCGCCGTACCCGCAAGCGGGTCTTCCGCCAACTCTGGATTGCCCGTATCAACGCGGCCTCGCGTGAGTTGGGCGTGTCCTACAGCCGCTTCATGGCGGGCCTGAAAAAGGCACAGATCGACATCGATCGCAAGGTCTTGGCCGATATGGCCGTCAAAGATCCGGCGGCCTTCGGTCATATCGTGGCCCAGGTCAAGGCCCAGCTGAGCTGAGCTTTGGGCTCAGCCGCCAGGCTGATGCCCCGGGGCCGTCTGCGTGACGGCCCTTTCCTTTGCTGATCTGAGATCGCCCGATAGAGTGTCTGACCCATGTGCTTGCTGAATCTTGGCCATGTCTGATCTGAACGCCTTGCTGCAACAGGCGCAAGACGACTTCGCCTTGGCCACCCAACCGGCGCAGCTCGAAGACGCCAAGGCCCGCTACCTGGGCAAGTCCGGGCGGGTGACCGAGCTGCTCAAGTCCTTGGGCAGCCTGAGCGTGGAAGAAAAGAAGACCCGCGGTGCCCAGATCAACCAGCTCAAGGCCGCGATCGAGGCCAGCTTGCAGGCGCGCCGCGACGCCCTGGCCCAAGCCGAACTCGACCGGCAGCTGCAGGCCGAGTCACTGGATGTGACGCTGCCGGGTCGACAGCGCAGCGTGGGCGGCTTGCATCCCGTCAGCCGCGCCATTGAGCGCATCGAGGCCATCTTCGGCTCCATGGGCTTTGATGTGGCCGATGGTCCCGAAGTTGAAACCGACTGGATGAGCTTCACGGCGTTGAACAACCCCGAGAACCACCCGGCCCGTTCCATGCAAGACACGTTCTACGTGGACATGAAAGACGCGCAAGGCCGCTGGCTCAACTTGCGCCCGCACACCAGCCCCATGCAGGTGCGCTACGCGCAGGCGCACGCACACAAGTATGCGGGCACCTCTGCCATGCCTGAGATTCGCGTGATTGCCCCCGGGCGTACCTACCGTGTGGACAGCGATGCCACCCATTCGCCCATGTTCCACCAGTGCGAGGGGCTGTGGGTGGGCGAGCACATCAGCTTCAAAGATCTCAAGGTGGTGTTCACCGAGTTCCTGAGGCGCTTCTTTGAAGACGATGGCATCCAAACGCGTTTTCGCCCCAGCTACTTTCCGTTCACCGAGCCCAGCGCCGAGATCGACATGATGTTTGCCAGCGGCCCGCTGCAAGGGCGCTGGCTCGAACTCGCC
>CAYNSW010000071.1:0-2926 GCA_964400135.1 uncultured Rubrivivax sp. | reverse complement strand
AGGCCAGGTGCATCCCACCGTCATTCGCAATTTCGGTCTAGACCCCGAGCGCTACATCGGCTTTGCCTTTGGCATGGGACCAGACCGCCTGACCATGCTGCGCTACGGCGTGAGCGATTTGCGTTTGTTCTTCGAAGGCGACCTGCGGTTTCTGTCGCAGTTTCGCTAACCGCTGCCCACCCATTTGTCATGCAATTTCCCGAGTCTTGGCTGCGAGAGTTTTGCGATCCGCCCCTGAGCACGCAGGCCCTGGCTGACTTGCTCACCATGTCGGGCATGGAGGAGGAAGAGCTGCGCCCCGTGGCCCCACCGTGCTCGGGCGTGGTGGTGGGTCTCATCGTGCAAGCCAATCAGCACCCCAACGCCGACAAGCTGCGTGTGTGCCAGGTGGACGCGGGCCCCCATTCCCCCCATGGCCCTTTGCAAATCGTCTGCGGCGCACCCAACGCCAGAGTGGGCTTGCGGGCACCGCTGGCCTTGGTGGGCGCCGTTTTGCCTCCCAACGCCCAAGGCCAAGCGGTGCACATTGGCGTGGGAAAACTGCGAGGGGTGGAGAGCTCGGGCATGTTGTGCTCCGCTCGCGAGCTGCACCTCAGTGAAGATCATGGCGGCCTGCTGGAGCTACCCGAGTCTGCCGCACCTGGCCAAGACATCCGGCAGGCCCTGTTGCTGGATGACACGCTCTTTACCCTCAAGCTCACCCCCAACCTGGGCCACACCCTGAGCGTGTACGGCATTGCCCGCGAGGTCTCGGCCCTCACAGGTTCGCCGCTGAAGACGCCCACCTTCACGCCCATACCGGCGCAGCACGATCAGCGCCTGCCGGTGACCGTTCAGGCCCCAGACCTGTGTGGCCGGTTCTCCGGCCGGGTGGTGCGGGGGGTCAACCCGGCTGCCGCCACGCCTGAGTGGATGGTGCAGCGCCTGGCCCGTTGTGGCCAGCGCAGCGTCAATGCGCTGGTAGACATCTCCAACTACGTCATGTTTGAGTTCGGGCGGCCTTCGCACATCTTCGATCTGGACAAGATTCATGGGGGTTTGCAGGTGCGCTGGGGTCGCGCGGGCGAAACACTGGAACTGCTCAACGGCCAGACCATCACGGTAGACGATGCCGTGGGCGTGATTGCCGATGACCGACAGGTGGAGTCTTTGGCCGGCATCATGGGCGGGCAGGCCACGGCGGTTAGTGACACCACCTGCAACGTCTACGTCGAAGCGGCCTTCTGGTGGCCCGATGCGGTGGCGGGGCGGTCACGTCGCTTCAATTTCTCTACCGACGCGGGGCATCGTTTCGAGCGCGGGGTAGACCCCGCCACCACGGTGGCCCACATCGAGCGCATCACGCAGCTCATCGTCGACATCTGCGGCGGCCAGCCCGGCCCAATGGATGACCAGACCGCCCGTCTGCCCGAGCGCCAGCCCGTGAGTGTGCGTGTGGCGCGTGCGGCCAAGATCTTGGGTCTGCCGCTGACGCAGGCGCAGTGCGCCGAGGTCTTCACCCGCTTGGGCCTGCCGCACACGCAGTCTGAGGGCGTCATCACCGTCACGCCACCTGCCTGGCGCTTTGACCTGGCCATTGAAGAAGACCTGGTCGAAGAAATCATCCGCGTCTTGGGCCTGCACCTCCTGCCCAACACGCCGCCCCAGGCCAGCATCACGCCGCGGGTGCAGAGTGAGTCGCGCGCCAGTGCGTGGGCCTTGCGGCACCGGCTGGCGGGCCTGGGCTACCAAGAGACCATCAACTTCAGCTTTGTCGAAGAGCGCTGCGAGCTCGAATTGGCGGGCAATGCCGATCCCATCCGCGTGCTCAACCCCATTGCCGCGCCGCTGGCCGTGATGCGCTCATCGCTCCTGGGCAGTCTGGTGCAGGTGCTCAAGACCAATCTGGCGCGCCGTACCGCGCGCGTGCGGGTGTTCGAAGTGGGTCGGGTATTCCGCCGCGATCCCGCCGTCACCGACACCCTCGCCTCGGTGGCGGGTGTTGATCAACCTCAGCGGGTGGCGGGATTGGCCTACGGCTCTGTGGACGAACTGCAATGGGGCCGCCCCGAGCAGGGCGTTGACTTCTTTGACGTCAAGGGTGATGTGCAGGCCCTCTTGGCTCCTCACACCTTGACCTTTGTGCCCGACACCCATCCGGCCATGCATCCGGGCCGCTGCGCGCGGGTAGAGATGCAAGGCCTGGTGGTAGGTCATGTGGGCGAACTGCATCCGCGCTGGCGCCAGTCGTGGGAGCTGCCCCAGGCGCCGGTGCTGTTTGAGTTGGACTTGGCAGCCGCGCTGCAGCGTGGACTGCCGCGCTTTGAGGCCTTGCCACGCCAGCAAGTGGCCATTCGTGATGTGGCCCTGATAGCCGCAGAGGGCATCCGCCACGACGCCTTGCGTGCTGCGCTGCTGGCCGACCCACAAGGGCTGGTGCGCTCCGCAGTCTTGTTTGATATCTACCGCCCCGCTGCGGGCGCTGCCGGTTTTGCACCCGGCGAGCGCAGCCTGGCCATTCGATTGGAATTGCTAGACGACGAGACTACACTTACCGACGAGCGCATTGAGGCGGCCGTGGCCGCCGCGGTGCAGCGCTGCGCAGCGGCCTGTGGCACGCGGATGCGCAGCTGAAACGGATTGCCCATGAACGACACGCCCCCGTCTCCCACGCCCACAGCCGAGCCCAGTGCCGTGATGATTGGCTCGCTGGAGACGCCCACCCTCACCAAGGCGGAGCTGGCCGAGCTGCTGTTTGACCGTTTGGGCCTGAACAAGCGCGAATCCAAAGACATGGTTGAGGCCTTCTTCGAGATCGTGCACGACACCTTGGCCCAGGGCGACGACGTCAAGCTCTCGGGGTTTGGCAACTTCTCCATCCGCCGCAAAGCCGCGCGGCCTGGCCGCAACCCCCGCACGGGAGAGCCCATTCCCATCAAGGAAAGGC
>CAYNSW010000070.1:0-5786 GCA_964400135.1 uncultured Rubrivivax sp. | reverse complement strand
CCAGCGTGTGGCCATAGCCGCGCTCAAAGGGCTCCAGCGTGGCTTTGGCGCGATAACCGCCGAGGGATTCAACCTGGATGGCTTTGGTGGGTTTCAGCAGATTCGTTTGCATGGATTTCAAGTTCCTCTCAACACCCTCGGCTCGTTACACCGATAAGGCTGGTGAACCACGCCGGACAGGATCGACATGACTTCGTGCCCGGCACCCGAAGTCATCGTTGGGCTCGGTGGCGCTAACCACCGGACCCAACGGCGGGTCATTACCGGGAATACAACTCGACGATGAGCGCTTCCTTGATATCGGATCCAAACTCGTCACGATCCGGCGTCTTCTTGAAGACGCCTTGCATCTTGGCTGCGTCCACCTCGACCCAAGAAGGCATGCCGATGGATTGCGCCAACTTCAAGGCATCTTGCACCCGCAGCTGGGTCTTGGACTTTTCTCTGAGGGCCAAGGTGTCGCCCGATTTGACGGAATACGAGGGGATGTTGACCACGTTCCCGTTGACCGTCACCGCCTTGTGAGACACCAACTGCCGGGCTTCAGCACGCGTGGAGCCAAAGCCCATGCGATACACCACGTTATCCAGGCGCGACTCCAGCAGCGACAGCAGGTTCTCGCCCGTGTTGCCCTTGCGCCGCTCGGCCTCCGCGAAATAGCGGCGGAACTGTCGCTCCAACACGCCGTACATGCGCTTGACCTTTTGCTTTTCACGCAACTGCAAACCAAAGTCGGAGGTGCGCGATCCGCTGGTGCGGCCGTGCTGGCCAGGCTTGCTTTCGAATTTGGCCTTGTCGGCGATGGGCCTGCGGGCGCTCTTCAAAAAGAGATCCGTACCTTCGCGCCGAGACAGTTTGGCCTTGGGTCCTAAATAACGTGCCACGTTGAGCTTCCTTGCGGTGTTGTCATCTGACGCGGCCATGCGCCCCCGGCTAGGAGCGATCCGCGCGAGTCGGGGGGCTGTTGCGCCCCGACGGTGGTCTTCAAAAACCGGCCCCCACCCAAAACGGTGTCGGCCGAAGTGAACTGAACAGTATACCACGGGATATACCCCGCGGCGGGATTCAGATACGGCGGCGCTTTTGCGGGCGGCAGCCGTTGTGCGGGACGGGCGTCACGTCCGAGATCGAGTTGATGCGTATGCCCAACGATGCCAGAGCGCGAACAGAGGACTCGCGGCCAGGGCCCGGGCCTTTGATGCGAACATCCAAATTCTTGATGCCCTGCTCTTGCGCAGCGCGGCCGGCCATCTCAGCGGCCACCTGCGCCGCAAATGGGGTGGACTTGCGAGACCCCTTGAAGCCCTGACCCCCACTGGAGGCCCAAGCCAGTGCTCCGCCCTGGCGGTCGGTGATGGTGATGATGGTGTTGTTAAATGAGGCGTGCACGTGCGCAATGCCGTCAGCCACGTTCTTGCGAACCTTCTTGCTGACACGTCGTGCCGCGGTGTTAACAGGTGCCTTGGCCATATCGGTACTTTCCTAAGGAATTCGGAGCTTACTTCTTCAGGGCAGCAGCGCCCTTGCGCGGCCCCTTGCGGGTTCTGGCGTTGGTGCGGGTGCGCTGACCACGCACTGGCAGGCCACGGCGGTGGCGCATTCCGCGATAGCAACCCAGATCCATGAGACGCTTGATGTTGATGGACATCTCGCGACGCAAATCGCCTTCTATGGTCAGGCGACCGATCTCCTCACGAATCTTTTCGAGATCGCTGTCGGTCAGATCCTTGATCTTCTTGGAATAGGCGATGCCTACCGCTTCGCAAATCTTGCGCGCAGTGGGTCTGCCTATTCCGTAGATGGAGGTCAAGCCAATCTCAGAATGCTTGTGCGGGGGAATATTGATGCCGGCGATACGTGCCATGTTGAGGTTCCTCGACTCTGGGCGTCAACCCTGACGCTGCTTGTGCCTGGGATCGGTGCAAATGACTCGCACCACACCCTTGCGACGGATGATCTTGCAATTTCGGCACATCTTCTTGACTGATGCGGCGACTTTCATGGTCTTCTCCTTGACCTCTTGTTCACTTGGCTCGGAACACAATGCGTGCCCGACTCAAATCGTAGGGGGTGAGTTCTACGGTGACCTTATCGCCTGGCAGGATACGGATGTAATGCATCCGCATCTTGCCCGAGATATGGCCCAGCACCACATGCCCATTTTCAAGTTTGACTCGAAACGTGGCATTGGGCAGGTTTTCGAGAATTTCTCCCTGCATTTGGATGACGTCATCTTTGGCCATGGTCTTGCGTCCTAACTGGCCTTGAAGTTCGCTTTTTTGAGCAAACTCTCATACTGCTGACTCATCACATAACTTTGTACTTGGGCCCAGAAGTCCATCGTGACCACCACGATGATCAACAGGGACGTTCCGCCAAAGTAAAACGGCACGTTGTACTTGAGCACGAGGAACTCGGGCAGCAAGCACACCAAGGTGATGTAGGCCGCACCCACGAGGGTCAGCCGGCCAAGAATTTTGTCGATGTGCCGGGCGGTTTGATCGCCTGGGCGAATACCAGGAATGAAGGCACCGCTTTTCTTGAGATTGTCAGCCGTCTCGCGGCTGTTGAATACCAGCGCCGTATAAAAGAAACAGAAAAATACGATCATCGCCGCATACAGCAGCACATAAACAGGCTGTCCTGGCGACAAGGCCGCCGATGCATCCTTGAGCGCGCGGGTGAACCAACTGTCGTCTTGCCCAGTGGCGAACCAACCGACGATAGTGGCCGGCAACAAAATAATGGAAGACGCAAAGATCGGCGGGATCACGCCTGACATGTTCAATTTAAGCGGCAGATGAGATGACTGGCCGCCATAGACTTTGTTTCCCACCTGACGCTTGGCGTAGTTGACCAGTATCTTTCGCTGTCCCCGCTCGACAAACACCACGGCGAAGGTGACGAGCACCACCAGGGTCATGATGAACAAACTCGCCAGGACACTCATAGATCCGGTTCGCACCAGCTCGAACAGGCCGCCAATGGCACTGGGCAAACCCGCCACGATGCCTGCAAAGATGAGAATGGAAATGCCATTGCCCAGACCACGTTCGGTAATCTGCTCGCCCAACCACATCAAGAACATGGTTCCAGCCACCAAGCTGACCACGGCGGTGAGGCGAAACCCCATACCGGGGTCGAGCACCAACCCGGGCGAGCCCTCCAAGGCCAAGGCGATACCCAGTGACTGGAAGGTTCCGAGGAACAAGGTGCCATAACGGGTGTACTGCGTGATCTTTCGGCGGCCTGCCTCGCCTTCCTTTTTCAGCGCCTCCAGTGAGGGGACCACGTAGGTCATCAATTGCATGATGATGGAAGCGGAGATGTAGGGCATGATGCCCAAGGCAAACACCGTAAAGCGTGACAGCGCACCGCCACTGAACATATTGAACAGATTCAAAATGCCGCCACTTTGGCTCTTGAAGAGCTGCTCCAGTTGGGCCGGGTCGATACCCGGCACCGGAATGTGGGCACCAATGCGGTAGACCACCAAGGCCAAAACCAGGAACACCAGCCGACGACGCAAGTCGCCAAACTTGCCGCTGCGGGCGAGCTGAGATGCGCTGGTGACCATGGAGCCGATGCAGACCTAGATGACAGGACCGGGCGCGTCAGGCGACTGAGCCGCCAGCAGCTTCAATCGCAGCCTTGGCGCCGGCCGTCGCGCCAATGCCCTTGAGGCTGACCTTGCGGCTGAGTTCGCCCGACTTGATTACCTTGACGGTCTTGGTCATCTCCGAGACAAGACCACATTGCTTGAGCGCCAACAAGTCCACCTCGTCGATGGCCAGACGCTGCAGGTCGGCCAGATTGATCTCGGCGCTGTAGCGCTTCTTAGCCGACTTGAACCCGCGCTTGGGCAGGCGGCGTTGCAGCGGCATCTGACCGCCTTCAAAACCCACCTTGTGAAAGCCGCCCGCACGGGACTTTTGACCTTTGTGTCCGCGCCCAGCCGTCTTGCCCAGACCCGAGCCGATACCGCGCCCCACACGGCGACGCTCTCGCTTGGCGCCATCGGCGGGCTTGATGTTGTTGAGTTGCATCACAGCACCTTCACCAAGTACGAAATCTTGTTGATCATCCCGCGCACGGCCGGTGTGTCTTCCAACACCGATTGGCTGTGCATCTTGCGCAAGCCCAAACCCGCCACGGTGGCGCGGTGAGAAGCCTTGCAGCCGATGGGGCTGCGCACAAGTTTGACGGTAAGCGTCTTCTTTTCAGCCATGTCTATTCCCCCAGCGCGATCAGTTGAGGATGTCCTCGATGGACTTGCCACGCTTGGCAGCCACTTCGGAGGCGGTGGTGGACTTCTTCAGGGCGTCCAAAGTGGCTCTCACCATGTTGTACGGGTTGGTGGATCCGAGGCTCTTGGCCACGATATCTGTCACGCCCAGCACTTCAAATACCGCTCGCATCGGGCCTCCGGCAATGATGCCGTCACCCGGCTTGGCCGGCGCCATGAGCACTCGGGCCGCCCCATGCTCGCCAATCACATTGTGGTGAATGGTGCCTCCCTTGAGAGCCACCTTGAACATGCTGCGGCGAGCCGATTCCATGGCCTTTTGCACGGCCACTGGAACTTCCTTGGCCTTGCCCTTGCCCATGCCAATACGGCCATCACCATCACCCACCACTGTCAGCGCTGCAAAGCTAAGCGTGCGGCCGCCCTTGACCACCTTGGTCACGCGGTTGACCGCAATCATCTTTTCCTTCAGGCCGTCGTCGTTTCCTTCGGCCTGGGCGCGGGGTTGAAACCTTGCCATATATGAATTCCTTCTTGCGTGGTGGGGCTCAGAACTGCAAACCGGCCTCGCGAGCCGCTTCTGCCAGTGCCTTGATCCGGCCGTGGTAGGCAAAGCCCGCCCGGTCGAAAGCCACCTGATGAATGCCCGCGGCCTTGGCCTTTTCGGCGATGCGCTTGCCCACCGCAGCGGCGGCCGAGGCGTTGCCGCCGTTGCTCAGTGATGCCCGCACGTCTTTCTCGACCGTAGATGCACTGGCCAACACGCGCGTGCCGTCGTCGGAGACGACGTTGGCATAGATGTGCTGGTTGGACCGAAACACCGTCAAGCGAGCCACACGCTGCTGGGCGATGCGCAACCGGGTCTGACGAGACCGGCGCAGGCGCTGTTCCTTCTTGTTCAGCATGATGCGGCTCCTTACTTCTTCTTCGTTTCCTTGAGCACCACGCGTTCATCTGCGTAGCGGATCCCCTTGCCCTTGTAGGGCTCGGGAGGACGGATGGCCCTGACCTCAGCAGCCACTTGCCCGACCACTTGGCGATCGGCGCCCTTGATGATGATTTCAGTTTGCGTGGGACACTCCACTTTCAAACCTGCTGGCATTTCCTTGACCACCGGGTGTGAAAAGCCCACCTGCAAGTTAAGCTTGTTGCCCTGGGCTGCGGCACGGAAGCCCACGCCCACCAAGGAGAGTTTTTTCTCAAAGCCCTTGGCGACACCTTCGACCATGTTGGACAGCAAGGCGCGCATGGTGCCGCTCATGGCGTTGGCTTGCGGGCTGTCATTGGCAGGCTCAACCTGCAAGAACCCAGCGTCGCTTTTGATATTCACCAGAGGATGGGCGGCGCGCACGAGCGTGCCGTTGCTGCCCTTGACGGTGATCGATTGAGCGTTCAGTTGCACGTCAACCCCCTTGGGGACGGCCACTGGCATCTTTCCTACTCGAGACATGCGAAAGTCCTCCCGTCAGGCCACAAAGCAAAGAACTTCGCCGCCCACACCGGACTGACGCGCCTTGCGATCGGTCATGACGCCTTTGGG
>CAYNSW010000069.1:0-5918 GCA_964400135.1 uncultured Rubrivivax sp. | reverse complement strand
TGCGCTGCGCAACGACCGCGCGCGCGTGCAGTTTGGCACCATCAGCAAATTCGGCTTGCTCGAACTCAGCCGCCAGCGCCTGCGCCCGGCCCTGTCCGAGGGCAACCACATCACCTGCCCGCGCTGCAACGGCACGGGCCACATCCGCGATACCGAAAGCTCGGCGCTGCAGATTCTGCGCGTCATTCAAGAAGAGGCCCTCAAGGACAACACCGCCGCCGTGCACGTGCAAGTGCCGGTGGAGGTCACCAGCTTCTTGCTCAACGAAAAGCGCACCGAGATCACCAAGATCGAGATGAAGCAGCGCGTGACCGTGCTGCTGGTGCCCAACAAGCACCTGGAAACGCCCAACTACAAGCTCGAGCGCCTGCGCCACGACGATCCGCGTCTAGACAACTTCCGCGCCAGCTACACCATGGTGGAAGAGCCCGAAGAAGAAGTGGGCATCACCCGCCGCGAGAAGGCCAAGGCCAAGCAGGAGCCCGTGATCAAGGGCGTGCTGCCTGACCAGCCGGCCCCGCCGCCAGTGGCCCGTCCCACACCAGCGCCCAAGCAAGTGGCCGCTGCGGTGGCCACCCCGCCCTTGGCAGCGCCCGCTGCAGCCACCGGGGGTGGATTCTTCGGCTGGCTGAAGAACCTCTTGGGTGGCTCGTCGGCCACCACCCCCTCCACCTCGCCCTCCGCCACGCCGGCCACACTCGGTGCACGCGAAGGTGAGCGCAGCAAAGACGGCCGCGAAGGACGGGAAGGCCGCGATGGTCGTCGCGGCGGACGTGGCCGGGGCGATCGCGCGGAGCGCGCAGAACGAGGTGAGCGTGGAGACCGTGGCGAACGCAGCGCACGCGGGGAAGGCCGTGAAGGTCGTGAAGGGCGCGAGGGACGGGAAGGACGCGAGGGACGCGAGCCCCGCGAAGCGCGTGGTGAACGCGGCGAGCGCACCGAGCGCACCGAGCGCACCGAGCGCAGCGACCGCGGCGATCGCCGTGAGCGTGGGGAGCGCACCGACCGTGCGCCGCGCGGCGAGCGTCCCGTGGCCGAAGGCTCCAGCGCCGAGACGATGCACCGCGTGGAGGGTGAGGTCGGCTCCGCCGCCTTGGCCGCCAGCCCCGAGGGGAGCGAGGCCGACCGTGAGGGCCGGCGCCGCCGCCGTCGCGGTGGCCGTGGGCGCGATCGCGACGACAGCGGCTCTCCCGAGTTGGACCTGATCACCGAAGGCAGCGCCACGCCCGGCACCCCGACAGGGGCTGGCGAATCGCTGGGCACGGCACCGGCCTCTTCCGAGGCAGCAGCAGGTGAAGGTGAGCGCGAAGGCACCGAGGCCGACCGCGATGGTCGCCGTCGAGGTCGTCAACGCGACCGCTTCCGCCGCGAGCGCCGACCAGACGATGCCTCGCCGGCCTTCGCAAACGAGACCTCGGCAGCGCCATCCGATGACGACTTCCGCCCGGCGGCCCATACCGCCCCGGCTGCCCGTGACCTGGACGATGCCGCAGAGCCCCCGCGCGCGGGCGCCGCGCGATCGGGGCCGATCGTGGTGCCGCATTACGTCTTGCCGCTGCAAGAGATGCAACAGGTGGCCCAAGCCGCCGGCTTGCAATGGGTCAATTCCGACGCCGACAAGATCGCGGCGGCGCAAGCGGCCATGGCCGCCGAGCCTGCACCCGTGCGCGTGCCGCGCGAGCCCCGGCCCGCTGTGGTCATCGATGAGGGCCCACTCGTCCTGGTGGAAACACGACAGGATCTGGCGCAGTTCAAGCTGCCGTTTGAGCAGTCTCGCTCGGCCTGATCGATCAATCGCCACAGGTCCCGCGCTCTCCAGGTCCACCGTCCGCGTTCGCGTTGTCCATGATCTACGGCATTGGCACCGATTTGTGCGACGTGCGGCGCATCGAGCACACGCTGCAGCGGCGCGGTGAGCGCTTTGCCCACAAGGTGCTGGGGCCGCACGAGATGGTGGTGTTTGCCGAGCGCAGCCGCCGCGTGCGCGCACGCGGTGTGCGCTACCTGGCCAGCCGCTTTGCGGCCAAGGAGGCGTTTTCCAAAGCCATCGGTCTGGGCATGCGCATGCCCATGACCTGGCGCGCTTGCGAAGTGGTCAAGGCCCCCAGTGGCCAGCCGCAAATCGCCTTGCACGGCGAGTTGGCCCGTTGGTTTGCCGAGCGGGGCTTGCGCGCCCACGTCAGTCTCACCGACGAGTCCGACTACGCCGCCGCCTTTGTGGTGGTGGAAACCGCATGAGCCCTTCCCGCCCCTCCCGCCCCGCGCGCGCCCGTGGGCGCGAAAACACCGGCCGCCCTGCCGTGGCCCACGCGCCGCTGGTGGTGGACATTGCCGGCACCACCCTGAGTGCCGATGACAAGCGCCGATTGCGCCACCCCTTGGTGGGCGGCATGATTTTGTTTGGCCGCCATTGGCACAACCGCCGGCAGCTCACCGAGCTGGTGGCACAGGCCAAGGCGCTGCGGCCAGATCTGCTGGTGTGTGTGGACCACGAGGGCGGGCGTGTGCAGCGGTTTCGCACCGACGGTTTCACGCATTTGCCGCCCATGCGCCGCCTGGGCGAGTTGTGGATGCAAGACCCCTTGGCCGCCACCAACGCCGCCACGGCCGTGGGCCATGTGCTGGCTGCCGAGTTGCGCGCCTGCGGCGTGGATTTGAGTTTCACACCCGTACTGGACCTGGACCATGGCCACAGCGAGGTCATTGGAGACCGCGCCTTCGCACGCGATGCGCGCGTGGTGACGATACTGGCCCAGGCCCTGATGCACGGGCTGCTGCGCGCGGGCATGGCCCACTGCGGCAAACACTTTCCCGGACACGGGTATGCCCAAGCCGACAGTCATGTGGCCGTGCCGGTAGACCGCCGTTCGCTCAAGACCTTGTGGGCCGACGATGCCCTGCCATACGGCCGCTTGAGTGCGAGCCTCACGGCCGTCATGCCCGCGCATGTCATCTACCCGCGCGTGGACAGCCGACCCGCGGGCTTTTCCTCGCGTTGGCTGCAAACACTCTTGCGCCAGCAGCTGGGGTTCCAAGGGGCCATCTTCAGCGACGATTTGAGCATGGAAGGCGCGCGCACTGTTGACGGGCGCCGCCTCGACTACCCCGAGGCCGCCGCGATGGCGCTCAATGCCGGC
The DNA here is from genome assembly GCA_964400135.1 of uncultured Rubrivivax sp. Lineage (GTDB taxonomy): Bacteria > Pseudomonadota > Gammaproteobacteria > Burkholderiales > Burkholderiaceae_C > Rubrivivax. The sequence goes on along the minus strand of CAYNSW010000069.1, from coordinate 2,781 downwards.
TGCGACTTGGTGCTGCTGTGCAACCAGTCGCAGGTCAACCAGGGCCAGGCCGTGGACGGGCTCATCGAGGGCCTGGCGCAACTGGCCGCCCAAGGCCGTTGGCGCCCCGATGCGGCCAGCGAGGCCCGCCGCTTGCAGCTGTTGCCGGCCACGCCGGCCCTGCCCTGGGACGAACTTATGCTGGATGCGTCCTATCGGCATGCGCTGGATCTGCTGCCCTGATGCACTGCAGGTACAGCCGCACCGTCTGGGCCATTCCAAACTCCAGCGCATCGGCACACAAGGCGTGACCGATGGACACCTCGCTCACACCCGGCACGGCGCGCAAGAAGTCGCCCAGGTTGGCGCGGTTCAAATCGTGTCCGGCATTCACCCCTAGGCCGGCCGCGTGGGCCGCGGCAGCCGCGGCCGCGTAGCGCGACATCACCGCTGCCTGCTCGGGGCCGCCAAAGGCGCGGGCGTAAGCCTCGGTGTACAACTCCACGCAGTGCGCCCCCACGGCACGCGCGTGCGCCATGGCCTGTGGGGTGGGATCCATGAACAGGCTCACCCGCACGCCCATGGCCCGCAATTCGTCCACCACCGGTCGCAGCGCCGCCGCATCGCGGGGCAACTCCCAGCCGTGATCGGAAGTGGCCTGCTCGGCACTGTCGGGCACCAGGGTGACCTGCGCGGGCAGCAATTGCTGCGCCTGAAGCTCGCGCAGCAGCCCCATCAGGTTGTGAAACGGGTTGCCCTCGATGTTGTACTCGGCCTGCGGCCACTGCCGCAGCAAACGCGCCAGCGCCCACACATCCTCGCGTGTGATGTGGCGCGCATCGGGGCGAGGGTGCACGGTGATGCCTTGGGCGCCTGCTTGCAGCGCCTGCTCGGCCAAGCGCAACACATCGGGCAAGCCCACGGACCGGCTGTTGCGCAGCAAGGCGATGCGGTTGACATTGACCGACAAGGCCGTGCCTTCTCGTGACGCGTGGTCACCGGCTTGCGGAGCCATCAGGGGATTCATGTTTGCAGCAGTTGACGCACATCGTGCATGACCTGGCGCGTACGCCAGGCGGTGGTGCCCGCATGATAGACAAGCAACTCGCGCAGGGCCGCACGCAAGGGGCTCAAGGCCCCCAAGCACGCGGTTTGCAAGGCCCCCAAGGCCGCGGGGTACGGGCTCAGCTGCAGCGCCGCTTGCAGGGCTTGCAGCTGCGCCCCCGAAAACACCGGCTCTTCGTCTGCGGCGGCAGCGCTCACGCCCGCTTCGGGCAGCAAGCGGTAGCGCGAGCCCGCCTGCACCGGCTGCAGGGTCAGCGTCACGGTGCCCAGCGCCGGCAGGTGACCGGTTTCGCGCAGCAAAAACAACTCAAAGGCGCGCAAAGCCGCCTGCTGGCGCTGCGTGCCCGCCTCGCCTGCGGCCACCAGGCCGGGCAGCGTGGCCGCATACACCTCAAACAGCGTGGGGTGGGCATCTTGGCGCGCCAACAGCTTCATGAGCAGCTCGTTGCAATAAAAGCCCGTGAACAGGGATTCGCCGGCCAACATGGGCCAGCCGCCGGCGTACTCGGCCTGGCGCAGTGTGTGCACCTCGTCTTGCTCTTTGCCATCGTGCCGCCCCAGGCTCAAGTGCAGCCGTTGAAACGGCAGCAGCACACTGCGAAACTGTGAGTGCGGACGCCGTGCGCCCTTGGCCGCCACGGCCAGGCGGCCGCGTTCGCGGGTGAAGACATCCAAGATCAGGCTGCTCTCGCTCCACTCGTAGCTGTGCAGCACAAACCCGTCCAGCTGGCTGGGGGCGCCTCGCAGCGCGCGGGGGCTGCGCGCTGGCCGTGGCGCGCCCACGGGCGCGGCGGCAGCCTCACTGCCCATAGCCATAGGCGCGCAGATGCTGCTCATCATCGGCCCAACCGCTGCGCACCTTCACCCACAACTGCAAAAACACCTTGGCCGCGAGCAGCGCCTCCAGGTCTTTTCGAGCCTGCTCGCCAATGCGCTTGAGCCGTTCTCCCGACTGCCCGATGACCATGCCCTTGTGGGCCTCACGCTCCACCACCAGGGTGGCCGCAATGCGCACCATGCGATCGGCCTGAATGCCCGGCTCTTCTTCAAACCGGTCAATCACCACCGTACAGGTATACGGCAGCTCATCGCCCATGAGCCGAAAAACCTTTTCGCGCACGATCTCCGAGGCCAAGAAGCGCTCGTTGCGATCGGTCAGGGCCTCGCTGTCGTGCAACCAGGCCTGCGCGGGCAAATACGGCGCCAAAATCCCCAGCAATCTGTCCACATCTGCCTTCTTCTTTGCCGAAATGGGGACCAATTGATCAAAAGTGTATCGATCTTGCATGGACTGCAGCCAGGGCAACACCTCATCTCGGCGCCTGAGGGCGTCGGTCTTGTTGCCCACCAGCACCACGGGCCGGGAAGCGCGTGGCGGGCCCAGTAAGGCCATGACTTTGTCGTCATCTGCCCCCCATCTGCCGGCTTCTGTCACAAAAACCACCACATCCACATCAGACAGCGTTACCACCACCGTCTTGTTCAAGGTCCGGTTCAGGGCAGCTGCGTGCCGGGTCTGAAACCCGGGGGTGTCCACAAAAATGAACTGGCTGTCGCCCTCGGTGCGAATACCCGTGATGCGATGACGCGTGGTTTGGGCCTTGCGCGAGGTGATGCTCACCTTTTGCCCCACCAGGGCATTGAGCAAGGTCGACTTGCCCACATTGGGTCGCCCCACGATCGCAACCAGGCCGCAGCGCTGCGCCGGTAGCTCTTTATTCGAATTTTCAAGGTCCA
>CAYNSW010000068.1:0-6124 GCA_964400135.1 uncultured Rubrivivax sp. | reverse complement strand
CCCAAGGTGGTGATCAACACCCACCGCATGCTGTGCGCCAACCAGCAGATGATTGCGCAGACGCTGCGTTTCTTGGCCCATGAGAAGCCGGTACTCCTGGACTGGCTGCCGTGGAGCCACACCTTCGGGGGCAACCACAACCTGCACCTGGTGCTCAAGCATGGGGGCACGCTGTACATCGACGACGGTCGTCCCGTGCCGGGCCTGATCGACAAGACGGTGACCCACCTGCGAGAGGTCCAGCCCACGGTGTACTTCAATGTGCCCAAAGGCTATGACATGCTCCTGCCGGCCCTGGAGGGCGACCGCGCCTTGGCCAAGCGATTTTTTGCCAAGTTGCGCATGGTGTTTTATGCCGGAGCGGGCATGCCACAGGCCACCTGGGACCGTCTCGAGGCGGTGGCCGCGCCGGTGCGCTCAGACCCGGTGTGGTTCACCACTTCGTGGGGCTCCACGGAAACTTCGCCTGGCATCACCTTCGCCCACTGGCGCTTGGACCGGCCCGGTGTGATTGGACTGCCCATGCCCGGGGTGGAGCTCAAGTTTGTACCCAACGCCGGCAAGTGGGAAATGCGGGTGCGTGGGCCCAATATCTTTCCGGGCTATCGCGACAACGAGGCGGCCACGGCCCAAGCCTTTGACGACGACGGCTACTACTGCATAGGCGATGCCGGTTATTTGCAAGACCGAGACGACCCCGCCTCGGGCGTGATCTTCAACGGACGGGTGGCCGAAGACTTCAAGCTCACCACGGGGACTTGGGTGTCGGTGGGCACCTTGCGGCTGAAGCTGGTCACCGCCCTGGCGCCTTGGGTACAGGATGCGGTCGTCACGGGACATGACCACAACGAGGTGGGCGCATTGCTGTTTTTGACAGAGGCGGCCCGTCAACAAGCCCCCCAGGCGTTGCGCAGTGCCTTGCAACGTGGCTTGCAGGCCTGGCGTGCTGAAGGTGGGGGGTCTTCACAGACCCCTGCTCGCGTGCTGATGCTGCCCGATGCACCCAGCATGGCCGCCGGTGAGATCACCGACAAAGGCTATATCAATCAACGCCTGGTTTTACAGCGGCGCGCCGACGAGGTGGCGCTGCTGCAATCGGGCGCTACCGATGCCCGGGTGGTGACGCTGTAACGTTCAGGCTCAGACGCGCTCGAGCACCACGGCGATGCCTTGGCCCACCCCAATGCACATGGTGCACAAGGCGTAGCGGCCGCCGCTGCGATGCAGTTGGTTGACTGCCGTGGTCACCAGGCGGGCTCCGCTGGCCCCCAGAGGGTGACCCAGCGCGATGGCCCCACCGTTGGGGTTGACGCGCGCATCGTCATCGGCCAGGCCCAGATCGCGCAGCACGGCCAGCCCTTGGGCGGCAAAGGCCTCATTGAGTTCAATGACATCCAGTTGTTCCAGGCGCAAGCCGGTGAGGGCCAGCACCTTGCGTGTGGCGGGCGCTGGACCCATGCCCATGATGCGCGGCGGCACACCGGCAGTGGCCATGCCCACCACGCGCGCGCGGGGTGTGAGCCCGTGCCTGGCGGCCGCCCCTTCGCTGGCCAAGAGCAAGGCGCATGAGCCGTCGTTCACACCCGAGGCGTTGCCGGCGGTGACCGTGCCATCGGGGCGCACCACGCCCTTCAAACGGGCCAACGCGTCAGGAGACGTGTCGCGCGGGTGCTCATCGGCTGAGACCACGGTCGGGTCGCCCTTTTTCTGGGGCAGCGTCACCGGCACGATCTCGGCTGCAAAAAAGCCCGATTGCTGCGCGGCCAACGCCTTGCGTTGAGAGGCCAGCGCCATGCGGTCTTGGGCCTCGCGCTCGATCTTGAAGTCGCTGGCCACGTTTTCGGCCGTCTCGGGCATGGAGTCCACACCGTAGCGTTCCTTCATCAGGCGGTTGATGAAGCGCCAGCCAATGGTGGTGTCGTACACCGCATTGCTGCGTGAAAACGCTGTCTCGGCTTTGGGCATGACAAACGGCGCGCGGCTCATGCTCTCCACGCCACCAGCAATCATCAACTCGGCTTCCCCGCAGCGAATGGCCCGAGCCGCGCTGCCCACGGCATCCAGACCCGAGCCGCACAAGCGGTTGACCGTGCAGCCGGGGACTTCCTGCGGCATGCCGGCCAAAAGCGCGGCCATGCGCGCGACGTTGCGGTTGTCTTCGCCGGCCTGGTTGGCGCAGCCGTAGATCACATCGGTGACGGCGGCCCAGTCGACTTGGGCATGGCGCTGCATCAGGGCCGCAATGGGCACGGCCGCCAGGTCATCTGTGCGCAGTGAGGACAGCGCACCGCCGTAGCGGCCAATGGGAGTGCGTACGGCGTCGCAAATGTAGGCGTGTGTCATGAGAGAGCTCCAGATAGATCGAATAGGCTGGTGACTTCCAGGTCGAGCACTTCTTGTTCGTGTTGGTTGAACAACTGCCAGCGCCAGCGCAGGATACCCAGATGCGGCTTGCTCTGCGATCGGCGTGTCTCCAGGACAGTGGCGCGCAGCCTCAAGGCATCGCCTGCCCGAACGGGCAAGGGGAACCGAATGTAGGCAATGCCGGGCGATGCAAAGGACTCGGAATCTTGCAAGGCGGATTGGGCGGCCAGCCGCATGGCAATGCCGCAGGTTTGCCACCCGCTGGCAATCAGTCCGCCAAAGGGTCCGGACTGCGCGGCCACCCCATCGGTGTGAAACCACTGCGGGTCGTAGGTCTGGGCAAAGCGCAGCAACTCAGCCTCGTCCAAGACAAAGGGGCCAGCTCCTATGACCTGGCCCGCTTCAAATTGGGCAAACTTCATGCGCGCAGCAGCCAGGCGCTGGTGCGGTACCGCTCGCCGCGGTAATGTGTATCCAGGCGCTCGAGCAGCGCCGCCACGCCGGCCGCGTCCCAAGCCTGTAGCCACTCAAAGGGGCCCGCCGGGTAATTCACCCCCAGCTTCATGGCCGCATCCGCACCGTCGGCTGTGCAGACGCCTTGCAAGACGGCATCGGCCGCTTCGTTGATGAGCATGGCCACTGTTCGGGCCACCACCAAGCCGGGGGAGTCACTGAGCTCTTGCGGGGCAAAGCCCAGATGGGTCAACCAGTCCATCGCCCGTGATTTCCACTCGGTGCTCGCGCCTGGCGCGTGAGCGCAAGCCAGGCTCGCGCCCGAGGGCGCGGGCAGGCGCAACGGCCGATCGAATACCGTCACGTGACGCAGACCGTGGTCGCGGGCCACTTGCCCAGCCGTACGACCATCGGTAAGCACCAGGGCTCCGTCGTCGATTTGCACACCGACCCAGGAGCTGTCGGGCTCGTGCGTGGTGCTGACCTCCCACGACGCTGCCAGGGTCTGCACGGCGGTGAGCAAAGACTGCGCTACCGCGCCACGGCCATGCACACACAACACGCGCGGCGCACTCAGGGGCTCGGCCGTGTGAAGGGGCAGGGCTGGCGCACCTTCGGGATAACGGTAAAACCCCCGACCACTCTTGCGCCCCAGCAGCCCCCCGGCCACCATGTCTTGCTGTACCAGCGAGGGCACATACCGTTTGTCGAAAAAGTTGGCCTCGTACACCGAGCGGGTGACGGCAAAGTTGGTGTCGTGGCCGATGAGGTCCATCAATTCGCACGGCCCCATGCGAAAGCCCGCTGCCCGCAAGCAGGCGTCCAAGACCTCGGGCGACGCGGCCTGCTCCAGCAGCAATGCCAAGGTCTCGGCATAAAAAGGCCGCGCAATGCGGTTGACGATGAAGCCTGGCGTGGAGCGCGCATGGACCGGTACCTTGCCCCAGGCCTGGCTCAGCTCGAAGATGGCCTGTGCCACGGCGCAGTCGGTGTGCAGTCCCGAGACGACCTCCACGAGTTTCATCAGCGGCACGGGGTTGAAAAAATGCATGCCCACCAGGCGCTGCGGATGCTTCAAACCATGGGCCAGCGCCGTGACCGAGATCGACGAGGTGTTGGTGGCCAGTACGGCATCAGCCGCCACCACGTGCTCGAGTTGGGCCAGTAGCGAGCGCTTGGCCACGAGGTCTTCCACAATAGCCTCTACCACCAGTGCGGCTGCTGAGGCGTCTTCCAGGCGGTTAACCGCTTGCAGACGCGATATCGTGGCCTGCAGCGATTCACTGCTCAGCTTGCCTTTGGCGGCCAGACCGCGCAAGGTGTCGTTCAGTTGGGCAATGGCTTGCGCGGCAGCGCCCTCGCGTGCGTCGTAGAGCCACACCGGGTGCCCGGCCTGGGCGGCGACCTGGGCAATCCCCGCTCCCATGATGCCCGCGCCCACGACGAGCACAGGCTGCGGTGGCAGCAAGCGTTGAATCATCTCAGTAGGTCTCCAGGTGCAGTCGGCCTTCGCGCTTGAGTGCTGAGCCTACAGCGTCCCACGACAGACCGGCTTGTTGCGCCACATCTCGCAGGGCCAGCACCACGCCCTCTTCCATGGCCTTGAGGCCGCACACATAGAAGTAGGCGTTGGGGTCCTGGAGCAGCGGGGCCAGATCGGCCGCGCGCTCGCGCATGAGATCTTGCACATATTTCTTGGGCTGGCCCGGCGTGCGACTGAAGGCCAGGTGGATATCGATGAAGTCGTGAGGCAGCGTTTGCAGCGGCCCAAAGTAGGGCAACTCTTCCTTGCTGCGGGCACCGAAAAAGAGCATCAACTTGCCGCCTTCGAACTTGCCTGACGCGCGCAGGCGACGGCGCCACTCGGTCATGGCCCGCATGGGGGCGCTGCCGGTGCCGGTGCAGATCATCACGATGTGCGAGCGCGGGTGGTTGGGCATGAGAAAGCTCGAACCAAAGGGTCCGATGACCTGCACCTTATCGCCCACCTGGAGGTCGCACATGTAGTTGCTGGCCACGCCACGAACAGGCCGGCCTTGATGGTCCTCCAGCACCCGCTTGATCGTCAGCGACAGGTTGTTGTAGCCTGGCCGCTCGCCATTGCGCGGACTGGCAATAGAGTACTGGCGCGCATGATGGGGGCGACCCGATGCGTCCACACCCGGAGGCACGATGCCAATGGACTGCCCCTCGAGCACCGGAAAGGGCATGGCCCCAAAGTCGAGCACGATGTGGTGGGTGTCGTAGTCCTTGCCCACTTCGGTGACCCGCACATTGCCGGTGACAGTGGCCGTGACGGTTTTTTCGGCTGCCCTGGGACCATAGAGATTGGTGTAGGCGTGCGCGGCAGACCAGGGCGGCACCGTGGCGCCATACGCCCCGCTGTTGAATGCGGACTCGCCAATGGCCGCCGCCGGCAGCACAGGGGCCCCAGGCTCTTGAGCGGGTTGAGCCTCGGCGATGACACCCGATTGCGCAAGCTCCTCGGTACTGAGCTCGGTGGGCAAGGTGTCCCAGCCCAATTGCTCGTCTACGCTGTAGGCCCGAACCTTGGGCATCACACGCCAGTTGTCGATAGAGCCCGTGGGGCAGGGAGGCACGCAGGCCATGCACAAATTGCACTTTTGCGCGTCCACCACGTAGTTGCGGCTGTCGTGGGTGATGGCCCCCACCGGACAGGTGGCCTCGCAGGTGTTGCAGCGTATGCAGATCTCCGGGTCGATCAGGTGCTGTCGGATGACGGCGCTTTCGGCCATGTCCATGGAGGTCTCCTGGGTGCGGTGGGGGTGTGTGGCCAGTGCGGACTCAGTTAAAGCGCACGTACTCGAAGTTGACCGGCTGGCGGTTGATGCCCAGAGCCGGCGGCGCGATCCAGTTGGCAAACTTGCCCGGCTCAACGACCCGACCCATCAGGCTGGCCACAAAGGCCCGGTCGGTGCCGCTGGGTAGCCACTGGTCGACATGGGCGTCCCACTCGGCCTGTGTCACCACGCGGCCATCGGGCGAGACCTTGACGCCAGACAGCGCGCCGATGTTGCGATGAAACGCCTTGTGCGGGGTCTTCAGGCGGAAGGGAATGCCGGCCTTTTCAATGACCTTGTTCCAGCGCTCCACGCCACCCACGGAGTCCTTGATGTAGTCATCGCGCAGGACTTCGTTGAGGGCATTGAGCAAGGGGACTTCTTTTTCACGCAGCTGGCCGCCGGCGACCTGCAGCACCTTGTAGGTCTGATTCTTCAGGATGTGATCATCCATGCGCTTGCCCTCTTCATAACGGCCCTTCAGACCGGTGGAGTAGAAGGTGGCG
>CAYNSW010000067.1:0-6548 GCA_964400135.1 uncultured Rubrivivax sp. | reverse complement strand
TGCGCTTGCGGTCGAGCTTGATGACCTTGAACTCCATGGTCTTGCCCTCAAAGGGCGACATATCCTTGACGGGGCGCGTGTCGAGCAAAGAGCCCGGCAAGAAGGCGCGGATGCCGTTGACCAACACGGTCAGGCCGCCCTTGACCTTGCCATTGACGGTTCCGGTGACAAACTGTCCAGACTCCAGTGCGGTTTCCAGTGACAGCCATGAAGCCAGGCGCTTGGCTTTGTCCCGAGACAAAATGGTGTCGCCGTAGCCGTTTTCCACGGCGTCGATGGCCACCGACACGTAATCACCCACGGCGACTTCCAACTCGCCCTGGTCGTTTTTGAATTCCTCGATGGGAATGTAGGACTCGCTCTTGAGTCCGGCGTTGACAACAACGTGATTGAAATCGATGCGCACCACCTCTGCGGTGATGACTTCGCCCGTGCGCATCTCACTGCGCTTGAGGGATTCCTCGAACAGGGCGGCAAAAGACTCTCCGCCCAGGGCGGTTGGGGTATCAGACATGTGGTTTCCTGAGCCGGCGCAATTGACGATCAAAAGGTCAGACGCTGGCGATTGAGTGCAACACGCAGTTGCGGGGTTAGGAGTGACAGATCGTCGCGCAGGAAGGGCCTGACGGCCGGCGGGCCCGCGCTACGGGCTTACGAAAAGAGCGTTCCCTCTGCGAAACTTATGTCGTCACGGCAAAGGGCCTGCGCTGCGCCCACCACTGCAAGACCTGGTCCACCGATTCCTCGATGCTCAGGTGCGAGTTGTCGAGCAAGAGCGCATCTTCGGCCGGCATCAAAGGCGCCACGCTGCGAGATTTGTCCCTCGCATCACGCGCCTCTAAGTCAGCCTGAAGATCTTCTATTCTAGCCTGAATTCCCTTAGAAATCAATTGCTTATGGCGGCGCAACGCGCGCTGGGCCGCGCTGGCAGTCAAAAACACCTTCAGCGCTGCATCGGGAAAGATCACGGTGCCCAGGTCGCGGCCGTCGCCCACCAAGCCAGGCAGGCGCCGAAAATCCAGCTGCAGCTGGTGCAGGGCGCGGCGCACGCCTGGCAAAGCGGCCACTTGCGAGGCCCAGGTACCCGTTTGTTCGTGCCGCAGCTCCACGCTCACGTCTTCTTCGCCCAGCCAAACCCGCTCGCCCTCAAAGCGCAGCTGCAGGTCACGGGCGACCTGGGCACAGGCCGCCTCGTCATCCAGGGCCACTCCTTGGCGCCAAGCGGCCAGCCCGGTGAGGCGGTACAGGGCGCCAGAGTCCAATTGGGCGTAGCCCAGGCGCTGGGCCAAGGCGGCAGCCAGCGTGCCCTTACCAGACGCGGAAGGCCCGTCTACGGTGATCACGGGGATATGCGCCACGGGAGCGCTGGCCAGCCGGAAAAAATCTTGGAAATAGTCCGGATAGGTCTTGCCCACACACCCGGGCTGCAGCACCCGAACCGGCGCGCGGGCGCCCAGCAGCCCGTTAAAGGCAGCCAGCGATGCACACATGGCCATGCGGTGGTCGTCGTAGGTGGCCAGCGTCGCAGCCTGCCAGTGCTGGGGCGGCGTGATATCGATGGCATCGGCATGCTCGGCAACGCTGGCGCCGAGTTTGCGCAGCTCACAGGCCATGGCAGCGATACGGTCGGTTTCCTTGACACGCCAGCTGCCGATGTTCGTCAAGCGGGTGGTGCCCTGAGCGAACAAAGCCATGACCGCCAGCGTCATCGCCGCATCGGGAATGTGATTGCAGTCCATCTGCACGGCCTGCAGCGGCCAGGCGCCCCGACTGACCTCGATGTGATGCGCGTGCAGGGTGATGTTGGCGCCCATGGCGGCGGCGGCCTCGACGAAACGAATATCGCCCTGAATCGAGTCGCGCCCCACGCCCTCGATGCGCACAGGGTCCGAAGGCGGTGCGGCCAGCGATCCCATGGCAATGAAATAAGAGGCCGATGAGGCATCGCCTTCCACCGCGATGCGGCCAGGCGATTGGTAGGTGCTGCCGCGCAGCACCACAAAGCGCTCGTAGCCTTGACGTACCACGCTCACCCCGAAGCGTTGCAGCAAGTTGAGCGTGATGTCCACATAGGGCTTGGAAATCAGCTCACCGACCACCTCAACGCTGACGTCGCTGTGATCGGACAACAACGGCATGGCCAGCAAGAGGGCTGAGAGAAACTGGCTGGACACATCACCCCGCACGCGGATGGGGGTTTGGACGTTCAAGGGCGAGGCCACGGGACCGTGAACCCGCAAAGGCGGATAGCCCTCTTGTTGCAGGGCTTCGACACCACAGCCCAATTGGCGCAGCGCCTCCACCAAGTCGGCAATCGGCCTTTCGTGCATTCGGGCTACGCCCCGCAAGACAAACGAGCCGCCTTGCTGTGCACTGAGCACCGCCAATGCCGCCGTCAAGGGGCGCATGGCCGTGCCCGCATTGCCCAGAAACAGATCGGCCTGGCGCACACGCAACTGACCACCCAACCCGCCGATGCGAACCGAGCGGCCCTGCGGTGTGACCGAGCAGCCCAGTTGCTGCAGGGCCTGGAGCATGACTTGCGTGTCATCAGAGCTCAGCACCTCGTCAACCACGGTCTCACCCCGAGCCAGTCCCGAGAGCAGCAACACGCGGTTGGAGATGCTCTTGGAGCCGGGCAGACGCACCGTGCCGGCAGCGCCGTCCAGTGGCGGAATGTCCAAGAAGGGCAGGGCCATCATGAGCGGTGTGAATCAGGCTCCTGGCCCCAGATACGCCGCCGCTCGGCAGACGCATTCAGTTCTGTGCCCAGTGGCTCGGCCTGGCCCGAGTTGATCAGTTCCTCCAGGTGCCGCAGGGATTGCCCAAACGCGGTCAACTGCTCAGCCAAGGCCGGCGAATTGGTCAGGAAAATATCGCGCCACACCGAGCCGTCTGCCGCCGCGATGCGGGTGAAATCTCGAAATCCACTGCCGGCCAGCCCCAGAAACTGGGCTGACTTGGCCTGGCCGCCGACGGCCTGCATGTAGGCATAGGCCAGCAGATGGGGCAGGTGGCTGACAGCGGCCATGGCCTGGTCATGCTCCTGCGCTGACATCACGCTCACTCGCGCCCCGGTGGCCTCCCACAGGGAGCTCGCGCGTTGAACCCATAGGGGGTCTTGGTCATCCGCGGGCGTTAACACCACACGGCGCCCAGTGAAGAGATCCGCTTGGGCGTGGGCCACACCCGACTGCTCCTTGCCCGCAATAGGGTGGGCAGGCACAAACTGAGCGACCTTGCTGCCCAACGCTTGCCTTGCGGCTGTCATCACCTGGGCCTTGGTGCTGCCCACATCCATGACCAAGGTGTGCGGCGGCAATGCACCCGCCACCTCTCGCAAACAGGCAGCGGTCGCCGCTACCGGCACGGCCAAAACCAGCACATCCACGCCGCGTACCAGGTCAATCGGTGTGGGGGCGGCTTCATCGATCACCCCCAGCGCCAGCGCCTGCTCCAGTGATGAACGTTGGGGGCCGTAGCCGACCACGCGGCTGACCACCCTCGCGCGGCGCAGTGCCAAGGCCAGGCTGCCTCCTATCAGTCCGCAGCCCATCACTCCCAGTGCGATGGTCATGGTGTCAGTGGCGGTCGACGGGGTAGGCGCCCAGTAACTTGAAGAACGCGCAGGTTTGGCGCAGGGCCGTCAAGGCCTGGCTCACATGGGGCTCGTCGGGGTGGCCCTGGATGTCGATGTAGAAGTAGTACTCCCACTGACCTGACCGGGCTGGTCGCGACTCCAATCGGGTCATGGACACGCCGTGCGCCTTGAGGGGGACCAGCATGTCGTGAACGGCCCCAGGGCGGTTGTCTACCGATACCACCAAGCTGGTGCAGTCGTGACCACTGGCCCGAGGCGGCTTCAATCCTTCTGAGGGCGCTACGATGGCAAAGCGCGTACGGTTGTGGGCGTCATCTTGGATGGCAGCAGCCACCACCTGCAGGCCAAACTCATCGGCAGCACGCTGGCTGGCAATACCGGCTAGCGCCGGGTCGTGCGCAGCCTGCCGCGCGCCCTCGGCATTGCTGGCCACGGGACGACGCTCCACTTGCGGAAGATGCGAAGACAACCACGACTGGCATTGGGCCAAGGCCTGAGGATGGGCCAAGACGGCTCGCAGATGGTCTGTGCCAGGAATCTGACGCAGCAGGTTGTGTCGCACCAATAAGCTGGTCTCGCCCACGATCGTCAGCGGCGAGTGCAGCAGCAAGTCCAGCGATCTTGCCACCACGCCTTCGGTGGAGTTTTCAACAGGCACCACGCCAAAGTCTGCCGCACCAGAGGCACTGGCGCGAAACACCTCGTCGATGCTCGAGCAGGGCACTTCATCGACAGATGAGCCAAAAAACGCCAAGGCGGCTTGTTGGCTGAACGTGCCTGCCGGGCCGAGGTAGGCCACCCGCACCCTGGCCTCGAGTGAGCGGCAGGCTGACATGATTTCGCGCCAAATAGGCGCGACGCTTGCCTGCGGCAAAGGGCCGGGGTTGTACTGTTTCAGCCCGTCAATGACCTGCGCTTCCCGATCGGGCCTGAACACGGCAGATCCCTCGGCGCGTTTGAGCTTCCCCACCTCTTGGGCCACAGCGGCCCGGCGGTTGATCAGCGAGAGCAACTCCCGGTCGATGGCGTCGATGCGCTCACGAAGCGCGGCAAGCGCTGGGGCAGGCGAGGTCATCCGACCTCACCCGTTCCTGAGTCAGGGGCGGCATCATCACCATCAGCCAATCCGCCCAATTCAGCGTCTTCAGCCCCAGCGTCGTTTTCCACTATGCGTTGCAGGCCACTGAGCTTGGCCCCATCGTCCAGCGCGATCAGGGTGACCCCTTGGGTGGCCCGGCCGAGCACGCGAATTTCTGATACCCGCGTGCGAACCAGTACGCCCTTGTCGGTAATGAGCATGATCTCATCGGCCTCTCGCACAAGCGTGGCGGCCACCACCTTGCCATTGCGCTCGCTTTGCTGAATGGCAATCATGCCCTTGGTGCCGCGACCGTGGCGCGTGTATTCGGCAATCGGCGTGCGCTTGCCAAAGCCGTTTTCCGAAGCGGTGAGTACGCTTTGCGTCTCGTCCTCGGCCACCAGCATGGCGATGACCGACTGGCCTGGCTCCAGTGACATACCCCGCACGCCACGCGCCGCACGTCCCATGGCGCGCACTTCGTCCTCATCAAAGCGAACGGCCTTGCCGCCATCGGAGAAGAGCATCACATCGTGTTGTCCGTCGGTCAGCGCCGCGCCGATGAGATGATCGCCTTCGTCCAGATCCACCGCGATGATGCCAGCCTTGCGCGGGTTGCTGAACTCGTCTAGCGCGGTCTTCTTGACCGTACCCAAAGCCGTGGCCATGAACACGTAATGGTCAGCGGGAAAACTCCTGAATTCACCCGTCAGCGGGAGCACCACCGTGATCTTTTCATCGGCCTGTAGGGGGAACATATTGACGATGGGCTTGCCCCGACTGGCGCGTCCTCCTTGGGGCACCTCCCAGACCTTGAGCCAGTACACCCGGCCGCGATTGCTGAAACACAAGATCCAGTCATGCGTATTGGCGATGAAGAGTTGGTCGATCCAATCGTCCTCTTTGGTCTGCGCCGCTTGTTTGCCGCGGCCCCCTCGACGCTGCGCACGGTACTCCGTTAACGGCTGGCTCTTGATGTAGCCGGTGTGGCTGAGGGTCACCACCATGTCGGCAGGCGTGATGAGATCCTCGGTGCCCAGTTCCTGCACGTTGTGCTCGATGTGGCTGCGCCGTGCGCCAACCTTGGTCTGACCAAATTCCTGCTTGAGGCTGGCCAACTCTTCGCCAATGATGGTGGTGACCCGCTCAGGACGGGCCAACACATCGAGCAAGTCGGCAATTTGGGCCATCACGTCCTTGTATTCGCCCAAAATCTTGTCTTGCTCCAGCCCTGTGAGGCGTTGCAAGCGCATTTGCAGGATTTCCTGTGCCTGGTCGTCGGACAGGCGATACAGGCCATCGGCTTGCAAGCCGTAGTGAGCGGGCAGACCCTCCGGCCGGAATGCACTGGCGCCTCCGCTGGCCTGCGTCTCGGTGCGCGAGAGCATTTCGCGCACCAGTGACGAATCCCACGATTTGCTCATCAAGGCAGCTTTGGCCATGGGCGGTGTGGGGGAGGTTTTGATGGTTTCGATGAATTCGTCGATATTGGCCAGCGCCACCGCCAGACCTTCAAGCACGTGGCCCCTCTCGCGGGCCTTGCGCAAGGCAAACACCGTCCTGCGGGTCACCACCTCGCGGCGGTGCTCCAGGAAGATTTCCAGCAACTGCTTGAGGTTGCACAGCCGCGGCTGATCGTCCACCAGGGCCACCATATTGATGCCAAAGGTGTCTTGCAGCTGGGTTTGCTTGTACAGGTTGTTGAGGACCACCTCGGGTACCTCGCCGCGCTTGAGCTCAATCACCACCCGCATTCCAGACTTGTCGCTTTCGTCTTGGATGTGGCTGATGCCCTCGATCTTCTTTTCGTTGACCAGCTCGGCAATCCGCTCCAGCAGGGTCTTCTTGTTAACCTGGTAGGGGATCTCA
>CAYNSW010000066.1:0-6552 GCA_964400135.1 uncultured Rubrivivax sp. | reverse complement strand
TCAAGAAGGGCACCACTCCCTGGCTCTTGCCATTGGTTCCCTTGATATAGGAGCCCAAGGCACGAACACGGGTCCAGTCGTTGCCCAGCCCGCCGGCAAACTTGGACAGCAAGGCGTTTTCCTTGAGCGCCTCATAAATCCCGTCCAGATCGTCGGCCACCGTGGTGAGGTAGCAGCTGGACAGCTGCGAGCGCCGGGTGCCCGAGTTGAACAGTGTCGGGGTGCTGGACATGAAGTCAAAGCTCGAGAGGACCTCGTAAAACTCTATGGCTCGGGCCTCGCGGTCGATTTCGCCCAACGACAGGCCCATGGCCACACGCATGAAGAAAGCCTGGGGCATTTCGATTCGACGCTCGTCGATATGCAAGAAGTAGCGGTCGTACAGCGTTTGCAGACCCAGATAGTCAAACTGCAGGTCGCGCTCGGGCTTGAGGGCCGCGCCAAGGCGGGCCAAGTCGAACTGCAGCAGCTTGTCATCTAGCAGTTCGGCCTGAACGCCTTGCTTGATGAACCCGGGGAAATAGCTGGCATACGCCGCGGCCATGTCGGCGGTGTTGGCGTTCTCGCCCAAAATCTCACGGCGAATGGTGTGCATGAGCAGGCGGGCCGTGGCGCGTGTGTAGCCGGGCTCCTTTTCCAGGAGGGTGCGCGCTGCCAGGATAGCGGCCTTGAACACCTCATCCATGGGCACGCCGTCGTACAGATTGCGGCGGGTTTCTGCCAAGATGGGCTCGGGCCGCACGTCATCGCCCAAACCGGCGCAGGCGGCCTCCACCAATCTGGACAAGGCCTGCATGTCCAACGCCACGCGCTGGCTGCCATCGGTGACGTGGATTTCTGCAGACTGGATCGGCGCCTGCGCGGGTTGCTGCTTGGCGCGCTCTTGAGCCCGACGGTCGCGGTACAGCACGTAGGCACGCGCGACTTCGTGGTGACCACCGCGCATCAGCCCAAGTTCGACCTGGTCTTGTACATCTTCAATGTGAAACGTGCCGCCACCTGGGCGAGAACGCAGTAAGCCGCGTACCACCAACTCGGTGAGGCGATCCACGGTCTCACGCACGCTGGCCGAGGCTGCCCCCTGCGTGCCATGGACCGCCAAAAAGGCCTTCATCAGCGCCACGGCTATCTTGTTGGGCTCGAAGGACACCACCGCGCCGTTGCGGCGGATGATCTGGTAGGCCGTGTAGGCCGACGTGGCCGCGGCGCTCGCCTCGGTAGACATTCTGGGTGTGAGGCTGGCCTCCTGTCCCGAGAGCGTCATGGTCTGCATGTATTCCCCTTGATGACTGATCACAAAAATGCTCGCGAAAGTTCTTCCTGCGATGACCGGCAAGACACACTTGCCAATCGACCGAATTTTGATGAAACGGGAGAGGCCTGTGGGTCGGTGGCCTCCTGAGAAACGCCTCCGGTGCGGGAAGGTGATTCATGCCGGTGAGGGCTAGAGCCTACACTATATATGGGGCTTGTGTTGCTCACAAGGCACTACGGGTAGTGTTGATCTCGGGATTTGCCCCATGGCGCAACGTTCTCGCCACACTAGGGGTTTTCAGCCCTTGCGCGGCCCAGCGCGCTGGTGCTCTGCGCTGCAAAACGGCTGGCCTTCCAGGCTGAATACGGCGTCCGACTGGGGCAGATGCACGCCGCAATGGCAGCAGGCCACCATCGGCACGCTGGCCGGGTCTTCAGGGCTAGAGGTGCCACTGGCAGACGGTGGCGGGGGCGGTTGCGGCGACTTGGGTTTGACTCGGCGAGCTCGGGCCAGCAACACCCACACCGCCACGGCCAACACCAGCGCCACCAGGACATATTTCATCACTTGAAACTCACATCCCCGCCGCGGCAGAGCGGCCCAGCAACACTTCCATGACAAACCGAGAGCCCACGTAGGCCAAGAGCAAAACCAAGGTTCCCGCGTACAACCAGCGCGTGGCCCGTTGGCCACGCCAGCCGCGCCATCGCCTGCCCACCAAGAGGGCCGCAAAAATCGCCCACCCCAGCAAAGACAAGACGGTCTTGTGGTCCCATCTCCAGTGCGAAGTGGTGAACACACCCAAGGCGATGGCGGCTGACAACACCACAAAGCCCGCCTGCACGAAAACGAAGGTCAGCCGCTCAAGCTGCAGCAGCGGCATGCCGTACAGGCCCCAAGGACCGCCCCGTCGCATCCGCAGGCGACGGTCTGCGCCGTCAAGCAGCAGCGCGTGCAAGACCGCGGCGCCAAACAGGCCGTAGGCCGCCACGCCAAGCAGCCAATGGACGGGTGCCCACGGTGAGCCCAACAAGCGCAGCTCGCCCGGAAATGCCAGGGCCACCAGCACCGATAACCCCCCCACCACGGCCAACACCCGCCGCACGGCAGGCAGTTGCACGAAGCGGCTTTCCACGGCATGAACGATCAACACCAAACAGGCCGTCAGGGAGGTCACCGGGCCGAATCCCAAACGCACTCCCGAGCCGCTGGCGGTGGTGGCGGCCATATCGAGCGCCAGCCAAGCGGCATGCGCCAGAATGCCCGCCCCCATGCCGGCCTGGGCCCAGGTCGCTCGCAAGGGTGGCGAGGCTGCGGCCAGGGCATAAGCTGCGCACGCCAAGGCAGGCAACATCCACACGGCCAGCGCTGCAGTACCCGAAGGTAAACTCATGGGCACAGTGTACTTTCGGCACCCGGCGTCTGCCACCCCCGCAGCGTCGCCTTGATCCCCCATGGCTTCCTCCCTCACCGACAGACTGTCGCGCCTGGTCAAAACCATGCGGGGACAGGCCCGCATCACCGAGACCAACGCCCAGGAGATGCTGCGCGAGGTGCGGATGGCCCTGCTAGAGGCCGATGTGGCCCTGCCGGTGGTGCGCGAGTTCATCGCACGCGTGAAGGACAAGGCCCTGGGCCAGGAGGTCGTGGGCTCGTTAAACCCCGGACAAGCCCTGGTGGGGATCGTGCACAAAGAGCTGATTCGCACGATGGGCGAGGTCGACGAGTCCGGTGAGCTCAAATCCACGGCCTCCGACATTCGGCTGGCCACCCAGCCGCCAGCCGTCATATTGATGGCCGGCTTGCAGGGGGCAGGCAAAACCACCACCACCGCCAAGCTGGCCAAATACCTCATCGACAAGCGCCGCAAGAAGGTGCTGACCGTCTCGGCAGACATCTATCGGCCAGCGGCCATCGAGCAACTCAAGGTAGTCTCGGCGCAGGCCGGGGCCCAGTGGTTTGCAAGCACTGCGCAGCAAAAGCCCCGAGAGATCGCGCTGGGTGCGCTGGACCACGCCAGACGCCACTACTTTGACGTGCTCATTGTGGACACCGCCGGTCGACTGGCGGTTGACGAGGCCATGATGGCCGAGATCGCGCAGCTTCATGAGGTGTTGCAACCGGTCGAGACCTTGTTCGTGGTGGACGCCATGCAGGGCCAAGATGCGGTCAACACGGCGCGGGCGTTTGCCCAGGCCCTGCCCCTCACAGGCGTGGTGCTCACCAAGCTTGATGGCGACTCACGTGGCGGCGCGGCCCTGTCTGTGCGGCAGATGACGGGGGTGCCGATCAAGTTTGCCGGCGTGTCGGAAAAGATTGAGGGCTTGGAGGCCTTCGATGCCGAGCGTCATGCCGGTCGCGTACTGGGCATGGGAGACATCGTGGCTCTGGTGGAAGAGGTCACCAAAGGGGTTGACGTCGCCGCCGCGCAGAAAATGGCCGCCAAGTTGCAAAGCGGGGACGGCTTTGACCTGAACGACTTCCTGGCCCAAGTCACGCAGATGAAGAAGATGGGCGGGCTGTCTCAGCTCATGGACAAGCTGCCCAGCCAACTGGCGGCCAAAGCCAGCCAGGCCGATATGCAACGAGCCGAGCGTGACGTGCGCCGCATGGAAGGCATCATCTGCGCCATGACGCCCTTGGAGCGGCGCAAACCCGATTTGATCAAGGCTTCGCGCAAACGGCGCATCGCCGCCGGTGCCGGCGTAGCCGTCCAAGAAGTCAACCGCCTGCTCAATCAGTTTGAGCAAATGCAGGGCATGATGAAAAAGATGAAAGGCGGCGGTCTGATGAAGATGCTCAAGCGCATGGGCGGCGGATTCCCCGGTATGCCTCGCTAGGCCGCGTTACTGCACCAGGGCCTGGGCGAACTCCCTGGCGTCAAAGGTCTGCAGGTCTTGCAGCGTCTCGCCAACGCCGATGAAGTAAACCGCTACTGGCCGTTGTGCCTGCTCACGCCACCGGGCCATCGCCGCCAAGACGCCTCCTTTGGCGGTGCCGTCGAGCTTGGTGACCACCACGCCCGTCACACCGACCGCCTCATCGAAAGCCTTGAGCTGGGCCAGGGCGTTTTGACCGGTGTTGCCATCCACGACCAAAATGACCTCATGGGGCGCCCCCTCCTGCGCCTTGGCGATGGTGCGGCGGATCTTGCGCAGTTCCTCCATCAGATGCGTCTGGGTGGGCAAGCGCCCCGCCGTGTCGGCAATGACCACGTCGCATCCGCGCGCCCGACCTGCGGTGACCGCATCAAAGCTCACCGCTGATGGGTCTGCGCCTTCCTGACTGACGATATCGACATGGTTGCGGTCGCCCCACGCCAACAGTTGTTCTCGGGCTGCCGCTCGAAAGGTGTCGGCCGCCGCCAACAACACCTTCTGCCCAGCGTGTGCCAGATGATGCGTGAGCTTACCGATACTGGTGGTCTTGCCCGCTCCATTGACGCCCACCACCATGATGACCGTGGGCGGCGCCGCCTCTAACTCGAGGGGTCGCTGCAAGGGCAGGAGCAAATCGGTCAAGGCATCGACCAGCAATGCCTTGACAGCGGCAGGATCCCGGGCTTGCTCCCGTTTGACGCGCTCTCGCAGATCCCCCAACAGGTACTGCGTGGCTGCCACCCCCGTGTCGGCCATGAGCAATGCCGTCTCCAGCTCCTCGTACAAGGTCTCGTCGATGCGTGTGCCGGTGAAGACCTCGGCCAGGCTCGATCCCGTCTTGCGCAGCCCCTGCCGCAAGCGCGATATCCATCCCTGCCGCTGGCCGGGCTCGTCTTGGGCGTCGAGCGCTTGAGGCTGCTGCGCTGGGGCCTTCTTTTTGAAAAATCCAAACATGCCAGGTCCGGTTGGGCGCGAGGTGAGGATGCGTCGGGCCGGCTGCTCAGTGCAGCTTGAGCCGGGGTCGCACGACTTGGTTGACGTGCCCCACCAAAATGAGCAGGACGCCGCGCAAGAATCCGTGTACCGCCAAGAGGTGTTTGCGATACAGGCTCACATAGACCAACCGCGCCAAGCGGCCCTCAAGGGCCATGCGCCCGCCCACGAGATTGCCCATCAGGCTGCCCACCGTGGAATATCGGCTCAACGACACCAAGGAGCCGTAGTCACGGTAAGTAAACGCTTTGAGCGTCTTGCCTTGTAGCAGCCGCCACACATTGGCGTGAGCCACCTCGGCCATTTGTGCGGCCGACTGCGCGCGCGGCGGAACCGGTGCTGCCTGCGGCCCCGGGCGGAAGAATGCGCAGTCCCCGATACAAAAGATTCGATCGTCGGAGGTACTTTGAAGCGTGGGGCGAACCACCAACTGCCGGTTGGGGGTCATCTCCAATCCCGGCAGGCGCTCCACCAGGTCGGGCCCTTTGACCCCGGCAGCCCACACCAGCAAATCGGCTTGAATGACGCCGCCGTTGGCTGTCTTCAAACAGCCCGGCTCCACCGCCACCACCTGGGATGCGGTCTTGACATTCACCCCCAGCTGGATGAGCTCTGCCTGAGCCGCATGGGCCAAGGGCTCCGGCAAGGCGGGCAGGATGCGCGGGCCCGATTCGAGCAGGGTCACCTCGAGCCGCTGATCATCGAACCCCTCCAGCCCGTAGTGACGCAGCCCGGAAGCTGCGTTGAACAACTCCGCACTGAGTTCCACACCCGTGGCGCCTGCACCCACAATGGCCACCCGAACCCGGGCGTCGGCCTTGGGGTCGCGCCCAAGGCTTCGAGAGACGCGCAAGCACTGGTTGAGCAATCGTTGACGGAAGCGGTCTGCCTGCGCGCGGGTATCCAAGAACAGACAGTGCTGCCCCACTCCGGGCACGCCAAAATCGTTGGAGATGGAACCAAACGCCAACACCAAGATGTCGTAGCGAATGCGGTGAGCTGAAATCAGCTCGCTGCCGTCTTCATCTCGAATGGGCGCAATCATGACCTCGCGAGCATCCCGGTCTATGCCGTCTAGCGAGCCCAGGAAAAACCGATACCCCCAGCGGTGTCCGTGATTGCGGTAGCCCACTTCGTCGAGGTTGGCGTCCAGTGAGCCCGTGGCCACCTCATGCAGCAAAGGCTTCCACACATGGGTGGGATTGCGATCGACCAAGATCACGTCGTGTCGATCTCGATCCCGCTGCGCGCCCAGCTTTCGAGCCAACACCAGCCCAGCGGCACCGCCGCCCACAATGACGATTTGAGTTTTCAAGACAAGGGTTCAGGCCAAAGGCGATATACTGCACCATACGGCGCTTTAGCTCAGTCGGTTAGAGCGACGGAATCATAATCCGCAGGTCCGGGGTTCGAATCCCTGAAGCG
>CAYNSW010000065.1:0-6590 GCA_964400135.1 uncultured Rubrivivax sp. | reverse complement strand
ACCTATGGGTGCGGCTCGGCCATTGCCTCAAGCTCGCTGGTCACCGAGTGGGTCAAGGGCAAGACCCTAGACGAAGCCATGGGTATCAAGAACACGCAGATCGCCCAGGAGTTGGCGCTGCCCCCCGTGAAGATTCACTGCTCCATCCTGGCCGAAGATGCCATCAAGGCTGCGGTCAAGGATTACCAGGCCAAACACGCTGGCGCTGCCGAGACGGCGCAAGAAGCGTCGCAGGCGCATTGATCGCACTGGGTATCCATCGGCTCAACGATATGGCTGTCACCCTGACCGAAGCGGCTGCGCGTCACGTGAGTCGGTATCTCACGCGACGGGGAAAAGGCGTAGGCGTTCGCCTGGGCGTGAAGACCACCGGCTGTTCGGGCCTGGCCTACAAGCTGGAATACGCCGATGAGGTCAGCGCCGAAGACCATGTGTTCGAGGACCACGGTGTGAAGGTTCTGGTCGACCCCAAGAGCCTTCCCTACATCGACGGCACCGAGCTTGATTTCGTTCGTGAAGGCCTCAATGAGGGCTTCAAGTTTCACAACCCACGAGAAAAGGACCGCTGCGGCTGCGGAGAGTCCTTCCGCGTCTGAGTCCGGCGTTTCCCCGACTTTGAAGGCGCGGTTCCAGCCGCGCCTTCTGTTTGCATCGCTCATGTCTTCGTCGCACATTGCCCCACCCAGCCACAGCACGCAGCTTCCTCGCCTCAGCCTGGGTGACGACGACTTTGCCATTCTGGGCGTGCCACGCCGGTACGCGCAGGACCGGGCTGTCTTGGATGCGCAATGGCGCCTGTTGCAAGCTCAGGTCCACCCCGATCGGCATGTCGGTGAGGGTGCGGCTGCTCAGCGCCTGGCCACCCAGTGGAGTGTGCGCTTGAACGAGGCCCACCAACGCCTGCGCCACCCAGTGCGCCGCGCGGCCTATTTGTGTGAATTGGGTGGCGCACCGATTCAGGCGGAGTCCCTCACCGCCATGCCCGAGGCGTTTTTGCAGCAGCAGTGGGCCTGGCGCGAGGCGCTCGAAGAAGCCCGCTGCGCATCCGAGGTTCACGCTCTGCACCAAGAGGTCCGCGGTGTGGAAGGCGAATTGCTACAGCGCTTGGAGCAAGAGCTTGATGTCCAGCAAGACGCAGCGGCCGCTGCGCAAACCGTGCGTTGCCTGCTCTTTTTGGATCGGTTTACACAAGACATCGATCGACGCCTCGACGATCTGGGTCCCGGAGGTTGAGGCCATGGCGTTGCTGCAAATTTCCGAGCCCGGACAATCGCCAGATCCCCACCAACGCAAATTGGCTGTGGGCATTGATTTGGGCACCACTCACTCGCTAGTGGCCGCGCTCAGGCATGGCGTGCCCGAGTGCTTGCCCGATGCCCAAGGCCGCGTGATCCTGCCATCGGTCGTTCGCTACCGCAGTGATGGCGGATGCGATATCGGGTACCCGGCCGTCGAGCATCAGGTCACGGACCCCGCCAACACCATCGTCTCGGTCAAACGATTCATGGGCCGCAGCCTGGCCGATCTGGGCTCCGTGGGTCACCTGCCTTATCAGTTTGTCGACCGGCCAGGCATGGTGGCCCTGGACACCCGGCAAGGCGTGAAGTCGCCTGTGGAGATCTCGGCTCAAATTCTGGCCACCTTGCGGCAGCGTGCAGAAGACTCCTTAGGCGATGAACTCTTCGGAGCTGTCATCACGGTTCCCGCTTATTTTGATGATGCGCAGCGTCAAGCCACCAAGGACAGCGCCCGCATGGCGGGCTTGAATGTTTTGCGATTGATCAACGAGCCCACGGCGGCGGCTTTGGCCTACGGCCTCGAGCACGGGCGGGAAGGGCTGTATGCCGTCTACGACTTGGGTGGCGGCACCTTTGATATCTCGATCCTTCGCCTGACCGGGGGTGTGTTTGAGGTGGTGGCCACCGGCGGGGATTCCGCTTTGGGTGGCGATGACTTCGATGCGGCCCTGGTGCGACGGGTGTTGGAGCTCACGGGGGTACAGCCGGTGACGCCAGCCGATCGCAGGGGGTTGCAAGTGGCAGCACGCGCTGCCAAGGAAGCGCTCAGCTCGGCCCAAGTGGCACCCTTTGAATGCGAGGTGGCCGGTCAGACGGTCAAGCTCTCGCTCAGCCGTGCTGATCTGCACACCTCGTCTCAGACCTTGGTTGAACGCACAATCAAGGTGGTGCGACGCGTATTGCGCGACGCCCATTGCCAAAGCGACGATGTGCAAGGCGTGGTGCTGGTGGGTGGCTCCACGCGCATGCCGATGGTGCAAGAGGCGGTACACAGCCTCTTTGGTCGCCCTGGGTTGACCGACGTCAACCCCGATGAGGTGGTGGCGCTGGGCGCTGCCTTGCAGGCCAGCGCCCTCGCAGGTCACACCGGACCCGACAGCGCCTTGTTGCTCGATGTGGTGCCCCTGTCCTTGGGCTTGGAGACCATGGGCGGCGTGGTCGAGCGCATCATCGACCGCAACACCACCATTCCTGTGGCCAAAGCACAGGACTTCACCACTTACCAGGACGGACAAACCGCCTTGGCGGTCCATGTGGTGCAAGGCGAGCGCGACTTGGTCGCCGATTGCCGCAGCCTGGCGCGCTTTGAGTTGCGCGGCATCCCCCCCATGGCCGCCGGCGCCGCGCGCATTCGCGTGACCTTCCAGGTGGATGCAGACGGACTGCTCAGTGTGGGCGCCCAAGAGCAAATCAGCGGTGTGCACGCCAGCGTCACGGTCAAGCCCAGCTATGGTCTGGCCGATGACGAGGTAGCTCGCATGCTCCAAGAGGGGTTTGCCCATGCGCAAGACGATATGCAGGCGCGGCAACTTCAAGAGGCCCGGGTGGAGGCGCAGCGCTTGGTGCTGGCTGTAGAGGCGGCCTTGTCTGCCGATGGCGATTTGCTCGTGACGGCTGAGCGTGCGGTCATTGACGAGGCCCTGATGGCGGCCCGCGCCGCTGCGGCGGGGCTCGATGTGCGCGCTATTAAGCAGGCCACCGAGGTCTTGTCCCAGGCCACCGAATCCTTCGCCGCCGAACGCATGAATCGCGGCATCCGCACCGCCCTGACCGGGCGTCGAGTTGAGGACCTGTAACCCCCATGCCCATCATCCGCATCCTTCCCCACGCCGAATATTGCCCCCAGGGGGACACCATCGAGGCCCCCCGCGGCACGTCGGTGTGTGAAGCCTTGCTCGATAACGGTATTCCCATCGAGCACGCCTGTGAGATGAGTTGTGCCTGCACCACTTGCCACGTCGTGGTGCGTGAGGGATTCGACTCCCTGGGCCCCCTGGATGAAGCCGAAGAAGACATGCTGGATAGAGCCTGGGGTCTGACGCCCACCTCGCGCTTGTCTTGCCAGGCCATCCTCAGCGACCGCGACATCACGATCGAGATTCCCAAGTACTCGATCAATCACGCGCGCGAAAATCACTGATCGCCATTGATTGGCAGGCGACTTCCCCATGCTCATCCTGGGAATCGAATCGTCTTGTGATGAAACGGGTGTGGCCTTGGTCGATGCCTCTCCTGCGCCGGCCCCACTGCTGTTGTCGCATGCCTTGCATACGCAGGCTGCCATGCACAACGACTACGGCGGGGTGGTGCCCGAGCTGGCCTCGCGCGACCACATCCGTCGTCTCATCCCCCTGACCCGAGCGGTACTGTCTGAGGCGCAACGGACGCTGGCCGATGTGGATCTGGTGGCCTACACCCGCGGACCGGGCTTGGCGGGGGCGTTGCTTGTGGGGGCTGGATTCGCACAAGCCTTGGCCACCGCTTTGGGCAAGCCGGCCCAGGGTATTCACCATCTCGAAGGGCACTTGCTGTCGCCTTTCCTCTCCACACCCTCGCTGGAGTTTCCATTTGTCGCCCTGTTGGTCTCGGGCGGCCACACGCAATTGCTGCACGTGCTTGAAGTGGGGCGTTATGTCCTCCTGGGCGAGACGATCGACGATGCGGCCGGAGAGGCCTTTGACAAGAGCGCCAAGTTGCTGGGCCTGGGCTACCCCGGCGGCGCCGCCTTGTCCCGCCTGGCGCAGCAAGGCCGTGCGCAGGCGGTTCGCCTGCCGCGGCCCTTGCTGCACTCGACCGACCTGGATTTTTCCTTTGCCGGACTGAAAACCGCCGTTTCCACCCAGTGGAAGCGTTGGGGAGACCAACCCAGCGAGCAGCAACGTGCCGACTTGGCGGCAGCCACCCAAGAGGCCATTGTGGACGTGTTGGTGCACAAGAGCCTTCGGGCTTTGGATGCGACGCACTGCGCGCGCCTGGTGGTCGCCGGCGGGGTGGGAGCCAATGCCCGACTGCGTGAGGTTTTGCACGCCGAGGTGGAGGGCCGGGGCGCCCAGGTGGTCTTCCCGCATCTGGCGTGGTGCGGCGACAACGGTGCCATGATCGCCTGGGCCGCTGCCATGCGGGTTCGAGCCTTTGGGCTGGCGGCACCAACGTCTCGGGCCTTCGACGTTCTGCCCCGCTGGCCCTTGCAAGACTTGTCGGCCTAGGGTCGGGGGCTTGGTCAGAAGCGCTATAGGGGATACAATTCACGGTTGCGTGGTCTTCCACGCTTTTTCGCACGGCGCGGGTCGGTTTCACCCGCGTTCGCAAGTGGTGACAGGAAACCGTCGGGCTGGCGTCGTCTGAGCGCGGTCATGCGGCTTCCGTTTTTGAGGAAATCGATATGACTGCTTCTGCTGCCCAAAAGGCCGACATCATCCAATCCCATGCGCGTGGCGCCAAAGACACGGGCTCTCCCGAGGTCCAAGTGGCCCTGCTGACGGCTCGCATCAACGAGCTCACACCCCATTTCAAGACCCACGCCAAAGACCACCACGGTCGTCGTGGCCTGCTCAAGATGGTCAACCAACGCAAGCGCCTGTTGTCTTACCTCAAGGCCAAGGACGCCGACCGCTATACCGCGCTCATCCAAAAGCTGGGTCTGCGCAAGTAAAAACATGATCAACCGCTTGGTGACGCGCCCGTGCTGCAAGCAAGGGTGGCGTCACCAGACGGCCTCGGAGTTTCTGACGTTGGCGCAACTGCTGTGTCATTCCAAGGCGACTGCTCTTAAGCGCTCGCCCAGTCGCCCTGGAATGGCATTGTTGCCCTCAGCGAAAGACTCCAGCCCGATAGACGCCGGGAAGTTTCGCGTTTGTTTTTTCTGGAGTTATTCATGAGTATGTTCAACAAAGTGACCAAGTCGTTTCAATGGGGGTCGCATCAGGTCCGCATGGAAACTGGCGAAATTGCGCGCCAGTCCACCGGCGCCGTACTGGTCGATATAGAAGGCACCGTGGTGCTGGCCACCGTGGTGGCCGCCAAGAATGCCAAGCCGGGGCAGGACTTTTTTCCGCTCACAGTCGATTACATCGAAAAGACCTATGCGGCGGGCAAGATTCCGGGCAGCTTTTTCAAGCGCGAGGGTCGTCCCAGCGAATTGGAAACCCTCACCAGCCGGCTGATCGACCGCCCCATTCGCCCTCTGTTTCCAGACGGGTTCTTCAACGAAGTGCAGGTGGTCGTTCACGTTTTGAGCTTGAACCCTGAAGTTCAGGCTGACATCGCGGCCATGATCGCCTCCAGCGCCGCCCTGTCCATCAGCGGCATTCCTTTTAACGGCCCCATCGGTGCCGCGCGGGTGGGCTATGTCAACGGCCAGTACGTGCTCAACCCCGGCAAGGCGCAACTGGCCGAAAGCCAGATGGACCTGGTGGTGGCCGGCACGCAAGCCGCCGTGCTGATGGTGGAGTCAGAGGCTCAGCAGCTGAGCGAAGAGATCATGTTGGGTGCAGTGGTCTACGGCCACGACATGGGCAATGTGGCGATTGCCGCCATCAACGATCTGGTTCGTGAGGCCGGCAAGCCCGAGTGGCAGTCTGCCGGTGTGTGGTCGCCCCCGGCCAAAGACGAATCGTTCATCGCTCAGGTCACCGCATTGGCCGAAGGGCCTCTGCGCGCTGCCTACCAAATCCGCAGCAAGCAGTCGCGTACCCAAGCCTGCCGCGAGGCGTATGCAGCCACCAAGGAAGGGCTCAAGGCCCAAGGCGCTGACTTTGACGAAGTCAAGGTGGAGGCGTTGCTGTTTGAAATTGAAGCGCGCATTGTGCGCAGCCAGATTCTGGCCGGTGAACCCCGCATCGACGGACGCGACACGCGCACGGTTCGCCCCATCGAAATTCGCGCTTCGGTGCTGCCTCGCACCCACGGCTCGGTACTGTTCACCCGTGGTGAAACCCAGGCCCTGGCGGTGGCCACACTGGGAACCGAGCGTGATGCCCAGCGCATAGATGCGCTGTCTGGAGAGTTTGAAGACCGCTTCATGCTGCACTACAACATGCCACCGTTTGCCACTGGCGAGACCGGCCGCGTGGGCAGCCCCAAGCGTCGTGAAATCGGTCACGGCCGTCTGGCCAAGCGGGCCTTGGTGGCGGCTCTGCCTTCGCGCGATGAGTTTCCTTACACGCTGCGCGTGGTCAGCGAAATCACCGAAAGCAATGGCAGCTCGTCCATGGCCTCGGTGTGCGGTGGCTGCTTGGCTCTGATGGATGCGGGTGTGCCCATGAAAGCGCACGTGGCCGGCATCGCCATGGG
>CAYNSW010000064.1:391-6722 GCA_964400135.1 uncultured Rubrivivax sp. | reverse complement strand
GGCTTTGTCAGACTCGGCCTCGTACTCAATGCCGGCGTAGATGTCTTCGGAATTTTCTCTGAAGATCACCATGTGGGTCTTCTCGGGCTCTTTGAGGGGGCTGGGCACGCCCTTGAAGTACTGAATGGGGCGCAGGCACACATACAGGTCCAGTTCCTGGCGAAGCGCCACGTTCAAGGACCGGATGCCCCCACCTACTGGGGTGGTCAGAGGGCCTTTGATGGACACCACGTACTCTTTGAGGATGCTCAGGGTTTCCTCGGGCAACCACACGTCGGGGCCGTAGACCCGGGTGGCCTTTTCGCCAGCGTAAATCTCCATCCAGTGGATCTGCCGCTTGCCGCCGTACGCCTTGGCCACTGCAGCGTCTACCACCTTGATCATGACCGGGGTAATGTCAAAACCCGTGCCGTCACCCTCAATGTAAGGAATGATGGGGTGAGCGGGAACCTGGAGCGAAAAATCGGCGTTGACGGTGATTTTTTGGCCGCCGGCGGGGACTTTGACGTGTTGGTACATGGGTGGAAGTGCCTGTCAGACAGGCGCCAGTAAACGAAAGCTACAATTCTAGGGTTGACTCCTGTCAACGAACTGACCAGCCCGGGCGTTAGAGGGTCAACCTTCCGCCATGTGGGAAGGTGACATTTCTAACCCTTTCGAAAGGAAATCATCATGACCAAGTTCCTCGCCGCCCTCGTGGCCGCCCTGTTCGCCGTTGGCGCCTACGCTGCTGATCCCAAGAAGGATGAGAAGAAGGACGCCAAGAAGGACGCTCCTAAGGCTGAGGCCAAGAAGGACGAGAAGAAGGACGCCAAGAAGGACGAGAAGAAGAAGTCGTAATCTGACGCAGGGTTTTAACGCCCTGCTTCGGATTCGGGCTGTTTTCAGTCCGCTTCCCTTCAAAAAAGCCCGGCTCTGCCGGGCTTTTTCTTGGGGGTTACACCTTTATTGCCCCTACCACCCACAGATTTGCGCTACCCGCCGCCAGACGTCATGACCTAGGGTATACCCTGAACCGGCCACCATGAGCCCGCCTGCCAACCGTACCGCGGCGCCCTGGGCCATCCCCGTCCTGGTGCGACCCACTTGGTGCAGCACCCAAGGGGCGAGGTGCAACGCCGCGGCCGTGATCAGGCCAAATGTGGCCATGGTGGCAGCGCCCATCCAAGCCGTATTGCCTAAGGCCGCCACCACGAGCGCAGATTGCAGCAAACCACAAGGCCAGGCCACCCACGCGCCACCTGCGGCCAACGCGCCCCATGGGGCGTTGACCAAACGCCGGGTATGGCGGCCTGCACCGGCGTGCGTGCTCCGAGGCGAGTCTTGGAATCGCGGCGTGGTGCCTATGCGCGCCATCCATCCCGGCTGCCGTCCGGTGATGAGCAGCCAAAGACCCAGCGTTGCGGTGACCGCATGCAGCATTGCCCACAAGGGTCTTATCCAGGGGGCCAGCCGGGCCCAAGACTCCAGGATGCCCAACCCGGCGGCAGCCAGTGCCCCAACCAAGCTGTAGCTCACGATACGTGCAAGGTGAAATGCCAATGGTGGTAGTGCCACGCCCCCAGGGCTCCAGGCAGGTGAGATTGGAATTACGGGCCCTGACACCCGTGCCGGACTTTGCAGCACGGCAGCGCAGGCCGGCGCGCACATGGCCGCGCAGTGGGGCCACCCCGCCACCGCCAAGGCGGCAGCCGCCAAAATAAGGGTGAGTTCCATGGGTCGGGTTTTGGCCAGGGTGCTGCAAGCCGGGCGTTAGATCGTGTGGCTAGACTGTGCGCAATACATGCACCACAGACCTTGACCTAACTCAATACTCTGCACAATGCCCGCTGCTGCCACTGCCCTGAAGCTTGAGCCGTTCAAGGCCGCCTGCTCGAGTTGCAATCTGCGCGAGCTGTGCCTGCCAGTGGGCTTGTCGAGCGAGCAGATCACCCGACTCGACGAACTGGTGGCCACGCGAAAGTCTGTTCCTCGCGGGCAGACCCTGTTCCAGCTGGGCGATGCCTTCGATGCGCTGTATGCAGTGCGGACAGGTTTTTTCAAGACCTGTGTCACGCTGGAAGACGGCCGGGACCAGGTGACTGGCTTTCAAATGGCAGGCGAGTTGCTGGGACTTGATGGCATCAGCACCCATCGGCACGCTTGTGATGCCGTGGCACTGGAAGACTCCAGCGTGTGCGTCATTCCCTACCAGCAGCTGGAGAGTCTGTCGCATGAGTTGATAGACTTGCAGCGCGTCTTCCACAAGATCATGAGCCGTGAGATCGTGCGTGATCACGGCGTGATGCTGCTGCTGGGCAGCATGCGAGCCGAGGAGCGGTTAGCGGCCTTTCTGGTCAACCTGACCCAAAGACTGCATGCCCGAGGCTACTCTCAGCGCGAGCTCATGCTGCGCATGTCGCGTGAAGAAATCGGCAGCTACCTGGGGCTGAAGCTGGAGACAGTCAGCAGGACTTTTTCACGGATGCAAGCCGAAGGCATCTTGGAGGTCCGCCAACGAGAGATCAAGGTACTGGACGCCCAGGCCTTGCAAGGTCTCATCCATCGCTCCCCATGCTAATCGCGTCGTGGTGTCACTTGCTGGGCCAAAATAGCCGTGACCCATCCCCCAATCGAGACCACTCCCCAAAAGACGAAGAAGGTCAGCGAATAAATGGCCTGGGTGGAGAGGTTCAACGGCCCCCCATGGGTGACCTGTAGCATCTCGGGGTCGATGACGGCAAATACCAGCATCTCCAGCACGCCAGCGGTGACAAACGAAGGCCACAGAACACTGAGCGAGCGGATGACATTGAACATGGCCGACATGGCAATCCTTAGCGGGAAGGCATCGCCCCACCCGCAGGGGGTGTGACGGCATGGTTGCGGCCTTGGACGGCCGGGCGATCACGGGCTTGTGACGATTCGGTGCTGACCACCGGGTCGGCCCCGCGAATGGCAATGACTGCCGTGATGACGCCGGCCACCACCACCAGCAACGGCCCGGCGATGACCAACCACACCATGGGATAGGCCCACCACGGCGAGGCGCGGGAGGACAAACGTTGACTCATGAGCTACCTCGTAAGGACAAATGTTGACTTTTCGCGAACCTGCACCGCAGGCAACTCACCCTGGGCATGCCGCTCAATGCGAAACTCGATGGGGTGCACGCCCGCAGGGGTCGACTGCACCGTGGCAGCAGGAATTTGCACAGACACGGGTAAGGCGCGTGATTGGGCAGGACCCACCTCGATCGCATCACGCCCCACCACCCCAATGCCTGCCAACCCCTGCACCTGCACCTGATAGGTCTGAGGCACTTCTGTGGCGTTCATCACCACCAAGCGGTAGCCATTTTCCAGACCGCCATTGACCACCGGGCGGGCCAATGCCACACGATCGCGTACAACATCCACACGAAACGGCACCCGCCACCAGAGGCTGGCGAACAAGCCAGTCACAATCAGCAACAACACGCCCGAGTAGATGATGACTCGGGGGCGCAGAACTCGCGACCAGATACGCGCATCGGGCCAGCGCTGCAGGAGACTGTTTTCGGTGGCATAGCGCACCAGCCCCCTGGGGTAGGCCATCTTGTCCATCACCTCGTTACACACATCCACGCAGGCCGCACACCCGATGCATTCATATTGCAGGCCCTTGCGGATATCGATCCCCGTGGGGCAAACCTGCACGCACAAGCCGCAATCGATACAGTCGCCGAGTCCCTTGCCGCGATGATCGGTATGGCGTGAACGAGAGCCACGCGGCTCGCCGCGCTCCTCGTCGTAACTCACCACTAAGGTGTCTTTGTCGAACATGGCACTTTGAAACCGTGCGTACGGGCACATGTACTTGCACACCTGTTCTCGCATCCAACCGGCGTTGCCGTAGGTGGCAAAGCCGTAAAAAATCACCCAGAACCATTCCCAGGGCCCAAAGTCCATCGTGAAGGCCTCGGCCCACAGCGCTTGTATGGGCGTGAAGTAGCCCACAAAGGTAAAACCCGTCCACAGACCCAATCCAATCCACAAGCCGTGCTTGAGCGCCTTCTTCGCCCACTTGTGCATGGACCACGGTGCCGCATCGAGCCGCATGCGGGCGATGCGGTCTCCCTCCACTTGACGCTCTATCCACAAGAAGATTTCGGTGTACACGGTCTGTGGACAGGCATAACCGCACCACAGTCGCCCGGCCACGGCCGTGAACAAAAAGAGTAAATAGGCGCTGATGACCAGCAGCCCAGTGAGGTAGATGAAGTCTTGTGGATACAAGACGAGATCAAAGATGTAAAAGCGCCGGGCGTCTAAATCAAAGAGAACGGCCTGGCGGTTATTCCAGTGCAGCCAGGGCAAACCGTAGAAAACCGCTTGGGTGAGCCCTACGATGACCCATCGCCACTGCGCGTAGCGCCCAGACACCGATCGCGGATAGATCTTGGCCTGCTTTTGATACAGCGAGACCACCTGGACTCGCTTGGCCTCATCGTCACGCGCAATCGTGTCGGTGCTCATCGGCGCAAGATGAAATGGCGCAGGATGCAGCCTCAGCGCGACGCCATCTGCATACCTGACGACAGACTCATCACGTACGCTGCCAGCACATGAATTTGCGCGGCAGACAAGCGATTGTCGTGAGCGGGCATCTGGTTGACCTTGCCGTTGTTGATCATCGCTACGATCACAGCCTCACCCCAACCGTGCAGCCAGATGTTATCGGTGAGATTGGGGGCTCCTAAGGCCTGATTGCCTTTGCCATCCACACCATGGCAGGCGGCGCACACGCCGAACTTGGCCTTACCCAACTGGGCTGAGACGGCATCATGAGCGCTGCCAGACATACTGAGCACATAGTGCGCAACATTTTTCACCTCTTCGGCTGACCCCAGTGCCGCAGCCATAGCGGGCATATTGCCTGCTCGCCCTTTGGCAATGGTGAGCTTGATGGCCTCGTGCGATCCACCGTACAACCAGTCGACATCGGTGAGATTGGGATAGCCCTTGCTGCCCCGGGCGTCCGAGCCGTGACATGCCGCGCAATGGTTGAGGTACAGCCGCTCGCCCACGCCCATGGCTGCGCTGTTTTTGATCAGGTCGGCAGCGCTCATGGCCTCATACTGGGCGTAAACCGTTTGGAGCTGAGCTTGCGCCTTGTCTTGCTCGACTTTCAGTTGCTCAGTGCTAGACCATCGCAACCCACCGGCATAGCTGCCCAAACCGGGATAAAGCGCCAGGTAGGCGCCAGAAAACACCACCGTCAACACAAACAGGATCATCCACCACCTGGGCAGTGGATTATTCAGCTCGCGCAGATCTTCGTCCCAGACATGACCGGTGGAGTTGTCGTCGGCCATGACCTTGCGTCGGCTGGCGATGATCAGCAACACCAGGCACGCCAGCAGCCCCAACACGGTCACTGCAGCGATGAACACCGACCATCCCGTTGACACAAAGTCACTCATGCCTGCTCTCCCTGTGTGGGTTCATCGCGCAAGGGCAACCGAGCCGCCTCATCAAATTCATTGTGACGATGGCGGCTGTAAGCCCACGCCACCAGAGCCAAAAAGGCACACAAGCTTGCCACCGTGACAGCACTGCGAAGATCGTTGACATCCATCATGACCTCCTCAACGTCCAGCCGTGCCCAACACCTGCAGGTAGGCCACCAGCGCATCAAGCTCCGATTTGCCAGCCACGTCCTGCTGGGCTCGATCGATCTCGGCGTCAGAATAGGGAACGCCCAGCAGACGCAGCGCCCTCATGCGCCCTGGCATTTCGTCTGCTGGCGCTGCGGCCGACTCCAGCCATGGGTAGGCCGGCATATTGGATTCAGGCACCAGCGCGCGGGGCGAGACCAGATGCAGGCGGTGCCAGTCGTCGGAATATTTACCGCCCACACGGTGTAGATCAGGGCCGGTTCGCTTACTGCCCCACTGAAACGGGTGGTCGTACACAAATTCGCCTGCTTTGGAGTAGTCGCCGTAGCGCAAAACCTCAGAACGCAGCGGCCGGATCATCTGCGAGTGGCAGTTGTAGCAGCCTTCTCTGAGGTAGATATCGCGCCCAGCCAGTTGCAGGGCGGTGTACGGCTTCAAGCCAGCCACCGGTTGCGTGGTGGAGCGCTGAAAAAACAACGGTACGATCTCAACCAGCCCGCCCACGGCCACGGCCAGCAAGATGAGCACGATCATGAGGAAGTTGCTGGTCTCGATTCGCTCGTGACCGCGGGGAGTGAAGCCTTGCGCCATGGTGTGTCCTCAATCCGGTCAAGCGTGGGCCACAGCCACGGGGGGAATGGCAGCACGTCCGTGGCGCACCGTCATCACCACGTTCCAGGCCATCACCAACAT
>CAYNSW010000064.1:0-258 GCA_964400135.1 uncultured Rubrivivax sp. | reverse complement strand
CGCGATGTACAGGACGATGCCAATGGTGGCGATCCAAAAGTGCAGTTCAATGGCCCGCACGCTGTACATCTGCTTCTTTCCGTACATGCGGGGGATGAGGTGGTACAGGCAGCCCATAGAAATGAGCCCTACCCAGCCCAAGGCCCCCGAGTGCACATGGCCCACGGTCCAGTCGGTGTAGTGGCTCAGCGCATTGACCGTCTTGATGGACATCATGGGTCCTTCAAAGGTGGACATGCCGTAAAACGACAGCGAGAC
>CAYNSW010000063.1:0-7892 GCA_964400135.1 uncultured Rubrivivax sp. | reverse complement strand
CGTAGTTGGGCCCAAAATCGACCGTCTCCTGATCGATATCGGCCAGCATTTCGTGCGCGATCTTGGCCAGCCGGATCTCGGTGTAGCGCATGGCCGCGGCGTTGTCGCCGTCAACAGAACCAAAATTCCCCTGGCCGTCCACCAACATGTGTCGCAAAGAAAAATCCTGCGCCATGCGCACGATGGTGTCGTACACCGCCGTATCCCCGTGGGGGTGGTACTTACCGATCACATCGCCCACGATGCGCGCGCTCTTCTTGTAGGGGCGGTTCCAGTCGTTGTTGAGCTCGTGCATGGCAAACAGCACCCGACGGTGTACCGGCTTGAGGCCGTCGCGGGCATCGGGCAGGGCCCGGCCCACAATCACGCTCATGGCGTAGTCGAGATAAGAGCGCCGCATCTCCTCTTCGAGGCTGATGGGCAGCGTTTCCTTGGCAAATGAGCTCATGCGGCGTGCCGCCCCGCAAGACGGGCGGATCAGTAAATCGGGGGATCAGGGCCAGACCGGGTTTGTCAGCCCCGCTAAAGAAAGGCATTCTAAGGTGTCGCCTTAGTTGTAGCTAACCTGCAACAGTGACCGAGAGCCGCCTCACGCCGGGCGGTATTTCTGGTTGCGTAAAAGGCCCTATGGCACAATGTTTCGGTTAGAGGTAAACATATGGCCTGTCGGGGTTTCCCGTCCGTCTGGTTTTCCGACTTTCGCAGGCAACTGCGGCAATCCTTGAGAGGAGATTGAATGAAAAAACTGAACAAGGTGGCAGCGCTGTTCGCAACGGCAGCTCTCGCCGCACCCGTGGCCGTGCTCGCTCAGGCGGGTCCCACCGGTGAAGCCAACTGGAAGACCGGTTCGGGTGGTGTGGTCAGAAACGGCACCAACGAACTGTGCTGGCGCTCCGGCACGTGGACGCCTGCCACGGCCAATAAGGATTGCGATGGTGCTCTGAAGCCGGCTCCGGCTCCTGCCCCCGCACCGCGTCCGGCTCCCCCGCCGCCTCCGCCTCCCCCGCCTCCGCCGCCTCCGGCTGTGGCCCCGCGCACTGCGCCTCCGCCACCGCCCCCGGCTCCGCCGGCCCCGGTGAGCGAGAAGGTCACCTTTGCAGCTGACGCCTTCTTCGACACGGGCAAGTCGGTGCTCAAGCCCGAGGCCAAGGCCAAGTTGACCGACCTGGTCAGCAAGACCAAGGCGATCTCGTTGGAGGTGATCATTGCGGTGGGTCACGCCGACTCGACCGGCTCGGATGCCCTGAACCAGAAACTCTCGATTGCCCGTGCTGAGGCGGTCAAGAAGTTCTTGGTGGATGCAGGCGTCGAGAAGAATCGCGTGTACACCGAAGGCAAGGGCTCCAAGGCGCCTGTGGCCGACAACAAGACCACCGAGGGCCGCGCGAAGAACCGTCGCGTGGAAGTCGAGGTGGTGGGTACGCGCACCATTCGCCGCTGATCGGCGCAGGGCCCTCGGGCCCTTGCCCTCGCGATATCAGAACCCCGCTTCGGCGGGGTTTTTCTTTTGCCTGACAATCCAGGTCATGAACAACGTTGATGCGCAAGAGCTGGCCAAATTCAGTGAGTTGGCACACCGCTGGTGGGACCCCAACAGCGAATTTCGCCCGCTGCACGAAATCACCCCGCTGCGCTTGAACTGGATCGACGAACTGGCGGGTCTGTCAGGCAAGACGGTGCTGGACATCGGCTGCGGTGGCGGCATCCTGGCCGAGGCCATGGCCGCCCGTGCCGCTCGGGTGGTGGGCATCGACCTGGCGGCCAAGCCCCTGGGGGTGGCCCGGTTGCACGCTTTGGAGTCTGGCGTTGGCAATCTCGAGTACGCCGAAGTGTCTGCCGAAGACTATGCGCAGGATTCGCCCGGTGCATTCGATGTGGTGACCTGCATGGAGATGCTCGAACACGTGCCCGACCCGGCCTCTACCGTCCAAGCAGCTGCTAAGTTGGTCAAACCCGGTGGCTGGGTCTTTTTTTCCACGCTCAACCGCAACCCCAAGTCGTTCCTGTTTGCCATCATCGGCGCCGAATACATCTTGAAGTTGTTGCCCACCGGCACCCATGACTATGCGCGCTTCATTCGCCCGAGCGAGTTGCTCGGCTGGAGCCGGGCGGCGGGCTTGGGCCTACAGGGCATGCGAGGCATGGGCTACAACCCCCTGACGCGACGCTACAAGCTCAACGACGACACCAGCGTCAACTACCTCATGGCCTGTCGCAAGGCCTGATGCCTGAGCTTGTCGAGTCGCCCACCACCCGCCTTGGTGCTGTTCGATCTAGACGGCACGCTGGTAGACAGCGCGCCGGATCTGGCCTTGGCGGCCAATGCACAACGCGAACGGCATGGGCTGGAGGCCTTGCCAGCGGCAGCCTATCGGCATTTGGTGGGTTCAGGGGCACGCGGCATGGTGCGCGTCAGTTTTGGCAAGGCGCCGGGTGACCCAGGGTATGAGCCCTTGCGGCAGGAATTCATGGAGTTGTATGCCGAGCGTCTTCTGATCCACACGCGGGTCTTTGATGAGGTGGCCCCCGTGCTTGATGCGCTGGATGCGCAGGGGCAGCGCTGGGGCATCGTGACCAACAAGGCCCATGCCCTGGCCCAACGAGTCGTGCAGGGCTTGGCGCTGGCGCATCGCTGCGCCGTTCTGATCGGAGGCGACTCCACCCCCCACACCAAGCCCCATCCGGCGCCGTTGCTGGAAGCCGCCGCTCGTACCCGGGTGGCAGCCCCCCTGTGCGTATACGTGGGCGACGACAGCCGTGACATCCAGGCGGGTCAAGCTGCCGGCATGACGGCCTTGGCGGCGGCCTGGGGCTATCTGGGCGATGCCGGCCCGATCCACACCTGGCAGGCGCATGCGGTGCTCGAGCGTCCCCATGATCTTCTCCAGTGGGTCGGTTCACCGCACCTTTGATCGCCTTGGCTTGCCGTTGGTCGCAATTTCTGCAGGCCCCATCGCCTAGCGCACAGTACGCCCTGTCGCATGCCGTAGGATGACGGGTTGGCCTTTTGGGCCTATCGCTCACAGGTTGATGTCATGACTGCCTTTGACTTATTTCTCTCCTTCTCGACCCGTCGTGTGGTCGTGGGCCTGTTCACTCTGGCGGCTGTGCTGGGGTTGAGCGCGTGCCAAAAGCCCAAGACAGAAGCGCCTGCAACGGCGGCCCCGGTGGCCCTCATCCTGGGCGCAGAAGACATCGCCAATGTGGGACAGTCTGGCGAGGGCTCGCAGGCCGTGATTTCCGGCGCTTTGCAAGCCGAGAGACGTGCGGACTTGCGAGCCGAGGTGGGAGCCGTGGTCTTGCGTGTGCTCAAGGACAACGGTGAGAGCGTCAGGCGTGGCGAGTTGCTCGTCAAATTGGACGACACGGCGTTTCGCGACAACTTGGCATCTGCTCAGGAATCCGAGCGCGCCGCGCTCAGAGGGCTGGAGGCGACGGAGCGGCAATGGCAGCGCTTGAAGTCACTGCAGGCCCAAGGGATGACCTCGCTGCAGGCCCTGGAAGACGCTGAGGTGCGGCGCAACAGCGCCCAGAGTGAAACGGTTGCCGCCAAAGCCCGTGTGGTGACAGCCCGCCAGCAGCTCGACCGCACCGAAATCAAGGCGCCCTTTGACGGTGTCATCAGCGCTCGCAAGACCTCAGCAGGCGACACCGCGGGTGTAGGCAAAGAACTCATACAGGTGATCGACCCGACAAGCGTTCGCTTTGAAGGCATGGTGGCAGCCGAGCGGGTGGGGCAGCTCAAGACCGGGCAGGCCGTCCAATTGAAGGTACACGGTGGCCAGGAAGAATCGCTTGCGGGTGTCATACGTCGTATTGATGCTGTGGCGCAACCCGTGACCCGACAGGTGGCGGTAATCGTGGATATCAAGGGAGCCAAGCGGCCCCTGATTGCTGGGCTTTTCACCGAGGGCTTTGTGTCAACTGCGGGCGCGGCCGATATGGCATTGCCCGAGTCGGCGCTGCTGCGCGACGGTCAAGGGGTCTCGGTTTGGAAGCTTGAGGCCGGTCAGATCCAACGGCAGACCGTCCAGTTGGGTGCCCGCGATCCGCGTACTGGCCTGTACCCGGTGGTCTCCGGTTTGAGCCCCGGCTCACGTGTTTTGCGCAGTCCCACTGCATCTGTGACACCCGGGCAGCGCTACACCGAGCGTGCTGCGGGGGCGGTGCCGGCTGCCTCGGCGGCCTCTGGCGCGAGGAGCTGAGATGTTTCTGTCTGACTTCAGCGTCCGCCGCCCGGTGGCGATGGTGGTCATCATCATCGGCCTGATGGCCATGGGACTCTTGGCCTTGAAGAATCTCAAGGTCAATCAGACGCCCGACGTCAGCATGCCCTTGTTGGTGGTGAACATTCCCTACCCTGGCGCCTCGCCAGACACGGTCGAGCGCGAAGTGCTCAACCGGGTGGAAAAATCTTTGCAGTCGGTCTCGGGCATGACCGAAGTGCGCGCAACAGCCTCGGAAGGATCGGCCGAGTTCCTGCTGTTCTTCGACTTCAAAAAGAACCTGGTAGAGGCTGCCGACGATGTGCGCAACGCCTTGAGCCGTGTGCGCTACAAGCTCCCTGTTGAGATCCGCGAGCCCATCATCTTGCGCATCGATCCGGCGGCGCAGCCGATCATGCAAATGGCGTTGTCATCGGAGCAGCTGTCCCACGCCGAAATTTCCCGTCTGGCCGAAGACAAGCTGGCCGACAAGTTCCGCGGCATTGCAGGCGTGTCGCAAGTCAATGTCAATGGCGCTCTGCGGCGCGAACTCAGCGTGTTGCTCAGCGCTCAGAAGATGCGCGAGCTCAACGTCACGGTCACGGATGTGGTCAATGCACTGCGCAGTCAAAACACGGCTGCACCGGTGGGCCGGGTAACGGGAAGACTGGAAGACCAGAGTATCCGGTTGCTGGGCCGACTGGAGACCCCGGCTGAATTCAACCAGGTGGTGGTACGCCGCAGCGGCTCGGAGCTGGTTCGTTTGGGTCAGGTGGCCACCGTACAGGATGGCTTTGCCGAGCTCTCGAGCTTGAGCCGTCGCAGCGGCAAGCCCAATGTGGGCATGTCCATCATCCGCTCGCGCGAAGCCTCCACCGTATCGGTAGCCAAGGAAGTTCGCGCCTTGGTCCAGGACATCAACACCAGCTTGCCCGCCGGTACTCGGCTGGAGGTCACGCAAGACGGCGGCAAAGACGCGCAGCGCAGCCTCAACAACGTCATCGAGGCGCTCATCTTTGGTGCCGGATTGACGGTATTGGTGGTCTATGTCTTTCTCAACTCCTGGCGATCTACGCTGATCACGGCCTTGTCATTGCCCACTTCGGTGCTCACGGCATTCATCGCGGTGTGGCTGTGCGGATTCACGCTGAATTTCATGAGCCTGCTGGGGCTGTCGCTGGCCATTGGGGTGCTGATCGATGACGCCATCGTGGTGCGCGAAAACATCGTGCGCCAGATGGAGCGGGGCCTGGATCGACGCGAGGCAGCTCTCAAGGGAACGGCAGAAATCGGCTTGGCGGTAGCGGCCACCACCTTCTCCATTGTGGCGGTCTTTGTCCCGGTGGCCTTCATGCCTGGCGTGTCGGGTGAGTGGTTTCGACCCTTCGGCCTGACAGTGGTGGCCTCGGTGTTGGTGAGCTTGTTCATCTCGTTCACGCTGGACCCGATGCTGTCGGCTTATTGGGGAGACCCGCCGGCTCACCAGGCGCCTCCTCGACGTGCATTGGGCCGGGCGCTGGAGCGATTCAACACCTGGTTTGATCACCAGGCCGATCGATACGGCGCGGTCATCGCCTGGGCCTTGCACCATCGCCGCTGGATGACCGCATTTGCACTGATCAGTCTGGTGGCTGCCGTGGTCTTGCAAGCGCGCTTCGGAGGCTCCAGCTTCTTGCCCAGCGCAGACAGTGGCACCATCGCTATCGATGTGCGCTCTCCACCGTCGAGCAATTTGGAGTATTCGCGTCGCAAGATGGAGGCTGCAGCCGCATTGGCGCACGAGTTGCCGGAGACTGTGGCCACCAACGCGTACGTCAACCCCAATGGGGGCCGAATCTATGTGGATATCGGCAAGAGCAATCAGCGCAAGCGCTCGGCAGCGCAAATTGCCGCCGATCTGCGCCAGCGCATCAAGCAATTGGTGGGGGCCGAGTACACCGTCAACGATGACCTGAACATGGGCGGTGGTAAGCCCGTACAAATTCGCTTCACTGGGCCCGATTCGCGCCAGCTGATGGCGGTGGCCGATAACTTCATGTGGCGTCTGCGAGAAGTCCCTGGCGCGGTGGACGTGGGGCTGTCTCAGCAGTCTCCTCAAAACGAGTTGCAAATCGAGATTGACCGCAGCCTGGCCAACGCGCTGGGGGTGACCATGACCGATGCCGCCACCACGCTTCGAGTCGCCTTTGCCGGTGTCGAGGTGGGCGACTGGGTTGATCCGACCGGCGAAGCGCGCGATGTGGCGGTGCGACTGACCCCGGCGGACCGTTTGTCGGCAGCCCATATCGAGCGTCTTCCCATCCCCATTGCCGGCACAGGGCAGACCGTGCCGCTGGAGCAAATTGCCACCATCACCATGGGCAAGAGTCCCTCCCGCATAGAGCATGTAGACGGCCGGCGTTCGGTGGGGGTCTCGGCCAATGCGCAGGGCCGTTCGCCCGGCGAAGTCACGGCCGATGCCTTGAAGCTGGCCCGCTCCATGAGCCTGCCTGAGGGCGTGGAGATTCAACTCTCGGGGGCATCCAAAGACCAGCAGGAGGTCTTCACGCAGATGGGCATTGCGCTGGTCTCGGGCGTGAGTCTGATGTACCTCATCTTGGTGGTGCAGTTTGGCTCGTTCACGGCGCCAATGGCGGTGATGTTTTCCTTGCCCTTGTCCCTTATTGGTGTCGTGCTGGCTCTGCTGGCCACCAAGGGCACGCTGAACCTGATGAGCCTGATTGGCGTGATCATGCTCATGGGGCTGGTAGCCAAAAACGCCATCTTGCTGCTCGACGCTACGCGGGTGATGGAGGCCCAGGGCATCGACCGGGAGGAGGCGCTCATGGCGGCCGGCCGCAAGCGCCTGCGTCCCATTCTCATGACCACCTTTGCCCTGATTGCCGGTATGTTGCCCGTGGCCATTGGAGTGGGTGAGGGCGGAGAGTTTTATCGGCCCATGGCGGTGGCCATCATCGGCGGCACCATCACCTCAACCCTGCTCACGCTGTTGGTGGTGCCGAGCTTTTACGACAGCATCGAGCTCAAGCGAGACCACCTGTTTACCAAGTTCCGCACTCGCGTCCAGCAACACCCATTTGCCTGGGCGGTGGTCATCACCGCCTTGGAGGTGGTGGCCACCTTGCTGTTGTTGCGCATGGTCTGGCGCATGCTGGCCTGGCCGTGGCGCCGGTGGCAGGCCCGCCGGTCGGCCTCGTTGGTTTGAAGTGTTGAGCATCCCCACGCCAAACCCCGCGTGGTGCTGAACTCGTACCGTAATGGTCTTACAATGGGGGCTTGGGGCCGACCTGGCTTCGACGTGGGTGCGGAACAGGTTCAGGGCATGCCGAGCACCAGTTCGCTCGTA
This sequence comes from uncultured Rubrivivax sp., assembly GCA_964400135.1. Taxonomy (GTDB): domain Bacteria; phylum Pseudomonadota; class Gammaproteobacteria; order Burkholderiales; family Burkholderiaceae_C; genus Rubrivivax. The sequence goes on along the minus strand of CAYNSW010000063.1, from coordinate 341 downwards.
AATCCACTGGAACAAAGTAACTGCGAACGACGAACGTTTCGCCCTCGCCGCTTAACACCGGTGAGCCTTGCAACAGATCGCCGATGGTCTGGGCTGGCAACAGCTGCAAGGTCATGCACATCGGCTGGGCTTGAGCCGGGTCACTCGGCACAAGTCGAGATTCAGTGACTGGTTGCCTGCTCAGCGTGCCGCTGCGCGGGGCGGGCGACGAGATCCAAATCAGACGGCTACGCATGTAGAACTGGCTTGAGAAGGCTTGCGGACGCGGGTTCGATTCCCGCCGGCTCCACCAATCCACTGGGCCCAGAGTCATCTCTGGGCCCATTCTTTTTGGCCGTTCC
>CAYNSW010000062.1:0-8000 GCA_964400135.1 uncultured Rubrivivax sp. | reverse complement strand
GAGCGCACCAGCGCGTCGACAATCTCCAGGGCTTGCTCGCCAGTGTCGGGCTGGGAGATGAGCAGCTCTTGCAGATTGACGCCCAGCTTTTGCGCATACTGCACATCCAAAGCATGCTCGGCATCGATGAAGGCGCAGGTGCCCGCCAGCTTTTGCATCTGGGCAATGACTTGCAGCGTCAGCGTGGTCTTGCCCGAGGACTCCGGGCCGTAGATTTCAATGACCCGGCCGCGGGGCAGACCGCCCACGCCCAAGGCGATATCCAGGCCCAGGGACCCGGTGGAGACCACCTGGATGTCCTCCAGGACCTCGCCATCGCCCAAGCGCATGATGGTGCCCTTGCCAAATTGCTTTTCGATCTGGGCCAGGGCGGCTTGCAGGGCTTTGGCCTTTTCGGTGTTCAGTGCTTTCACGGGTGCGTCCATGGTGATCTCCTCTGATGGCGCCATTATGCCCAAAAGACTGTATGGATGTCCAGTCTTTTGGGGGAGCCCTTGCGGGGGGGTGGTTGGGGGTAGTGCGGCCCTGCCACCGGGTGGCTGCGCCTAGAATCTCGACCCTAGTGAGCCCCCTGGCCAATATGTCGGGTTCCGGCCGGGCCGCAACCAATCCGCCCCACGGGTGCAAGGAGACCTCGCATGCGCATCCTCATCGCCGAAGACGATCAGGTTCTGGCTGATGGGCTGTTGCGGTCGTTGCGGGCGGCCGGCTACGCTGTCGATCAGGTGGCCAGTGGCACAGAAGCCGACGCTGCCGTTGCTTCGCATGAGTTTGACCTGCTGATTCTCGACTTGGGCCTGCCGCGCCTGCACGGCCTGGATGTGCTGCGGCGGCTGCGGGCGCGGGGCTCGTCCATGCCGGTTCTGATATTGACCGCGGCCGACAGCGTGGAGCAGCGGGTCACGGGCCTGGACCTGGGCGCTGATGACTACATGGCCAAGCCGTTTTCGCTGCAAGAGCTTGAGGCGCGCGTTCGGGCGCTGACCCGCCGCGGCTTGGGCAGCGCCTCCTCGGTGATCAAGCACGGGCCACTGAGTTTTGACGCTACGGGGCGCGTAGCCTACCTCGACGATCAGATGGTGGAGCTGTCAGCGCGCGAGCTCAGCTTGCTGGAAGTTTTGCTGCAACGCGCTGGGCGACTGGTGAGCAAAGATCAGTTGGTGGAGCGCTTGTGCGAGTGGGGCGAAGAAGTCTCTACTAACGCCATCGAGGTGTACATACACCGCTTGCGCAAGAAGATTGAGCGCGGCCCGGTGCGCATCGCCACCGTACGGGGTCTGGGCTACTGCCTGGAGAAGATTCCGGGTTGAACAAGACCGCCCCGCAGCGATCGCTGTTTGGCGAGATCCTCGATTGGATGCTGGCCCCGCTGTTGTTGCTGTGGCCCATGAGCCTGGGGGTCACCGGCATCGTGGCCCAGGAAATCGCCAACCGGCCCTTCGACCGCGAGCTGGCGGCCCTCACACGGGTCTTGGCCCGCCAGGTGGTGGTGCTGGAAAGCAGCCCAACAGCAGGCGTGCGCATCGCGCTGAACCCCGCGGGCACAGTGGAGTTGCCCCCGCTGGAAGATGCCGGACAGGTGTACTACCAAGTCGTGGGGCCACAGGGTCAGCTGGTGGCCGGCGATGCCGGCTTGCCGGCTCCCCCGACAGATGCCCCGGTTCGGGCCGAGCCGCAATTCCGAGACGATGTGATGCACAACGAGACCGTGCGTGTGGCCTGGCTGTGGCTGGCGTTGCCGGGAAGCGGCGAGGTGTCCTCCAGGGTACTCATACAGCAGGCCGAGACCATGGAGCGGCGCGCCCGGCTGTCCTCGGAGATCATCAAAGGGGTCATCCTGCCGCAGTTCATCATCTTGCCCGTGGCCGTGGTCTTGGTGTGGCTGGCGCTGGCACGGGGCATTCAGCCGCTTCAGCAGTTGCAGCAGCGCATCCGACGGCGCGAGGCCGGAGACCTCAGCCCCATCGATGAGCGCGACGTGCCCGAGGAGGTCTCACCGCTGGTGGTGGCCATCAACGACTTGCTGCAGCGCTTGGATCAGTCCATGTCGCGACAAAAACATTTTCTGGCCGATGCTGCGCACCAACTCAAGACACCGCTGGCGGGCTTGCGCATGCAAGCGGAGCTGGCGGCCCGAGAAATTGACGCCGGGCACAGTGACCCCCTGGCTCTCAAAACCACCCTCAAGCAAATCGCCGTATCGAGCCAACGCGCCGCCCACTCGGTGAACCAATTGCTGTCGCTGGCCAGGGCCGAAGACCAAGAGCAAGCGCTTCAGCTGAAGTTGGTGGACATGGCCGATATCACGCAGTCGGCCGTACGCGACTTTGTGCCCTTGGCTTTGGACTGCGGCATCGATTTGGGCTACGAGGGTGCGCAGCCAGGTGGTGAAGCGCTGATGCTGGGCCATGCGGTGCTGTTGCGTGAGTTGGTGCGCAACCTGGTGGACAACGCCCTGCGCTACACCAGCGCAGGCGGCACCGTGACGGCACGGGTCCTGCGCGATCCCTTCGGTCAGACGGTGGTCTTGCAGGTGGAGGACACGGGCCCGGGCATCGCGCCGGCCGAACGCGAGCGCATCTTTGAGCCGTTTTATCGGGCTTTGGGCACCGGCGTGGACGGCACGGGCTTGGGTTTGTCCATCGTGCGCGAGATCGCCTTGCGCCACGAGGCCGATATCACCGTGGAAGATGCCACCACTTCCGCCGAGGCCCCGCTGCCATCGGGCGGGCCGGGCGCGCTGTTCATCGTGCGCTTTCCCGTGCGCCGGGCTTAGCCGCAGGCTCACCCGGGGGAACACGCGCGGCGTCGCGGGCCGCGGGAGGCCTGAGTCAGGAAGGTACCAGCCGGCGATTGCGCGCCACAGACATCATCAGCCCGAGAGCCAACCCCAGGCTGACCATGGCCGTGCCGCCGTAGCTGATGAAGGGCAAGGGCACACCCACCACGGGCAAGATACCGCTGACCATGCCCATGTTGACAAAGGCGTAGGTGAACCAACTCAAGGTGATGGAGCCCGCCAGCAGGCGCGTGAACAGCGTGGGCGCTTGCGCCGCAATGACCAGCCCGCGCAAGATCAAGAAGGTCAGCCCCGCCAGCAAGATCAAGACTCCCAACAAGCCAAACTCCTCGCTCAGGGCGGCAAAGATAAAGTCGGTGGTGCGCTCGGGAATGAACTCCAGGTGCGTTTGTGTGCCCTGCATGAAGCCCTTGCCAGCCAGGCCTCCTGAGCCAATGGCGATCATGCCCTGAATGATGTGAAAGCCTTTGCCCAGGGGATCGGTGGTGGGGTCCAGCAGGGTGCACACCCGCTGCTTTTGGTAGTCGCGCAAGAACGGCCACTTCAGCTGCGGCTCACACCACGCATCGCCAAACATCACCAGGGCCAACACGCCCACCAGCCCGAGCACGGCCACCGGGATGATCAGTCGCCAACTCAGGCCCGCCAAGAAGATCACGAACAGCCCTCCTGCCAAGATCAGCAGGGCCGTGCCCAGATCCGGCTGCTTCACCACCAGCAAGAACGGCAGCCCCAGCAGGGCAAACGCGACCACAAAGTCCAGCGCACGCAGCGTGGCCTCGCGCCGCTGAAACCACCAGGCCAACATCAGGGGCACGGCAATCTTCATGATCTCACTGGGCTGTATCACCACACCCACATACAGCCAGCGTGTGGCGCCCTTTTTGGTGATGCCCATCAGTGCCGTGGCCACGAGCAGTGCCACGCCCACCGCATACAGCGGCACGGCCAATGACATGAGGCGCTGGGGCGGAACCTGTGCCACCACAAACATGACGATGGCGGCCAACACCATATTGCGCGCATGGTCCACAAACCGGGTGCCGTGGTCGTAGCCAGCGGAGTACATCGTCACCAAGCCCAAGAGGCACAGGCACAGAGCCGCTGCCGCCAAAGGGGCGTCAAACCCGCTGATCAGGGGACGCAAACGCATCCACCATGGGGGCTGTTGCAGGGCAGAGTTCACCGACATGTGTAAGGTCTGGGCTGGGCTCAGGGGCTGGCCGTTGGCGCCCAAGCGGCAGCGCCCATCTGGGCGGCCATGCGCGCTGTGCCCACGGGGGCGCTGGAGCGACCTTGGCGGGTGAGCGCGATGTCTTCTTCGCTGGGGTATTGGCCCAACAAGAGATAGTCAAAGACGCGCCTGGCGATGGGGGCTGCCGCTTCGGCACCAAAGCCCGCGTTTTCCACCACCACGGCCAGCGCTACCGTAGGGGCATCGACGGGCGCCATGGCCACGTACAGCGAGTGGTCGCGTTTGTGCTCCTCGAGTTTGGCCGCGTTGTATTTTTCGTTTTGACGTATGCCCACCGCCTGCGCCGTGCCGGTCTTGCCACCGCTGGCGTATCCCGCGCCGGCAAATACACGGGTAGAGGTGCCCTCTTGCGTCACCCCGTGCAGTGCCTCGCGAATGAGGCCGACATGGGCCGGGTCTAGCGGCAGGGCCGGTAATGCAGGGCGCTCCACGCTGCGGCGCTGTCCCGTCACCACATCCTGAACCTCGCGCACCAAGCGTGGTGCATGGCGCTGCCCTCCCGAGACCAAGGTGGCCATGGCGTGGGCCAGCTGCAAGGCCGTGAAGTTGTTGTAGCCCTGGCCAATACCCAAGGAGATGGTCTCGCCCGCGTACCACTTTTGCTGCTCAGGGCGCTTGTAAAACCGACGCTTCCATTCGGTAGAAGGCAAGACGCCGGTGACTTCGTTGTCCAAGTCGATACCCGTCTTCACGCCAAACCCGAAGGGCTTGAGCTGCTCGTGGATCAGGTCCACGCCCATCTCGTTGGCCAACGAGTAGTAGTACACATTGCTCGAGGCCACAATCGAGCGGCGCATGTCCACCGGGCCCAAGGCTTTGTCGCCATGGCTGCGAAAGACGTGGTTGCCGAATTGGAAAGTCCCACCATCGTGAATCACGCTTTGGGCTGAGCGCTTGCCGCTGTTGAGCGCGGCCATGGCCATGAAGGGCTTGAAGGTGGAGCCGGGCGGGTAGGTGCCCCGCAAGGCGCGGTTGAGCAGGGGCTTGTCGACCGACTCATTGAGCTCGCGCCAACTGTCCGTATCAATGCCGTCGACGAACAAATTGGGATCGAAGGTGGGCTTGCTCACAAAGGCCAGCACCTCGCCATTGCGCGGGTCGATGGCCACCAGGGCGCCTCGTCGCTCGCCAAACAAGGTCTCCACCAGGGCCTGCAGCCCCGCATCAACAGACAGCACCAGTGTGTGGCCCGGAGTGGGCGGGTGACTGCGCAATCGCCTCACCGCGCGGCCACCTGCACTGGTCTCGACCTCTTCGTAGCCCGCGGTGCCGTGCAGCACTTCCTCGTAGTGCTGCTCCAGCCCCAGCTTGCCGATGTACTCGGTGCCGCGGTAGTTGGCAAACCGCGTCTCGGGCCACTCCTCCATGGCCTGTTTTTCTGCACGGTTGATGCGGCCGATATAGCCCAAGAGGTGACTGCCCACCTCGCCCAAGGGATAGTGCCGAAAAAGGCGCGCCTTGACCTCTACGCCAGGAAAGCGATAGCGCTGCGCCATGAAGCGCGCCACCTCCGCCTCGCTGAGCTTGGTGCGAATGGGCAAAAAGGCCGCACCCTTGAGCTCTTCTTGCAAGCGTTTGAATCGACGCTTGTCGCGCGCGGTGATCTCGATGACCTCTGACAAGGACTCCACCAGGCTGTCCAGCGGGCCGGCCTGCGCTGGGGCAATCTCCAAGGTGTAGGCCGAGTAGTTGGTGGCCAGCACCACGCCGTGGCGATCGACAATCTGGCCTCGATTGGGCACGATGGGCACCACGGCGATGCGGTTGGCCTCGGCCTGGGTGGCGAGTTCCTCGTGCCGAACCACCTGCAGCCACACCAAACGGGCCAGCAGCACCGTGAAGCACACCAACACGAAGGCCATGGCCACCAGCACGCGCGTGCGAAACCGGTGCAGCTCCAGCTCCAAATTTTTCAGCGTGGTGTTCACAGCGGGCGATTCTGATCGGGGTCAGGAGCTCGGCGTTGCGGTGCCAGTAACAGCGCCGAGGCCAAGGGCCAGAGTACAGCCTGCAACAGCGGGGCCCACCACATGGACCAGCCCGGAAACATGCCCCCCACGGCCAGGCGCACCATCAAGCTCACCAAGGCGGCCAACACAAACAAAGGCAGCACCTGCAAGGCTTGATCGCGCACGTTAAACCACAGCAATCGCCTGTGAATGGCAATGGCGCCGTAAGACAGCAGGGTGTAGGACAGCGCGTACTGGCCCAACAAGGCCCCTTGATTGACATCATTGAGCAGGCCCAAGGCGAAAGCCACCCCCAGGCCCACGCGCCGCGGTTGGTGCACATTCCAAAAAACCAGCACCACGGCCAGCAAATCGGGAAAAGCTGGCTGTCGGCCCAGGGGCAGCAGGTGCACCAAAAAGGCCAAGGCCAATGACAGCGCGATGAATCCCGGCCGGGCTGGCAGCAGCAGCTGGGTGTACCCACGGGGCATGATCATCGCGACTCCTGTGCAGCTGAGGCGCCGGGTGCTGCAGCGCGCGCTGAGCGCGCCGCCCCGGCTGGTGGCGCTGGCGCCGGGGCGGGTGGGGCCGGCAAAGCGGCGCCCAAGGGATCCAAGACCAGGACATGGCGCACGCCATCGGGCACGGCGGCCGGCTGCAGCAAGATGCGCGCAAAGCCCGATTCCACCTGCCGGTCGATGCTCACGACCTGTGCCACCTTCATGCCCGGTGGGTACACCGCATCAATGCCACTGGTCATGAGCACATCGCCCACTTGCACGTCGGCGTTGGTGGCCACAAAGCGCAACTCCATGCCTGGGTGGGGTGCGCCTCCCCAAGCGGCGCTGCGGGCTCGTGTGCGCGCGTTGAGCACGGGAATGGTGAAGTGCTGGTCCACCACCAGCGTCACCTCAGACATCAAGGGATAGACGCGGGTGACCTGGCCCAGCACCCCCGCCTCGTTGACCACGGGCGAGCCGGCCGCCACACCGCTTTGGGCGCCGCGGTCGATGAACACCTTGCGCGAGTAGGGGTCCGCTGCCTCATACAGCACCTGGGCAGCGCGTGCGCTTACCCCCAGCGTGGGCTGAAGCGCCAAGAGTGCTCGCAGTCGTTCGTTTTCCTGCTTCAACACCTCCAGTTGGGTCAGTTGCTGCGACTGGCTCAGCAGTTGGCTACGCGTCTGCTGCTCCGATTGCAAGGCCTGTTGCAGACCTTGCGCGTAGTCCAACAGGCTCTGCCAGGCCTGGACTGGAGACTGCGCCGCGCGCTGCAGCGGAAACAGCGCCGTGGCCAACACCGCGCGCACAGGGTCGACCCAGCCATAACGCGCATCTCCCACCATCAGCGCCAAAGCCAGCGCCGAGAAAAAAATCAGGCGCGTGAGCGCTGAGGCGCCTTGGCGAAAAAAAGGCGGTGGGCTGCGGTCGATGGTCCCCAGGGGCATGGGAACACCCCTGACGTCACTCGGAGGTGAAGATGCTGCCCAGGCGCTCCATGCGCTCTAGCGCCAGGCCGCAGCCACGCACCACGCAAGACAGCGGGTCTTCGGCCACCAAGACCGGCAATCCGGTCTCCTCGGCCAGCAGCCTATCCAAGTCACGCAGCAAGCCACCTCCACCGGTGAGCATCATGCCGCGCTCGGCAATATCGGCCCCCAACTCGGGCGGGGTCTGCTCCAAGGCGTTTTTCACCGCCGAGACGATTTGGTTGAGCGGGTCGGTCAGCGCCTCCAGAATCTCGTTAGACGAGATGGTGAAGCTGCGCGGCACGCCCTCTGACAGATTGCGTCCCTTGACCTCCATCTCGCGCACTTCGGAGCCGGGGAAGGCCGAGCCGATTTGCTTCTTGATGGCCTCGGCCGTGGGCTCACCGATGAGCATGCCGTAGTTGCGGCGTATGTAGTTGATGATGGCCTCATCGAACTTGTCGCCGCCCACACGCACGCTGCCCTTGTAGACCATGCCACCCAAGGAGATGACCCCCACTTCGGTGG
>CAYNSW010000061.1:0-8577 GCA_964400135.1 uncultured Rubrivivax sp. | reverse complement strand
ATCCCCTTGGGGTAGTCGAGCTGGTCGAGCGCGTCTTTGAGCTCTTCGCGCTCGTCGCCCTCGATGCGCCGGCTCACACCGCCGCCACGCGGGTTGTTGGGCATGAGCACCAGGTAGCGCCCGGCCAGGCTGACAAACGTGGTCAGTGCGGCCCCCTTGTTGCCGCGCTCTTCCTTTTCCACCTGCACCAGCAATTCCTGGCCCTCTTTGAGGGCATCGCCGATCTTGGCGTTGCGCACGTCCACGCCCTCGCGGAAGTAGTTGCGCGAGACTTCCTTGAAGGGCAAAAAGCCGTGGCGGTCTTCGCCGTAGTCGACAAAGCAGGCCTCCAGGGCGGGCTCCACCCGCGTGACCACGGCTTTGTAGATATTGCCTTTGCGCTGCTCGCGGCCCTCGATTTCGGTTTCAAAGTCCAACAGCTTTTGGCCGTCGACGATCGCCAGGCGCCGCTCTTCGGGCTGCGTGGCGTTGATCAACATTCTCTTCATGACGCTCTTCTCTCCATCAGGCCAAGCCCCAGGGGGGCGTGGCCGGCGTGCGACTCAACGCCCAGCGGCGTTCAGTGGCACCCAACGATGCACGAGAGACGAATCAAGAACCGAGGAATCGAATCGCCCTGGACCGCCCAGGCCGCATCAGCCCGGCCGCTTGAGCGGGCCAGGATGAGCAGATGGAGACGGCGTTGGCGCGTAAGCCCGGCCCACGGGATTCACCGGGTGAGATGAAGACTTCAGACTTCACGGGGTGCAGGGGGCCAGGGCTTGCAGTACAACCAGAGGCACGCTCCCGCAGGCCTGTCCCACAGGGGACGGGTGAGAAGGGGTGGAGCCGCTGGTTCACTTGATCAATCGGTTGTGGCCTGCCACTGGGGCGGCCAAATGGTTCTTGCGTTTCGTGTCTCTGCGACCCGCATTGGGACAGCGGGCGTTGCATCAACGCTTTTGGGTTACCCACCGGTCTTGGGGCGCTCTGCGCTGCCCAGACTTGGGGGCTTCCCTGTCCCTGTTGCGCTGTCGGTGCCCGGGTAAACTCCCTCAAATCAAGCACTTGCAGCCAAAACGTGGACCGCCGCATTATAAAGGAAGCCGGGGGTGGTGGAACCCCTCATTCGGCAACCGCCCAGGCGGAGCCCGCAGTGCGCCATCTGCAGGTGGACGAGGGGGGCGAGGGCCAGCGCCTGGACAACTTCCTGGTCAAAATGCTCAAGGGTGTGCCCAAAACCCACCTCTACCGGGTGATCCGCAGCGGTGAGGTGCGGGTCAATCGGGCCCGCGCCCAGGCCGATACACGCTTGCGCGAGGGAGACCGGGTGCGGGTCCCGCCCATGCGGGTGGCCACCCCCGCGGCAGGCCCCCATAGCGCTTCTCACGCGCCATCGCGCGAGTTTCCGGTTCTGTTTGAAGACGAATTTCTTCTGGCCGTGGACAAACCGGCCGGTGTGGCCGTCCACGGTGGCAGCGGGGTCAGCTTTGGGGTGATTGAACAATTGCGCCGCGCCCGGCCCGAGCAGCGGTTTTTGGAGTTGGTCCACCGCCTGGACCGCGAAACCTCGGGGGTGCTGCTGCTGGCCAAGAAGCGCTCGGTGCTGACCCGACTGCAGGCGCAGTTTCGGGCCCGTGAGGTGCGCAAGACCTACCTGGCCCTGGTGCTGGGGGCGTGGCCGGTGCGCAAGAAGGTCATCGACCTGCCCCTGGTGAAGTCGGTGGGCGAGCACGGAGAGCGGGTGGTGCGCCCGGCCTCGGCGACTGCGCTGCCTGGCCAGGCGCGCGGGGCCACCTCCGCCCGCGAGCTGGTGGCCGCCACCCCTGGGGCGCAGCGCGCCATCACGCGGGTGAGTGTGCGCCAGCGATTTCGCGACACGGGGCCCCGGCAGACGCTGAGCCTGCTGGAGGTGGGCATCGACACCGGCCGCACCCATCAGATCCGCGTGCATCTGGCCAGTCAGGGCCATCCCATTGTGGGGGATGAGCGTTATGGCGACTTTGAACTCAACAAGGCGCTGGCCCGCCCCGAGCGTGGCCCCCGCCGGCTGGCCCGGATGTTCCTGCACGCCCACCGCTTGCAGTTTCAGCACCCCGTGACCGAGGCGGCGCTAGAGGTGGTTTCTGAATTGCCCCAGGCGTGTGAGGCGGTGGTGGGCGCCCTGCATCCTGAGGCGCTCTGAATTCTCCCCGCGGCCGAAGAGGCAGCTTCCCCCGTTGCCACAGTGCGAGACAATCCCCGGCGTGAAAACCCGACGCTTTGACCTCATTGCCTTTGACTGGGACGGCACGCTGTCGGACAGCACGGCCATGATCGCCCGTTGCATTCAAGACGCCTGCCGTGATGTGGGCGCGGCCGTGCCCACCTTGGCGCAGGCGTCCTATGTGATCGGACTGGGCCTGCGAGATGCCTTGGCCCATGCGGCGCCCGATGTGCCGTCTGAGCGCTACCCCGAGTTGGCGCAGGCTTACCGGCGCCACTACCTGGCGCGCCAGGAGGACTTGTCGCTGTTTGAAGGCTCGGTGCAGATGTTGCGCGACCTCAAATTGCGCAACCACTGGCTGGCCGTGGCCACGGGCAAGACGCGCCGCGGACTGGACGATGCCCTGCGCCACGCGGAGTTGGCCGGCGTGTTCGACACCTCGCGCACGGCCGATGAGACGGCTTCCAAACCCGATCCGTTGATGCTGCACGAGCTGATGATGGAGTTGGACGTACCGCCAGAGCGCGTGCTGATGGTGGGCGACACCACGCACGACCTGCTCATGGCGGCCAATGCCGGTGTGGCCAGCGTGGGGGTGAGCTTTGGCGCTCACGACCACGCGGCTTTTGAGGCGCATGCTCCACTGTATGTGGCGCATTCCACGGCACAGTTGCACCAGTGGTTGTTGCAGCATGGCTGAGTCGACCTTTGAGGTGATTTGCCCCAGCGCCGCCTTATTGGAGGCCGGTCAGGCCCAGGTCTTTGATGTCAACGCCTACGGCGAACCGGCACGCGCCTTTGTGCTGCGCTACGACGGCCAGGTCGTGGGCTACCTGAACCGCTGTGCCCACATGCCGGTTGAGATGGACTGGCAGCCCGGCCACTTCCTGGACGATCAAGGTCAGTTCATCGTGTGCTCGATGCACGGGGCGGTGTACCACCCGCAAGACGGACGCTGCGCCGGCGGACCGTGTACCGGGGGTTCTTTGGTGCCTTTGTGCGTGCAGGAGGTGGACGGACAAGTGCGTTGGTATCCTTGTGATGGCATTTCACCGGCATTTACAGACCTATGACCACTCCCCCATCGGCCCCTGAGCCCATCTCCGCCGCCTCGGCCAGCGATGCCCCCACTTCTGGCGCCGCGTCAACGGCCAGTGCGGCCCTGGGCACGGCTGACCGTGGTGTGCTGGAACACCTGGCGCGCGACTTCATGCGCGAGCGGCGATACGAGCGGCGTTGGCGCACGTTTTTTCGCTGGGCCTGGCTCGTCTTGGCCGTGGTGGTGGTGTTGGACTTTGTGGTCGACCGCTCCGCCGTTTCAGGCAAGGCGCTGCCGCACACGGCGCTCATCGAGGTGCGCGGTGAGATTGCGCCGGATTCAGAGGCCAGCGCGGAAATCTTGCTGGGGGCGCTGCGCTCGGCCTTTGAAGACCCGTCGGCCCAGGCCCTGGTGCTGCGCATCAACTCGCCTGGAGGCAGCCCCGTGCAGGCCGGCATCCTGAATGACGAGATCCATCGCCTCAAGGCCCTGCACGGCAAGCGCGTGTATGCGGTGGTGGAAGATGTCTGCGCCTCGGGGGCCTACTACCTGGCGGTGGCGGCCGACCAGATCTATGTGGACAAGGCCAGCTTGGTGGGCAGCGTGGGGGTGCTCATGGACGGCTTTGGCTTCACGGGCGCGATGGAAAAGCTGGGCATCGAGCGGCGCTTGCTCACTGCCGGAGAAAACAAGGGCATGCTCGACCCCTTCAGCCCCCAAAACGACAAGCAGCAGGCCTATGCGCGCGAAATGCTCAAACAGATCCATGCGCAATTCATCGATGTGGTGCGCCAAGGCCGCGGGGATCGCCTGAAAGAAACGCCCGAGACCTTCTCCGGTCTGGTGTGGAATGGCGAAGACGCCGTCAAACTCGGCCTGGCCGATGCCTTTGGCAATCTCGACTATGTGGCGCGCGAGGTCATCAAGGCCGAGGATGTGATCGACTACACCCCGCGTGAGAACGTGGCCGAGCGGCTGGCCAAGCGCTTTGGCGCGGCGGTGGGCTATGGGGCCGTGCGCGCCCTGCGCGAGTGGGCGCCCATACGTTGAGGCGGCGCTCGGACAGGGCGTTGGCAGCGGGGGCACGGGCGTGAGTACGCTGGGCGACCGCCTGGCCGTGTGGCCGCAGTACCTCCTGCCCCAACAGGCGCTGACCCAATTCATGGGCCGCCTGGCCGGTGCGCGAGGCGGGGCGGCCACCACCGCGGCCATTGCGTGGTTCATCCGCCGCTACCGCGTGGACATGAGTCTGGCGGCGCAGCCCGACCCGGCGGCCTACGCCACCTTCAACGAGTTTTTCACACGGGCCTTGCGGCCCGAGGTGCGGCCCTTGGGGTCGGGCCACTGGCTGTGCCCGGTGGATGGGGCGGTGAGTCAGTACGGTGAGCTCCAAGGCGATCGCCTGGTGCAGGCCAAAGGCCACACCTACCGCGTGGCCGAGTTGCTGGGCGGCGATGACACCGAGGCGGCCGCCTGGCAAGGGCCGTCGGCCTCGTTTGCGACGATTTACCTGAGTCCGCGCGATTACCACCGCATCCACATGCCGGCCGCCGGTCGTTTGCTGCGCATGGTGCATGTGCCCGGGGCGTTGTTCTCGGTCAACCCGCTCACCGCACGGGCGGTGCCGGGTCTGTTTGCGCGCAACGAGCGCGTGGTCTGTCTGTTTGAAGGTGAGCATGGCCCCTGGGTGTTGGTGCTGGTCGGCGCCACCATCGTGGGCAGCATGGCCACCGTGTGGCACGGGGTGGTCAATCCGCCACGACCGCAGCAGGTGCGCACCTGGGACTACCGCGAACAGAACATCACCTTGCAAGCCGGCCAGGAGATGGGTCGCTTCCTGCTGGGCTCCACCGTGGTGCTGCTCATGCCCGGCCCCCTGCGGTTTGCCTCGCACTGGGCCCCCGGCGCCGCGGTGTGCATGGGCCAGGACATGGCGCAGCGTGTGGACCGCACATGAGCAAGTTGTACTTTCGCTATGCGGCCATGAACGCGGGCAAGTCCACCGCCTTGCTCCAAGCGGCCTACAACTACGAAGAACGCGGCATGGCCGTGGCTTTGTTCACCGCAGCCCATGACGAGCGATCGGGCAGCGGGGTGATCGGGTCGCGCCTGGGGTTACATCGGCAGGCCGCCACCTTCAGCGCTCACACCGTATTCGACCGGGCGGCGTTGCCGGCCACCCTGGCCTGCGTCCTGATCGACGAGGCGCAATTTCTCACGCCTGACCAGGTGCGCCAGCTGCACCGGCTGGCGCATCTGCACCACATTCCCGTGCTGTGCTTTGGTCTGCGCAGCGACTTTCGCGGCGAGGGGTTTCCCGGGGCCATCACCTTGTTGACTCTGGCCGACGACCTGGAAGAAATGAAGACCATTTGCGCCTGTGCGCGCAAGGCCTCGATGAACATGCGCATCGACGCGCAGGGCCGACGCGTCATGCACGGCGAGCAGGTGGAAATTGGGGGCAACGAGCGCTACCGCGCGGTGTGCCCGTCTTGTTTTTACGCCGACGAAGAAGAGGGGCCGCAGCGAGCACCGGGGCTGTTTGGCTGAGCCCTCACACCAGCAGGCCGCGCTGCTCGATAAAGCGCACCACTTCGTCCAGCCCGGCTTGTGTGCGCAGGTTCGTCATCACAAAGGGCCGTTGGCCCCGCATGCGACGCGTATCGGCTTGCATGATCTCCAGATTGGCACCCACCAGGGGTGCCAGATCGGTCTTGTTGATGATGAACAGATCGCTCTTGGTAATGCCTGGCCCGCCCTTGCGCGGGATCTTCTCGCCACCGGCCACATCGATGACATACAGCGTGAGGTCAGACAACTCGGGGCTGAAGGTGGCCGCCAGGTTGTCACCCCCGGACTCGATGAACACAATATCGGCGTTGGGAAATTGCGCCAGCATGCGGTCGACAGCCTCGAGGTTGATGGAGGCGTCTTCACGGATGGCCGTGTGCGGACACCCGCCGGTTTCCACACCCAGGATCCGCTCGGGTGGCAAGGCGCCGGCCACGGTCAACAGGCGCTGGTCCTCCTTGGTGTAGATGTCGTTGGTGATGACCACCAGGTCCCAGCGTTCGCGCATGGCCTTGCACAGCATCTCCACCAAGGTGGTCTTGCCAGAACCCACGGGGCCGCCAACGCCCACGCGCAAAGGGGGCAAGGTTTTGGTGCGGCCGGCGATGTGGTGCAAGGTGTTCATGACGGTCTCAGGATCGAAAGAGTCGGGAGTACTGGCTCTCGTGCTGCGCGCACAAAATGGCCAGCATGGGCGTGAAGGCCTGGCGGGTGTCGTCGTCTAGGGCGGCGGCTGCTGCCATGGCCGAGGGGATGTGCTCGCTCAAGCCCTGCAGCAGGCGCTGCGCCGCCGCCTGCCCCAGGGGCACGGCCTTGACGGCCGCTTGGACCTGGTTATCGGCCCAGGCAAAGGCCAGACACCACAAGGCAGCCTGCTCACTGGCCCCACTGAGCGCAGCACCCAGGGCAAAGGCCACTGGCCAGGTGGGGGCGCCTGGCAGCGCTTCACACTGCGCCACGCGGGGGTCGCGGGCGTGTGGCCCGTTTTTCAGCCACTGCACGAACGACCGCCCCATCTGTTCGGCCTGTAGGCGCAGCTCGGAGGTCTCGCGCGTTGACAGCACCCACGCGTTGAGTTCGGCAATACGCGCGCCGTCATGTGCTTGCCAGGCTCTGAAGGCCTGTGCGGCCACCGGCGCATCACTGCGCGCCAGGCTCAGGTGCAATTGATCGTGCAGCCACCTCGCAGCCGATGCCTCGTCGTGCACGCGCCGCGTCTCCACCGCGGACTCCAGACCCTCGGAGTAGCTGAACCCGCCCACGGGCAGCGCCGGAGAGGCCATCCACATCAGTTGCATCAGCGTGGCGGCCGATTCGCCGCTGTGCTCAGTGCTCATGATCGTGTCCATGTGCGTGACCATGTCCGTGACCATGTGCATGACCATGTCCGTGCGCGTGACCCTGCGCGTGATCGTGACCATGACCGCCCGGATAGGCGCCAGCCTCCGGTTCAAAAGGCCGCTGCTCCCGCGTGACGATCAGGTGCATGCGCTGCAGCATGTCTTGCAGCACATCGTCGGGTTCCAAGAGCAGGCAGTCCGCTTGCAATTCCAAACTGACGTGGCGATTGCCCAGGTGGTAGGCGGCGCGCAGCAGATCGAAGGGCGCGCCGTGCTGGGGGCAATGCCGCACCACCATCACCGGCTGCGCAGCCGCCTGGACGCGCACCAGCGAGCCGTCTTCAAGCACCAGTACATCGCCGCCGCGCACCACACGGCCCCGTGGCAAAAACACGCCCAGGCGTCGACCCTGGGAATCGGTGGTGTCGAAGCGGCTTTTTTGCCGCACATCCCAATCGAGTTCTACGGTGGCGGCGCGGCGCAGCAAGACGGCGGCCAAACCGCGACCTTGGGCAATGAGGCGTGCGGCGGTGAGCATCAAAACAAGAAGTAGCGCTGCGCCATGGGCAAGACGCTGGCAGGTTCGCAAGTCAACAACACGCCGTCGGCGCGCACCGCATAGGTTTGCGCATCGATGGCCATCACGGGGGTGTAGGCGTTGTGCACCATGTCGGATTTGCGCACGCTGCGACAGCCGCGCACAGCCGCCACCGTCTTGCGCAAGCCCAGGGCTTGCGCGATGCCTGCCTGCTGGGCCACTTGGCTGACAAAGGTCAGGCTGCCGTGCGCCACCGCACCGCCAAAAGCACCAAACATCGGCCGGTAGTGCACCGGCTGCGGCGTGGGGATGCTGGCATTGGGGTCGCCCATGGCCGCCAGGGCGATGAAGCCTCCCTTGATGACCAGGCTGGGCTTGACGCCAAAGTAGGCCGGCTTCCACAGCACCAGATCGGCCCATTTGCCCGGCTCCACGCTGCCCACCAGGTGGGCCACCCCTTGGGCCAAGGCCGGGTTGATCGTGAGCTTGGCGATATAGCGCTTGACACGCGCGTTGTCGTGCCGCTCGGTGTCTCCCGGCAGCGGCCCGCGTTGCACCTTCATCTTGTGTGCGGTTTGCCAGCACCGCAGCGGCACCTCGCCCACACGCCCCATGGCCTGCCGCGATCGTTTCGCGGCGAATGCGGCTTTCGGCGAAGGCCAGATCTTCGGCAATGCTTGCATCGAGGTGGTGACACACCATGAGCATGTCCAGGTGCTCGTCAAGCGTGTTGATGGTGTAGGGGCGGGGGGGGTTGGTGGAAGAGGGCAGCACATGGCCCTCGCCCACCACACGCAAGATGTCGGGAGCATGCCCGCCGCCGGCTCCTTCGGTGTGGAAGCTGTGGATGGTGCGACCCTTGAAGGCGGCAATGGTGTCTTCCACAAACCCGCTCTCGTTGAGT
>CAYNSW010000060.1:0-8707 GCA_964400135.1 uncultured Rubrivivax sp. | reverse complement strand
TGGCGGAGTCGGAGGGATTCGAACCCTCGATGCGCTTTTGGCGCATACTCCCTTAGCAGGGGAGCACCTTCGGCCTCTCGGTCACGACTCCGGGCTCCGCAAGATTCTACCCCCTGCCCTGGCAGGAGTTCAAACCCTGAAGTTTTTCAGGCGGCATCTGCTCAGGCGGCAGGTGGGCCGTCCAGGCCAAAGGCCTTGTGCAAGGCGCGTACGGCCAACTCCATGTACTTCTCGTCGATCACGACGCTGGTCTTGATTTCGCTTGTGGAGATCATTTGGATGTTGATGCCCTCCTGGCTGAGCACCTCGAACATCGTGGCAGCCACTCCAGCATGACTCTTCATGCCGATGCCCACGATACTCACCTTGCAAATCTTGCTGTCCGTTTGAATCTCGCGCACTCCCAGGGCGGGGGTCACCTTCGCGTTCATGATGTCCAGCACGCGCTGCAAGTCGCCGCGCTGCACGGTGAAGCTGAAATCGGTCTTTCCCTCGTACGAGGCGTTTTGGATGATGACATCCACATCGAGGTTGGCCGCTGCCACCGGCCCCAAGATCTTGAAGGCCACGCCAGGCTTGTCAGCCACGCCTACCAGGGTGACTTTGGCCTCATCTCGGCTGAACGCAATACCTGAAACCACGGCCTGTTCCATCTGGGTATCCTCTTCGTAAGTGATCAGGGTGCCGGAGGTGGCTTCCTCGGCCAAGTCGATATCGGGTGCAGTGAAGCTGGACAATACGCGAACGGGCACACGGTACTTCCCTGCAAACTCGACCGATCGAATTTGCAGCACCTTAGAGCCCAAGCTGGCCATCTCCAACATCTCTTCAAAGCTGATGGTGTGCAGGCGACGAGCCTCGGGCACGATACGCGGATCGGTGGTGTACACCCCATCAACATCGGTGTAAATCAAACACTCTTGCGCCTTGAGCGCAGCTGCCACCGCCACCGCACTGGTGTCACTTCCACCTCGGCCCAGTGTGGTGATGTGCCCCTGATCGTCCACCCCCTGAAATCCGGTGACGATGACCACCCTACCCGCCTGCAAATGCTGCCGGATCTTCTGATCGTCTATGGCCTGGATTCGAGCCTTGGTGAACGCCGAATCCGTCTGAATCGGCACCTGCCATCCCGCCAAGCTCACCGCGTCTTGCCCCAGGTTTTGCAATGCCAGGCTCAACAGGCCCACCGATACTTGCTCGCCCGTACTGGCAATCATGTCAAGCTCACGCAGCGCCTGCGGCGTATGGGCATGGGGCATCAACTCCTTGGCCAGGCCCAAGAGGCGATTGGTCTCACCACTCATGGCAGAAGGAACCACCACCAGCTGATGCCCGGCGCGGACCCACTTCACCACCCGCTGCGCCACGCTGCGAATGCGCTCAGGCGAACCCATCGAGGTGCCGCCGTACTTATGAACTATCAGTGCCATGAGACCGCAAGGGACAAAACCTTGCATTTTATATGCTGCGGCGCAGCAATCAAAAGAACAGGTTTGCTGAGTCCGCTCAGCCCTGGTGTGCGCGTGCCCGCCAGTGCAAGAGCCCGCGCACCAGCTCAAGCTCTCCACCGGGTGCCGGCCAACGCGACAAGCCTCGTGCCTGCGGCAGCTCCACAACCAAGCGCCTGACCAGACTGTCCGGGACTCCCTGGGGCAGCACGCGCACCAACCAATGCCTCAGCACATTGGCTCGCCGCTGCTCGCTCCACTGACGCCACACGCCCACTCGCAAGCGTCCAGCTTGCCAGGACCCACCGTCAAGGCCCGACACGCTCACCTGCAGATCCTGTGCCGCCAGTTCGTCGCAACACACCTGTGCCTCATGCAGCCGCTGTGCCGCCTGGGCCAGGGTTTGCTCAGCAGACGGAAAGGCCTCCAACAAGGCAGGCCAGACCCGCTGACGCAGCCGGGCGCGCGCAAATCGCACATCGGCGTTGCTTTCATCGTCCACATGGCGCAAACGATGTGTCCGGATATACGACTCAATGGCGCTGCGCGGCTGTTGCAACCAAGGCCGTATCCACCACACACCGTCTCGTAGTACCGAAGCCGGCATCGCGGCCCATCCGGCTGCTCCAGCACCGCGCAGGGCCTGCAACATCACGGTCTCGGCCTGGTCTTTGAGGTGCTGGGCCAGCAAGATGGTGTCTATGCCCTCGCCGCGCGCCATCTCGGCCAGCGCCCGATAGCGATGCTTGCGGGCCCATGCCTCCACGCTGTCACCCACTTGAGGCGCTCCCTTCAGGCGCCGCATCCTGAACTCCACTGGCAACCCCTCAGATCGCCAACGCTCGATTTGCGCTTGCATCTGCACCACCCAGGAGTCGGCCTGCGGCATGAGCCCGTGGTGCACATGCAAAGCGACCACGCGCAAGCCCTGATGCCGCGCCGAACATGCCGTGGCATGCATCAAGGCGACCGAGTCGCGACCGCCGCTGAAGGCCACCCCCACCACCGAGCGCCCCTGCGATGGGGCATGCACGTCAACGGGGCCAGCGGCCATCAGGCCTCTTTGGTATCGGAGAAGCGTCCGTACGACTGCAAGCGGTCGTACCGTCGTGCCAGCAGCTCTTTGGTCTTCAGGTCGGCAACCTGCCGCAGGGCGTCGTTGAGTGCGCGCTTGAGTTGCGAGGCCATGGCCTTGGTGTCTCGATGGGCCCCACCCACAGGCTCGCTGACCACCTTGTCCACCAGGTTCAGCGCCTTGAGTCGGTGAGCGGTAATACCCAAGGCCTCTGCCGCCTCTGCCGCCTTGTCGGCTGTTTTCCACAGGATGGATGCGCACCCTTCGGGCGAGATCACCGAGTAGACGGAGTACTGCAGCATCAACACTTGATCGGCCACACTGATGGCCAAGGCACCCCCCGAGCCTCCCTCTCCAATGATGGTGGAGATGATGGGGACCTCAAGCTGGGCCATCTCAAAGATGTTGTGACCAATGGCCTCGCTTTGGCCGCGCTCCTCAGCCCCGATACCCGGGTAGGCACCGGGCGTATCGATGAAGGTGAAGACTGGGAGTTGAAACTTTTCAGCCAACTTCATCAGGCGCAAGGCCTTGCGGTAGCCTTCGGGTCGCGCCATGCCAAAGTTGCGCAGCCCCCGCTCTTTGGTGTCGCGGCCTTTTTGATGCCCCAAAACCATGCAGGCCTGGCCATTGAATCGGGCCAAGCCGCCCACGATACTCAAGTCATCGGCAAAGCTGCGATCGCCGTGCAGCTCTTGGAAGTCTGTGAAGATTTCCTGTACGTAGTCCAATGTGTAGGGCCGCTGGGGATGACGCGCAATCATGGTCACCTGCCATGGGGTGAGACTGGCGTAGATGTCTTTGGTCAGTTGGAGGCTCTTTTGACTGAGCTTGTCGATCTCCTCCGAGATGTCCACAGCCGACTCGTTTTGCACGTAGCGCAACTCATCGATCTTGGATTCGAGTTCGGCAATCGGCTGCTCAAACTCCAGAAAATGACGCTTGCTCATGACCCCTGGCGCAGTCGCGGACAGTTGCACATAACTCAATAGTCTACCGGTAGCGGGTCCAGACTCCGCCACAGGTACCACGTGGCCACCGACCGGTACGGCGCCCAGGCTTCGGCCACCTCACGCGCTTCAGCTCGAGAAACCGGCTCACCACTGAAGTAATTGACACTGATGCCCTTGATCAGCCCCAGGTCGTCCAGAGGCAAGACGTCGGGACGCATGAGGTGGAAGATCAAAAACATCTCCGCTGTCCAGCGGCCAATGCCCCGAACCGCTACCAATTCGGCAATGATGGCCTCATCTTCCATGGAGGACCAACGCCGAAAATGCAAACGCCCATCCAAAAAGTGAGCTGCCAGATCGCGCACATACTCGGCTTTGCGTGCCGATAGACCCGCCGTTCGCAACTGTTCCACGCTCAAGGCTTGCACCGAAGCGGGCCCCACCGCCTGCCTGGGCTTGTGACCGGTGAGCGCCGCAAACCGCTCCCACACAGCTTGCGCGGCCTTCACCGAGATTTGCTGGCCCACCACCGATCGCGCCAGGGTGGTGAAAGCATCGCCTCGGCTTTCCAGTCTCGTGGCGCCATAAAGCGGAATCAGGCGCTTGAGCACACGATCGCGTCGCTTCAAGTGGCGACAGGCCTCATCCCAAAATTCAGGGCTTACCGTCGCACCCATGTGGTCCCCTGCGGTCCATCTTTCAATTCGACACCCTGAGCGGCCAGCTGATCTCGGATCTGGTCGGCCAGGGCAAAATCGCGCGCCTGTCGGGCGGCCAATCGCTCTTGAATGCGCTGCTCGATCGATTCGGCAGACAAGCCCTCTCCCGAGCGCAAGTACTCCTGTGGGTCGAGCTGAAGCACGCCCAAAACACCGCCCAAGGCCTTGAGCCATCCCGCAGCGCTTGCCGAGCCGTCCTTGTACACCTGGGAGGCCAAATCGAACAGCACCGCCACAGCCTGGGGCGTGTTGAAGTCCTCATCCATGGCCTGCTTGAATCGCAGGCACGGGCCGCTATGCCACTCCAGTGACTGGGCAGGCACAGCCGGGACTGCGGCCAGCGCACCATACAGGCGCCGCAAGGCGCTCTTGGCGTCGTTGAGGTGAGCGTCGCTGAAATTGAATGGGCTGCGGTAGTGGGTACGCAACATGAAAAACCGCAAAGTCTCGCCATCGTATCGTTGCAAGACGTCTCGAATCGTGAAAAAGTTGCCTAAAGACTTGGACATTTTTTCGTTGTCCACGTTCAAAAAGCCGTTATGCATCCAATAGCGCGCCAGCGTCTGGCCTGTGGCGCCCTCGCTTTGGGCAATCTCGTTTTCATGGTGCGGAAACTGGAGGTCCATCCCGCCACCGTGAATGTCAAAAGGCTGTCCCAGTAGCGCACTGCTCATGGCCGAGCACTCAATGTGCCAGCCCGGGCGGCCCGGGCCGAAAGGACTTTCATAGCGCACTTCGGGCGGCTCATCGGGTTTGCTCGCCTTCCACAGGACAAAGTCCAGCGGATCGTGCTTGTCCGCATCGACACCCACGCGCTCACCCGCACGCAGCTCATCCAAGCTCTTACCCGACAAACGCCCGTAGGGCGCAAATCGGCGAACGGCAAAGTTGACGTCGCCAGAGGCGCTGCGATAGGCCAGACCACGATTCTCAAGTAGCCCGATGAGATTCAACATTTGCGATACATACTCGGTAGCCCGGGGCTCATGCGTGGGATCGCAAATGCCAATAGCCCCGATGTCCTGATGCATGGCGGCGATCATCTCGTCGGTGAGCTGGCGAATGCCGATGCCGCGCTCTGTGGCACGGCGAATGATCTTGTCGTCAATATCGGTGATATTGCGCACATAAGTCACGCGGAAGCCGCTGGCCCGCAGCCACCGATACACCACATCAAAGGCCATCATCATGCGGGCGTGCCCCACATGGCACAGGTCATAGATGGTCATGCCGCACACATACATGCGCACATGCCCTTGTTGCAGGGGCTCAAAGGGTTGAAGGCTGCGGCTGAGGGTGTTGTAGATCTGAAGACTCATGGGCCAAAAGCCAGGGGCGGAAAGTCAAACACAGGCCAACCCCACGCAGCATCGCCATCTACAATGGGCGCATCAGTATACGTGGAGCTTTGCGCATGTCGAGGCCGTCTTTTTACCGTTGGGTCCTACCGGTCGCTCGCCTGCTGGTGGTGGCGTGTCTCGGAGGAATCGCCGCTGGCGCCGCCCTGGCCGAACGCGTGAGGCTGAGTACCTCCGCAGGCGATATCGTGCTGGAGTTGGATCGCGAGCGAGCCCCCAGGACAGTGGAAAATTTCGTGTCCTATGTGCGCTCCGGTCACTACGACGGCACCATTTTCCATCGGGTCATCCCTAGCTTCATGATCCAAGGCGGCGGCATGACCGCACAGATGAGCGAAAAGCCCACCCGCCCTCCCATCGCGCTGGAGTCTCGCAATGGGCTGAACAATGTGCGCGGGACGGTGGCCATGGCACGCACCAGCGTGCCCGATTCGGCCACCTCGCAGTTTTTCATCAATGTGGTGGATAACGCCTTTTTGGATGCTGCCAACGCCCGCGACGGACACGGCTATGCCGTCTTTGGTCGGGTGGTGGAAGGCATGGAGGTGGTCGACCAGATTCGCGCCGTTCCCACGGCACCCAAAGGCATGCACCAAAACGTCCCCACCATGCCGGTCACCATCCGTAAAGCCACTTTGGAGAAATGAATGAGTCTTGTTGAATTGCACACCTCGGCGGGCTTGATCCGCATCGAACTCGACACGGACAAAGCCCCCCTGTCCAGCGCCAACTTCTTGTCTTATGTGCGAAGCGGTCACTACAACGGCACCGTCTTTCACCGCGTTATCAAGGGATTCATGATCCAAGGTGGCGGCATGGACGCCGACATGAAACAACGTCCTACGCAAGATCCCATCACCAACGAGGCCAACAACGGCTTGAAGAACGCCCGGTATGCGCTGGCCATGGCCCGCACCAACGATCCCCATTCGGCAACCGCCCAATTCTTCATCAACACCGCAGACAACGACTTCTTGAACTTCCGGGCTGAAAATGCCAGCGGTTGGGGCTACGCGGTGTTTGGCCGTGTGGTCGAGGGCCAAGACGTGGTAGACCGCATCGAGGGCGTCAAAACGGGACGCAAAGGGTTTCACGATGATGTGCCCCTGGAGTCGGTGACCATCGACAAAGCCGTGGAAGCCTCCCCCGGCTGATCCAGCCCTACCCAAGGTCCGCCCGCCTGCACGCTTGGCCATGAACCCTTCCGCGCTGGCCGAGGTTCGAGCGCTGCCGCACTGGCAGTGCATCGACTTCATCTCCGATTTGCACCTGGGTGTGGCCACGCCACTCACACTGGCGGCATGGCAGCGCTATATGCAAGACACCTGCGCGCAGGCGGTCTTCATCTTGGGTGATCTGTTTGAAGTCTGGGTGGGTGACGACAGTGCCAGCCAGCCCTTTGAAGCGCAGTGTGTGGCCGCCCTTCGCGAGGCCTCCAGCCGGGTCTCGCTATTTTTCCTGCCGGGTAACCGAGACTTTTTGGTGGGATCTCACATGCAGCAGGCCTGCGGCTGGCAAGCCCTGGCAGATCCCTGCGTCTTGCACGCGTTTGGGAAGCGAACGGTGCTGACCCACGGCGATGCCTGGTGTCTTGACGACAGGGAGTACCAGCAGTTCCGCGCTCAAGTGCGCAGCGCTGCGTGGCAACAGGCTTTTCTGGCCCAGCCGCTGGCACAACGGCAGGACAGCGCATTGCGCATGCGTCAAGCCAGCCAGGCGCGTAAGGCGGGTCAGCCCGATCCCGAACTCTGGGCCGATGTCGATGCCCAGGTGGCCCAGACCTATTTGCAAGCGGTTCACGCCGAAGATCTGGTGCATGGGCACACCCACCGACCCATCAGCGAGGCGCTTGCGCCTGGGACTCGGCGTCATGTGCTCAGCGACTGGGATATCGACCACCCCCCGCACCGTGCGCAAGTGTTGCGTCTGAGCCCGCAAGGCTTTGAGCGGCTCACACCACAGCAGGCCGCGCACCCCGGCGCCTGATGAAGAACGGTCTGCGGCACTGGTGGCGCCAGTGGCGCGAGGAGGCAGCACTGCGCCGGCGTGCCATTCCCGATGCCTTATGGCGCAGGACCCTCAAGAGATTTGCCTTTTTACCTGGCCATGGCGAAGAGGCGCAGCAGTTGCGGCGGCTGAGCAGTCTCTTTCTGGATGCGAAGGAATTTTCAGGGGCCCAGGGCCTGCGCGTGACCGACGATATGGCC
This sequence comes from uncultured Rubrivivax sp., assembly GCA_964400135.1. Classification (GTDB taxonomy): domain Bacteria; phylum Pseudomonadota; class Gammaproteobacteria; order Burkholderiales; family Burkholderiaceae_C; genus Rubrivivax. Next base: position 944 of record CAYNSW010000060.1, on the reverse strand, counting down.
GTAGCGGTTGCCGCGCAGGCCTGTTTGCCCGTGCTGCATCTGGGCCTAGAGCCCTACCGGCGCTTTGTGGGCATCGTGATGCATCCGCGCGCGGTAGTGGCTCACCGCGAAGTCACCGACGAGGATGGCATCGTCCATGCCTATGAAGAAACCCTGTCGGGAGAAGCGGTAGACGGTGGACCGGTCATGCTCTCATGGAGAGACGTGCGTGGCGCAGGAGCCTCTGCCGCAGAGGGCTATAACGTGGTCATCCATGAATTTGCCCACGTTTTGGACATGGCCTACGGCCTGACACAAGACGCACCGGCCTTACCGCCGCACCTGCCTCATGGACCTTGGATGGCCGCGCTGCACACCGCCCACTCCCTGCTCGTGGAGCAGGTCAGCCTTGATCAGCCGCCGTACCTGGACCCATATGCCTGCGAAGGTCTGGAAGAGTTCTTTGCGGTGTCAACCGAGGCATTCTTCGTGGCACCCGACACACTGCAAGCAAATGCGCCGGCATGGTATACCCAGCTGCAAGGATTTTTCTCCCAAGATCCAGCCGGCAGACGACTCACCCGCTCCCAGACACCCTCCCAAGACTAGCCCGAATCAGGAGGTGGCGGCGGCTTCGGCCTTGGGCTTGTCCTTGCGCAGAGGCTGAATGTCGAGCGTGACCTTGTCGTCTTCGCCCAGGTCTACCGTCAAACGCCCACCCTCGACGAGCTTGCCAAAGAGCAGTTCGTCGGCCAGGGCACGCCGAATGGTGTCTTGAATGAGTCGCTGCATCGGCCGCGCGCCCATGAGCGGATCGAAACCCTTCTGGGCCAGATGCTTGCGCAAATTGTCGGTGAAGGTGACCTCCACCTTTTTCTCGGCCAACTGACCTTCGAGTTGCAGCAAGAACTTGTCGACCACGCGCAAGATGATGTCCTGGTCCAGTGCCTTGAAGCTGACGATGG
>CAYNSW010000059.1:0-8723 GCA_964400135.1 uncultured Rubrivivax sp. | reverse complement strand
GTGCGGCCTGGGTGAGCAAGGCGTTGAGCATGCGGATGATGGGCGCGTCGTCTGCTGCCTCCAGCAGGTCTTCCACCGCCGGCAGTTCTTGCAGCAAGCGGGAGAGATCGACCGCGCTTTCCACCTCGCCCACCACGGCCGCTGCGCTGGATTCGCCGGCTGCATAGGCCGCGCTCAGGCGTTGCTGCCACTGCGCGTCGTCTTCCAGCTCGGTGCTGTCGATGCGGTGCATCCGCAAGACCTCGGCCACGGCCCACCGAGGTGTGGCCTCGCTCGTCCACAACACCTGAGTACCCCCGCCACACTCCAGCAGCAGGTGCTGGGCCTTGGCGTAAGCGTAGGGCAGGGGGTAGCGCTCAGACATGGTCGCGGTCGGTGCGCCTTAGGGCCGGCTGGGGGCGGGCACCACGGGTGCGCCTTCTACGGGCAGCACGGCACTGGGCGGGGGTTGGGCGTTGCGCTGCTGAGCGCGGATGAGCTCGTAGCGGTCCAGCGTGAGCTTTTCAGCGCTGGCCGCATCGCGCAGCACCACGGGGCGCAAAAACACCATCAGATTGGTGCGGCTCTTGGTGCGCGTCTCGCCACGGAACAGCCCCCCCACATACGGAATGCTGCTGAGCAGCGGCACGCCCGAGCGGCCCTCCACGAAGCGGTCTTCAATCAACCCACCCAGCACGATCACCCCGCCATCGTCCACCACCACATTGGTTTCGATTTGTCGCTTGTTGGTGGACGGGCCCGCGTTGGTGGTGCCTGGCGCCACCTTGTCGCTGACGCTGGAGCTTTCCAAAAAGATGTTCATGCGCACGGTGCCGCTCTCGCCAATTTGGGGCCGCACGCGCAGGGTCAGCCCCACATCCTTGCGCTCGATGGTCTGAAACGGGTTGGTGGCTGCCGTGCCCGTGCTGGTGAACTGCCCGGTGATGAAGGGCACATTGCTGCCCACCACGATCTTGGCCTCTTCGTTGTCCAGCGTGATCTGGTTGGGCGTGCTCACCACATTGAGAGAGGTTTGGCTTTGCAGCGCGCGCAAGATGCTGGCCAGCGCGTACTGGCCGTCGAAGTTGCGAATCAGGCCCAGATTCAAACCCTCGCCTATGGTGAACTGACCCGCGGGCACCCCGGTTTGCAGGCTGATGATGTTGCTGTTGCCCACGTTGAAGTTGGTGCCGCCGGCCACCAGGTTGGTGTCGCCGCGCCGCCCCAAAATGCCCTGCCACTGAAAACCAAAGTCGGCGGCGTTGTCGCCCGAGACCTCCACGATCATGCTCTCGATGTACACCTGGGCCCGCCGCGTGTCGAGCTGATCGATCATGGCGCGCACCTGCCGGTACAGCGGCTCAGGCGCGGTGATGATCAGTGAGTTGGTGGCCGGGTCGGCCTGGATGAAGCCGCCCGTGGATGGGGCGGCCAAGGCGGCGATGGGTGCCGCGGCTTGCGCCGAGGTGGCCCCCATGCCCCCAGGTGCCGGCACCGTCGATGATGAGGCCCCGGTGGGGCCTGCGGTGGCGGGCCCGGCGCTGCCAAAGGCGGCGCGCAGCACCACCGCCAGCCGCGTGGCCTCGGCGTTTTTCAGATGCACCACCCACAGGTTGCCGGCCGGTCCGCTCCCGGAGGGCGCGCGGTCCAAGCGTTCCACCGTGGCGCGGATCATGGCCAGGCGCGCGGCATTGGGTGCGCGCACGATCAACGCATTGCTGCGCGAGTCGGCCATGACCGTGGTGGAGGGCGCGGGGGAGCCTGGCGTGCCAGTGGCGGGAGCCGCGCCCATGCTGGAGGTGTCGGCCAAGCGCTGCACCAGCACGGCCAGATCGGCGGCCACGGCGTGCTTGAGCGGGATCACCTCAAAGTCGGTCATGGCCGGCTGGTCCAGCGCGGCGATGATCTTGGCAATGCGCTGCAGGTTCTCGGCGTAATCGGTGATCACCAAGGCGTTGGTGCCCGGGCTGGCATTGATGATGTTGTTGGCCGTGATCAGCGAGCGCAAGATGGGCACGAGGTTGTTGGCGCTTTCGTGGCGCAGCGTGAAGATCTGCGTGATGACCTGATCACCGCGCGTGCCCACTTCGCCCACCGAGACGGTGCCCGCCTGCAGCTTGGCGTCGGCTTCGGGCACCACCTTGAGCAGCCCGGCGTTTTCCACCATCGCAAAGCCCAGACCGCGCAGGGCGGTGAGGTAGTTCAGGTAGGCCTGTCGCACGGGGATGGGCTGCTCGCTGTGCACGGTGATGGTGCCTTTGACCCGTGGGTCGAGCACGATGGGCCGCGCGATCATGGCCGAGAAGGCGCGCGTGACGGCTTCCACATCGGCGTTGACAAAGCTCACCGTCACGGGGGTGCGTGAACGCAAGGCCGGGCTGCTCAAGCCCGGCAGCGGGTCGGCCGGCGCCGCGCCTGCGGCACTGGGTGGCGGCCCGCTGGCAGCGGCTGCACCCGTTTGCGCATGCAACGCCAAAGGAGTGGCCGCACACAGCAGGCCCAAGCACAGGGCCAGGGCAGCGTTTGGAGGGAGGGCAGACAGGGACTTCATGGTCATCCAATCGAGATGATGGACCGCGCGCCATCGCGTCGGCCCACCAGATTGAGCAAGGGATTCATGGCCGTTTGCGCCTCGGGGGCGGCCTGGGCCTGTCCGTCAAAGCGCAGGCGGCCCGTGCCCCAGTGGCCGGTGCCGCTGAGCTGCAAGTCGCCTTGCAGGGTGCTCAGTCGCAAGGTGGCCGGTTGCGCTTCGGGTCCTCCCGTGAGGTCGAGCCGGTAGCTGCCCAGGGTGAGTGGGCTCAGGCGCGAGGAGAGGTGATCCACCTCCAGCCAGGCATGGCCGCCCAGGCGCCAGCGGCCCTGCACCTGTTCCCACCACAGCGATTGCGCGTGCAATCGCATGCTGCCTTGCAAGGCCAGGGTGTTGAAGGGGGTGCCCAGCCCACTGAGCCAGGCCACCGGCCAGGTGCCCAGTGCGGTGGAGTGGGGGGCCGACACCAGCTGCCATCGCCACCGGCCCACGCCGGCTTGCAAGGCGAGCTTCAGCGGCTGCGCTGTGGCGCCGGCCTGCTGCAACTCCACCTGCAAGCCCGGGCTGCCCTGGACCCACCCGGGGCGCAGCCGCCAACTCAGCCGGCCCGGCAAGGCCGCGGCATCGCGGCTGCCCGCTCCCCCGGTGAGCACGAGCACCGCGCTGCCCGTCCACAGCGAGCCCTGGGCCTGCGCCAGTTGCACACGCTCCTGCGAAGCCGAGGCCACGGCCTGGGCCAGCCACTGCGCCGGCACACACCACCCAGCCGCCAGCACCGCGCCCACAGCCGTGCCCCATCGCGCGGCGCGCCACGGCACCTGCAAGCTGGCATGCACCTGGGCTTGGGCGGGGCTTGGCCTCGTCACACGCCCCCCTGCGGCAAGGCCAGGGTCACCGTGCCCATCCAGCCGCCGGCTGCCCGCGTCAGTTGCACCTGCACCACCTGCGCGCGGGCGGCCAGTCGTATATCGGCCAGCCAGGTCTGCAGCGTGGCCGGCGTCACCCCTTGCAGGCTCACCACGGTCTGCTCGCCTTGCGTGGTGATGCGTGCGCGCTCGCCCAGGGCTTGGGTGGCCGAGCGCAAGGCCTGCTGCGCCTGTGCCGTGGTGGGCGTTCCCGTGGTCTTCCAGGCGGCCGCCTCTTGCGCCAAGGCGCGCATGCCCAGCAACTCGCTTTCCAACTGGGCCTGTCGGGCCGGCGCGGCCTGCAGCGTGGTCCAGGCCGGGTGGAGATTGAATTGCCACAGCGCCGCCAACACCGCCAGCACGGCGGCAGCGCCCAGGAGTTGGCGCGTGTGGCTCATGGCGGCGAGCCTGCTGATGCGGCGCGCAGCACCACCGCCCCACGGGGCAGCACATCGGCGCGCCAACCCATTGATTGCACCTTTGCCGCCAGCGCCTGCTGCTGCGCGGGGCTCCAGCCGGGCAAGGTCACGGTCAGGCCTGCCGAGTCAAAGCTCAAGCTGCTGGCGGCCTGTGGTGGCCCTTCAAGGGGCCAGGCGGTGCCCAGCACGCCCATGAGGGCCTCAAAGTCGTGGCGCCCCACAACGCCGGCCCGGGCTCGGGCCCGATCGGTCTCGCGCTGCATCTGCAAGGGCGCATCCACCACCACTTTCACCTGGGGGTGGGTGCTTTGCAGCAGCTGCCGCTGCGCTTGCTGCAGGTCTTGCACGGTGCGTTGCTCCATCCATGCGGCGGCATTGAGCCCCACCACCTGCGCGCCCAAGAGGGCGGCCAGGCCCACTCGAGTCGGCCGCCACGCGGGGGTGCGCCAGGCCTTGAGCCAGCGCCACCGGTCGCGCAGCCGGGCAGCAGCGCGCAAATCGCTTGGCAACAAATCCCAGGCCGACCGTGCGGCAGACAGCGCCCGCTCGGCGGGGTCCATCACCTGCACCGGGCGACCCAGCCACTGCTCGGCCGCGGCGGCCACGCCAGGGTCTGCGGTGAAGCGCCAGGGCTGATCGGCTGCCGCGCGCACCCAGGCCCGCGCCAGACTGCCCTGAACGGGCGTGCACACCACCCCGCTGGCATCCACCAGCGTCAGCATCAAATCGTTGGTGCCCTCGGCGTTGGCGGCCACGGGATCGTCTGCCCCCAGCTCTCGCCCCTGAAAATGCCCGTGGGGGCTCAGGTCGGGCCAGACCAGGGGGCTGATGCGGTCCACCACGCGTTCCTGTTCGGTGAAGGCCTGCACACACTGCTGCAACCAGGCGCGGTCGACGGCAGCCACCCAGGCGCGCTCGCCGCGTTGGGCGCGCGGCGCCACGGCCAGGTGCACAGCAGCGGCCTCGTCGGCCAGGGCCTCTTCCAAGACGCCGCGCAACGCCGCACCCCATCGCGCGGCGGGTACTGGCGGCACCACCACCGAATGCCAGGCCAGATCGCGTTCATGCGGCACCAACACCAGCGTGTCGGCTGCTGGCAAGTCTGAGAGCACGGCCTGACCCGACTGCGCCACGCTCAGGCCGTTGAGCGTGAGCACAAAACGCCAGCGCTGCTGCGCCAATGGCGCGGGTGCAGACGCCGCATCGTCTCCGGGCATGGGCCGGGGCCGTAGGGGCAGCAAAACAAGCAAGGTGGCCATCAGCGTGCGAGTGTGCATCAAGCCCCAGGCAGCACCAAGTGCCTGCGCTCACGCCGCAACACCGTCACCTCCAGCCCCCGGCGCTGCACCAGCAACTGCTCTTGCATGACGCGGTCTTCCAGTCGCAAGCGACCGCGCACTTCAAAAAAGCCGCTTTGCACCCCTAAGCGGTTACCGTCCACGGCCACCTCGGCAGGCAGCAGGGTGCGCAGCGCGTCCAGCTCGGCAAACGGCCGCGACTGTCGCTCGCGCACCAAGCGCTCGGCCACGGGCGTGTCCACGCCCATCACCGCGGCCAGCGTGGCCGCCGAGGCGGTGTTGACATTGAGCACCGCGCGTTGGGGCAGCACCACCACCCAGGGCCGAAGCCGCTCCACGGTGGCCGCCTCCAGGCCCAGCCAGGCCAGGTGCTCGAGCTGCTGCACCCTCAAGGGCTGGGCCGGACCTTCAACACCGCCTGGGGTCGGGGCGGCCCATGAGCGGGCCAGGCCCTGGACGATTTGGGCGGCCACCTCGGGGCCGACTTGGGCCGCTTCACACAGGCGGCGCAGCACCGCCTCTTCCTCTTTGACCACCTGCCGGTCATCCGACAGCAGATTGCGCAGGTTGTAGCGCGCCTGCGCATCGGTCACCTGACCCGAGATGAAGGCCTCAGGCCCCTGGGCAGGGGCCCAATCGGATTGCGCGGCCAAGAAGGTGGACAGCCGGGCCTCTTCCAGCGGTGTGGCCCAGGGCTCGCCCAGGTGATCGTGCGGTGGCGTGCGGGGTGCGCTGGCGCTGTCGCTGCGCGCGTCTTCGCGCAAAATCAATCGCGCCCAATCGCCCGCCCCGGTCAAGATCCAGGCGGCTTGCAAACGCGCACGGTGGGCCGACTCCACCTGCACCGCGCGCCACTGCTGCCAGGTCAGGGTGGCGGCCAGCGTGGCCACCAAGGCCACCACGAGCAGGGCCAGCAACATGGCCGCGCCGCGAGCAGGCTTGTTGGCGCGCGATGACGACGCGCAGTGCCAGGCCAGCGGCAGGCGCGTGAGGCGGGTCATGGCAACTGGGGCCCCAAGACCAGATCCCGCGTGAGGGGGCCGGCTGCCGTGCTGAGCACCACGCGTACGCCCAGGGGGAGCTTTTCCGCCACCGGGCCCGAACGGTCTACATCGCCGCTCGATTGCGCGTGGCTCCAGGCATTGCCGCGAAAAAAGTACAGCTGCACGCTGCTCAGTCCCGAGACGGTGCGCACGGTGCCGGGTTCGCTGCCCAAGAGCACTTGGCTGCGCTGCCACTGCGATCGCAGGCTGCCCACCTCGGTGACCGGCGGGCTGGCCCAGCGCCACCAGGTGCCATCTCGCAGACTCCAGGCCACCAGTTGCACACCCACCGCGCCGTCTGACCCCGCGTGGCGGGTCAGCCGCACGGTGGCGCCGTCAAACTGCAAGGCGGGCAGCACCTGCGTGTCGGTCAGGGCCTGCAAATCGGCCTCCCATTGGGTGAGGGTGGCGTGCAGGCGCAAGGTGGTGTCCATGGCCGCTGAGTGGTGGTGCCGGGTGGTGAGCAAGGTGTCCACGCCGCGCCAGGCCAGACCGGCCATGGTGGCCATCACCGCCAAGGCCACCAGCACCTCCACCAAGGTGAAGCCCGCGGCGCGCGTGCGGGCGCTACTCATCGCCCCACCACCGTGGAAAGTGTCCACAGCGTGTGGCCCTGCGCATCGCGTATCACCGCATCGACCCGCCGAAAATTGGGATTGGGTGTGGGCCGGGTGCGCAGCACACCAGGGTAGGTGCGGCCGCCCTGCTGGCAAGAAAAGTCGGCGTCGCCCACGCCAGGAAAGGCGCGCGTCAACCGCAAGGCGCTGAGCTGGTTGTCGGCGCACCATTGCGCGGCCGTGATGTCGGCCAGGCGCTGCGTGTTGTCGCCCAAGGCGCCAGCGGCGCGCAAGCCCGCACCCAAGGTCAGCGCCACGATGGCCAGGGCCACCAACACCTCTATCAGCGTGAAGCCGCGCGCACCCTTCACGGCACCACCCGAAAAGGCCCCAGGCCATCGCTGGCCACCGCCACGGCCTGTCCGTTTCGGCGCAACACAATGCGCTGCGGCCCAATGACCGGCTCGGGCCCCAGCACCACCGCCTGCGCGGCCCCGTCTACCTGCGCCTGCACGCCGGCATGCAGCCACCGCCGTGGCGGGCTCAGCCGCGCGGGCAAGCCCATCCACTCAAAATCTTCGGCGTTCTGTGGGCGGTCCCCCGCGGGCTGGGGCACCCACCACACCGGCAGCCCGGCGGCCTGGGCTTCGGCGCGCGCCCCTTCGAGCAAGGCCGCCAGACGCGCGGCGTCTTCGTCGAGTTGGGCGGCCCCGGCTGGGCGCCAGCTCACGGTGATCAGGGCCGCGCTCAGGCCCACCAGGGCCAGCACCACCAGCAGTTCAATCAGGGAAAAGCCGCGCTCACGGCGGCGGCCGGGCTTACTGCCACGAGCCGATGTCGGCATTGTGGCCCTCGCCACCGGCTTGCCCGTCGGCGCCCAGGCTGAACACGTCCACCTCGCCCTTGACGCCCGGGTTGAGGTACTGGTAAGGCTTGCCCCAGGGGTCGGCGGGCAGCTTGTCCAGGTAGGGGCGCCATTGGGCCGGGGCCGGCTCGGCGCTGGGCTTGCGCACCAAGGCCTCCAGGCCTTGTTCGTTGCTGGGGTAGCGCGCGTTGTCCAGCTTGTAGAGCTTGAGGGCCTGCATGAGCTGGCTCACATCGGTGCGCGCGGCCGTGACCTTGGCATCGGCCGCCCGGTTGAGCACATTGGGGGCGATGAGGGCGGCCAACACCCCAATGATGACCAGCACCACCATGATCTCGATGAGCGTGAAGCCGCGCTGAGCGCGCGCCATGGTTTGACGGGTCGATCGTGAAAAGGCCTGCATCGCTGCATGATAATCGTCCCATGCTTGCTCGCACGATGGCCCTGCTCATTTGGGCGGCAGTTGCCGCCAGCCTCGTGGCGTGGGGCACGCGCTGGTGGCGCGCATCCCATGCGCTGCCCGCCCACACGCAAGTGGCCACCGACCGGGCCTGGCCCCCTGGCGACTGGTCGCGCCCCCTGGGCGGGTCATCTGCTGGCGCGGCTGGCGTTGGCGATGGGGCAACCGCCGCCGCGCCTGCCGAGCGCCGCTTGATGCTGCTGGGCGTGATTGCGGCCCCGCGTGAGGGCGTGGCCCTGATCGCCGTCGACGGACAAACCGCGCGCGCCTACCGGCCAGGTGCTGCGGTAGCGGGCCAGTGGGTGGTGCGAGCCATTGACAAGCGGGGGGTCACCCTGGCCTCGCGCGAGGGTGGCGCGCCAACCCGACTCGACTTGCCTGCGCTGCCCCCACTGTCTGTTGCCGGCACCACCGCCGCGGCCCCCACGTCGGCATCGCCGCTGCTGCCATCACCGGCAGCCCCGGTTCCCCATCCCGCACCTTCACCCACACCTGGGCCGTCAGCGCAGAAATAGCCGGTACACCGGGTTGGCGGTTTCTTCTTTCCAGGGCACGCCCAGGCTGCGCAAGAACTTGTCCAAGGCCGCGCGGTCGCGCGCGGGCACCTGCAGACCCACCAGGATGCGGCCGTAGTCGGCGCCCTGGTTGCGGTAGTGAAACAGGCTGA
>CAYNSW010000058.1:0-8841 GCA_964400135.1 uncultured Rubrivivax sp. | reverse complement strand
AAGAACCACGGTTGCCATCCCTTTGGCAATGCGCGCGCCCGAGCGGTGGTATGGAACTTCCCCGACCCCATCCCCAAGCACCGCGAGCCCCTGTACAGCAACCGTCCAGACCTGGTGGCCAAGTACCCCACGCACGATGACCGCAAGGCCTTCTGGCGTTTGCCTACCTTGTTCAAGACGGTACAGGAAAAGAACAAAGACATCGGCAAGGCCTACCCCTTGGTGATGACCAGTGGCCGCTTGGTCGAGTACGAAGGGGGCGGCGAGGAAACCCGGGCCAACCCGTACTTGGCGGAGTTGCAACAGGAGATGTTTGTCGAGATCAATCCGCGCGCGGCCAATGACCGGGGAATTCGCAACGGCGACTTCGTGTGGGTCAAGACGCCGCCCATGCAGGCCTTGCCTGACTTCAAGGGGATCCGCGTCAAGGCCCTGGTCACCGAACGGGTGGATGCCGAAACGGTCTTTCTGCCCTTCCACTTCTCGGGTCGATGGGGTGGAATTGACCTGGCGCCCTACTATCCCGAAGGGGCCAAGCCCATCGTGCGGGGGGAGGCGGTGAATACGGCCACCACCTATGGCTACGACAGTGTCACCATGATGCAAGAGACCAAGACCACGGTGTGCCAGATTGAGAAGGCCACGGCCTGACAACCCAAGGAGCAATCGACATGGCCCGAATGAAATTCATCTGCGACTCGGAGCGCTGCATCGAGTGCAATGGCTGTGTGACGGCCTGCAAAGCCGAACACGAAGTGCCCTGGGGCGTGAACCGACGCCGCGTGGTCACCCTGAACGACGGTGTGCCAGGCGAAAAGAGCATCTCGGTGGCGTGCATGCACTGCTCGGATGCGCCTTGCATGGCGGTTTGCCCGGTGGACTGCTTCTACCGCACCGACGAAGGGGTGGTGTTGCATGACAAAGATGTGTGCATCGGTTGCGGCTACTGCTCGTATGCCTGCCCCTTTGGCGCACCGCAGTTTCCCAGCAACGGCACATTTGGTCTGCGCGGCAAGATGGACAAGTGCACGTTTTGCGCTGGGGGTCCTGAGGCCAACGGCAGCAGCGCTGAAAACGAGAAGTACGGTCGCAACCGCTTGGCCGAGGGCAAGCTGCCGGCCTGCGCAGAGATGTGCTCCACCAAGGCGCTGCTGGGCGGGGATGGGGACGTCGTGGCCGACATCTTCCGCACCCGTGTGTTGTCACGGGGCAAGGGCAGCGAGGTCTGGGGTTGGGGAACAGCCTATGGCAAGCCCGCCGATGGCAAGCCAGCGGGGACGCCGGCTCAAGGCAAGAAGGCATGAGCGCGCTCAGGTCGGCTCTGATTCGACTGCCCGTGTTGCTGACGGCAGCTTGCGTCCTGGCCGCTTGCGGTGAGAAGGCGCAGCTCAGTTCCTCTGCGATGAAAAAACCCGATGTGCCGGCTTACAAGGGCACGGGAGACGCATACGCCACCACCGACTGGAAGCAGGGCGATGCCGCCAGCTGGGAAGAACAGATGCGCAATCGTGCCGTGCGCGGTCAAAACGAGTACAGCCGCGCGGCTGGCCAACCCTGAGTCACCCAAGCGCTCACACCGCAGGAGCCACGATGAGACGCCAATGTTCTTCGACGATCGCTCAGGTTCTGGGCGCCTGTGCGGCCCTGTTGCTGTCGGCGGCTGTCGGGGCGCAGCAGGCCCCTGCTGCAGCCGGTAAGTCGCCCACTGCCCAGTCGGGTGCGCCCGCGGGCTTTGTGGCCCCCGCTGAGCCCAAGGCAGACGAGACCAATGCGCAGCGGGCGGTATCCCAGCCGGGCAATAACGCGCCGTTTTGGCGCGCGGTGCGCGAATCGGGCAACCAAGAGGGCTTCATTTCGTCTACCCAACCCGAATCGGGCGTGTTGGTGCAGCGCTTTGTGCAGTACCCGGGCTCCACGTTCACCACCGCCGGCGAGGCCTGGCGTCAGGTGCGCAACCAATGGATCATTCCCTATGGCGGTGCGCTGATCTTCATCTCGGTCTTGGCATTGGCGTTGTTTTACTGGAAGAAGGGGGCTTTGGGTGGACACGAGCCCGATACCGGCCGCCAAATAGAGCGTTTCACCCCCATGGAGCGTGCGGCGCACTGGACCAATGCGATCGCCTTTGTCATCTTGGCGGTCTCGGGGCTGGTCATGGCCTTTGGCAAGTTTTTCCTCTTGCCCATCATCGGCAGCACCCTGTTCGGCTGGTTGACCTATCTGCTGAAAAACGCGCACAACTTCGCCGGCCCCTTGTTTGCGGTGTCGTTGGTCATCGTCATCGTCACCTTTATTCGAGACAACCTTCCTGCCAAAGAAGATTGGCAGTGGCTGCTCAAAGGCGGTGGGATGTTCGGCGGGCAAGAAGTGCCCTCGCACCGTTTCAACGCAGGCGAAAAGGGTATCTTTTGGCTGGGCGTCTTTGCTTTGGGCCTGGTGGTGGTGATCTCGGGTTTGGTATTGGACAAGGTGGTGCCGGGGTTGGCCTACTTGCGCGGTGACATGCAAGTGGCCCACATGGTGCACGCCGCGGCCGCCGTGGTGATGATGGCGCTGTTCATTGGCCACATCTACATGGGAACGATTGGCATGAAGGGCGCTTACAGTGCCATGCGAACCGGCTACGTGGATGAGGGCTGGGCCAAAGAGCATCACCAACTTTGGTACGACGACATCAAGGCCGGGAAAATCCCCGCCCAGCGTTCTGCGCCCGCGGCTGATGGCCAACCGGCCTCAGCGCAGTCCTGAACCTTCTTAGGAGATCCTCCATGCGAAAAGGCATTGCTTGGGCACCCTTGGCAGTCCTCATGCTGTCGTTCTTCGGGGCATCGGCGCATGCCAAACTGCCCCCGTTGTCTGACGAGGCCAAAGCCAAGGCGGCTGAGGCGGCGGCCAAGACGGCGCATGCCGGCAAGGTGGACAATTTTCTGCTGTGCAAGTCGATGGACAAGGTCGCGGCGCGCTACGCTGCAGAAGCGCGCAAGGCAGGCAAGACGGTCAAGCCCACCGCCACGGCGGCATGCGCCGATCCGGGTAAGTTTGTCTACACCCCTGCGGCCCCCGCGCCTGTGGTGGCTGCGGCGGCGGCTCCGGCAGCCACAGCCAAAAAGTAACCCCGCAGCAGGCCACGCGGCATGGGCGGCGCCGAAGCACAGGTGAGCACAGAGGCGCCGCGTGAAGGGGGTGAGGCCTCGGGCTACGCTCTCAGGCCCGATGCGCCCCGCCTGACGCAGGCCACCTGTGAGCTGCTGCGTGAGATTCAAATCCTAGACGAGTACGGGGATCGCCGGGTTCTGCAAATCCCGGCTGAGCGCCCCTTGACGCTGTTTGTAGACAAGCGTGAGTTGGTCACTCTCATGACCCTGGGCGCCCGACCCGAGTGGTTGAGCTTGGGCTACTTGTGCAATCAGCGCCTGATTGCGGATGTGTCGCAAGTCGAGTCGATCACCGTCGATTGGGACGTGGGTGCTGCAGCCGTCAAGACCCGCTATGGCATCACCGATTTCGAGCGTAAGACCTCACGCCGGGTGGTGACCACGGGTTGTGGTCAGGGCACGGTATTTGGCGACCTCATGACGGAGTTGGGCGCTGTGAGTTTGCCCTCTGCCCAACAGGCTCGCATCTCGCAGTCAGCCCTGTATCGGATGCTGGAGACCATGCGCCAGCAAGACAGCATTCACCGTCGGGCCGGATCGGTACACGGCTGTGGCTTGTTTGAACAGGGGCGCTTGCTCATGTTCATCGAAGATGTGGGCCGACACAACGCCATCGACACCATCACCGGGTGGATGGCCTTGCATGGTGTCAAGGGAGCAGACAAGGTGTTTTACACCACCGGCCGTCTGACCAGCGAGATGGTAATGAAGAGTGCCCAAATCGGCGTACCCATCATCGTCTCGCGCAATGGGGTCACCGCCATGGGGCACGAACTGGCTGATCGACTGGGCATGACGTTGTTTGGCCGCGCCGCCAACAAGCATTTCCTGTGCTACACCGGATTTGATCGCTTTGATGGCGAGCCCTTGCCTCAGCGTGCCCCTGTTCGGGTGGTATCGGGCTGATTCAGGCCAAACCCTCAAACAAGAGAACGTCCACCATTTCGCCAGCGGCCACAGAGGCCTGCTCGTGGCTCAGCACCACCAGTACTTGGGCCTCACTCATGCTGCGCAGCACGCCTGCACCTTGCGAGCCTGTGATGCGCACCTCCCATTGATCATCAGAGCCGCGCTGTAACAGCCCGCGCTGGTACTCGGTTCGACCGGGTCGCTTGCGTATGGGCTCGGCGCTGCGCACCCGCAACCTCGGGGTTTCCAGACCCTGCGCGCCGGCCAATCGCAAAAGGCCATCGCGTGCCAGCACGTAAAAGGTCACCAGTGCCGCCACTGGGTTGCCAGGCAGCGCAAACAGCCAGGCGCGGCGATCGCCGCTTCCGCTCACAGGCCCAAAGGCAAAGGGTCGGCCAGGTCGCATGGCCACCTTCCAAAAGTCCACCTGGCCCAAGCTGGCCATGACCTCGCGCGTGTAGTCGGCATCCCCTGCACTGACGCCGCCGCTGGTTAACACCACGTCAGCTTGCGCCACGGCCTGTTGCATCGCGCCGCGCAGCGCCTGTGGATCATCCGATACCAGACCCAAATCCACCACCTCCATGGGCAAACGCTGCAGTGCCGCCATCAGGCTGTATCGGTTGCTGTCATAAATGCTGCCCACAGGCAGAGGCTGCCCCGGCGCCACCACTTCGTTGCCGGTGGAAAACAGTGCCACACGCAATCGCCGGTGCACTGCCACCTGTGTGTAGCCCAAGGACGCCATCAAACCCACATCGGCCGCACGCAGCCAGCGTCCTGCGCGCAGCGCCACACTGCCCGCGCGCAAGTCTTCTCCGGCCAGGCGCAAGTTCTCGGCAGGACGCACAGCCCCTGCAGCAAGTTCTACCTGCTGATCGTCAACCGAGCACAGCTCCAGCGGCACCACGGTATCCGCACCGTCGGGCATGACCGCTCCGGTCATGATCCGAACGCAATGTCCTGGGGGAACGGCCATACCCAAAGGTTGCCCGGCGAGCACCGTCTGAGGCAGGGCCTGAAGCCTCAGCGGCTTGTCGGGACTTAACGACGCGCCGTGAAAGGCGTAGCCGTCCATGGCCGAATTGGCGTGGGCAGGCACGTCAATCGGCGACAGCACATCGGCGGCCAGAATACGTCCCACCGCCTGGGTCAGCGGCAGCACCTCTACACCCACAACGGGCTGCAGGGCCTGCGCTATGCGTTGTTGGGCCTCGGAGACGGTAATTTGCTTATCGCCGCGCGCAACAGGAGAGGGACCGAGTTCGTTCATTGTCTTCAGGTGTGCACAGGGTCGGGCATCCACGACGCGGGTGCCCGCCATGCCCCTATGCAGGCCTAAGCATATCGCTTCATCGGCCCCTAACGCTCACAATCCCTGGCTGATGCGCAATGAGACCCCTCGATGAGCACTGTGCTGCAAAGTCTGGAGTTGGCCGCTCAGCTGATTGTGAGCGGGGACCCCGTCCTGTGGAAGACCGTAGGGCTTTCGTTACAGGTCAGCGGTACGGGCAGCTTGTTGGGGGCTGCGCTCGGTCTGGCTGGGGGCGCTTGGCTCGCACTCAGCCGTTTTCCGGGCCAGCGTGGGGTGGTGTGGGCGGTCAACACCCTGTTGGCCATGCCCTCGGTGGTGGTGGGATTGCTGGTCTATCTGCTGCTGTCGCGCGCAGGCCCCTTGGGATCTTGGGGCATCTTGTTTACTCCCACTGCCATGGTCATGGCCCAAAGCCTGCTGGTGATCCCCTTGGTGGTGGCCTGGTCGCGGCGATTGATTCTCACAGCCCATCGTGAAGGGGGCGATCAATTGACCTCGCAAGGCGCATCGCCTGCCGTACAAGCTGCCTTGCTCTTGGTGCACGAACGCTGGAGTGTGCTGACCTTGATGCTCACGGCCTTTGGGCGAGCCATTGCCGAGGTGGGGGCCGTGATGATCGTGGGGGGCAATATCGATGGAGTGACCCGGGTCATGACCACCTCCATTGCCTTGGAAACCAGCAAGGGCGATCTCGCCTTGGCCCTGGCCCTGGGGATGGTGCTGCTGGCCGTCGTGGGCGTACTCAACGGATGGGTGGCCTGGCTCAAGCCTGGCTCTGCCGCCTCGCAGGAGCCAGCCGTATGACCCGCGCCGGATCGCCAACTGCAGACGCCTCGGTCTGGGTCAGCCTCACGGATGTGCGCGTATCGTTTGGTGCTGTTCAGGCCTTGAGCGGCGTGAACTTCACACTGTGTGCGGGCGAGCGCGTCGCGTTGGTGGGGGCCAATGGTTCGGGCAAGACCACCTTGCTGCGCCTCTTGCACGGTTTGGTCATGCCAGACTCAGGTCAACGCCAGTTGCACCAACCCCAAGCAGCTCGCCGGGGCATCCTTGGGTCCATGGTGTTTCAGCGCCCGTTTGTCTTGAACCTGTCGGTAGCGCGTAACCTGGCCGTGGCCTTTTGGCTGCACGGAGTGCCGGCCCCGCAACGTGCCCAGCGCATCGAACAGAGTCTGCGGCGCGTGGGCCTGTGGGACCTGGCCTTACGGCCGGCTCGCACACTTTCAGGCGGGCAGCAGCAGCGCCTGGCCCTGGCGCGTGCATGGGGCGCGCATCCTGCGGTCCTGTTTCTCGACGAGCCCACGGCCAGCCTAGACCCCAGCGCCAAGCGCGAGGTGGAGACGCTGATTGCCGAGTTTGCGCAAGAGGGGCTCACGGTGGTCATGAGCACGCATAACCTGGGACAGGCCAAGCGTTTGGCCGACCGGGTCGTTTATCTGGGCCAAGGCCGCATCGGAGCCGATTTGCCGGTGGGGGCGTTTTTCGACGGGCCCTTGCCAAGTGAAGCGTCGCAGTTTGTGCGGGGAGAAATGGGTTGGGATCTTCTGCAGTGAAGCGGGCCGGGTGGCTGCGCACCCTGGTGATGGGGGCCGCATGCGTCTGGGTCAGCACAGCTGCCCTGGCGCAAGAGCGTTTTATCGTGCTGGCCTCTACCACCTCCACCGAACAATCGGGCCTGTTTGGACACTTGCTGCCACGGTTCAAACAGGCCCACGGTATCGACGTACGGGTGGTGGCGGTAGGTTCCGGACAAGCCATAGACATGGCCCGGCGCGGTGACGCCGACGTGGTCTTGGTGCATGACAAGGCAGCAGAAGAGCAAATGGTGGCCGAAGGATTTTCGGTGGCCAGAAAAGAGGTGATGTACAACGACTTCGTTCTCATCGGGCCGGCCGATGATCCGGCCAAGGTTCAGGGCCGTGATATTTCGACAGCCTTGTCACGCGTCGTCAGTCACTCGGCCGTCTTCATCTCGCGCGCAGACCGCAGCGGAACCCACGCGGCCGAGTTGAGGCTGTGGCAGCGGCTGGGAACCGACCCCAGCAAGACCAAGCCCGCCGGTTATCGGGAATGCGGCTGCGGCATGGGACCGGCCTTGAACATGGCGTCCTCTTTGAAGGCCTATGTGTTGGCGGACCGGGGCACCTGGTTGGCCTTCAAGAATCGGGGCCAGCTGAAGATCTTGGTGGAGGGGGATGCCACTCTTCAGAACCCCTACGGGGTATTGGTGGTCAACCCGGCCAAGCATCCCCATGTGCGTCATGCCTCAGCGCAGCTGTGGGCCCAATGGCTGACCTCGCCCGCCGGCCAGGCCGCCATCGCGTCTTTCAAGGTGGGTGGGCAAACGCCCTTCTTCCCCAACGCCAAACCCTGAGGTCCAGACGCAAGGGATTGCCGCCGAGCGGCTCGCCGTTCAGGCCATGGGGTGGGCCAGGTTGCGCAGAACCACCGGCCCGGCATGTGCCTCAATGCGCCGCATGACACGGCCAAACAGACCCAGACCCGCCAGGAACTCCAAGGTCACGAACATGGGGCCCACCAGCAGGCCCACCAGATCATCGGTGAAGGCGGGCTTGCGGCCCTCGTAGTAGTGACCCAGGAACTGGATGATCCAGCCCACCACAAAAAAGCCCACGCCCCAGGCCAGCCACTGACCCGTGGGTTGGGTGCTCACCTGATGCGCCAGCGCGATCAGGGCACCCACACTCACCGTGGTGGCCACCCCCAGCCCCAGATGGCCCCGGGTGAGATACCACAGCGCTGCCAAGCCAAACACGACCCAGGCGGGAGTGAGAACCCAGCCGCCCAGGACAAACACCGGCTGCGCCAAGAGCACGCCAATGGCGAACACGATCATCGGCACGCCCACCAGATGGGTCTGGATATTGCGCCGGTCCCGGTGGTATTCCGCGTACTGACACAGCAGCGTCATGGCAGGGCGAAAGGGCGACGGGAAAGATGCTGGCATGTGGATCTCCAACGAGTCAGCCCATGCTACTCCTAGAATGGAATCTTTGCATCTGGTAACGGTCTGACCCCCGTTCATCCCCATGACCATCAAGAGCGACAAATGGATACGGCGCATGGCCGAGCAGCACGGCATGATCGAGCCCTTTGAGCCCTCCCAAGTGCGCACCAGCGCCGCGGGGCAGCGGATCGTCAGCTACGGGACCAGCAGCTACGGCTACGACATCCGGTGTGCGCCGGAATTCAAAGTCTTTACCAACGTCCACTCCACGGTGGTGGACCCCAAGGATTTTGACGAACGCAGCTTCGTGGATATCCACGCTGAAGTCTGCATCATCCCCCCCAACAGCTTTGCCCTGGCCCGCACGGTGGAGTACTTCCGCATCCCCCGCAACGTGCTGACCATCTGCTTGGGCAAGAGCACTTACGCACGCTGCGGGATCATCGTCAATGTCACGCCGTTTGAGCCGGAGTGGGAGGGCTATGTGACGCTGG
>CAYNSW010000057.1:0-9274 GCA_964400135.1 uncultured Rubrivivax sp. | reverse complement strand
CCTTCAAGGCCGGCGAGGTAGACCTGCTGGTGGCCACCGACGTGGCCGCGCGCGGGCTGGACATTGCCGATCTGCCGGCGGTGTTCAACTTTGACGTGCCCTTCAACGCCGAAGACTATGTGCACCGCATTGGCCGCACCGGCCGCGCAGGCGCATCGGGGTTGGCCGTTACCCTGGTCACGCGCGAAGACGCCCGCCTGGTGGGCGATATTGAAAAGCTCATTCGCCGCACGATCGAAGTAGAACCCTTTGAGTTGTACGACGAAGGTCGCAGTGGACGCAGAGAACGCACCGAGCGTCGACGAGACAATTTCGAAGACCTTCGGGATGAGCAAGGCGCCGAGGGCACGGGCCGCCACCCAGGAGCCGGCCGCGGGCGCTCTTACCCGAGCCCTCGCGCACCCGGCCTGAGTGACGACCCTTTCTTCAGCCGGCCGTATGAGCCGGCCTCGGCGAGCGCCCTGCCAGACGCCGCGTCTAACGCCATGCCCAGCGCACCGCCAGCAGCAGTTTCCAAAGCCCCAGGCCCCACGGCGTTGCGAGGCAAGCGCAAGGTGGCGTCGTTACTGGGCGGAAAAATCTAGAGACGGCCCTCTTCCACCGCGTGGCAGGCGATCTGCACGCCGCCTATGGTCTGCAGCAGGGGCCGCTCCTGGTGGCAACGCGCATTGGCGTGCGGACAGCGCGGATGAAAAGCACAGCCCGTGGGCGGATGCAGCGGGTTGGGCACTTCGCCTTGCACCGGGGTGCGGGCCCGGCCGGTTTGATGAATGTCCGGAATGGCATCCAACAGCATGCGGGTGTAGGGGTGCGCCGGCGCCGCAAAGAGTTGCGCCTTGGGCGCCACCTCCACCAGGCGGCCCAGGTACATCACCCCCACCCGGTCGCTCACATGGCGCACCACGGCCAGGTTGTGCGAAATGAACAGGTAGGTCAGCCCCTTGCTGCGCTGCAGGTCTTTCATGATGTTGAGCACCTGCGCCTGCACCGACACATCCAGCGCTGAGGTGGGCTCGTCGCACACCAAGAACTCGGGCTCGGTGGCCAGCGCCCGGGCAACGGAGATGCGCTGCCGCTGACCGCCCGAGAACTGGTGCGGAAACTTTTGCGCATCGGCCGCCGCCAGCCCCACCGATTGCAGCAACTGCGCCACGCGCTCGGCCTGAGCGGCGCGGTCGGTCACCAGAGCGTGCTCGCGCAGCGGCTCGGCCACGATGTCGTGCACCTGCCAGCGCGGGTTGAGGCTGGCATACGGGTCTTGAAAAATCATCTGCATGCGCTGACGCAGCGCCCGCAAAGGCGCACCGCGCAGCGTGGCCGTGTCTTGCCCATCAAAGCGCACCTGCCCGCGCGTGGGCGCATACAGGCCCACCAACAGCCGCGCCACCGTGCTCTTGCCGCAGCCCGATTCGCCCACCAGCGCCAGCGTCTGCCCGCGCTCGATCTCAAAGCTCACGCCATCTACGGCGTGCACCTGCTGGCGAGGCTTGCCCTCCAGCACCCGGTTGAGCCAGGGCGCACTCACATCAAAGGTCTTGGCCAGATCGCTCACCCGCACCAGCGCGCTCATGAGGTCACCCCCTCCCCCAGCCAACACGCCGCCTGCGTGGCCCCGCGTGGCATCAGATCGGGCCGCTGCGTGTGGCACTTGGCCATGGCCTGCGCGCAGCGTGGGTGAAAGGCGCAGCCGCTGGGTATGGCCTGCAGGCGTGGCATGGCCCCTTCAATTTGCTGCAGCCGCTCGCGGTCTTCGTCCATGGCCGGAATGGAGCCCATGAGGCCCGCCGTGTAGGGATGGGCCGGCGAGTGAATCACCTCGTGCACGGGCCCGATCTCGGCCACGCGCCCGGCATACATCACGGCCACGCGGTCGCAGGTTTCGGCGATCACGCCCATGTCGTGGGTGACCAGCATCACGGCCGCGCCGTGCTCTTGGCACAGCCGTTTGAGCAGCGCGATGATTTGCGCCTGTATGGACACGTCCAGCGCCGTGGTGGGCTCGTCGGCCACGATGAGCTGGGGCTGCGCGGCCAGGGCCAGGGCAATGACCACACGCTGGCGCATGCCGCCGGAGAATTGGTGGGGGTAGTGGTCGATGCGCGCCTGCGCCGCCGGAATGCCGGTTTCTTGCAGCAGCTCGATGGCGCGTTGACGCGCTTGCGTGGCCGACAGCGGCAAATGGGTTTGAATGGTCTCCACCAGCTGCCGCCCCACGGTGTACAGCGGGTTGAGCGAGGTGAGCGGATCTTGAAAGATGGCCCCAATGTGGCGCCCGCGCAAGCGGCGCAGGCCATCAGAATCCAAGTTGTCGATGCGCTGGCCGTCAAACCAAATGCTGCCGCTGGCAATGCGCCCGGGCGGCTCGAGCAAACCAATGATGGACGCGCCGGTGAGCGACTTGCCCGCGCCCGATTCGCCCACCACGCCCAGCACCTCGCCCGGCGCGATGGAAAACGACACATCGTCCAGGGCCACCAGCGTGCCGCGGCGCGTGGGAAACTCCACCCGCAGGTGGCTCACCTCCAAGAGGGGGGCTGCGGGCCTGTTCATCGCAGGCGTGGGTTGATGGCGTCTCGCAGCCAATCACCCAAGAGGTTGACGCTCAGCGCGATGAGGATGAGCATGATGCCGGGGAAGATGGTGATCCACCACTCGCCAGAAAACAAGAAGTCATTGCCCACGCGGATGAGCGTGCCCAGTGATGGCGAGGTGGGCGGCACGCCCACACCCAAAAACGAGAGCGTGGCTTCGGTGAGGATGGCCTGACCCACCTGAATGGTGGCCAGCACCAGCACCGGGCCCAACACATTGGGCAGCACATGGCGCACCATGATGCGCCCCGGGGCCACGCCAATCACGCGCGCGGCCTGCACATACTCTTTGTTGCGCTCCACCAGCGTGGAGCCGCGCACTGTGCGCGCATACGGCACCCAGCCGGTGAGCGCAATGGCAAAAATCAACACCCCAAAGGCCAGGGCCTCGTGCGCCTGCGGAAAGAGGGCTCGCCCCACCCCGTCGATGAGCAGGGCCACCAAGATGGCCGGAAAAGACAGCATCACGTCGCACACCCGCATCACCAGGGCATCCAGCCGCCCCCCGATGAAGCCCGAGAGCAAGCCCAAGCCCACGCCCACCACCACCGACAGGGCCACCGAGGCCAAGCCCACCAGCAGCGAGATGCGCGCGCCGTACATCACGGCCGAGAGGATGTCGCGACCCTGATCGTCGGTGCCCAGCAGGTACTTGGCCTGCCCGCCCTCCAACCACGCCGGAGGCAAACGGGCATCCGAGAGCGCCAGCGTGGCCAGATCAAAGGGGTTGTGCGGCGCCAGCCACTGCGCCAAGGTGGCGCTGCCCACGCACAGCACCGCAATGACCAAGGCCGTGATGGCCATGGGCGAGGTGCGAAAGCCGTACCAGAGGTCGCTGTCGAAAAAGCGCTGCAGCGCCGTGGTGCTCATGTGGCGGGCCTTTCCATGCGCAAGCGCGGGTCCACCGCAAAGTACAGCAGGTCCACCGTGAGGTTGATCACCACAAAGATGAGCGCAATCAGGCACAGATACGCCGCCATCACGGGCACATCGGCAAACTGCACGGCCTGTATGAACAAAAAGCCCATGCCCGGCCACTGAAACACCGTCTCGGTGACGATGGCAAAGGCAATGAGGCCGCCCAGTTGCAAGCCCGTGATGGTGATGACGGGCACGAGCGTGTTCTTCAGCGCATGGCCAAAGTACACCGCGCGGTCGTACAGGCCGCGCGCCTTGGCAAACTTGATGTAGTCGGTGCGCAGCACCTCCAGCATCTCGGCGCGCACCAGGCGCAAGATGAGCGCCAGTTGAAACACCGACAAGGTGATGGCCGGCAGCACCAGGTGCTTGAGCCCGTCTACCGTCAGCAGCCCCGTGGTCCAGGTGCTGCCCGCCCACAGCGCCACCACATCACCGCGCCCGTAGCTGGGCAGCACCTTGAGGATGACGGCAAAGACCAAGATGAGCAAGATGCCAATCAAAAAGGTGGGCAGCGACACGCCCAGGAGCGACACCGTCATCACCACCTGCGCGCCCAGACGCCCGCGCCGCAGCGCCGCATACACCCCCAGGGGCACCCCAATGGCCAGCGCCACCACGGCCGCACACAGGGCCAACTCCAAGGTGGCGGGCAGCCGCTCGGCGATGAGCGTGGAGACCTTGCGCCCCTGGCGCAGACTCAAGCCAAACTCGCCCTGCACGGCGTTGGCGATGAAGTTGCCAAACTGCACCACAAAGCTTTGGTCCAAACCCAGCTCGCGGCGCAGCAACTCCTTTTGCTCGGTGGTGGCGTCTTGCCCCAGCATGTTCAGCACCGGGTCGCCCACGTGCTGAAACAGCATGAAGGCCAAAAAGGCCACCGTGATCATCACGAGCACGGCCTGGGCCAGACGACGAAGAACGTAGGCGAACATCAGCAGCGGGCAAAGCCGGGGATGATAGCGAGTCTTGGTTGAGCTCGGGCGGGCTTGGCAGGGAAGCCCCGCGATCTCAAGGCGGTGGGGGCAACAGTTCAATGGGCCCGTACCAGGCCTGCGCACGCGAGCGGGTGTTGTCGCCATCGGTCATCACGGCAATGCCCACCAAGCGCCCGGGTTCCTCGCCAAAGGCCAGGCGAAAGTCGGCGGCCAGATCGCGCTGGTGATCGCGCCAGCGCCGCAAGGTGTGGCCGCCGTGTGCGCCCGAATCGAGCACGATTTTTCTCACGCGGTCGGTGCGCGGGTTGGTGATGACGCTGCCCACCGGGGCTTCGGTGTCAAACACATACATCAGCGTGGCATAGGGCGGCGCCTCGCCCGTGAGGGCCTGGGCCAGGTCGAACAGGGCGCGGGTGCGCGGCGAGAGCGTGCTGCGATCGCCCTCAAAGGCAAACACCACCCGGGCCACGGCGTCTTCACGCTCCACATCGCCCACATGAGCGCGCTCCATCAGGCCGTCCACCCACCACGACAGGCGCACGCTGCCCAGCTGCTCAGGCGGCACCGAAACAGCTCGCCGCCACATGCTGGCCGAACCATCGGCCTGGGCGTGGATGACGCTGCGGCCTTCCTTGGTGGTGAGGCGGTATTGCGTGGGCCGTTTGCCGGGCAGGGGCACGGCATGCCAATGGGGGGCACCGTGGGCGGGCGCCCGCGCGCGGGTCTGGGGCGGCGCCTGGGCATCGGCGCCCGGGCCTGACGCCACCCCAGCGCATGCACTCAAGCCCCCGGCCATGAGCAAAGCAAACCACTTCATGGGCCGCGACTATGCCAGCAAGACGGCTGGTGCGTGGCCCAGACGAAAAAAAGCCGCCCGAAGGCGGCTTTTGTCACTTTTCGGGAAACCCGCGATCAGAATGCGTGACGCAGACCGACGTTGAAGCCCGAGGAGGTGGTGCCAACAGCCGAACCGTCGGTGCTGATGATCTTCACGCCCGACTTGCCGCTGTTGTTGATGCGGGCATAGCCACCGTAGATCATGGTGCGCTTGGACAGGTTGTGCACATAGCCCGTGCCGAACAGCGTGGACGAACCATTTTGCGTGGCGTCGCCCGTGGTCTCCTGCTTGCCCATCGACACGCGGAACTCGCCAGCACCCATGGGCACGCCGGCCGACACCTCGTAGGCCGTTTGCTTGGCCGGATCGAAGGTGTTGCGGTTGTACCAAGAGTAGACCTTGGCAGCGCCGAAGTCGTAGTTGGCCATCAGGTTGAACATGCCAAAGGTGTCGGCGGTGTAGCCGGCCTTCTTGGCCACATCAGTGCGACCAAAGGCGATGCCCAACTGAGCAGGACCCTGGGTGTAGGTGAAGCGGGCGCTGGTGTGCTTGTTACCGGAGGGGGCGGCGGGACCCACGGCGGCAGCGGTTTCGTCAGAAATGGCCAGGTGACCGGCCAAACCACCCAAACCGCCGGGCAGGAAATAGAAAATACCGCTGTTGGCGCGAGCGGCTGTGCCGGCGCCCGAACCCAGGGTGGAGATCATGTTGAAGCCTTGGCCAATGCCATTGGCGCCGTTGACATCACCAAACACCAGGTTCCAGAACTGGGGGTTGTAGTCACGACCCAGGCGAACCTCGCCAAAAGAGCCCATCAGGCTGACGGTGGAGCGGCGCTGGAAGGTCAAAGCCGAGGCGTTGCCGTTTTCGCTGGCCATGGCAGCTTCCAGCCAGAAGCCGGCCTTCATGCCGCCGCCGAGGTCTTCTTCACCGCGGAAGCCCAGACGGTTGCTGCTGAGCTGGTTGCTCTGCATGGACTTGGTGGTCACAGAGCCGTTTTTGATGTTGTTTAGGCTCAGGTCAACAATGCCGAACAGGGTCACATTGGACTGGGCCGATGCGACACCGGCAAACGCCAGTGCGGCCAGGGCGATGAGGGATTTCTTCATTGCAATGAACTCCTTGGTTACACAAGACATCCCGCTCTTTGGCGGTACTCCGTCGAACGCCTGACCCTAGGGGAAGGACGATCGCCAGAACAACCTCCGTCAGCGGAAGTTGCCTCTATTGCACCAGACCCGCCCGGTCTTGGCAAAGCAATGCCCCCCAAAGGCCGGGGTTTGGGCTCAGGTTGTTGTCCGGTTGCAACGATTCGGGCGGCTTTGCTGGGGGCACAATGCGCCCATGCACCCCACCTTGCCCCGCCAACTCCAGCCCCTGGACCATGCCCTGGCCGGCCTGGGCCAGGCCCTGATGGCCGTGGCCGGGCGCCCGGCGGCCAGCCGGCCTTGCCCGCAGCCGCCGCCCGCCACGAGCCCCTGCGCGGGCGGCTCAGCCCCCCAAACCGAGGCCCCAGGCCTGACGCCGGAGGAGAAAAGGCTCTCAGGCGCCCTGATGCGGGTGAATCACGTGGGGGAGGTGTGCGCCCAGGCGCTGTACCTGGCCCAGTCGCTCAGCGCACGCTCTCCGGCATTGCGCGAGCAAATGCAGCAGGCCGCCCGCGAAGAAACCGACCACCTGGCCTGGACCCGTGCGCGGCTTGACGCGCTGGGCGACCGGGCCAGCCTGCTCAACCCACTGTGGTTTGCCGGGGCCTTTGCCCTGGGTTTGGCAGCCGGTCGGCTGGGAGACGCCGCAAGCCTGGGGTTTGTGGTGGAGACCGAGCGTCAGGTCGAAGCCCACCTGGCTTCGCACCTGGAGCGGCTGCCCCCGGCCGATGAGGCCTCGCGCGCCATCGTGGCGCAGATGAAGGCCGATGAGGCCCGGCATGCCGACGAGGCCCTGGCCGCCGGCGCCGCCCCCATGCCCGAGCCCGTGAAATGGCTCATGCGCGCGGCCGCCAAGGTGATGACGACCACGGCGCACCGCATCTAGACGGCAGTCACTGCGCCTGAATTTCGAAGCTTGTGCTCACCTGGGCCGTGTGCGCCAGCATGATGGTGGCCGAGCAGTACTTCTCGTGTGAAAGCGCAATGGCGCGCTGCACGGCGCCCTCGCGTAGGTCTTGGCCCGTCACGACAAAGTGCATGTGGATTTTGGTGAAGACCTTGGGGTCTTGGGCCGCGCGCTCGGCCTGCAGTTTCACCTGGCAGCCGGTCACGGCGTGGCGGCCGCGCTTCAAGATCAGCACCACGTCGTAGGCCGTGCAGCCCCCGGCGCCGGCCAGCAGCGTCTCCATGGGGCGCGGCGCGAGGTTGCGCCCGCCACCCTCGGGCGCGCCGTCCATCGTCAAGAGGTGTCCGCTGCCGGTCTCGGCCACCATGCCCATGCCCGTTGAGGGCGCCCAATGTACGGTGCATTCCATCGCCGTGTCCTGTTCCATCCCAAGGCAACACCCGATGGTAGACTCATTCGCGTTGACACGGTTGTCTCCTCCACCTTTCGAGGTGGATTCGGCCCGGAGCCTCGCGGCTCCGGGCATTTTTTTGTCGACAATGACCGGCATGAGATCTCAGAAGGCCACCCAAGACCTCTCGCGCTATTTGCAGCGCATCCTCACCGCGCGCGTGTACGACGTGGCGGTAGAAACACCGCTGGAGCGCGCCCGCGTGCTGTCCAAGCGCCTGGGCAACACGGTGCTGCTCAAGCGCGAAGACCAGCAGGCCGTGTTCAGCTTCAAGCTGCGCGGGGCCTACAACAAGATGGCCCACCTGAGTGCCGAGGCCCTGCGGCGGGGGGTGATCTGCGCCTCAGCCGGCAACCATGCCCAAGGGGTGGCCCTGGCCGCGCGCCGTCTGGGCACGCGCGCCACCGTGGTGATGCCCCTGACCACCCCGCGGGTCAAGCACGATGCCGTGGTGGCCCTGGGCGGCGAGGTGGTGCTGCACGGCGACTCCTACTCCGATGCCTACGCCCATGCCTTGACGCTGCAAGAGCGCCAAGGGCTGACCTTTGTGCACCCCTTTGACGACCCGGATGTGATCGCCGGCCAGGGCACCATCGGCATGGAGATCCTGCGCCAGCACCAGGGGCCGCTGGATGCCATCTTTGTGGCCATAGGCGGGGGTGGGCTGGTGTCGGGGGTGGCCGCCTACGTCAAGGCGGTGCGCCCCGAGGTGCGCATCATCGGTGTGCAGATGAGCGACTCCGACGCCATGCTGCAAAGCATCCGCAGCGGCAAGCGCGTGATGTTGAGCGATGTGGGGCTGTTTTCAGACGGCACGGCAGTCAAGCAGGTGGGCCGCGAGACGCTGCGCCTGACGCGCGCCCTGGTAGACGACTTTGTGGTGGTCACCACCGACGAGGTGTGCGCGGCCATCAAGGATGTGTTTCAAGACACGCGCAGCGTCATCGAGCCGGCCGGGGCCATGGGGGTGGCCGCCATCAAGCAGTTTGTGGCCACGCACCGCGTCAAGGGGCAGACCCTGGCGGCCATCACCTGCGGCGCCAATATGAACTTTGACCGGCTGCGCTTTGTGGCCGAACGCGCCGAGTTTGGCGAGCACCGCGAGGCCTTGTTTGCCGTCACCATCCCCGAAGAGCGCGGTTCGTTCAAGCGGTTTTGCGCGTTGATGGGCCAATCGGGCACGCGGCAGGTCACCGAGTTCAACTACCGCATCTCGCACGAGCAGGTGGCCCATGTGTTTGTGGGGCTGTCCATCTCGCGGCGCGACGAGGCCGAGCGCATCGCCGCGCAGTTTGAGCGCCACGGGTTTGCCACGGTCAACCTCACCGATGACGATCTGGCCAAAGAGCATGTGCGCCACATGGTGGGGGGCCGATCAGAACTCGCGCGCGATGAGCGCCTGTTCAGCTTTCAGTTTCCCGAGCGGCCCGGTGCGCTCATGCGCTTCTTGTCGGCCATGCACCCCAACTGGAACATCAGCCTG
>CAYNSW010000056.1:0-9347 GCA_964400135.1 uncultured Rubrivivax sp. | reverse complement strand
CACCAGATCAACAGCAGCCCATGGCCCTCTGAGGTCAGCAAATTCAGGCTAGGCGATCCAGCTCCAGCGTCATGAACACGCTGTGGGGGTCGTGCTGGTAGTCGCCAAATGGGCCACAGCACACGAAACCCACGCTGGAATAAAGCTGATGGGCAGCATTGAACGTTTCGGCCGGGCCCGTCTCTAGGCTCAGGCGCTTGTAGCCCCGATGTTGCGCCTCAGCCAGGATGTGAAGTAACACCGCACGGCCGGCACCCCGACGTCGCAATGCCGTGGGCGTTCGCATGGACTTAATCTCACCGTGCGTTGGCGTCAGTTGCTTCAGGGCACCACATCCCAACAGTTGGTCGCCCTGGCGAACCGACCAAAAGGTGATGTCAGCACTCTTGAGCCGCGCCACGTCCAGCGCGTGAACACTCTCGGGTGGCGAGATTTCGTACATGTTGCGCAGATGCTCTTCAAGCAGTGCCTGTACATCGGGTCGAGCGGGGTCGTCAATTTCAATGCGCAAGGCCCGATCCGCCGGATGGTTCACGCCATCGTTGACTGGCACGTCAGGTATCAAGAAAGGGTTGACACCCTCTAAGCACCCAACGTTATAGCCATACTGGTCGGGAAATGATCGCCGTCTGTGGTGGGTGTAAATACCGCAAACGCCGCAAAAGTAATGCTGGGCGACATGGGTATTGAACTGGTAAAGCCGCAGGTGGTCTTCACCCTGAACGACGCGAATGGCATCCAGCCTTACCGATGCCACCACCGCCCCTTTGCGCCGGCAAATCGAGCAATCACACCGCCTGGGGTTCACGATGCCATCTGGCAGGCTCAGCTCTAGCACCACCGAGCCGCAGTGGCAACTCAGTCGGTGCTTGGGTTGTATGGTGATATCGCCGACCTGGTGAATGCCCATATTGATGTCTGGATTAGGGAATTCATTCCAGCTGACTCTGGAACAAACACGATAGTTATGCGGCGTCTTGCCGCTGGTTCCGCCGATGCAACATATTGCGGGCAGCTAATCCGACCATGCAACCCGTCACGATCCACATCACTTTGGGTAGCCAGTACTGCTGCACGGGAGTCAGCGACTCAAACCACACGTTCAGCCAACCCATTCCCGAGGCGGTCAAGGCCACTATTGCCGCCGAAATCGCAAGTGCCAGGATCACAGACAGGATACGAATACGAAATGGCATGTCGATCTCCAACTTCTCAAACGCAGCCGATTTACTGCGTCGGCTTGGCAAGCAGGTGCCCCAAAAGGGCCGCCGCCAAAACGCCTAGGCTGGCGCCGATTGCTGCTCCCCAAGGACTTTGCCAAGCCATCCCGCCGAGGTAGGCGCCCAGTCCGCTTCCACATCCAATCAGCACATTGCGCTTCCAATTGATCTTTCGGTCTGAGCTAGGGGAAACAGACATGGCACTTGTCTCCGAGCAAGGGACACACGAACGGTCAAGAACCCATGTTATTCGAAAAGCCGTAAAAATCGCAGAGGCCAGCCATGTCATTGACTGGACCACTTCGGCGGATGAGGATGCAGCCTGGCCATGGCTACCGTATCCACGTAGCGGCCATCTCTCAGCGCATAGGCCCGAAACAAACCCTCACGGAAAAATCCGAAGCGTTCATACAAGGCAATGGCTCGGGCGTTGTCTGAAAAGACATTCAGCTCCAGGCGCAGAATTTGGCCCCAGTGATCGGCATAGTCCACCAAAGCCGCCATCAACATGCTGCCAATACCTCGCCTCTGAGCCTCGTGAGCCACGGATATACCCAACGAGGACGCGTGGCGCCGGCGCACATGGCTGCCCACTGAAAACACGCCAGCGCTTGCCACGACGCTGCCTGCCAATTCAGCCACCAGGTGCAAGTTGTTGCTGCCCTCAGACGAGGTGGACAGGCGCTCGGCCCAACGCTCGGCGCTAGGAAAAGGCAGCTGCAGCAGGCCTGAAAATACCTCCGGGGCAGCCATGTAGTTGGCGATGGCAGCAGCGTCGGAAGGCCGGGCGCTGCGGATGATGACGGAGGAATCTTTCATTTCAACACGCTCCTGGGATTGAGGGCCAAAAAACAAAAAGGCCCGCTGGGTTGGCGGGCCTTGCGAGGTAGAAGGAATAGCGCCTTCAGTTCACCGTCTCCGCCTGATCTGTTTGGGCTGGCAGGCCAGCCCAAATAGCCGCACACCCACCGGTTGATGGGTGGCGTTTGAGGCGGAGAAACTGAAACACATTGATCCAGTTGACCACAGGCCAAGATTGGCGTCAATGGCAGGGACGCGCCATGTTGCCGGCGCGATACAGCGTGCCCCTGACGAGTAGGCGATCAGTCTTTGGCCAGAAAAGTGAGATCACCGCGCTTGTTGAGCGGTGCGGTCACGATGGTCGGATTTGGCGTTTACAGCCCGCAACATTCGAGCAAGCAACCCGGAACAAAGTTGCCTCATGATTGGACGCCCATTTTCTAAACCATCCTCAGACTGATCCAGATTTGCCAGTCTTCATGTCTTATGAGGTGAGCGTGACATGCCACTACTTTTTAATTCCCTGAGGTCTTGCTTGGCGCTACGCGACCCGAGGATTGGCAAGCTCAAGCTTTGGACAGCCGCCCTGACGCTGATTCTGGTGAGCTTGTTACCGAGGTTAGCTTCAGCAAGTGAGCTACGCTTGACAGTAGGCACAGCCGAGCGCCTAGCCTGGGTGGTCAATGCTCCGCCAGCAGGGCAGTTGCATCCAGTGGTGCTGGTCTTGCACGGAGGCGCGGGGAGCGCAGCAGCGCCGCGTGAAAGGAGTGGCTTCGATGCCCTGGCACAGCGCGAGGGCTTCATGGTGGTCTACCCACAGGGGACATCATGGGGCCAAGGTAGGCATGCGTGGAATACTGGCTACCTGATGCGCAGGCAGGTCGGTCGCGCAGACGATGTGGCCTTTCTGGATGCGCTCATCGACCGTCTGATCTCCCAATACGGCGCTGACCCTAAGCGCGTCTACATGACCGGTGGGTCCAACGGTGCCATGATGACCTTGGTTTTCGCCACTCAGCGCGCAGAGCGGTTAGCAGCCATTGCCCCTGTGATGGGTGCGATGTTCAGCTTTGACGTACGACCATCCCGACCCATACCCATTTTGTTGATTAACGGGGCGCTCGACCAAGAAGTGCCCATAGAAGGTGGAATGAGTCGTAATCCGGTGGTGCGCTCAGCGCAGTTAGCGCCGTACAAGTCGCTGGAGGAAACCCTCGCCTTTTGGCTTGAAGTCAATCGATCCAGCGCGAATCCCTCTGTGGGGATCAAAGGCTCGGTCAAAACCCGCGTGTGGCAAGCCTTACCCAATGGAGTCGACACGATATCTATCCTGGATGAAGCGGCTGCGCACGGCTGGCCAGGGTCTACACCGGCCAGACGCGCAACGCCTCCAGGCAGTTCAGTGCCTGCGGCTGAGGTCATCTGGGGTTTCTTCCGAGGGCATCAGTTACCTTGACTCATCAAACTGCTCGTGGTCAAGCTAAGATTTCCATCAGCCCGCAAGCCCGGTAGAGGTACCCGATGCCGTGGCTCACTACATACGCTTTTCCAATAGGATCATCGGCGCGGTTCTCATCGGATGGATGTTGGGGATCATCGTGTTGGTTCGAGGCCCCTTCCTACGGGGTCAACCCTTTTTCAAGGGGGTACTTTCGCGCAATGGCGTAAGGGCGGGTGGTCTGTGGTCGCGACGGCATTGCTGACTTCCGCCTTTGCTCTCTAGACCTCGCATCGCCCCATCTGCCATTCATGACCGCCGAAAGGCGTTCTGTCGCAAAGAGATGGACGAGCGGGCAAAGACCCGCTAATTTACTTCCCATGCTGCAAATTCACCACCTCTCCCACACCTACCCCAACGGCACGCAGGCGTTGGACGACGTGAGCCTGACCATCCCTGCGGGCATGTTTGGCCTGCTGGGCCCCAACGGCGCCGGCAAAAGCAGCTTGATGCGCTGCCTGGCCACGCTTCAGGTTCCCACCTCCGGTTCCATCCGTTTCGGTGAACTGGATGTGCTGGCAAAGCCTGAAGACCTGCGGGCCACCCTCGGCTATCTGCCTCAAGACTTTGGGGTGTACCCGCGGGTATCCGCCCAATCGTTGTTGGATCATCTGGCAGTGCTCAAGGGCATTACCAGCCGGGGCGAACGTCGGGAGACCGTAGAGACTCTTTTGCAACAGGTCAATCTGTGGGATGTGCGCAAGAAGGCGGTGGCAGGTTACTCGGGCGGCATGCGCCAGCGTTTTGGCATTGCACAGGCCCTCATCGGCAACCCCCGCCTGATCATCGTGGACGAGCCCACCGCCGGTCTGGACCCCGAGGAGCGCAACCGCTTCAATAACCTCCTGAGCGAAATTGGCGAGCAGGTGGTGGTGATCCTGTCTACCCACATCGTTGACGATGTGACAGACCTGTGCCCGCGCACGGCCATCCTGGTGGGTGGGCGCATCGTAGAAAGCGGCACGCCGGGCGACTTGATCCACGGCCTGGAGGGGCGCATCTGGCAGATGGACATCGACAAGACAGAGTTGCCCGCCGCACGCGAACTGCATGCGGTGATCGCCACCCGGCTACGAGCTGGCCGCACGGTGATCCGAGTGTTGTCCAGCGAGCCTGAGCAGTGCCCGGGGAATGGTTTTACACCAGCGCCCGCCTCGCTGGAGGATGTTTACTTCGCCACGCTGTACCGCCTGCGCGCCCAGCAGGACGTCTGAGATGAACACTTCGCTTCGCCGTCCTTTCCTCTTCGGGCCGGTAGCACGCTTCGAGTGGGCCTACCAGGTGCGCAGCCCGGTGCTGTGGGTGGGTTTTGCGCTGTTCTTCCTGCTGACCTTCGGTGCCACCACGGTGGACCAGATCCAAATCGGCAGCCGAGGCAACGTCAATATCAACGCGCCCTACGCCATCTTGCAGACCATCGGCATCATGAGCCTGTTTGCGATGTTCATCGTGGTGGCCCTGGTGGCCGGCACGGTGGTGCGCGATGACGAAACCGGCTTCGCGCCCATCCTGCGCAGCACGCGGCTGACCAAGTGGCCCTACCTCAGCGGCCGATTTGTCGGCGCGATCGCCGCAGCTCTGTTCGTGCTGGCCTCGGTGCCGCTGGCCATCGCGCTGGGCTCGGCCATGCCATGGCTGGATTCAGAGCGCCTGGGCCCCTTCGTGCCCCTGCATTACATCTGGGCCCTGTTTGTAATGGGTCTGCCCACCCTGCTCATCCTGGGAGCCCTCTCGTTTTCGCTGGCCACGATCACACGCTCGATGATGTGGAGCTATGTGGGTCTGGTGGCCTTGCTGGTGGGGTACCTCATCACTCGCGGTCTGCTGCGCGATCCCCAACTTGATCAAATCACGGCCCTCACCGATCCGTTCGGCCTGTCAGCCCTGGGCATCACGACCAAATACTGGACTGCCGAAGAGCGCAACACGCTGCTGCCGGAGCTCTCGGGTGTGTTTCTGGCCAATCGGCTGTTGTGGCTGGCCATCGGTGCAGCGGTGTTTGCGGTAACTGCCAAGCTGTTTCGGTTCGAGCAGCGAGGGGCCCAGGCGAAGGTCGGGCGGGGCTTGATCCAAGCGGGCGGCTCTTCTGCTGCCCCGGCAGCTGCTCTGGCTCCACCGCCAACCATCACCGATGGCCTTGCCCAGCACCGCGCCCTGCCCCAGCCGCGAACCGACCGCTCCACACGCTGGGCCCAATTCTCGGCACTGGCCCGATTCGACATGAGCTTCGTGCTGCGCAGCCCGGCCTTCTTCGTTCTGCTGTTCATCGGTGTACTCAATGCCGGTGGCAACGCCTGGTTTTCCAACGAGTGGTACGGCAGCCCCAGCTATCCGGTCACGCGGCTCATGGTGCAGGCCCTGCAGGGTGCTTTCAACCTGATGACCATCATCATCGCCATCTACTATGCGGGAGAACTGGTGTGGCGCGACCGCGAGCAGCGCATCCACGAGATCGTGGACGCCACAGCAGCCCCCGGCTGGACTCATCTGGTCCCCAAGATTGGCGCAATCGCGCTGGTGCTGACTGCCACGGGCCTAGTGGCCGTGCTCACGGGCATGACGGTACAGCTGACCAAGGGCTGGGTACAACTGGAACCGCTGTCCTACCTGCTGTGGTATCTGTGGCCTACGGTGGTGGGAGCGCTGCAGCTTTCGGTGCTGTCGGTGCTGGTGCAGGTGCTGGCGCCGCAAAAGTTCATCGGCTGGGGCGTGATGCTGGTCTACATTGTGGCCAGCGTCGCGCTAGGCACAGCCGGCTTCGAGCACAACCTTTACAACTATGCCGGCGCGCCCAACGTGCCCCTATCCGACATGAGCGGCATGTCGCGCTTCTGGATCGGGCAGGTCTGGTTTCAGCTGTACTGGAGTGCCTGTGCGGTGCTGCTGGCCGTGCTGGCCCATGCCTTCTGGCGGCGCGGCAACGGCGGCACCCTGCGCCAGCGGTGGCCGCAGGCGCGTGCGCGTCTGAAAGGCGGCGCGGGCGCGCTGGCTCTGGGCTCGGCCGTGACCTTTGCAGGGCTGGGTGGCTTCATCTTCTGGAACACCAACATTCTCAACCCCTACATCACCGCGCCGGACCTCGAAAAACAGACGGCCGCCGCAGAAAAGGTCCTGTTGCCTTTGGAGCAAGTGCCGCAGCCGCGTATCACGGCGGTCAGGCTGGAGGTGGACCTCTACCCTCGCGAAGCGCGCGCCGTGACACGCGGGGCCTACACCGTGGAAAACCGAAACCGTGTTCCAGTGACCGAACTGCACATCAGCACGCCACCCAACCTCAAACTTGAACGGCTGGAGTTCCCCGGCGCCACGCTCAAGACGGAATATGCCGACTGGGGCTACCGCATCTACACGCTGGCCCAGGCCATGCCCCCGGGTGAGCGACGCGAACTGGCATTCACCACCGTGCTGCACCAAAAGGGCTTTGTGAATTCCAGCCCGCTGACTCGCATCGTGGACAACGGAAGCTTCCTCAACAACGGCGAAATCACCCCCGCGCTTGGCGTGAGCCGCTATGCCTTCCTGAAGGACCGGGCCAAGCGCCGCAAGCACGGCCTCCCGCCGGATCTACGCCCCCCCACCCTGGAAGACGAGAGCGGCCGTCGGGGCCATGATCTGCGGCACGATAGCGATTGGGTCACTGCCGACATCACGGTCACTACCGATGCCGACCAGACCCCCGTAGCGCCGGGCTACACCGTCAGCGACATGGTCAAGGACGGCCGACGCACCGTGCGCTTCAAGCCCGATGCACCACTGATGCACTTTTTCAGCATCCAGTCGGCCCGCTATGCCGTGGCCAAGGACAAGCTGGGTGACATCGAACTGGCCGTCTATTACCACCCGGGTCACGAAGCCAATGTGCAGCGCATGCTTGAGGCCATGAAGGTCTCGATTGAACTGTTTTCTCAAGCTTTCTCGCCCTACCAGTTCAAGCAGGCGCGCATTCTGGAGTTCCCCAGTTACGCCGACTTTGCGCAAAGTTTTGCCAACACCATCCCCTACAGCGAGAACATTGGCTTTCTCACTAAGCTCGCTGATCCCGACAAAATCGACGTGGTCACCTATGTCACCGCACATGAGATCGCTCACCAGTGGTGGGGGCATCAGGTGGTCTCCAGTCAGCAGCAAGGCGGCACCTTCATCATCGAAAGCCTGTCGCAGTACTCGGCGCTGTTGGTGATGGAAAAGCGCTATGGGCCCGAGCACATGCGCCGCTTCCTGAAGTACGAACTCGACCGCTACTTGCGCTCACGCGGCGGCGAGGTACTGGAGGAACTTCCGCTGGCGCGGGTAGAAAACCAACAGTACATCCACTACCAAAAGGGAGCCCTGGCGCTGTGGTGGCTCAAAGAGGTGGTGGGTGCCCCTACCGTGAACCGTGCTTTGGCATCCTTCGTGCGCGAATTTGCCTTCAAGCCCGCACCCTATCCCAACAGCCTGGACTTGCTGCGCCATATTCGCCGCGAGGCCGGATCGCAGCATCAGGACATGATCACCGACCTGTTTGAGAAGATCACCCTGCTAGATGTGAAGTCGCTCGATGCGACGACCACGCAACGTGTAGACGGGCGGTGGGATGTGACGTTTACGGTGCAGGCACGCAAGCTCTATGCAGACGGTAAAGGCAAGGAGACTGAGGCGCCACTGGATGAACCATTCGACATTGGCGTTTTTGCAGCCGAGCCCGGTAAAAAGGGCTACTCGGCCAGCGATGTCCTCCTTTTTGAGCGGCGATCGATCCGCACGGGCAAGCAGACGATCACCGTCACCGTTGACAAGAAGCCAGCGTTTGTGGGAGTGGATCCCTACAACAAGCGTATCGACCGCAATTCGGACGACAATCTAACGGCAGTGGGATCGTCTTAAACCGTGTGCGCAATCCGCTGTGGCCATTCAGGAGTCAGCAGTTTGACGAGTCGTCCGGTAGCTCACTGGGCATACTCCAGGCCATCAACATGGCAGGGAGACTGCTGGCGCACAGCAGGTACGACCACGCAATACCCGTCCAGAAGTGATTCCACGTGCGGTCATGGAGCCAGCCACCGGATGTGAACATGGCCAGCAACACGCCGTACACCAGAGTCACAGGGACGATGCTGCCGTAGGCCGCCTTGTAGTTGGCGTCACGCAAGGCGATCTGCCTCTCATCAAGCAACTCGTTGGGCGCATCAGAAATCAGGCGGACTGACTGACGCAAAAAGGCGAAGAGGCACAGGCCCACCACCATGAGGATGACCTCTGAGTAGGTTCTGAACTTCGTTTCGTTAATGAACACGGTAAGAGCCAGCGCCGCCATGACCAGCGCCGCTACCGACACCAACAGGCGCCTAGGCCCTTGTCTGCGCAGGGGCGAGGGGCGGCGGTCTGTCAGGCTCGCCTCCACCTCCTTGCGCGACACACCCTCTGGCCAATAAAAGCTTCGTTTCTTAGGCTCTTGGTTGGTCATACTCATTCCTCTTGTACTGCAGGGTCTACCCAAGAAGACCGCCTCCACCCCGCGCGGCATGCGATGGGTGCCGGCTAGCGGCTGTTGACGGAGGTTTCGTCAGGTACCTACGCAAGTCAGTAGTATGAATGCTATGTACTATGAATGCTACAAATTCAGGGTGATTTGTAGGGGTATGAGGCCACTTGCCAGCCGCTACAGGGCGCTGGAGTTTCGTGGCCCAGACGACGGATCCGAGGTACGCTGCTTGGCTGTGGAGATCAAGGCACCGGCAGCACCCAGGCGTGCAATCACCGCTTTCATTCGGGGACCCCAACAAATTGGGGATTTCTCAGCGCCCATAGGGTGTGGTCACGCCAGGCACCATCGATGAACAGATACT
>CAYNSW010000055.1:0-10057 GCA_964400135.1 uncultured Rubrivivax sp. | reverse complement strand
GACGTTTTGCAAGGGGATATAGGTACCGGTATCCCACTTCTCGCGGTTTTGGTCATGCAAGACGGCGTGGCGGTGCACAAAAGTGCCCCGACCACAGTCTTCCCCAGACAGCCGAACGGCATACCCGCTGGCCACCAAGGACGCATAGGCCAGGTGTTCACCCATGCCCCAGTCCACATTGACTTCGCCTCGACCCATGGCCGCTCGATCGGCAATGACTTTTTCCACCAGGGGATGAAGCTTGAAATTGGCGGGGATGGTGGTGATGCGCTCAGCCAGGCGCTTGACTTCCGCGGCAGGCAAGGCGGTGTCGGCAGCGTCAGTCCACTTTTTGCCCAGGAAGGGCGCCCAGTCCACCGCGTACTTGCTCTTGAAGTTGGTGAGGACAGGATCGGTGGTGTGCCGACCAGCGTCCATGGCCGCACGGAAGGCCTTGACCATCTCATCAGGGCCGTCTGCACTCAAGATGCCCTGGGCCACCAGTTTGTCGCCGTACAAACGGCGTGTGCCAGGGTGCTGGGCGATCTTCTTGTACATCAGAGGTTGGGTGAGGCTGGGGGTGTCTTGCTCGTTGTGCCCCAACTTGCGAAAACAGATGATGTCCACCACCACGTCTTTGTTGAACTTTTGCCGATAGTCCATGGCCCACTGGGTACACAAGACCACGGCTTCCGGGTCATCGCCGTTGACGTGCAACACAGGCGCCTCAATCATCTTGACCACATCACTGCAATACAGCGTGGATCGGGAGTCACGCGGGTCGCTGGTGGTAAAGCCGATTTGGTTGTTGATCACCAGGTGAACCGTGCCTCCCGTGAAGTAACCCCGTGTTTGCGCCAGGGCCAGGGTCTCCATGACCACGCCCTGCCCAGCAAAGGCGGCATCACCGTGCACCAAGACGGGCAAGACCTGCGCTCCGGTGAGGTCTTCGCGGCGGTCCATACGGGCCTTGACCGAACCCTCCACCACGGGATTGACGATTTCCAGGTGTGAGGGGTTGAACGCAAGGCTGAGGTGCACGGGCCCGCCCGCGGTGCTGATA
This sequence comes from uncultured Rubrivivax sp., assembly GCA_964400135.1. Taxonomy (GTDB): domain Bacteria; phylum Pseudomonadota; class Gammaproteobacteria; order Burkholderiales; family Burkholderiaceae_C; genus Rubrivivax. Next base: position 9,015 of record CAYNSW010000055.1, on the reverse strand, counting down.
TCGCTGGAAAAGCCTTGGTGGTACTTCACATCGCCTGAGGGCAGGCTTTCGGGAGCGGTGTGATCAAACTCGGCAAACAGATCCTTGGGCATCTTGCCCAATGTGTTGACCAGCACGTTCAAGCGCCCCCGGTGGGCCATGCCGATCACGATTTCCTTGACGCCCAGTTCTCCTGCTCGCTGCACCACCTCGTCCATGGAGGCGATAAAGCTCTCACCTCCCTCAAGTGAGAAGCGCTTTTGACCGACATACTTGGTGTGCAAGTAGCGCTCCAAGCCTTCGGAGGCGGTCAGGCGGTCCAGGATGTGGCGTTTCTTGTCCGCTGAAAAAGCCGGTTGGCTGCGGACGCTCTCCAGGCGCTCTTGCCACCACCGTTTTTCAGTGGGTTCGGTGATGTGCATGAACTCCGCCCCGATCGTGGAGCAGTAGGTTTGCCGCAGAGCTCTGAGGATTTCGCGAAGCGACATGTTCTCAGACTTGCCAAAATAGGTATTGGCCGCCGAGAACGTGATGTCCATATCCGCCTCGGTGAGATCGTAGAAGGCGGGCTCAAGTTCGGGGATCTTGGGACGCTCTGTGCGCTTGAGTGGGTCCAGGTCGGCCCAACGAGAGCCCAAAAAGCGGTGGGCCGCGATCAGAGACTGTACGTGGACCTGCTTGCGGGCCACGGCCAGGTCGGCTTCACTGGCCCTGAGCGAAAAAGCGTTGGCTTTGGCACGCTGGGCAAACGACTCGATGACCGGGGCGTGGGCCACATCGCGGGTGGCGCTGCCATCAACGGCAGGCACATGCTGCAAATTATCGAAATAGGCACGCCAGTTGTCTGGCACGCTGCCCGGGTTTTCCAGGTAGGCCTCGTAGAGCTCTTCCACGTAGGGAGCGTTCCCACCAAACAGGTAGGAGTTGGACCTGTGCTGCTGCATCATCTTTCGCTCACCTTTTGCGCCGGTTTCCAGCGCTACGATGGGTTTAACAACCTTCCGCGGCCCCGGCTAGACCGGTTGGCGGATTGCGACCCGCCTTGCCGGCATCGGCCGGTCAAGGGGACGGGAAGGACCTCAAATCACTGTCAAAGTAACTTTACCATGCGCGGGCATCAGGTTTTTCCCGAGCCAGCGTGTGCAAAGACAGCATCAGGCCCTAGGATTACGGCTTCCTTACCCCTTGGGAGTTCTTTCATGTCTTTTAAAGCTCTTGTAGCTGCTGCGGTGGTGTGCGCCTCGGTGGCGACCTCTGGAGTGACTCAGGCGCAGACCCTGCGCTGGGCCGCTCAAAACGACATCCTCACGCTGGATCCGCACTCGCAAAACCATGCCACCACCAACGCCATCTTGATGCACGCCTACGAAGGGCTGGTGCGCTACGGCGAAAAGCGTGAAGTGGAACCTGCCCTGGCCACCAAGTGGACCTACATCTCTCCCACCCAGGTGCGATTTGAATTGCGCAAAGGCGTGAAGTTCCACGACGGATCGGCCTTTACCGCTGAAGACGTGATCTTTTCCTTCGGGCGGATCCGTCAGCCACAAGGCACGATGCAGATTTATGTGACCGGCGTCAATGAAATCAAGAAGATCGACGATCACACGGTGGACTTCATCTTGTCCGGTCCCAACCCCATCTTGCTGCGCAATTTGATCGACTTTCGGATCATGAGCAAGGCCTGGTCAGAGAAGAACAACTCCACCAAGGTCCAGGACTACAAGGCCAAGGAAGAGAACTTCGCTTCACGCAATGTCATGGGAACCGGTCCCTACAGGATCACCGGCTGGACTCCTGAGCAGCGGGTGACGATGACCATCAACCCCGCCTGGTGGGACAAGCACCAAAACAATGTCAAGGAGGTGATCTACACCCCTATCAAGTCTGACCCCACCCGGGTGGCTGCACTGCTGTCGGGCGATGTGGACTTGCTGACCGATGTTCCCACCCAGGATTTGGCCCGCTTGCGCAGCGATACCAAGTTGAGGGTGTTGGATGGCCCCGAGGTTCGCACCATCTACTTCGCGCCCGACATGGGCAGCCCCGAGCTCAAGTACAGCAATGTCAAGGGCAAGAATCCGTTTGCGGACAAGCGCGTGCGCCAAGCGCTGTCCATCGCCATGGACCGCGAGGCTATCAAGCGCAACATCATGCGTGGCCTGTCAATCCCGGCCGCCATCATGGTTGCGCCAGGCGTCAATGGGCACACCAATGAGTTGGACACACCCGCCAAGTACGACGTGGAAGGTGCCAAGAAGCTTCTGGCTGATGCGGGCTACCCCAATGGCTTTGAAGTACGCTTGAACTGCCCCAATAACCGCTATGTCAACGACGAAGAGATTTGCCAAGCGGTGGTCGCCATGTGGGCCCGTATCGGTGTGAAGGCTCAGTTGGTAGCGGAAAGCATGGCCAATTTGACCGTCAAGATCCAAAACTTTGACACCTCGATGTACATGCTCGGATGGGGCGTGGCCACCTACGATGCGCAGTACACGATTCAGTCTCTGTTGCGCACCAAAACCACGGGCGCCGACGGTAACTACAACTACTCACGGATCAGCGACCCCGTGGTCGATCGGCTGACTGACGCCATGAAAACCGAGACGGACGTGACCAAGCGCAACAATATGATCCGTGAGGCATTGACCCGCATTCGTGACGAGGTTCTTCTCATTCCCATCCATCACCAGATGCGTCCTTGGGTGATGAAGAGCAATGTGACCACCTTGCATCGCTCAGACGACCGGCCAGAGGCCCGTTTCACTTCAGTGAAGTAAGCCGCACGGCAAATCGTTTGAACAATTGAAAAAGGGGGCTGAGGCCCCCTTTTTTTCATGGTTGCTGGCTTACGACAGCGTCAAGTGCTGCCGAGCCATTGCGTATTCACGCTGCAAGCGCCCCACCAACTCCGCAGTGGGCAAGACGGCATCAATGGCGCCAATGCCTTGACCACAGCCCCAGATGTCTTTCCAGGCTTTCTTGGCTTCTCCGCCGCCAAAACTCATGCGCGACGGATCGCTGTGCGGCAGGTTATCGGGGTCGAGTCCGGCGTTTCGAATCGACGGTTTCAGGTAGTTGCCATGCACGCCAGTAAAGAGGTTGGAGTACACGATGTCGTCGCTGGTGGACTCGACGATACACTGTTTGTACGCCTGCGAGGCTCTGGCTTCTTGGGTGGCAATGAAAGCCGACCCGATGTAGGCCAAGTCAGCTCCCATGGCCTGAGCCGCTAAAACTGCCTGCCCTGTCGCAATCGAGCCGCTCAAGGCCAATGGTCCGTCAAACCATTGCCGAATCTCCTGAATGAGGGCAAACGGGCTTTTCACCCCGGCATGCCCACCCGCTCCGGCAGCGACGGCTATCAAGCCGTCGGCGCCTTTATCAATGGCCTTGTGCGCGAAGGAGTTGTTGATGATGTCGTGCAACACAATGCCACCCCAGCTGTGGACCGCCTGATTGACATCCTCGCGTGCACCCAAAGATGTGATGACCAGCGGCACCCGATACTTGGCGCACACGGCCATGTCCTGCTCCAGCCGGTCGTTGGTGCGGTGTACGATCTGATTGATCGCGAAAGGCGCTGCCGGGGTCTGGGGATGGTCCCGATCCCAGGCGGCCAGGGCCTGGGTGATCTCGTCGAGCCACTCATCCAGTTGAGATGCCGGACGTGCATTCAGCGCAGGCATCGAACCCACAACCCCTGAGGTGCACTGGGCAATCACCAGCGCCGGGTGACTGATGATGAACAGCGGTGCCGCAATGACCGGCAGGCGCAACGAGTTAAACAGGGGTGGCAAAGACATCAAAACGCCTCCACGGACAGGCCCAGGGCCGACTCAGCACCCTCGACGATTGAGGCCCGGTAAGCGTGGCATCGCACCAGGAGATGGTCGGCAAAGAACCGTGCCGTCATGATCTTGGCGTCGCAAAACTGCGCATCGTGCTCGCGCGCCGCAGGCGATTGGGCAGCCAGCAAACTGCGCCCCATCTGCCAACCCGCTACCAAGGTACCGGCCAGCATCAGGTAGTAGACGCTTCCCGCATAGGTTTGCGCAGGATCTGATTTGGCTCGGTTCACAATGAACTCAGTGGCGCTCAGGAAGTCTTCACGCGCCTGCTCCAGGCGCAGTGCCATCGCGCGCTCGTGCACGCCTGAGGCCCGCTTCAACTCGGTCACCGTTTTGGAGACCTGATCGGCCAAAGCGCGCGCCGTGGCGCCCCCGTCGCGTACCGTCTTGCGCCCCACCAGATCATTGGCCTGGATGGCGGTGGTGCCCTCGTAAATCGTGAGGATCTTGGCGTCACGCAGATATTGGGCCGCACCGGTTTCTTCCACGTAGCCCATACCGCCGTGAATCTGAACGCCGAGACTGGCCACCTCCAGACTCATCTCGGTGGACAACCCCTTGATCAGTGGCACCAAAAACTCATAGAAGGCCTGATTGGACTCACGCGTTGCGGCATCAGGGTGCGCATGTCCCGCATCGAATGCAGCAGCCCCCACCAGCGCCATGGCTCGACAGCCCTCGGTGTAGGCGCGCATGGTCATGAGCATACGACGTACATCAGGGTGGTGAATGATGGGTGCAGCACGCGACGCCGAGCCATCCACTGGACGGCTCTGAATGCGGTCACGGGCGTACTGAACCGCCTTTTGGTAGGCACGCTCGGCAATTGCCACGCCCTGCAATCCCACGGCGAAACGCGCCGAGTTCATCATGATGAACATGTATTCCAGGCCGCGGTTTTCCTGTCCTACCAGGTAGCCGACTGCGCCACCGGCATCCCCATATTGCAATACGGCTGTGGGGCTGGCTTTGATACCCAGTTTGTGCTCGATGCTGACGCACTTCACATCGTTTCGGGAGCCATCATCAAGAACCTTTGGACAGATGAACAACGAAATGCCCTTGACCCCTTCAGGCGCACCGGCAACCCGAGCCAATACCAGGTGCACGATGTTGTGCGCCATGTCGTGCTCACCGTAGGTGATAAAGATCTTGGTGCCAAACAAGCGGTAGGTGCCGTCAGCTTGGGGCTCAGCCCGCGTGCGCACCAACGACAAATCGCTGCCGGCCTGAGGCTCCGTCAGGTTCATGGTGCCCGTCCAGGCGCCTTCCACCATCTTCGGGATATAGCGAGCCTTTTGCTCGTCCGATCCGGCTGTCAGCAGAGCCTCGATGGCCCCATCAGTCAGCAAGGGGCACAAGGCAAAACTCATGTTGGCGCTTTGCACAATTTCGCTGCATGCCGCATGAATCAGCTTGGGAAGTCCCTGGCCACCGAATTCCTCGGGGTGATGCAGCCCTTGCCACCCCCCCTGGACAAACTGTGCAAACGCTTCCTTGAATCCGGGGGTGGTGACCACCTGGCCATCCCGAAAGTAAGAGGGCTGTCGATCGCCGACCACATTCAATGGGGCAATCACCTCCTCGTTCAGGCGCGCGCATTCTTCCAGCACCGCTTGGGCGGTATCCAACCCGGCATGGGCAAAGGCAGGAAGAGATGCAATGGCTTGCGCATCGGCCAGATGCTGCATCCCAAACATCAGATCTTTGACAGGGGCGCGATAGGTCATAGCCGGTCTCCGTCAGCGCCTGCTCAGCGCCGTGCCTTTAGGGTCGGGGTGCTCAGAGGCTGTTGACCAGCTCAGGCACCGCTGTAAACAGGTCAGCCTCCAATCCGTAGTCGGCCACACTGAAGATGGGCGCCTCAGGATCTTTATTGATGGCCACAATCACCTTGGAGTCTTTCATACCCGCCAAGTGTTGAATGGCGCCGCTGATGCCACAAGCCACATACAGGGTGGGCGCCACAATCTTGCCGGTTTGACCCACCTGCCAGTCATTGGGAGCATATCCAGCATCCACTGCCGCGCGACTCGCGCCAAGGGCTGCTCCTAATTTGTCGGCCAGCGGCGTGAGCACTTCCGCAAATTTCTCACTGCTACCCAAGGCGCGTCCACCAGAGACGATGACCTTGGCGGCAGTCAACTCGGGACGATCATTCTTGGCGATCTCACTGCCCTCGTAGCGCGACAGACCGCTGTCGGCCACGGCGGACACCGCCTCGATGGGTGCTGCGGCACCTGCGGCAGATGCGGCATCAAAACCCGTGGTGCGCACCGTCAACACCTTGACAGCATCGGTAGCCTGTACGGTAGCGATCGCATTGCCCGCGTAGATCGGACGCTCAAAGGTATCGGGCGAGATTACACGCGTGACATCGCTGACCTGCGCCACATCCAGCAGGGCAGCTACCCGGGGGGCCACATTCTTGCCATGGGCCGTAGCAGCGAAAACAATGTGTGAGTAGCCCGGGGCAATGGCCAACACCTGCGCTGCCACATTCTCAGCCAGACCGTGCGCCAATACGGCACTGTCGGCCACTCGGACTTGGGCCACACCGCCGACCGCTGCAGCAGCCTGGGCCACAGCGGCCACGGATTGTCCCGCCACCAACACATGCACCTGCGGGTCGCACTGCAAGGCCGCCGTGATGGCGTTCAGGGTGGCCGCCTTGAGCTGAGAGTTGTCGTGTTCAGCAATCACCAGCGCCGTCATGTCAGATCACCTTCGCTTCGTTCTTGAGTTTGTCGACCAGCGTGGCCACATCGGGGACTTTCACACCAGCCCCCCGCTTGGGCGGCTCGCTGACGCGTAGCGTCTTGATGCGGGGGGCCACCGCCACCCCCAGATCTTCAGGCTTGAAGGTATCCAGGGTCTTTTTCTTGGCCTTCATGATGTTGGGCAGCGTGACATAGCGCGGCTCATTGAGTCGCAAATCGGTGGTGATCACCGCTGGCACGTTCAGGCTGAGGGTCTCCAAACCGCCATCGACCTCTCGGGTCACCCGAGCTTGCCCGTTGGCGAGCTCAACACGGCTGGCGAAGGTGGCCTGGGGCCAGCCTGTCAGGGCGGCCAACATCTGACCCGTTTGGTTGCAGTCATCGTCAATGGCCTGCTTGCCCAAAATCACCAAGCCCGGCTGCTCACGGTCCACCACTGCTTTGAGCAACTTGGCTACAGCAAGGGGCTGGAGCTCCTCTGCCGTCTCGACCAAGATGGCCCGGTCCGCTCCAATGGCCATCGCCGTGCGCAGGGTCTCTTGGCATTGCGCGACTCCGCACGAGATGGCGATGACTTCCGTCACGGCGCCCTTTTCCTTCAGCCGCACCGCCTCTTCCACCGCAATCTCATCAAACGGGTTCATGCTCATTTTCACGTTGGCAATATCTACCCCCGTGCCGTCAGCTTTCACACGAACCTTGACGTTGTAGTCAACTACCCGCTTGACGGGAACCAACACCTTCATTGCGCTTACTCCTTGGGCCGAGCCTGCTAGGGGCCCCCACCTGATCATTCTATTGTGGCCACCTTGGCTGTCTGCCCCCTGACCAGGTCAATACGAGCCAGCAAGACCAGCCCCATGACGAAAAAAACCGCCGTCGAGGCGATACCCGCCCGGTGATTGCCTTGCGCCATCCAGGTCACCCATCCGTAGGTCATGGGCCCCAAGATGGCAGAGCCCCGCACGGCCCAAGTCCACAGACCATAAAACTCTGCATGCCGCGCTACAGGTGCCAGCAACCCCACCATGGCGCGACCTGCCGATTGACTCGAGCCCATGCACAACCCTGCCAGGACTGCGGCCAGCCAGAACATCCAACGCTCCTGCCCCAGCCCGGCGAGTGCTGTCATGAGGACCCAGCCCCACAAGGTCCACTTGAGGGCCACCTGGTGCCCGATTCGATCTTGGTAGTAACCAAAACCGAAGGCGCCTGCTGCCGCCGCAATATTGACCAGGAAAATCAACATCATCGTGTCGACCTGCTGGAACCCCAGGGCTTGCTCGGCGTAGACAGCCGCCAGCGCAATCACCACAGAAATTCCGGCCTGGTAGGCCACGGTGCATGCCAGCAGTGCCATGAAGTCCCGGTAGTGTCGGGCGTGCCTGAGGGTCTGCAGCAAGCGCTTAAAGGCTTGCGTCGCATCCATGCCGCTCCCCCCAGAAATCGCCTGGGCAGCACCCTCAGCCACGACCGGTCGGTCTCGCAACCACCACAAGGTCAGACCAGAAGCCAGCGCAAAGATCGCAGCCGTGATCAACATCGTGACCGGAACGAAGTGAGAAGCGCTGCGCCCCACGGACTGCGCCCACAAGACATATGCCAAACTCAGCCCGAGGGCCAGCATGCCGCCCAAGTACCCAAATGCCCACCCCCATCCGGACACGCGCCCCAGCGCCTGCGGGCGGGCCAATTGCGGCAAATAAGAGGCGATCAAGGACTCGCCGTAGGTGAACATGACATTGGAAACCACCAAAGCGCCAGCGGCCCACCACAGGTCGCCCGGTCCCACCATGGCCAAGGCTGCTGTGGCCAGTACGCAACCCCAGGTGCACAGCGCCAATAAGCGCTTCTTGTTTCCTGCCATATCGGCCCACGCGCCCAGCACCGGCATGGTCAACATCACCCACAGATTGGATACCGCCAGGATGCTGGTCCAGGCGAGGGTGGCCCAGGGAGTACCGCCTGCCACCACGCCCACAAAGTAGGCATTGAAGACTGCCGTGAGCACCACGGTGGTGTAGCCAGAGTTTGCGAAGTCGTACATCGCCCAGCCCAACACCTCCTTGCGGGTGACGTCAGCTTGCAAAGCGTCCTGCGGGAACAAGGCCATCCAACTCTCCTGCGCAGCGTGTGGTGCCCGGAACCGGAATCGAACCGGTACGCCCCTTTTCAAAGGCGGCGGATTTTAAGTCCGCTGCGTCTACCAATTTCGCCATCCGGGCTCAGCAACACATTATGTGGCCAGCCTATTGAAGACACAGCGCAAGAGGAGATGGAGGCGCGAGCCGGAGTCGAACCGGCCTAGACGGATTTGCAATCCGCTGCATAACCGCTTTGCTATCGCGCCGCTGGGACGCAGGGCCTGCGCCCATAGACAAAAGGGAAGCCGAGCTTCCCTTTGGCCACATAACTGGAGCGGGAAACGAGTCTCGAACTCGCGACCTCAACCTTGGCAAGGTTGCGCT
>CAYNSW010000054.1:0-10157 GCA_964400135.1 uncultured Rubrivivax sp. | reverse complement strand
CACGCTCGATTGCAACGACATGCGCTTTGCCCTGCCTCAGGGCTACAGCCATGGTGATGAGTTTTTTCAGTACCTGCGCGATGCCTTCGATGTGCATTACGCCCAGGCCGACGAGTTCCCCAGCATGATGAGCATCGGCATGCATTGCCGCCTCTTGGGGCGACCGGGCCGATTGCGCGCACTGCAGCGCTTCTTGGACCATGTGCAATCGCATGATCGCGTCTGGATTACCCGCCGCATCGACATTGCACGACACTGGCGGCGCGAGCACCCGTTCGACGCCAACTCGGCCTTTGTGTGGGAGGGTTAAGGTGCCAGCGCTCACACCCCCCCTGGACCTCGAGTCACTCAACGCCGCCAGCCCCGAGGCCTTCGCTCAAGCGTTGACGGGGATCTACGAGCACTCGCCCTGGATCGCCCAGCGGGCCGCTGCCCAGCGGCCCTTTGCCAATGTGACCGCGCTCAAATATGCCCTGGCCCAAGCCGTGCGACAGGCCAGCCGCGACGAGCAGCTGGCGCTGATTCGCGCCCACCCGGAGCTGGCAGGCAAGGCGATGGTGGCCAAGACCCTGACGGCCGAGTCCACCCAAGAGCAGCAACAAGCGGGCTTGACCGCCTGTTCACCCGAAGAATTCGAACAGCTGCAAACACTCAACGCCCGCTACAACCAGCGCTTTGGCTGGCCCTTCATCTTGGCCGTGCGCGGTCCCCGGGGCTCAGGGCTGAGCCGCCAGGAGATCATCGCCCACTTCGAGCGGCGGCTGCATGGGCACCCCGACTTTGAATTTGCCGAGTGCCTGCGCCATATTCATCGCATTGCCGAGATTCGCCTGCAAGAAAGGCTGGGGCCAGCGCCTCTGGACGGCCAATGGGTGTGGGACCGCGCGCAAGAACTGGCGCAACACAGCGATCCAGGCTTTGCCGAACGCGGACAACTCACCGTCACCTATCTGACGGCGGCTCACCAAGCCTGCGCGCGCCAACTCGCCCAGTGGATGCGGGAATGCGGCTGCGATGAGGTCCACATCGATGCGGTGGGCAATGTGGTGGGGATCTACCACGGCCAGGATCCCGCATCGCAGCGCTTGCTCACGGGCAGTCATTTCGACACCGTGCGTAACGGTGGGCGGTACGACGGACGACTGGGCATCCTGGTGCCCTTGGCCTGTATCCGGCGTTTGCACCAAGACGGGCGAAGACTGTCCCACGGCCTGGAGGTGGTGGCCTTTGCCGAGGAAGAAGGGCAACGCTACAAGGCCACCTTCTTGGCCTCGGGTGCGCTCACGGGCGACTTCAATCCAGCCTGGCTGGATCAAACCGATGCGCAGGGCATCAGCATGCGCCAGGCCATGCGCGATGCGGGTCTGAGCGCTGAGCTGTCCGAGATCCACGCGCTGCGGCGCGACGCCTCGCGCTACCTGGGCTTTGTGGAAGTGCACATCGAGCAGGGCCCGGTGCTCGACGAGCTGGACATGCCCTTGGGTGTGGTCACCTCCATCAATGGCAGCGTGCGCTACCTGGGCGAGATCATGGGCGTGGCCAGCCATGCCGGCACCACCCCTATGGACCGTCGGCGCGATGCCGCAGCGGCTGTGGCCGAACTGGTGCTGTACGTCGAGCGTCGTGCCGGGCAGCAAGCCGATGTGGTGGGCACCGTGGGTTTATTGGAAGTGCCCGGCGGGTCGATCAATGTGGTGCCCGGACGCTGTCGCTTCAGCCTGGACCTGCGCGCCACCACCAATGCCGCTCGCGACGCTCTGGCCCAAGACGTGGTGGCCGAGTTGCAACGCATCACGCAGCGCCGAGGCCTGCAATACCTGTTGGAGCAAACACTCAGCGTCAGCGCCGCGCCCAGCCACCCCCATTGGCAAGGACTGTGGGAACAAGCGGTACAGGCCGTGGGGCTGCCGGTGTACCGCCTGCCCAGCGGGGCCGGGCATGATGCGATGAAGCTGCACGACATCATGCCCCAGGCCATGCTCTTTGTGCGCGGGCAAAACGCGGGCATCAGCCACAACCCCTTGGAATCCATCACGGCCGACGATGCGCAGCTGTGTGTGCAGGCTTTTGAGCACTTGCTGCACCATGGCTTGAACCGCATGTGAGCTGCGCACCCCGACCCCTTGAACCCCTACCGCCATGCCCATTTCGACCGACGCCAGCAACGCGTTCCTTGACGACTGGATCGCCCAGCACTTTGATGAGCAGGTGCAATTCCTTCAGGCGTTGGTGCGGGTGCCCACCGATACGCCGCCGGGCGATAACGCGCCCCATGCGCTGCGGACAGCGCAGTTGCTGCAGGACATGGGCCTGCATTGCGAGCAACACCCCGTGCCCACGGCCGAGGTACAGGCCGCGGGCATGCAGTCGATCATCAACCTGATCGCACGGCGCACCTACGCCCCCGAAGGCCCCGTCATCGCCTTGAATGCGCACGGCGATGTGGTGCCCCCAGGCGAAGGGTGGCAGCACGCGCCTTACGGTGCTGAGATTGAAGACGGCAAGCTCTATGGCCGCGCGGCGGCTGTCAGCAAGAGTGACTTTGCCACCTACACCTACGCCTTGCGCGCGCTCGACGCCTTGCACGCGCAGGGTGTGCCCTTGCGCGGCGGGGTGGAGCTGCACTTCACCTACGACGAGGAGTTTGGCGGCGAGCTGGGCCCGGGCTGGTTGCTGCGCCAGGGCCTAACGCGACCAGACCTGCTCATCGCGGCGGGCTTCAGCTATCAGGTGGTCACGGCGCACAACGGCTGCTTGCAAATGGAAGTCACCTTGCACGGCACGGCCTCTCATGCGGCCTACCCGCACACGGGCGTGGACGCCTTGCAGGCGGCCAACCGCCTGCTCACGGCCTTGTACGCCCACAACGAGGTGCTGCGCCAACGCCAATCGCGCGTGGCCGGCATCACCCACCCCTATCTGAATGTGGGGCGCATTGAAGGCGGCAGCAACACCAATGTGGTGCCTGGCAAGGTGGTGCTCAAGCTCGACCGGCGCATGATCCCGGAAGAAGATGAGCAGGCCGTGGAGCAAGAGGTGCGCGATTTGATTGAGCGCGTGGTGCAGGCCAGCCCGGGCATCCGCCTGGACATTCGCCGCTTGCTCTTGGCCCACCCTTTGCAACCCCTGCCAGGCAATGCCCCGCTGGTGGCGGCAATTCAGCGCCATGGCCAGGCTGTATTCGGCACCCCCATCCCCGAAAGCGGCACGCCGCTGTACACCGATGTGCGGCTGTATGGGGCCCAAGGTGTGCCGGCGGTGATTTACGGCGCCGGCCCGCGCACCGTGCTCGAATCCAACGCCAAGCGCGCCGACGAACACCTGGTGCTGGCCGATCTGCAGGGCGCCACCCGTGTGGTGGCCCGCACCCTTCGAGACTTACTTGCACCATGATGGTGCGAATTTTCGGTCGATCGTGTGCACGTTAATTGCACAATAGCGAGTTCTTGTTCATCCCCGCATTCGGAGCAGTCCATGACCCTCACCCACCTGACACGCCGCGCCACCTTGGCCGCCCTGACGGCCAGCGCCGCTTTGCTTGGCAGCACCGCTTGGGCCCAAACGCCCATCAAGTTCCAACTTGACTGGCGCTTTGAGGGGCCGGCCGCCCTGTTTTTGGCCTCATCGGCCAAGGGGTACTACAAGGCCGCCGGTCTGGATGTGACGATTGATGCCGGCGCCGGATCGGGTGCGACGGTGTTGCGCGTGGCCTCAGGCGCTTACGACATGGGCTTTGCCGATTTGGCCGCCCTCATGGAGTTCCACGCCAACAACCCGGATGCGACCACCAAGCCCGTAGCCGTGATGATGGTCTACAACAACACGCCGGCGGCTGTGCTCACCCTGAAGAAGAACAACATCAGCAAGCCGGCCGACCTCAACGGCAAGAAGCTCGGTGCGCCGTCGTTCGATGCCGGGCGACGCGGCTTTCCCATCTTCGCCAAGGCCAACAGCATCGGCAGCGTGCAGTGGGTCAGCATGGACCCCCCGCTGCGCGAGACCATGCTGGCGCGTGGTGAGGTCGATGCCATCACCGGTTTTTCCTTCACCTCCATCCTCAACCTTGAAGCGCGGGGTGTGAAGCCGGCTGATATCGTGGTCATGCCCTATGCCGAAAACGGCGTGAAGTTGTATGGCAATGTGATCATCGCCAGCCCCAAACTCATTCGTGAAAATCCTCAGGCCATCAAGGCCTTCCTGAGCGCCTTTGCCAAGGGTGCCAAGGAGGTGATGGCCAAGCCCGATGAGTCCATCGAATTCGTCAAGGCCCGAGACGGCATCATCGATGTCAACCTGGAAAAGCGCCGACTGCGCATGGCCATCGATGCGGTGGTGGCCAGCCCCGACGCGCGGGCCGAAGGGTTTGGCGTGGTCAATCCGGCCCGACTGGCCCTCATGGCCTCGCAGGTGTCCGATGCGTTCAGCACCAAGACCCGCGTGAATCCCACCGCGGTGTGGAACGACAGCTTCCTGCCGACCAAGACCGAGCTCAACATCCTGCCGCCCAAGAAGTAAGCGGTCATCCATGGCCTTTGTCGATTTCCGCAACGTCTGGCTGGCCTACAACGAGGAGTTGCTCGCCCAAGAGCAGTTCGCGGTAGAGGACATCTCCTTGCAAGTCGAGCAAGGGGAGTTCATCGCCATTGTGGGCCCGTCGGGTTGCGGCAAGTCCACCTTCATGAAGCTCACCACGGGCTTGAAGATGCCCACCCGCGGCAGCATCCGCATCGCCGGGCAGCCGGTGACAGGGCCGCTGAAAATCAGCGGCATGGCGTTCCAGGCCCCCAGCCTGCTGCCGTGGCGCACCACCTTGGACAACGTGCTGCTGCCGCTGGAAATCGTCGAGCCCTACCGCTCCACCTTCAAGACGCGGCGCTCCGAGTACGAAGACAAGGCCCGCAGCCTGCTGCGCAGCGTGGGCTTGGGTGGCTACGAAGACAAGTTTCCGTGGCAGCTCTCGGGGGGCATGCAGCAGCGCGCCAGCATCTGCCGGGCGCTCATCCACGAGCCGCAGATGCTGCTGCTTGACGAGCCCTTTGGGGCGTTGGACGCCTTCACCCGCGAAGAGTTGTGGTGCATCCTGCGCGACTTGCACGCGTCGCAAAAGTTCAATGTGATCTTGGTCACGCATGACCTGCGTGAAAGCGTCTTTCTCGCCGATACCGTGTATGTGATGAGCCGCAGCCCCGGCCGCTTTGTCGTCAAGCGGGAGATCGAACTGCCCCGCCCGCGTGATCTCGAGGTGACCTACACCCCTCGGTTCACCGATATCGTCCACGAGCTGCGTGGTCACATCGGCGCCCTGCGCACACCCGCGGGCGCGGCCGCCGCGGTGCCCCCATGACCGCCTCAGCGCGGCGCCGCGTTGCACCATGAGCCGGCCCAAACACCTCGAACGCTGGTCACCCCTGATCGTGCTCATGGGCGTGGTGCTCTTGTGGCAGGCGGTCGTGGTCGTTTTTGACATACCGGATTTCATCTTCCCCGGACCGTGGCAAATCGGGTTGCAGTTTGTGGAGTTCCGCGGTCCCTTGCTGGAAGCCGCCTGGAAGACGTTCTGGGTGACGATGCTGGGCTTTGGCATCTCCATCATCGTGGGTGTGTTGCTGGGCTTTCTCATTGGCAGTTCTCGGCTGGCCTACACCGCGCTGTACCCGCTCATGGTGGCCTTCAATGCCGTGCCCAAAGCGGCCGTGGTGCCCATCTTGGTGGTGTGGTTTGGCATTGGCCTGGGCCCGGGTGTGCTCACCGCGTTTTTGATCTCGTTTTTTCCCATCACGGTCAACATCGCCACGGGCTTGGCCACGCTGGAACCCGAGCTCGAAGATGTGCTGCGCGTGCTGGGCGCCAAGCGCTGGGATGTGCTCATCAAGGTAGGGCTGCCCCGCTCCATGCCGTACTTTTACGGCTCACTCAAAGTGGCCATCACCCTGGCCTTTGTCGGCACGGTGCTGGCCGAGATGACCGCAGGCGACTCGGGCATCGGCTACCTGATGCAAACCGCTGGCTCGCAGCAGCGCCTGCCCCTGGCCTTTGCCGGCTTGGTGCTGATTGGCGCCATGGCCATGGTGATGTACGAGCTCTTCTCCTGGGTTGAGCGCCACACCACCGCCTGGGCCCATCGCGGCACCCACGCAGGCTGAGCCGCCAAACGCGTGGGCTGGCAAGGGCACTTGCGTCTGGACTACCGCGTCCAAGACGGCCGCACCATCGCCCACGACGCGCACGATGGGCCGCTGCGTGTGTTGCAGCGCCTGTACCCCGAAGGACCTGGTGTCTGCCACCATGTGCTCGTGCATCCTCCCGGGGGAATCGCCGGGGGCGATCACCTGCACATCACCGCGCATCTGGCTGACGCGGCGCACGCCTTGATCACCACGCCCGGTGCGACCCGGTTTTACCGCAGCGACGGGCCGCAGGCCATCCAACACGCCCAGGTGCACTTGGCACCGCACTCACGACTGGAGTGGCTGCCGCTGGAGGCTCTGGCCTACAGCGGTTGCATCGCGCAAAACGGCTTAGAGGTCCACCTTCAGGCCGGCGCGGCCATGATGGGGTGGGACCTGGTGGCGCTGGGCTTGCCTGCCGCGGAGGCGCCGTTTGTGCACGGCCGATTTGTACAAGACCTGAGCGTCCACCATGGCATCCACACCTGGCGGGAGCGAGGGCGACTTCAGGCCAGCGACACGCACCTGCTGAACGCTGGCCTGGGGTGGGATGGTCGTCGTGTCTTGGGGGTGTTGTGGATGGCCTGGGCCCAGCCCACCGACACCGATGGCACGGCATTGAAGGACGCCGCGCGCGCCCTGTGCGAGCACAGTCCTTTGCGCACGCACCTGGGCGTCACCCAGCCTTGGGCGGGCGCACTCAATGTGGTGGTGGTGCGAGGCCTGGCAGATCGCGTAGAGCCGCTCATGCAATGCCTGGAGGCCGTGCGTGCGGCCTGGCGCCAACTCGCCTGGGGTCTGAGCGGCAGTCCCCCCCGCATTTGGCGCACTTGAGTCAGGTCGTCATGCGCGCGCGCGTGGAGCGGCCAATGCCGATGTACTCAATACCGTAGTCGGCCAGTGTGGCCGGATCGAACAGATTGCGCCCGTCAAAGATCAAGGGCTGCTTGAGCGTGGCGGCCACGCGTTCAAAGTCGGGACTGCGAAACTCTTTCCACTCGGTGACGATCACCAAGGCATCGGCACCTTCGAGGGCTTGCAGGGGAGAGTTCACCAGCCTGACGGTCCGGTCGTCCACTCGCGGACCCAGTGCCACGCGGGCCTGCGCATGGGCCACTGGGTCGTAGGCGGCCACCGTGGCGCCAGCGCGCACGAGCGCGTCGATGAGCAACAGGCTGGGCGCCTCACGCAGGTCATCGGTGTTGGGTTTGAAGGCCAGGCCCCACAAGGCGAAGTGCCGCCCCGACAGATCCGGCCCCAGCCGCGCCTGAATCTTGGCCGCCAGCACCGCCTTTTGCGCCTCGTTGGCCTCCTGCACGGCCTGCACCACGCGCAAGGGCAAGCCCGCGTCGTGAGATGCCGTGTGCAGCAAGGCCCTCACATCTTTGGGAAAACAAGAGCCGCCGTAACCGCAGCCCGCATACAAGAAGTAGGGACCGATACGCTCATCGGCCCCTATGCCTTGGCGCACCATCTCGATGTCGGCCCCCACGGCATCGGCCAGATTGGCCAGCTCGTTCATGAAACTGATGCGGGTGGCCAGCATGGCATTGGCCGCATATTTGGTCAGCTCGGCGCTGCGCACGTCCATGACAAACATGCGCTGCTTGAAGCGCTGAAACGGCGCGTACAGCGAGCGCATCAGGTTGATGGCGCGCTCGTCATCGGCGCCGATGACGATGCGGTCGGGGCGGTTGAAGTCGTCCACCGCCGCCCCTTCCTTGAGAAACTCGGGGTTGGAGACCACGCTGAAGGGCACGCTCACCCCCCGCTCGTCCAAAGCCTGTTGAATCTCAGCGCGCACCCGGTCGGCGGTGCCCACGGGGACGGTACTCTTGTCCACCACCACCTTGTAGTCGTTCATGTGCCGGCCCAGATTGCGCGCAGCCGCCAGCACATGGTGCAAATCGGCCGAGCCATCTTCCCCAGGGGGCGTGCCCACGGCAATGAATTGAACGGTTCCAAACTGCGCGGCCTGCTGCACATCGGTGGTGAACCGCAACCGCCCGGCAGCGGCATTGCGCGCCACCAGGCCTTCCAGACCCGGCTCGTGGATGGGAATGTGGCCCTGCTGCAGCTGCGCCACCTTGGCCGCATCCAGGTCCAGACACAGCACATCGTTGCCCACATCCGCCAAGCAGGCGCCGCTGACCAGGCCCACATAACCAGTACCGATGATGGTGATCTTCATGGAATCATCAACCTCGCGAGGAGTTCGGGCCCACGCCCACGGCGGCGCCCATTGTCGCAGCGCCATGTGACAATGGTCTGAGCGCTGCCCGGGCCGTCGGGGCGGCGCAGCCCAAATCTGGCACCTTTTGTGCACACTCAGCCGTCATGGAACTCACCCCTCGAGAAAAGGACAAGCTGCTCATCTTCACCGCCGCCTTGCTGGCCGAGCGTCGCCGCGCGCGGGGCCTGAAGCTCAACGTGCCCGAGGCGGTGGCCTTCATCAGCGCCGCCCTCATGGAAGGCGCTCGCGACGGCAAGACCGTGGCCCAGCTCATGAGCGAGGGCAAGACCTGGCTGCGCCGGGAAGATGTGATGGAGGGAGTGGCCGAGATGATCCCGGAAATCCAGGTCGAGGCCACCTTTCCCGATGGCACCAAGTTGGTCACCGTGCACCAACCCATTGCCTGACACGCACTGAAATGAGGACGCCATGATCCCCGGCGAGCTGTTCACCGAAGACGGCGAGCACGTGCTCAACCCTGGGCGGCGCACGCTGCGGATGGTGGTGGAAAACACCGGCGACCGCCCCATCCAAGTCGGCTCGCACTACCACTTTGCCGAAACCAATGGCGCCTTGCGCTTCGATCGGGCAGCGGCACGCGGCATGCGCCTGAACATCGCCTCGGGCACGGCCGTACGCTTCGAGCCGGGGCAGCAGCGCACGGTGGAGCTGGTGGACTATGCAGGGGACCGGCGGGTGTTCGGATTTCGGGGGATGGTGCAAGGTGGGCTCTAGCTGCGCAATGCGAAAGTTTTTTGCTTGCTGCTCTGTCGGAACTTGGTGTGCAGGGTGGGGGTATCCCCCTCCGCTCATGTCCCCCGGGTCGGGCACAGCCCGACCCTCCTCCTTAACTTCGCTGCGGGGGACACCCCCACCCCGCCTGCGTGTGGGTGGATGCGAGGTCGATGAAGCGGATTCAGCTGCGGATGCGACCGCTCCGGGTGTTGTCGTGGGTGTTCATGCTGGCAGTGGCGGTGGGGTACCCTGCGCAGCGAAGTTAAGGAGGAGGCATCGGCCTCAAGCCGATGCCGGGGGACATGAGCGGAGTAGGGTGCCCCACCGACACCGCGTAATCGTAGCCCTACGCGCGCGCTTAAACTTAGCTCTGCGCCCCCGCGCCCTCACGCCCCCTCGAACCCCAGTCGGCATCCACTTCCACAGGCCCACAGCATGAGCACGATCGGACGCCGCGCTTATGCGGAGATGTACGGCCCCACGGTGGGAGACCGGGTGCGCTTGGCCGATACGGCTCTGATCATTGAGGTGGAGCAAGACCTCACCTTGCGTGCCGGTGGGTACGGCGAGGAAGTGAAATTTGGCGGCGGCAAGACCATTCGTGATGGCATGGGGCAGAGCCAGCGCGTGAATGGGCCGCTGGCCGATCAGGCCATGGACTGCGTGATCACCAATGCGCTGATCCTGGACCACTGGGGCATCATCAAGGCCGATATCGGCATCAAGGGGCAGCGCATTGCGGCCATCGGCAAGGCGGGCAATCCTGATGTGCAGCCTGGGGTGGATATCGTCATTGGCCCCGGCACCGAAATTGTGGCCGCAGAGGGATTGATCGTCACGGCAGGCGCCGTTGACACGCACATTCACTTCATCTGCCCGCAACAAATCGACGAGGCGCTGGCCAGCGGGGTCACCACCATGATCGGTGGTGGCACCGGACCGGCCACGGGCACCTTCGCCACCACCTGCACACCTGGGCCCGAAAACCTGCACCGCATGCTGCGGGCGGCGGCAGGCTTTGC
>CAYNSW010000053.1:0-12020 GCA_964400135.1 uncultured Rubrivivax sp. | reverse complement strand
CGGTTAGAGCGACGGAATCATAATCCGCAGGTCCGGGGTTCGAATCCCTGAAGCGCCACCAACACCACCCGCAGCCTCACCCCCTGCGGGTTTTTTCATGGCCCCTGGCCCAACGGGGAAGGGTAAACTCCTGGGCGCGGCCGCCGGATCTACACCTCAACCGCCGCCAGGAGCCCACCATGAGCGCCCATGCGCCCAAAGTTTACGTGCGCACCTTCGGGTGTCAGATGAATGAGTACGACTCCGACAAAATGGTCGACGTACTGCGGCAATCCGATGGCTACGAGCCCACCGATAAGGCCGAAGAAGCGGATCTGATCTTGTTCAACACCTGCTCGGTTCGAGAGAAGGCCCAGGAAAAGGTCTTCAGCGATCTGGGGCGTGTCAAACACCTCAAAAAACGCGGCGCCCTCATTGGGGTGGGCGGCTGCGTGGCCAGCCAAGAAGGCGCAGCGATTGTCGAGCGCGCGCCCTATGTCGATGTGGTTTTTGGTCCGCAGACGCTGCACCGACTGCCTGAACTGCTGCGCCAAAGTCAAGATCAGCGACGCCCCCAGGTGGACATCAGCTTCCCCGAGATAGAAAAATTCGATCACCTCCCGGCAGCCCGGGTGGAGGGTGCCAGCGCCTTTGTCTCCATCATGGAGGGGTGTTCCAAGTACTGCTCCTACTGCGTGGTGCCCTACACACGCGGCGAGGAGGTCAGCCGCCCGCTCGAGGACATCCTGACCGAAGTGGCTGGGTTGGCGGATCAGGGCGTCAAGGAGATCACGCTGCTGGGGCAAAACGTCAATGGCTGGCGTCAGCCGGGCGGCACACCCTTAGAGGACTTTGCGTGGCTGCTGGACTACGTGGCTGCCATACCGGGGGTCGAGCGCTTGCGCTACACCACCAGCCATCCCAACGAATTTTCTGCTCGACTGATCGAGGCCTATGCCCGCATTCCTCAGCTCGTCAGCCACGTACACCTACCCGTGCAACACGGCAGCGACCGCATTTTGTCGGCCATGAAGCGTGGCTACACCGCGCTGCAGTACAAAAGTACCATCCGCGCTCTTCGTGCCGTACGTCCTCACATCAGCCTGTCTAGTGACTTCATCGTCGGATTTCCGGGGGAGACGCAGGATGACTTTGATCGGACATTGCGGCTGATCGATGACATCGGGTTTGACGCCAGTTTCAGCTTTGTTTTCAGCCCGAGGCCAGGCACGCCGGCAGCCAATTTGGCCGACGATACCCCCCAAGCGGTGAAATTGCAGCGGCTGCAAACGCTTCAAGCTGCCATCGAAGCGAACGTCGCACGGATTTCCCAGTCGCGGGTGGGCACCATCCAGCAGATTCTGGTGGAGGGCAACTCCCGAAAAAGTGACCAAGACCTCATGGGGCGAACCGAGTGCAACCGCGTGGTGAATTTGCCCGCCCCCTCCACGGCACGGCGACTGGTGGGGCAGATGGTGCCCGTGCGCATCACGCAGGCCCTGCCCCACTCACTGCGAGGCGAGTTGGTCATTCAAGAGACTCTGGCCACGGCTTAGCGCGGCCTGCCCGGCCCCCAAGCGGCCCACCAGATGCCCACAGCGCTTGCGGCCACCAGGGCCGCGTAGGTCGCCATCTTGCCGTCTCGGCCAAAAAACCACAGCCCCGCCACGCTGATCACAACGGCGGGCACGGCCGCATAGGCTGCCAGACGCTTCCAGGTGACGCGCTGGAGTTGCGATCGCCACCCGAGCTTGACAAGCGCTGCACCCAGGCCTGCCACTCCCGCGGCGGGGAGCAGGAAATTCAGGAGGTGCCAAAGGGCATCGACGGGATGCATAACTGGGTGGCGATCTTACAATCGGCGCCATGAGCGTGATCGCCTTGGGACTGAACCACACCACGGCGCCGCTGGACCTACGGGGTCAGGTGGCCTTTGGGCCCGATCAGGTCGCTCCAGCCCTTCAAGCGCTGCGCAGCCGGCTTTTGCCCACCACCGCAGAAGCGGCGCTGGTGTCCACGTGCAATCGCACGGAGCTGTACCTGGCCTGCACCGACCACCAGGTGGCATCGGTATCGAAGTGGGCGCAGCCCGCCATGGCGCTACTGGCCGAGAAAGCCGGACGACCAGCGCACGAGCTGCAGGCGCACACCTACTGGCGTGAAGACCGCGAAGCCGCTCGTCACGCTTTTCGGGTGGCCAGCGGCCTGGACTCCATGGTGCTGGGTGAACCCCAAATTTTGGGCCAGCTCAAACAGGCCGTCAGAGACGCGGATGCGGCCGGCACGCTGGGAACCACGCTGCACCAGCTCTTTCAACGCTCCTTTGCAGTGGCCAAGGAGGTCCGATCCCGCACCGAGATCGGCGCACACTCGGTGAGCATGGCAGCCGCCACCGTTCGCCTGGCCGCTCAGTTGTTCGAAGACCTGGCCCGCATTCGGGTGCTGTTTGTGGGTGCTGGTGAGATGATTGAACTCGTGGCCACGCACTTTGCGGCCAAATCTCCTGCCCATCTGGCGGTGGCCAATCGCACACTGGAGCGCGCGCAAAGCCTGGCCGCTCGCTACGGCGCTGAGGTGATGCGCCTGTCTGAGCTGCCGAGTCGACTGCACGAGTTTGACGCTGTGATTTCATGTACCGCCAGCTCGCTGCCTTTGATTGGGCTGGGCGCTGTGGAAAGTGCGCTTCGACAGCGCCGCCAGCGCCCCATGTTCATGGTGGATCTGGCGGTGCCTCGGGATATCGAGCCGCAGGTACAACGGCTGGCCGATGTCTATTTGTACACCGTCGACGATTTGTCGGGTCTGGTGCAAAACGCCGGTCAAATGCGGCAAGCTGCCGTGCAACAGGCCGAAGCGATAGTGGATGCCGGCGTGCAAAGCTTTGCGCATTGGCTGGATCAGCGCCACGCCGTGCCGCTGATCCAGGCGCTGAACCGCCAAACCGAAGATTGGCGCAGCGTGGAGCTTGCTCGTGCGCGTAAGTTGCTGCAAAAGGGCACGCCCGTCGAGGATGTGTTGGACAGCCTGTCCCGAGGTCTGGCGCACAAGATGCTCCACGGCACACTTGCCGAGCTGCATGCCAGTGAGGGAGGCCGGCGTGAGGTGTTGACCGAAATCGTCTCGCGGCTTTTCTTGCGGGGCCAGATTCGGCCTCCTTCGGACACAGACGCGCCATGACGGGCTCTTGTCGATGAAAAGCAGTTTGCGACAGCAACTCGAGCGACTGAGTCATCGTCTGGCTGAGCTGGAGGCGAGCCTGTCAGACCCTCAGGTCATGTCCGATATGGCCAGCTATCGAGCCCTATCTCGCGAGCAGTCTGAGGCGGCACAACTGGTGGCGCTGTACGAGCGGTTTTGCCAGCGCGAGGCCGACTGGCAGCAAGCGCAATTGCTCCTTGACGATCGGGAGATGGCCGATTTGGCACAAGAAGAGGCTTCTGCTGCCGCTGCCGACTTGGTGATGCTGGAGCAACAGTTGCAGCAAGCGATGCTACCCCGCGACCCAGACGACGAGCGCAACGCCTTTTTAGAAATCCGTGCGGGCACAGGGGGTGACGAGTCAGCGCTGTTCGCGGCCGATCTGGCGCGTATGTACTTGCGCTTTTGCGAGCGGCAAGGCTGGCGCGCCGAAGTCATGAGCCAAAGCACCTCCGAGTTAGGCGGGTACAAGGAGTTGGTGCTTCGGATTGAGGGCCCGGATGTTTACGCCCATCTGCGTTTTGAGTCCGGTGGACACCGCGTGCAGCGTGTGCCTGTCACCGAGAGCCAAGGCCGCATCCATACCAGTGCCTGCACTGTCGCCGTTATGCCTGAACCCGATCAGGCGGCGCAGGTGACCCTAAATCCGGCAGACCTCCGAATCGACACCTTCCGTGCCAGTGGCGCTGGCGGTCAACATGTCAACAAGACCGACAGTGCCATCCGGATCACCCACCTGCCCACCGGCTTGGTGGCCGAATGCCAAGACGATCGGTCGCAACATCGCAACAAGGCCAAAGCCATGGCAGTTCTGGCGGCTCGGTTACGCGACAAGGAAGAAAGCGAGCGCGCTGCCCAAGAGGCCGCTACGCGCAAGGGCCTCATCGGCAGCGGAGATCGCTCCGATCGTATTCGCACCTACAACTTTCCCCAAGGCAGGCTGACCGATCACCGCATCAATCTGACCCTGTACAAGCTCACCGCCATCTTGGATGGTGACCTCAACGAAGTGGTGGCCGCCTGCCAGGCAGCGCGCGCCGCACAACAACTGGCCACCCTGGAAGGATCGGCTTGATCGCAGCCGACTGCGTTGGGCACTGGCTGCAGCAGGCTCGAGATGCCGGGGCCGATCGGCTGGACGCGCAGCTGCTGGTGGCCTACGTGCTGCAACAATCCAGAGCCTGGGTGATCGCCCATGAGGACTATCGCCTAAGTGCTTCTGAGCGGCTACGACTGCATGAGCTGCTGGTGCGCAGGCTGGATGACGAGCCTGTGGCCTACCTCACCGGGTGGCGAGAATTTGATGGCTTGCTCCTGAGGGTCAATCGCGATGTGCTCGTCCCGCGGGCCGACACCGAGACGCTGGTGGCGTGGGCCGCCGAGGTTGTCTCCCCTCAACTCCACTGCGCCAGGCCGCCTCGGGTGCTGGACCTGGGAACGGGCAGCGGGGCCATTGCCCTGGCGCTCAAACACCGGTTTCCTGGCGCTGAGGTCACGGGCATCGACTCGAGTTCGGCGGCTGTGGCGGTAGCCCAATCCAATGGCCAGAGACTGCAAATTGGCGTGCAGTGGCAGGTGGGCCACTGGTTTGAACCGGTCAGGGGCTGCCGATTCGATCTGGTGGTCAGCAACCCGCCGTATGTGGCGCCGCAGGACCCCCACCTGCATGCGCTCCGACATGAACCGGCGCGGGCTCTGGTGTGTGCAGACGGGGGTTTGGCCGATTTGCGCCAGATTATTGACCTGGCCGGCACCCACCTGCGCAGCGGCGGTACGCTCCTGCTGGAACATGGTTGGGATCAAGGCGATGCGGTCAGACAGGCCCTGAGGACTGCGGGCTTTCTTGAGGTACAAACCCGACGGGATTTGGGGGGGCAAGAACGCTGCAGCGGCGGGGTCTGGCCGGCCTAGGCACCCCGTCAGTCTCCGAGGGCTTCGGGTTTGCCTTATCCTTGGAAAAACCCCGGTCAAAGTCGCCGGCAAGGAAAGTCCATGAGTGATGTACAGCAAGAAATTGATGCCCTGGTCAAGGGCCATCGGGTCGTACTGTTTATGAAGGGTACGGCCCAGTTCCCCATGTGCGGCTTTTCTGGCCGCGCCGTGCAAGTGCTCAAAGCCTGTGGGGTTCAGGATCTGACCACGGTCAATGTTTTGGAAGATGAGGCCATTCGCCAGGGCATCAAAGACTATGCCCAGTGGCCGACCATTCCCCAACTCTACGTGCGTGGGGAGTTTGTGGGCGGCAGCGACATCATGACGGAGATGTACCAAAGCGGCGAGCTGCAGCAGTTGCTGTCCGCCGACCCCGCCTGAGCATGTCGGACCCCCTGGTCGTTGGGATCACTGGCGCCACGGGGGCCATCTACGGGGTGAGGCTGCTTCAGCGCGCTCGTGCGCTGGGGGTCAAGACGCATTTGGTGGCCACTCCAGCCGGTGTACTGAGCGTGCACCACGAGCTCGGAATGGACCGCAAGGCGCTGGAGGCTTTGGCCGATGAGGCTCACGCCCCGGGCGATGTCGGCGCCAGTGTGGCCAGCGGCAGCTTTGCCACAGCCGGCATGGTGGTGGCCCCGTGCTCCATGAAAACGCTGGCTGCGGTGGCTCAGGCGTATGCCGACAACTTGCTCACGCGCGCCGCGGACGTCACACTCAAAGAGCGCCGGCGCCTGGTTTTGTTGGTGCGCGAAACGCCGCTGAATCTGGCCCACCTGCGCAATATGACCGCGGTCACTGAAATGGGCGGCATCATCTTCCCTCCCCTGCCTGCCTTTTATCATCGGCCCGCGTCGATCGATGACATGGTCAACGACACGGTCGAACGGGTCATTGGGCTGCTGGGCGTGACGGGGGCTCAGGCCCGTTCCTGGAGCGGCCTGTAGATCAAACTTGCCACCGGCGCTGCGCGTTCAGTACGGCGCGGGGGTATTCGGATTGACCGCGGCTGCCGTTGTAGCGGCCCAGCGCCATGAACAGGTCGCCACGCTCCATTTGCAGGTAGTGCCTCAAGATGGTGCAGCCAAAGCGCAGGTTGGTCTGCAGATGAAACAGGCGACTCTCATCACCGTCGCCAATCAACCGCATCCAAAAGGGCATGACCTGCATGTAGCCGCGAGCGCCCGCGGCGCTGATGGCGTACTTGCGAAAACCACTCTCCACTTCGATGAGCCCGAGCACCAAGGCGGGCTCCAGGGCTGCTCGCTGGCTTTCATACCAAAGCGTCTGCAAAAACTCTTGCCGGGCTTGACCCGAGGTTTTGACCCGTCGAATTCGCTCTGCAGCTGAGGCCAGCCACAGCTCATAGCGGCGCTGCTCTTTGGCGTGTTCAAAGACGGGTTGCGGCGGACCTTCGTCCGCCACAGCCGCCGACAAGGCCGTTCGAACCGAATCGCTCAAGGGCTCTTCTCGCTGTGCGCCTGCGCAAGCGTTTGTTGCTCCTGCGGCAACAGACAGCACGGCCCCAGCCTGCCCAAGGAATCGGCGGCGAGACAGCCGCTTGGCCATTTCAGCGGGACGACGCGAGGAGATCTCGAAGGTGTACCACCGCTTGAGCCACCGGCACTGCACGGGCCTGGGTGTCTTGACGGGCCTGCATCTCAACCGTGCCTGCTTTCAAGCCCCGCTCGGAAATCACCAATCTCACGGGCACACCGATGAGCTCCCAGTCCGCAAACATGGCACCAGGCCGCTCGCCACGGTCGTCTAGGAGGACATCGACGCCTAAGGCCAAGAGCTGATCGTGCAGCTCATTGGCTTGCTCACGGACCTCTTGGCTGCGCTCATACCCAATCGGGCACAAGACCACCTCAAATGGCGCCATGGACACTGGCCAGACGATGCCTCGCTCATCGTGACCTTGCTCGATGGCCGCTCCCAGCAGCCGCGTCACACCAATGCCATAGCAGCCCATCTGCATGAGCTGGGGCTTGCCGTTCTCGTCCAAGAATGTGGCGTTCATGGCGGCGCTGTACTTGGTGCCCAGGTAAAAGACGTGGCCCACCTCAATGCCACGCTGTAAGGCCAGTACCCCCTTGCCGTCAGGAGACGGATCGCCCTCCACGACATTGCGCAGATCGGCTACGGCGTCGGGTTCGGGCAAGTCGCGGCCCCAATTGACACCGGTCAGGTGGTAATCAACCTCGTTGGCGCCACACACAAAGTCGCTCATGAGCGCCACCGTTCGGTCGACCACCACCCGTACGGGTTTTCGGGTACCCACAGGGCCGAGATAGCCAGGCTTGCAGCCAAAGTGATCTTCGATCTCGGCCACGGTGGCAAATCGAAACCCGCCTTTGAGCCCATCGACCTTGCCCGCCTTGACCTCGTTGAGCGTGTGATCGCCTCGCAACAGCAAGAGCCAAATGGTGGTGCGCGAGTCTGCGCTCAATTCATCTGAGCCCTCATCGGTAGCCAAAACCAGGGACTTGATCGTTTGCGAGAGGGGCAACTTGAGGTATTTGGCCACCTCCTCGCAGGTGCTGGCCTGCGGGGTTGCGGTCTTGGTCAGGGGCTGGCTGGGCCGGGATCGCTCAGACAACAGCGCCACGCCCTCGGCCATCTCGATATTGGCCGCGTAACTGGAGTCGGGGCAGTAGGCAATGGCATCCTCGCCCGTATCGGCGATGACTTGAAATTCCTGTGACAGGTCGCCCCCAATCGCGCCGCTGTCGGCTGCCACCGCGCGATACCGCAAGCCCAAGCGGTCAAAGATGGCGCCGTAGGCCGCGGACATGGCCTCGTAGCTGCGCGCTGCGCTGGCCGCGTCCTTGTCAAAGGAGTAGGCGTCTTTCATGGTGAACTCGCGGCCCCGCATCAGGCCAAAGCGGGGGCGGCGCTCGTCGCGGAATTTGGTTTGGATGTGATAGAAGTTTTTGGGTAGCTGCTTGTAGCTGCGCAACTCCTGACGAGCGATATCCGTGATCACTTCCTCGCTCGTCGGTTGGATGACAAAGTCGCGATCGTGTCTGTCCTTGACCCGCAGCAGCTCAGGCCCCATCTTGGCAAATCGTCCAGTTTCTTGCCACAACTCGGCGGGCTGCACTACCGGCATCAGCAGCTCAATGGCGCCGGCACGGTCCATTTCCTCGCGAATGATGCGCTCAACCTTTCGAATCACGCGCAGGCCCATGGGCATGTAGTTGTAGATACCCGCGGATAAGCGCTTGATCAGGCCGGCGCGCAGCATCAAACGGTGGCTAATCACCTCAGCATCTGCAGGGGCTTCTTTGAGAGTGGCGATAAAAAAGGAGCTGGCTTTCATGGGCGATACATGCGGGAAAGCGAGACATGGCGCAAATCTCGCTTGGAGTGCAATAATGAAATCAGTTAAGAATTCGAGGGTCGATTATGCTCGACCGAGACGGTTTCAGGCCCAACGTCGGCATCATCTTGCTCAATGCCCACAATCAGGTTTTTTGGGGCAAGCGGCTGCGCACGCACTCTTGGCAGTTCCCCCAAGGGGGAATCAAGCCGGGCGAGTCGCCAGAGGAGGCGATGTTTCGCGAACTTCACGAAGAAGTGGGGCTACTGCGCGAGCATGTGCAAATTGTGGCGCGAACGCGAGACTGGCTGCGCTATGAAGTGCCCGATCATTTCATCCGCAAAGACGCACGGGGCCATTACCGCGGCCAAAAGCAGATTTGGTTCTTGCTCAAACTGTTGGGGCGAGATACCGATATGAACCTACGCGCCACCGATCACCCCGAGTTTGATGCCTGGCGGTGGAACGATTATTGGGTCCCGCTGGACATGGTCATCGAGTTCAAGCGGGGTGTTTACGAGATGGCCCTGACCGAGCTGTCTCGCTTTTTGCCGCACGTGACGGCCGCGCCCGCCAATCGGTATCTGCGCCGCCACCACGGATCGGGAAGTCGCCCTGCGGGCCTCGCAGCCGGCCGTGAGAGTGCCGCCTCGCCCCCGATTCAGGCTGCCGATCCAGGCGACTGAGCGACAGGATGGGTGCTCAGCTGAGCACCAGGTTATCGCGGTGAATCAGCTCGGGCTCATTGGCGTAGCCCAGCAGAGTTTCGATTTGAGATGAGGGCTTGCGGGCGATCAGTCGGGTCTCGGCAGACGAGTAGTTGGCCAAGCCGCGTGCCACCTCCACGCCTTGGGGATCGCACACCGCGATCACCGCCCCCCGAGAAAACTCCCCTTGAACGTCCATCACGCCAATGGGCAGCAGGCTCTTGCCTTCATCGCGCAACTTGGCCACCGCGCCCTCATCGACCCGAACGGTGCCCTTGAGCTGCAAGTGATCGGCCATCCACTGCTTGCGCGCGGCAAGCTTGGCCGTCTTGGCCACCAACAAAGTGCCAATGCGCTGACCCTCGCACAGACGCGGCAGCACTTTGGGCTCTCGGCCCCAGGCGATCACGGTGCTGGCCCCACTGCCTGCCGCCCGTTTGGCTGCCAGCACCTTGGTGATCATCCCGCCTCGACCCAAAGAGGAGCCGACCCCGCCAGCCATCGCCTCCAAGGCGGGGTCCCCCGCTGTGGCCTCGTCAATAAACGGCGCCTGAGGGTCTTGCCTGGGGTCGCGCGCGAACAGCCCGCGCTGATCGGTCAGGATGACCAACAGATCGGCATCCACCAGATTGGCCACCAGCGCAGCGAGGGTGTCGTTGTCCCCAAACTTGATCTCATCGTTGACGACGGTGTCGTTTTCATTGATCACCGGCACCACGCGCAACTGCAACAGCGTGAGTAGGGTCGAACGGGCATTCAGATACCGCTCCCGGTCGGCCAAATCCGCGTGGGTCAGCAGCACCTGCGCGCTGGCCAAGCCGTGGCGGCGCAACTCCGTTTCGTACATTTGCACCAGCCCCATCTGACCCACAGCGGCGGCGGCCTGCAACTCGTGCAATTCCCGCGGGCGCGAGCTCCACCCCAGCCTCTGCAACCCTTCGGCTATGGCCCCGCTGGACACCATGATGACTTCGCGTCCCGACTGCGCGAGATGGGCCAGCTGCGCCGACCAGTTGCCAATGGCCTGAGCATCCACCCCTCGACCTTCGTTGGTCACCAGACTGGAGCCCACCTTCACCACAATGCGCCGCGCCTGCGTCAGGGCGGCTGAGCCCAGGGGCGTCATCCTGATGAGCCCTCACCCGAATCCACCGTGAACCGAATATCGGGCACTGGCGCGGGACGCCTTCGCTTGGCGACAAATTCGAAGCAGGCATGCAGCAGGGGCTGCAGGCCCTCCCGGGTCAGTCCCGAGATGACGTAGACCGGCCCCTTCCAGCGCAATCGCCTGACGAACTCACTGACCGCCTTCTCGCGCTGCGAAGCACTGAGCATATCGACCTTGTTGAGAACCAACCACCGGGGCTTGGCATGTAAACCCGGATCGTAGGCCTTGAGCTCGGCAATGATGGCGCGCGCTTGAACCACCGGGTCTACCGAGTCGTCAAACGGAGCCAAATCCACCAGATGCAGCAGCAGTTCCGTGCGTTGCAGGTGGCGCAAGAACTGGTGCCCGAGGCCGGCCCCCTGCGAAGCCCCTTCGATCAATCCGGGTACATCGGCCACCACAAAGCTTTGCTCTGGGCCCACACGCACCACGCCCAAGTGGGGATACAAAGTGGTAAACGGGTAATCTGCGATTTTGGGCCGCGCATTGGAGATGGCGGCTATCAGGGTGGACTTGCCGGCATTGGGCATGCCTAACAACCCGACATCGGCCAAAAGACGCAATTCCAAGCGTAACTTGCGTGACTGGCCAGGCCACCCTGGCGTTTTTTGCCGGGGTGATCGGTTGGTACTGCTCTTGAAATGCAGGTTGCCAAAGCCGCCGTCGCCGCCCTTGCACACCAAGATGCGCTGCCCCGGCTCAATCAGCTCAAACACGCGTTCGCCCGTATCGGCATCGGTGCCAATGGTGCCCACAGGGAGGCGCAACACGATGTCCTCACCTGCTGCGCCGAATTGGTCAGACCCCCGCCCGGGCTCACCATTTCGCGCCTCGAACCGCCGGGTGTAGCGAAAGTCCACCAAGGTATTCAAATTGACATCGGCTTGGGCGTAGATGCTGCCGCCTCGGCCGCCATCACCCCCGTTCGGTCCGCCAAAGGGAATGAACTTCTCGCGCCGAAAGCTCACACACCCGGCACCGCCGTTGCCGGCCACCACATCGATGAGGGCTTCGTCAACAAATTTCATGGTGTCATGCGCGATCGTGCAAGCGATGAAGCCACCTCAAACAAGAAGCCCCGGTCGGAGCCGGGGCTTTGCAGTCGGAAGGGGCTGCTGGGGATCAGGCCGGCGTGACCGAGACCACCTGACGGTTCAGACTGCCTTTGATGGCAAAGTCTACCTGCCCATCAACCAAGGCAAACAGCGTGTGATCACGCCCCATGCCCACGTTGGTGCCCGCATGGAACTTGGTGCCACGCTGACGCACGATGATCGAGCCGGCCGACACCGTCTGCCCACCAAAGACCTTGACGCCCAGCATCTTGGGCTTGGAATCGCGACCATTTCGCGTTGAGCCGCCGCCTTTTTTCTGTGCCATTTCAGTGCTCCTGTTTCAGTTCAGCCCTGCACCGATGCGATTTGCAATTCGGTATAGGCTTGGCGGTGACCGCCGTGGCGCTGATAGTGCTTGCGGCGGCGCATCTTGAAGATGCGTACCTTGTCGTGCTGGCCGTGGGCCACTACCGTGGCCTTGACCGTCGCACCGGCAACCAGGGGGGTGCCCACCTTCAAGTCAGTGCCCTGGCCAACAGCCAAAACCTGGTCGAGGGTGATTTCCTGGCCCACATCCGCAGCAATCTGTTCTACCTTGATCTTTTCGCCAGCAGCAACACGATATTGTTTGCCGCCGGTTTTTATGACCGCGTACA
>CAYNSW010000052.1:0-12228 GCA_964400135.1 uncultured Rubrivivax sp. | reverse complement strand
CATTGCCCGGCAGGCCGATGCCCAGGGCCTCGACCATGCTGGCCATGGTGCTGGCTGTGCCCATGGTCATGCAGTGGCCGTGACTGCGGTGCATGCAGCTCTCGGCTTCGAGGAAGTCTTGCAGCTTGAGGGTGCCCGCACGCACCTGTTCGCTCATGCTCCACACGCCCGTGCCCGAGCCAAGCTCCTGGCCGCGCCACTTGCCGTTGAGCATGGGCCCACCCGACACGCCAATGGTGGGCAGCCCCGCGCTGCCCGCGCCCATGAGCAGGCTGGGGGTGGTCTTGTCGCAGCCAAACAGCAGCACCACGCCGTCCATGGGATTGCCCCGGATGCTTTCTTCCACATCCATGCTGGCCAGGTTGCGGTAGAGCATGGCCGTGGGCCGCAGCAGCACCTCGCCCAGGGACATCACGGGAAACTCCAGGGGGAAGCCGCCCGCCTCGTACACCCCAATCTT
Organism: uncultured Rubrivivax sp.; assembly: GCA_964400135.1. Lineage (GTDB taxonomy): Bacteria > Pseudomonadota > Gammaproteobacteria > Burkholderiales > Burkholderiaceae_C > Rubrivivax. Next base: position 11,768 of record CAYNSW010000052.1, on the reverse strand, counting down.
GACCTGTTCGGCCAGGGTGCGAAAGTGCGAGTTGCAAGGCGTCAGCTCGCTGAAGGTGTTGCAAATGCCAATGACGGGACGCCCGTCGAATTGGTCGTTGGGCAAGCCTTTGCCCTTGAGCCAGGAGCGATAGGCAAACCCGTCGCGGTCTTGGCGACCAAACCACTGGTGGCTGCGCAGCGCGGGCTTCTTCTTGGCGGGGGAATCGGACATGACATCTCACTGAAAAGACGTCCTGATCATGTCGCGAAGGACAGAATCGGTGTCGATCGCCCACGCCAGAACGTGTGGAAGCTGGGCCGCGGGTCCCACGGCGGGTGCGGTAGAAATTTGTAAGATAGCACCGAGCGTCTGTCAATCCGACGCACTCCCTAGCCCCGAGGTGGCGAAGGCCGCTTGCCAGTGATCTACCTGGAGAATCATCCTTGAACGACATCCATGCCCTGGCCGCTTCGCGGCTCTCGCCGCACTACCTGGCGCATTTGCAGGCTTCGTTGGTGCTGCACGACCGCTCGCACGAGACCCACCCCCAGGAATTTGAAGCGCTGGCCCCCCAGATACGCGCGGTGGCTGCCATGGGAGATTCCCGTGTGGGTGCCGACCTGATCGCCCGACTGCCCGCCTTGGAGATCATCTCCGTCATGGGTGTGGGCTATGACGGCATCGCCGTGGACGCCGCGCGTGCCCGGGGGGTGATGGTGACCCACACGCCTGGTGTGCTCAACGACGATGTGGCCGATTTGGCCCTGGGCCTCATGCTGTGCGCTTCTCGGCAGTTGCCCGCGGCCGACCGCTTTGTGCGCGCGGGCCAATGGCTGCAAGGGTCGATGCCGCTGGCCCGAAAGATGTCGGGCTCGCGACTGGGCTTGATCGGCATGGGGCGCATCGGCCAGGCCATCGCCCAGCGGGCCTTGGGATTTGGGATGTCCATTGCGTATCACAGCCGCTCGCCCAAGGCCCAGTTGCCCTACCGCTATGTGGACTCGGTGGTGGCGCTGGCTCGGGACAGCGACTTTCTGGTGGTGATCACCCCGGGTGGCGCGGGCACGCACCATCTGGTCAATGCACCCGTACTGCAGGCGCTGGGCCCCAAGGGCATCTTGGTGAACGTGGCGCGCGGCTCGGTGGTGGAGGAGGATGCCGTGATCGAGGCGTTGGAAGGGGGCGTCATAGGCGGCGCGGCGCTCGATGTGTTTGCCGATGAGCCGCGCGTACCCGATCGGCTCCAGGCGCTGCCCCAGGTGGTGCTGGCCCCGCACATTGGCAGCGCCACGAGCCAAACGCGCCAGGCCATGGCCGATCTGGCGCTCGCCAATTTGAAGCGCCATTTTTCGGGGCAGCCCGTTTTGACCCCGGTGCCAGAGTGCGCGCCCTGAGCTGGGCGCCGCATCAGGGTTGACCCTGCCAGGGGCGTCCTGCGGGTTTGTCCGGATCGGGTGGCTTGCCAATCCGCATACGATTCTCCGTGACCTTGGGCCCACACCGCAGAGGGTGGGGCTTGGGGACCGTCATTACTCCACAGGAGACGTGCTTCATGAAGATCGCAACCTGGATCCTGAGCGCCGTTGCAGCGGCGGCTTTGGTATCGGCGCCCGTCCACGCGCAAAAGCAAGAAAAGCTCACCGTGTTTTGGGTCAAGGGCTTTTACAAGGCTGAAGACGATGCCTTGTTCGAGGCCATCAAGAAGTTCGAGGCCAAAAACAAGGGCATCAAGATCGAACTGTCGCAGTACCCCATCCAGGACATGATTCCCAAGACGGTGGCGGCACTCGATTCGGGCAACCCGCCTGATGTGGCCTACGCCGATGTCTACGACTTCCAGGTGACGGCCAAGTGGGCCTACGACGGCAAGCTCGAGGACATCTCCAGCGTGATCGACCCGTTGCGCGCCAAGTTTGAGCCGCGTGCGCTGTCCACCACGTTCCTCTACAACAACGCCACCGGGGGCCGCGCCTATTACGCCTTCCCGGTCAAGCAGCAGACCATGCACATCCAGTACTGGAAGGACATGCTCGCCGATGCCGGCTTCAAGGAAAGTGACATTCCCAAGACTTGGAAGGAGTACTGGAGCTTTTGGTGCGACAAGGTGCAACCGGCCTACCGTCAAAAGACGGGCAACCGCGCCTTTGGCATCGGGCAGCCCCTGGGCGTGGACTCAAGCGACTCGTTTTACTCGTTCCTGACGTTCCTGGACGCGTACAACGTCTCGCTGGTGAATGACTCGGGCAAACTGCTGGTGGACGACCCCGCAGTGCGCAAGGGCCTGATTGACGCGCTGACCGACTACACCTCCATCTACTCCAAGAACTGCTCGCCGCCGTCTTCGACGAACTGGAAGGACCCGGACAACAACGTGGCCTTTCACAACAAGACCACTTTGCTGACCCACAACGCGACGATCTCTATTGCCGCCAAGTGGCTCGACGACATGAACAACTCCACCTTGACCGAGGCGCAGCGGGCCACGGCCAGGAAGAACTACACCGAGCTGATTGCCACGGCGGGATTTCCGAGCAAGCCCGACGGCAAGCCCATGGTCTACCGCGCGGCGGTCAAGACCGGTGTGATCTTCAAAGACGCCAAGAACAAGGCTGCGGCCAAGAAGTTCGTGGCGTTCTTGCTCGATGAAGCCAACCTCACGCCGTATGTGGAGGGCGCATTGGGCCGTTGGTTCCCCGTGACCAAAAATGCCCAGCAAAGCGCGTTTTGGAAGAGCGACCCCCACCGTCTGGCCGTGTACAACCAGTTCATGAACGGCACCACGCCCTTTGAGTTCACCAAGAACTTCAAGTTCACGGTCTTGAACAACGAGAACGTGTGGGCCAAGGCCGCCAACCGGGTGCTCAACGAAAAGGTGCCGGTGGACCGCGCGGTGGACGAGATGATCGCGCGCATCAAACAGGTGGCCAGCAACTGAGCGTTGCCCAAGCCCCTCGTATCGAGCCACTCCGCAGCCTCGGGCAGGCCTGCGTTGTTCCCCCCCAGGGGGAGTGCGCGGCCCGGGGTCGGGTGGCTCGTTAGTTTCTGGCCGACACGATGAACGCCGCTACCGCCACGGCATCAGCCTCGAACTCCACCTCCAGCTGGCAATTCTGGGGGCGGATTCTGCTGGTGCCGTATTTGTTGGTGTTTGTGATCTTTGTGATCTTTCCCGTGTGCTACGGGCTGTGGCTGGCGCGTCAGCCGCAAAGTTACGCCAAGCTTTTCGAAGACCCCATCTTCTTTCGCTCGGCTGTCAATACGCTGGTGTTCCTGGCGGTGGCCATCAATGTCAAGATGGTCATCGCGCTGCTGCTGTCGGGCTTTTTCGTGCGCACCCGCTGGTGGATCAAGATCTTGGCGGTGATCTTCATCCTGCCGTGGGCTGTCCCCTCCATTCCCACCATCTTGTCGGTGCGCTTCATGCTCAACCCCGAGTGGGGGGTGATCAATGCCACCATCTTCAAGCTCACGGCGCTGGATGGCCCCAACTGGCTGAACGACCCCACGCTGGCGCTGAGCTTTTCCATGCTCATGCACATCTGGAAGTCGCTGCCGTTTTGGACGCTGATCTTCGTGGCCGGCCGGCTGGCCATTCCGGCCGAGCAATACGAGGCGGCTTCGGTGGATGGGGCCAGCTCGATGCAAAAGTTTGCCTACATCACCTGGCCGTCGATGCGCTCGCTGTACCTGACCTCCACCATTTTGTCCGCCATCTGGACGCTGGGTGATTTCAACAGCGTCTACCTGCTCACGGGTGGCGGCCCGGCCGACTTGACTCACGTGCTGGCCACGCTGGGCATCCGCTACCTGCGGCTTGACCAGGTGGAGCAGGCCATGGCGGCGATTGTGGTCTCGCTGCCTTTGGTTTTGCCGCTGGTGTATTTCATGATGAAGCGGCTGAGCAAATGAGCCGACGCTGGAGCATCAAGAGTGTGCTGGACGAGGCACGGCTGCTGCTCATCGGCATCCCGGTGCTGCTGTGGACGATCATCCCGGTCTACCACATGTTCTTGTTTGCCATCTCCGAGCGCGACAAGGCCACCAGTGGGCGCTTGTGGCCGGAAAACCCCACGCTGCAAAATTTTGAAATCGTCTTTGGCCAAAAGCATTTCTATCTGAACCTGTTTTGGGTGCAACTGGGCAACTCGGTGTTCATCGCTGCAGCCGTGGGCACCATCACGCTGTTCGTGGCCACCTGCGCGGCCTTTGCCATCAGCCGGCTGAAGGTCAAGGGTGGCCGCGCGGTGATGAACATGGCGCTGTTCACCTACTTCATCCCGGCGGCCTTCCTGGCCGTGCCGATGTACAAAACGATGAGCGTGTACGGCCTGCTCAACAGCCAGTGGGCCCTCATCTTGGCCATGGTGACCATCGCCTCGCCGTACTGCATCTGGGTACTCAAGCAGGCCAGTGACAAGCTGCCCCTGGAGCTTGACGAGGCCGCCCGGATCGACGGGGCGTCTGCATTGCAGTTGTTTCGGTTGGTGTATCTGCCGCTGATGGTGCCCTCGCTGGTGGCCGTGGGCACTTACTCGTTGCTGCTGGCCTGGAACGAGTACCTGTATGCGTTTTTGCTGCTCTCGCGTGACCAAGACGTGACGCTGGCCGTGGCCTTGGGCAATTTTCTGTCGGCTGACGACTCGCCCTGGGAGCTGCTGATGGCCACCGGTTTGGTCTATGCCTTGCCGCCGGCTGCGATCTACTACGCCTTCAAGCGCTACATGGTCTCTGGCCTCACCGCCGGCGCCGTCAAGAGCTGATCTGGAGAGACTTCCATGGCTTCCGTCTCATTTCGTGGCATCCACAAGTCGTTTGGCAAGGTGGAGGTGATCCACGGCATCCACTTTGAAATCACCGATGGCGAGTTTGTGGTGCTGGTGGGTCCATCGGGTTGCGGCAAGAGCACGCTGCTGCGCATGCTTGCAGGACTGGAAGAAATTTCTAATGGCGAAATCGCCATCGATGGCCGTGTGGTCAATGAGGTGGACTCCAAGGACCGTGACATTGCCATGGTCTTTCAAAGCTATGCGCTGTATCCGCATATGACGGTGCGGGAGAACATGGGGTTTTCGCTGCGCCTTCGCCGCGCCGATACGGCCACCATCGCCCAGCGGGTGAACGACACGGCGCGCATCCTCAATCTGGATGCCTTGCTCGATCGTTACCCCCGAGAGCTCTCGGGTGGGCAGCGCCAGCGGGTGGCCATGGGGCGCGCCATCGTGCGCGACCCCAAGGTGTTCTTATTCGATGAGCCACTGTCCAACCTGGACGCCAAGCTGCGCGTGGCCATGCGCGCAGAAATCAAGGCGCTGCACCAGCGTTTGAAGACCACCACCGTCTACGTCACGCACGATCAGATCGAGGCCATGACCATGGCCGACCGCATCGTGGTGATGCACGACGGCATCATCGAGCAAATTGGCACGCCGCTGGAGCTGTTTGACCGGCCGGGCAATCTGTTTGTGGCGCAGTTCATTGGCTCGCCGGCCATGAATGTGTTTGCAGGCGTGGTGCAGCAAGGGGCGGTGCAGGCACTGGGCGAGCGTTGGCCGCTGCCCGAGCGTACCGCCGCTGAAGGTCAGCAGGTGCACTACGGCGTGCGGCCCACCGATCTTCGGCTGACCGATCAGGGCATTGCAGCCCAGGTGGTGATTGTGGAGCCCACGGGGGCCGAGACCGAATTGTTGCTTGAGGTGAGTGGTCAGCGTGTGGTGGTGGTCATGCACGGGCGCACCGATGCGCGCCCTGGCGACACGGTGCATCTGGCCGTGGACGACAAGCGCATTCACATTTTTGATGCGGCCTCTGGCTTGCGCCTGGGTTGATGCGAGGGCATGCGCTTGCGGCGGGTCGTGGTCATGGGGGTGAGCGGCTGTGGCAAGTCCACCGTGGGCGAGCAGTTGGCGGCCCTACTGGACCTGCCCTTTATTGAAGGTGATCGACTCCACAGCGCGCGCAATGTGGCGCTGATGGCCTCGGGCACGCCCCTAACCGATGACGATCGCGCCGACTGGCTCGATGCGGTGGCACAGAGCCTGCAAGCGGTGTCGGGTGGCGCGGTGGCCTCGTGCTCGGCGCTTCGCCGGCGCTACCGCGATCGACTGCGACAACAGGTGACGGGCCTGCGGTTTGTACATCTGACCGGGCCGCGCGAGCTGCTGCAGCAGCGCTTGCGACATCGGCCCAGCCACTATATGCCGGCGTCTCTTTTGGACAGCCAACTGGCCACGCTGGAGCCGCCTGCGCCTGAAGAGGCCATCATCGAGCTGGACATTGCCTTGCCGCCCGAGGTGCTGGCCCAACAGGCGGCCCAGGCGCTGCAAGACCACCCCATCGCCGCGGCCCATCGGCCATCTGAGGAGCCTTGCCCATGATCACCTCTCAAACCTTTCGCCTCGATGGCCGCGTGGCGTTGGTGACCGGCTCGTCGGCTGGCATCGGTTTTGGCATTGCGCGGGGGCTGGCGCAAGCGGGCGCCACCGTGGTGCTCAACGGTCGCGATACGCAGCGGCTGCACGCGGCCATGCAGGTCTTGCGCGATCAGGGGTTGGCGGTGCACGCCCGTGCCTTCGACGTGTGTGACCCGGCCGGTATCGAGGCGGCGGTGGCCGACATCGAGTTGGGCATCGGCCCGATCGAGGTCTTGGTCAACAACGCCGGCACGCAGCACCGCGCGCCGTTTCACGAGTTCCCGGCGCAGGAGTGGGAGCGGGTGATGCGCACCAATGTGGACAGCATCTTCCATGTGGGACAGGCGGTGGCGCGTCGCATGATGACGCGCAAGCGCGGGCGCATCATCAACATCTGCTCGGTCATGAGCGAGCTGGGCCGCCCCACGATAGCGCCTTACACGGCCAGCAAGGGCGCCGTGAAGATGCTCACCAAGGGCATGGCCATTGACCTCGGCCCCCACGGCATCCATGTCAATGGCATTGGCCCGGGTTACTACAAGACCGAGCTCAATGCCCGATTGGTGGCCGATGAAAACTTCAACAGCTGGCTGATTGGCCGCACGCCTGCCAGGCGCTGGGGTGAGGTTGACGAGTTGGCGCCAGCGGCCGTCTTTTTGGCCAGCGACGCCTCGAGCTTTGTCAACGGCCACATCCTGTACGTGGATGGCGGTCTTACCGCCTCGGTCTAGGCCATGAACATCCTGATCACAGGCGGTGCGGGTTTTGTGGGCTCGCACCTGGCGCGCGCGCTCTTGGCACAGGGCCTCTTGTGCGGCCAGCCGATCGCCTCGCTCATGCTCACCGATCAGACCGACGTGCCCCGCGATTTGACCGCCGATGGCCGTGTGCTGGCGCGTTGCGAATCGATGCTGGCGCACTGCGCGGCTTGGGCGCAAGAGTTGCAGGGGCACCGCTTCGACGTGGTGTTTCACCTGGCCTCTGCCGTGTCGGGCGAGTGCGAGGCCGATTTCGAGTTGGGTCTGCGCTCCAACCTGGACAGCACCCGGGCGCTGCTGGACGCCATGCGTGCGCGCACCGAGGGCGCTCAGGCGCCTGCGAGGCTTGTCTTTTCCAGCTCGATTGCGGTGTTCGGTCCGGACCCGGCTTATCCCTTTCCCGAGATGGTGGGCGATGACACCTTGCCCATGCCGCAAACCAGCTACGGCACGCACAAGCTCATTTGCGAGCATCTGGTGGCCGACTACACCCGCAAGGGCTATATCGACGGTCGGGCCGCGCGGCTGGTGACGGTCACGGTGCGGCCCGGGCGACCCAATGGAGCGGCCAGCTCATTTTTCAGCGGCATCATCCGCGAGCCCCTGGCCGGCCAGACGGCCGTCTTGCCAGTTGACCCCAGCGTGCGGCACCCCGTGGCCACCGTGCACGCCATGGTGCGCGGGCTCGTGGCGGTGGCTGAGGCCAGCCGTGAGGCCTTCGTGGGCCGATCGGCCATCACGCTGCCCGGGCTGAACGTGTCGGTGCAGGAGATGCTGGACGCCTTGCAGGCCGTGGCCGGCGATCGGGTGCGCGCTCGGGTGCTGCTGCAGCGCGATGAGCGTATTGCCGGCATCGTGGCCAACTGGCCACGTGGGGTGTACACCCCGCGTGCCCATGCGCTGGGCTTGCATGCGCAGACCTCGTTTGAGCAGATCATCCGGCAGTACATCGAAGACTGCCAGCGCGACAATCCCTTGGCTTTGAAAGGCATGAGTTCATGAACCAGATCGATCTGAAAGGCCGCGTGGCGGTAGTGACCGGTGGAGCTCAAGGCATTGGCTACGCCATTTGCCAGCGCCTGCTGCAATCGGGCGCGCGGGTGGTGATATGGGACATCGATGCCGCCAAGCTGGAATCGGCGTGCAAGGCGCTCAGCGCCTTGGGTCCGGTCAGCGGCCAGGTGGTGGAGTTGACCGACGATGCCGCGGTGGCCGCGGCCACTCAGGCCACGGTGGCCGCTTGTCATCAGATTGACATCGTGGTGAACAACGCGGGCATCACCGGTGGCAATGGCACCACCTGGGAGTTAGACCCCGCCATGTGGCGGCGCACGATCGAGGTGAATCTGGTGGCGCCGTATCTCGTGTGCCGACATGTGGTGCCGGCCATGATGTCGCGCGGCTATGGGCGCATCGTCAACATCGCCTCGGTGGCGGGCAAGGAGGGCAACCCCAATGCCTCGCACTACAGCGCGAGCAAGGCCGGTCTGATCGCACTGACCAAGTCGCTGGGCAAGGAACTGGCCACCCGTGGCATCCTGGTCAACGCCATCACGCCGGCGGTGGCCAAGACCGCCATGTTCGATCAGATGACGCAGGCCCACATCGACTACATGCTGGGCAAGATCCCCATGGGTCGCTTTTTGCAGGTGGAAGAGGCGGCGGCCATGGTGGCGTGGTTGAGCAGCGAAGACTGCTCGTTTTCCACGGGGGCTGTATTCGACCTTACCGGCGGCCGGTCTACCTACTGAGGGGTCTCAGGCCAGCCCGGCTTCGGCCTGGACGCGGCGGGGGTCTACGCCCAGGCTGCCAGCGGCGTCCAGAATTTCCTGCCACGTGGTGCCATCCACGGGAATGCCATGGGCGCTGCGCTGCGCGCGGCTGAGCCGCTCGGGCTCTCCGGCCACCAGCACCTCGTGCACGCCCTCGCGGGGGGGTGAGGCCTTGACCCACTGCAAGAAGGCCTGGGCCTCGCGTTCAAAGGCCGTGGTGTCGCCCAGTGCGGCCGGATCCAGCAGCACGCTGAACATGCCGTTGAGCACGCGCCGCTTGCTGGCATCGGCATCGCGCTGAGTGATGCCGCCGGCCAGGGCGCCGCCCAGCAGTTCGCACATCACCGCCAGCCCATAGCCCTTGTGCGCGCCAAAGGTGAGCAAGGCGCCCCAGGGTGGAATGACGCTGTATCGCGGGTCTTGCGTGTCGCGGCCCTGATCGTCGATCAGGCAGCCCTCGGGAACCTGCTCCCCCTTGTTGTGCGCCACCCGCGTCTTGCCTTGGGCGATCATGCTCGTGGCAAAGTCCAAGATGACCGGCGGCTGCCCCGCAAGCGGCACACCGATGCACACCGGGTTGGTGCCAAAGCGGGCATCGCCGCCCCCAAAGGGCGCCACCACATTGCGCGCGATCACATTGACCAGGTGAATCGAGATCAGCCCCGCCTGCGCCGCTTGCTCGGCCCAGGCGCCAATGCGGCCCACGTGGTGGGCGTTGCCCAGCGCCACGATGCAGCTGCCGTGTCGGGCGGCGCGCTCCACGCCCATGGCCATGGCCTCTTGTCCCACCACCTGACCAAAGCCGCTCTGCCCGTCCAGGCGCAGCAAGCTGCCGCCATCCAAGAGGGTCTTCACGCTGGCGTTGGGCTTCAAGGCGCCTTCGAGATAGGCCTGGGCATAGCGCGGCAGCATGCCAATGCCGTGCGAGTCATGCCCCGTGAGGTTGGCCTCGACGAGGTTGTCGGCCACCGTCCGCACCTCGTCCTGGCGGCTGCCAAAGCCTTCCACCACCCGGTACATGGCCGCTCGCAAACGGTCTGGCGCGATGAGGTGGGTGTCGGTCATGGGGTTTTCCGGGTGTGGCAATCAGATCTGCAATCCTAGACTGTGGGGGTTGCCACTGACCTCAGGATTGACACCATGACGCTGCACCGCCGCACCGTGCTCAAGACCTTGGCCGCCGCCGGCGCTTGCGCCGGCAGTTGGCCCGCCTGGGCGCAAGCCAACTGGCCCAATCGGCCCATTCGCTACATCGTGCCGTTCGCGCCAGGGGGCACCACCGACATTCTGGGCCGTGTGGTGGGCGAAAAGCTCGCCGCCGCCTTGGGCCAGCCTGTGATCATCGAGAACAAGCCGGGGCAGGGCGGTTCGGCCGGGGCGGCTGAACTGGCGCGGGCAGCACCCGATGGCTACACCCTGGGCGGGGGCACCATCAGCTCACACGCCATCAACGCCACGCTGTACGACAAGCTGCCCTATGACCCGATCACCAGCTTTGCGCCCATCACCATGTACGCCTCGCAGCCCAATGTGCTGCTGCTGCACCCCAGCGTGCCGGCTTCCAATGTGAGGGAGTTTGTGGCGCTGTTGAAGGCCAATCCCGACAAATACTCGTTTGGTTCGGCGGGCAATGGCACCTCGCAGCACATCTCGGGTGAGCTGTTCAAGACGCTGGCGGGCGTGAAGATGCAGCACATCCCCTACCGCGGCAGCGGCCAGATGATGCCCGAGCTCTTGGGCGGCACGCTGCCGGTGGCCTTTGACAATATCGCCACGGCGATTCCGCACATCAAAAGCGGCAAGCTCAAGGCCCTGGCCGTGACCACCACGCAGCGATCGGGCGTGGCGCCTGATGTGCCCACCATGGTGGAGGCCGGCTTGCCCGGCTACGAGATCAGCTCGTGGCAAGCGGTGTTTGCGCCCGCGGGCACCCCCAAGCCCATCGTGGATCGGCTCTATGCCGAGATCTCGCGCATCTTGAAGATGCCCGATGTGGCCAAACGGCTGACCGACCTCGGACTCGATTTGTCTGGCATGCCAAGCGCTGAGCTGGCCGCCGTGATCCGCGCCGACGTACCCCGATTGGGCAAGGTGGTGAAAGAAAGCGGCGCCAAGGCCGATTGAGGAACTGGGGCTTGTGTGGCATGGGCCATGCTCGGCCATGAACTGTCGGCGCGCCCGATCGCATGGGGCTAGGCGGCTTGTCAACTGATTGACAAGCGCACCTACCTTGCTCCAGAATTCGGGGTGTTGGCTCTGACCAACCGCCCAATTTAGGTACTTGCGGGGGCGAGAAATCCGCTAAACGTCCCCAGCACTCCTGGCCTCGCGTGCACGATGGGCGTTATCCAATCTGTGAGCGAGGCGCAGGAGTTTTTTCATGGCGCAAGCCTCCCTTACCACCACGGCAAGCACCACGTTCTTCGACAACGGAGACCTGTGCTACCACGCCCACATTTCAACGCTGCCATCGCCTACCGAGGGCTATGCGCTCACCATCACCAGCCAACGCCGCGCTGCGCGCAGGCCTCACGAGGAGTTCGTCAAGTTCATGGCCTGTTTGAGCAGGGAGGAACTGCTGCAGGTGTCTCGGTTGATTGAGCGGACGGTAGGTTGATTGGCGTGTGAGTTGCTGCCGGTGGGCGGATATCCCAAGCCCCTGTCAAAGTGGAACCCTGAAGCCCTGACATGACCACTCCCAAACCTGTATCTCGACTTCGACAGCGTCTTGCAACCGGGCCATGCCCATGAGCAAAACAGGTTGTGCTGTAGCACCATGTGGTCGATGCTTTTGCGGGCGCTGATGCTGAGATCGTTGTATCTTCAAGCTGGCGCTTCCATCACGC
>CAYNSW010000051.1:0-12385 GCA_964400135.1 uncultured Rubrivivax sp. | reverse complement strand
CGGGAAGAACACCGGCAGCCCGCAGGCCTTGAAGATGTGGTCGCTCTGGTGTGCGGCGGTGCTGCTCTTGGCCACGTGGTCGTCACCGGCCACCGCCATCACGCCGCCCAGGCGACTGGTGCCTGCCATATTGGCGTGTTTGAACACATCGCTGCATCGGTCCACACCTGGGCCCTTGCCATACCACAGGCCGAACACCCCGTCGTACTTGCGCGACTGGGGATACAAGTCCAGTTGCTGGGTGCCCCACACGGCGGTGGCGGCCAGCTCCTCGTTGACACCAGGCTGAAACACCACGTGCTGAGCGGCCAGGTGCTTCTTGGCCTGCCACAGGGCCTGGTCGTAGCCGCCCAAGGGGCTGCCACGGTAGCCGCTGATGAAGCCAGCCGTGTTCAGCCCAGCCAAGGCATCGCGCGCGCGCTGCAGCATGGGCAGCCGCACCAGCGCCTGCACACCACTCATGAAGACCCGCCCCCGTTCCAGGGCGTACTTGTCATCCAGGGTGATGCGTTCCAGAGCCTGACGTGCCGCTTCGGGCAACGCAGCATTCATGGGCGGACCTCCTGCCGGTGTGGGATGACCCCAATGGCGCGAAGTGTAGGCATCTTCAGACCATAGGTGTTTTCTTTTGGTGCCTCAAGAGGCATACTTCAAACAATTTTCTTTCTTTACTCAATGCGATAAAGAAACAATGGCGCTAAAAAAACCCACTCAAGGGAAATCCCTAGTTCGATCTGCGCCACGCGCAGAGCCCGTGAGGGCAGCGCCGGCTGCCACGCCAAGCGGGGCAGAAGACTCCGAGGGCGACCTGGACCGCTTTGACATCGCCATCCTGGCGGCTCTGCAGTCGGATGCGCGCATGTCGAACCTCGAGTTGGCCTCGCACATCGGGTTGTCGCCCGCACCCACTTGGCGGCGCGTGCGGCGGTTGGAGGCCCAGGGCTACATCACCGGCTACCGCGCCGAGTTAGACCGACGCAAGATTGGACTCGGGGTGCTGGCCTTTGTGCGGGTGGACGCCGAGCGCAACACCGGTCGTGCGACCCGGGCCCTGGAAGATGCGTTGCGCAAGCTGCCCGAGGTGATCGCCTGCCACTACATCAGCGGTGCCGGCACCTTTGAACTGCAGGTCATGGCCACCGATCTGGATGCCTTTTCCCGCTTTTCGCTAGAGACCTTGCTCAATTTACCGCACGTCAAGGACATCCACACCAGCTTTTCCTTGGGCGAGGTGAAGTCTGCGGGCGCATTGCCCTTGACCCATCTGCTGTCTCGCGGGCGCAGCAGCCAGCGCGCATCTGCGGTGTGGGCGGCTTCCGCCGCGGCCCGGTAGTTCGCCATGTGGTTGCTGATCTTGGAGGCCGCCGCGGCACTGGGCATTTTGGTCTTCTTGGTCTGGTGGACCATGTTCAGCGGGAGGCGCTCTGGCGACGACAAGTCTTCGCAAGATGACCCTTAGGCGCGCGCGGCGCCAACCCAGTCGGGGGCTGTCAGTGCAGCGCCTCAGAGCGCACGAGCGCAAAGACCGGGATGGCCGCCTCAAAGGGGCGCGCGTCTTCGGTCATGCAAAAGTAGGTGCCCTCCATTTCGCCTTGCGCGGTGGCAATGCGGGTCCAACTGGTGTACTCAAAAGACTCGCCCGGCTGCAGCAGGGGTTGGTGTCCGACCACGGCCAAACCCCGCACCTCCTCGGTCTTGCCGTGCTCGTCGGTCACACGCCAGTGGCGGGCCACCAGCTGTGCGGCCACATCGCCCGTGTTGCGGATGGTCACGGTGTAGGCATAGGCGTGAGGGCCCTCGGCCTGAGACTGGTCGGGCAGGTACTGCACGCGCACCGATACGGAGAATTCGGGTCGGGTCATGGGAGGATTCTAAAATCGCTTGGATGAGCCCTTCCTCACCCTACCGCATCGCCCCTTCCATCTTGTCGGCTGATTTTGCCTGTCTGGGCGAAGAAGTGCGTCAGGTTTTGGCCGCGGGCGCCGATTGGATCCACTTTGACGTGATGGATAACCATTACGTGCCCAACCTCACCTTTGGGCCCATGGTGTGTGAGGCCTTGCGTGAGCACGCGGTATTTCCCGATGGCCGCCGCGCCCCAATCGACGTTCACCTGATGGTGCAGCCGGTGGACGCGCTGGCCCAGGCCTTTGCCCAGGCGGGCGCAGACCTCATCAGTTTTCATCCCGATGCCAGCACGCATGTAGACCGCACCTTGCAACTCATTCGCGCACAGGGCTGCCGCGCCGGTTTGGTGTTCAACCCGGCCATGCCGCTGGACGTGCTGCACTGGGTCATCGACAAGGTCGATTTGGTCTTGCTCATGAGCGTCAATCCTGGGTTTGGAGGCCAAAGCTTTATCCCCAGCACCTTGACCAAGCTGCAACAAGCGCGCTCGATCATCGATGCCGAGCGTGCTCGCTCGGGGCGTGAGATCGCCTTGCAGGTGGATGGCGGCATCAAGGTGGACAACATCGCGTCCGTCGCGCGCGCTGGCGCTGACACTTTCGTTGCCGGCAGTGCCATTTTTGGGCAGCCTGACTATGCGGCGGTGATTCGTGCCATGCGCGAGCAACTTGCCAGCGCGGCCTAGACAGGCTCGCTAGCGTCCTCGGGCCACCCAGTCGATGAGGGCATCCAGCGCGGGTCGCGCGCGCCGGGCCTCGGGGTGGTGGATCATGGCCACCACCACATGGGGGCGGCGCTGCGCGTCATAGACAACGCCTGCCACCGAGACCACATCGTTCAAGGCCCCGGTTTTCAGGCGCGCCCACTGAGCAGCCGCACTCGACTGCAGTCTCAGCTTCATGGCGCCATCGACCCCAGCGATGGGCAGGCTCATCAGCAGGTCTGCAGCGTGCGGGCCTTCCAGTGTGGTCTTGAGCACCTGCGCCAACAGGCGAGCGCTCAGCCGTTCAGAGCGTGACAGGCCCGAGCCGTTGTCCAACACCAAGCTGTCGTGCCCGATGCGCTGCTCGGTCAACCAATCGCGCACCACCTGTTGGGCGCGCGCGGCCGTGGTGGCCGCAGGCCCTGCCGAGCTTCCCAAGCCGGCCTGGGTGCCCAGGGTCAGGTACAGCAGCCGCGTATAGGTGTTGTCGGAGCGTTTGTTGATGGGCCGTATCAGCTCGCGCCACAGCGGACCCTCGTGCGTGGCCAACAACCGCGCTTGCGCGGGCGTGGTGCCCTCCCGTACTTGACCGCTCCAGGTGCCGCCCAGGCGAGTCCACAGCGCCTGGAAGGTCAAGCCCGCCAGCCGGTCTCTCTCGATCAGATTGAGCCAGGCGCGCACCTGGCACTGGCGCGGAAAGCTGCCTTGCAGCACCACCTCCACGCCCTGCGCGTGGTGGGTCACCACCGGTGTGCGCCAGTCCTGTCGCCACTGCGCACAGGGTGTGGAGCTCAGCCGCATCTTGTCGGTGATGAAGCTCACGCCGGAAAGCGTTGGCAGGCTTCGCACCGACAGGCGCTGATCGTCTGCGCTCAGGTCCAGGCCCAGCAAATTGCCTGCAAACTGCAGGGCATCGGGCACCACGTTGTAGGGAAACTCCGATCGGTCATCAAATGGCGCCAGGCCGCGATCGGTGCGTGTGGGCTGAAACAGGCTGCGGTCCAGCACCATGTCCCCGGCGATTTCGCGTATGCCGCGCTCGCGCAATTCCAGCAGCATCTGGGTGATCTCACCCAAACCCAGCTGAGGGTCGGCTCCCCCGCGCCAATACACGTCGCCTCGCAAGACCTCGCCGTCTTGTGGGGCATCGGTGAGCAAGTCAGTGCGGCTGCGCAATTCCGGATCGAGCCGATGCAGCGCTACGGCGGTGGTGAGCACCTTGATGATCGAGGCCGGCGGCATGGGCCGATCGGGCTGGTGCTCCCAGCGCCGGCTCAGTGGGTGCAAGGGCCACACCACCGCTGACAACGACTGTGGGCTGATCTGGGCCTGCTCCATGGCCTCGCGCACAGGCGCAGGCCACCGCGGGTCGGCTTGCACCACCGGGCTCGCCAGCCCCAGCAACAGTGCGCCCAGGCTCACACGTGCATTCCAGCGCCACGGCCGCGTCGCGGGGCCGGGCAGGCGGGGCAAGGCGGGCTTGTCGTGCATGGCGCGATTTTGAGGCAGCCACGCCAGGGCTGCCAGACCCCACGCTCTGGGCAATCGTCAGGCCCCACCCACTGGGCGCCAAGGCGTGGACAATGGGGTGCCATGACGCTGCCGTCTTCTGAGCACCCGCCAAGTCCGACCTGCGACAGCCCGCAGCGCTTGGTCGTTGATGATCGCTATGCGTCAGCCCACCAAGACAGCCGCGTGTTGTTTGTGGTGCTGCACTACACCGAAGTCGACCTGCCCACCTCCTTGCGCCTGCTCACCCGCGGTCATGTTTCGTGCCATTACCTCGTCTCCGACGAGCACCCCGCGCGCGTGTACCGCCTGGTACCCGAAGACAAGAGAGCGTGGCACGCCGGGGTCAGCCACTGGCGCGGACATGCCCAGCTCAACGCCAGCTCCATTGGCATTGAGATCGTCAACCCCGGCCCGCTGCGAGAGCCGTCGGGGCAGGGGTATGCGCCCTATCCCGAGCACCAGATAAAAACGGTGGTGGCCTTGGTGCGAGATATCGTGCAACGACACGCCATTCGCGCCGAGCATGTGGTGGGTCACAGTGACATCGCACCCATGAGGAAGACCGACCCCGGCCCGGCTTTTCCCTGGTGGCGCCTGGCCCAAGAGGGGCTGGTGGTGTGGCCGCGTGATGACGATGTGGCGCGTCACCGGCAGGAATTTGAAACCCAGCTGCCCGCGGTGGCGTGGTTTCAGCAGGCCTTGACCGAGGTGGGGTACGCCGTGCCCTCCCATGGGCAGCTCGACGACTTGACCCAAGCCTGTTTGCGGGCCTTTCAGATGAAGTACCGCCCGCAGTGCTACGACGGCCAGCCCGACGCGACCACGGCGGCCCTGCTGCACGCCCTGGTTCGCTCGACGCCCCAACCGGCCTGAGCGGAGGTCCGGACATGCAACGCCGCCGCCTCATGTGGGCTCCTCTGGCCGCGCCACTGCTGTGGGGCTGCGCTGCCCGATCGTTCGAGGTCAGCTACAAGCCCCCCGAGGGTCAGCCGCTGAGGCTCGTGCCCGACACCGCACCTGCCGCCCCACGAGAATTTCGGGCCGCGTGGGTGGCCTCGGTGGCCCACATCGACTGGCCCACCCATCCCGGTTTAGACGCTGCCGCCCAGCAAGCGCAGGCCCTGGCCATCTTAGAGCGCGCGCTCGAGTTGGGGCTCAACGCCGTGGTGCTGCAGATTCGGCCGGCTGCCGATGCCCTGTACCCTTCCGCCCTGGAACCCTGGAGCGAGGTGTTGTCGGGTCAGCAGGGGCTGGCGCCGCAGCCGCCCTACGACCCGCTGGCCTTTTGGATAGAACAGTCTCATGCGCGTGGCCTGGCACTGCATGCCTGGTTCAACCCCTTTCGCGCCCGCCACAGCACAGCACGCTCGCCCCTGGCTTCCTCCCACATCGCGCAGCGGCGCCCCGATCTCGTGCGCCGCTATGGCGATCAGCTCTGGCTCGACCCTGCCGAGGCGCAGGCGGCTGAGCACGGCCTGTCGGTCATACGGGATGTCGTCTCACGCTACGACCTCGATGGCGTGCACATCGACGACTACTTTTACCCCTATCCCCTCCAGCAGGCTGGGGCCGACGTACCCTTTCCCGACGATGAGCCGTGGCAGCGCTATGTGCTCGATGGGGGCGACCTGCCGCGTGATGCCTGGCGAAGACGTCATGTGGACCGCTTCGTCCAGGCGCTGTACCGAACGGTCAAGTCGATCAAGCCGCATGTGCGGGTGGGCATCAGTCCGTTTGGCATTGGGCGTCCCGACCGCCGGCCTGCGGGCATCACCGGATTCAGCCAGTACGACCGCTTGTATGCCGATGTGGAACATTGGTTGGCCTCGGGCTGGCTCGACTACCTGGCGCCACAACTGTATTGGCCGCTGGCGCAACGCGAGCAGGCCTTTGAGGTTTTGCTGGCTTACTGGCAGCAACAAAATCCCCTGGCGCGCGCGGTGTGGCCTGGCCTGTTCACCAGCCGCCTGCTGTCGGGCGCGCCCGCGTGGAGCGCCCAGGAAATCGTCGACCAGATTGCCGCCGTGCGCCAACGTGGTGCCGGCGGCGGCCAGCTGCACTTCAGCATGGTGGCCCTGATGAAAGATGCCCAAGGGGTGGCCACCGCCTTGCGCCAGGGCCCGTATGCGCAGCCTGCACTGCCCCCGGTGATGCCCTGGCTGGCCCCACCTGCTCGGCCGTCTGCACCCGCCGTGAGACGGCAGGGCGATGTCTTGGTCTTGTCCGATACGAGCGCAGCATCTGCCGCCCCGGCATTTTGGTGGTCCTTGTGGTGGCAAGGCGAGGGACAATGGCATTTCGTGGTGCACCCTGCGGGGCGCACTGCTTGGCGCCCGCCGGCGGGGTGCCGGCAGATCGTGGCGGCTGCTGTTGACCGTCACGCCCAAGAAAGCCCGCGCGTTGCGCTGGCCTGGACGGCATGACCACTACCTCGTCCACCGAGTCGACCCACACCGAGCACACGCAGCTGCAGCGCTACGACACGGCCACTTTGGTGGGCAGCCTGATCGACGATCAAGCCCAAGCGGCGCAGGCGGTTGCCCAGGCGGGCGCCGCACTGGCCGCGGCAGTGGATGCGGCGCTGCCGTTGCTGCAGCGAGGCGGTCGGCTGGTGTACATGGGAGCCGGCACAAGTGGGCGTTTGGGCGTGCTGGACAGCGTCGAGCTGTGGCCCACGTTTTCTTGGCCGCGCGATCGGGCCCTGGGGTTGCTTGCGGGTGGGCAGCAGGCCATGTTTGTCGCTGTGGAAGGGGCCGAAGACCGAGAAGACCTGGGCGCGCAGGACTTGCACCGCCTGCATCCGGATGCGCGCGACGTGGTCGTGTTGATTGCCGCATCGGGCACCACGGCCTATGTCTTGGGGGCCATGCGGTGCGCGCAGGCAGCCGGCGCCCTCACCGTTGGGGTGACCAACAATGCACGCTCGCCCTTGGCCCTCGGTGTTGCGCACCCGGTGGTGCTCGATACGGGACCCGAGATGATTTCGGGCAGTACGCGCCTGAAGGCGGGCACGGCACAGAAAATCGCGCTCAACACCTTCTCCAGCGCGCTCATGGTGCGCTTGCACAAAGTCTGGGGCAATCTCATGGTCGATCTGCAGGCCACCAATGACAAGCTCAGGGCCCGTGCCCTGAGGCTGACCCAACTGGCCACGGGGGCGCCGCCGCAGCAGGCCCAAGAGGCCCTGAGCGCGTGTGACTACCACGTCAAGACGGCCATTGTCATGCTGCGAACCGGCGCGTCGCCCCAGCGCGCCCGTGAGGTCCTGGACCAAGTGCAAGGCAGTCTCGAGGCCGCCTTGCGCGCACCGCAGACGGGCGGCTGATCTCTCGGGCCGCGCTTTTGGCCGGCATAATGCGCAGTGTTGCATCTGCGGAGACCTTCCTTGGACCAGACTCACCCTCGGTGACCGTCCACTCCGAACTGCGTTGAGGCCCCAATCGGGTGCCGGCGCGGCGGGGTGAGGCGGTTCCCCCTCCCATCCCTGTGTGTCGGGTGAACCCGGCAATCGGAGCCCTTTGATGCTAAACGTGTTCTCGCTGGCCAATGGCCGGCTGTTTCAAGAAGAGATCGACGACCTGCGCGCGCTGGCACCAGCACGCCCGGTGTGGGTCGACCTGGAAGACCCCAGTGCCGACGAAAAGCAGTGGATTGCGCAGCGCTTCGGCCTGCAATTGCCCGAAGACATCGTTGATGAAGACCTGGAGGAGTCGGCTCGTTTCTACGAGGAAGACAACGGCGAGTTGCACATTCGCTCCGACTTTCTCATTGAAGGCGATGTTGATCCGCAGGGCCAAAGAACTCGCAATGTGCGTGTGGCCTTCATCCTCAAAGATGGCGTCTTGTTTTCGGTACACGCCGAGGACCTGCCCGTCTTTCGCCTGTTGCGACTACGGGCCCGTCGCATCCCCGCCTTGATCGAAGACGCCAAAGACGTACTGCTCAAGCTCTACGACGCCGATGCCGAATATTCGGCCGATGTGCTCGAGGGTATTTACGATCAGCTCGAAGCCGTGAGTTCGCGCGTACTCACCGAAGACGTCAACGACGCCACCGCCGCCGAGGCCTTGGCGGCGGTGGCTCGTGAAGAAGATCTCAACGGCCGCATCAGACGAAACGTGATGGACACGCGCCGTGCGCTGAGCTTCATGATGCGCAGCCGTATGCTCAATGCCGAGCAATTTGAGGAGGCGCGCCAGATTCTGCGTGACATCGACTCCCTGGATTCGCACACGGCGTTCTTGTTTGACAAGATCAACTTCTTGATGGATGCGACGGTGGGTTTTATCAACATCAACCAAAACAAAATCATCAAGATCTTTTCGGTGGCCAGCGTGGGCTTGTTGCCCCCCACTCTCATTGCGAGCATCTACGGCATGAACTTCAAGTTCATGCCCGAGCTGGACCAGACCTGGGGTTATCCGTTTGCCATCGGCTTGATGATCGCCTCGGTTGCCGCACCCTTTTTGTACTTCCGCCGCAAAGGCTGGCTGCGCTAGCCCCGAGCGCGGCGTTTGAGCCAACGCATGAGCGCGCCCACCACAGGCAACTTTTCATAGAGCTCTTCAGCCGCGTCCCAATAGTCGCGATGCCAGGTGATGCGACCGTCTGCACCCCACTTCAAGTGCGTGGTGCCGCGCACGCATTGCACAGCCGCATCGGCACCGCGAAACTGAAACAAGAAGTCCCACACCAAGAACGCATCATCGCCTTGCAGCACCACCTCGCGCACCTCAAATCGAGGCTGCCTCAGCGCCTTGAACATGTGCTCAAAGATGGCCGAGATGGCTGCCACCCCGCTCACGTCGTTAAACGGGTCTTTGAACTGGGCATGGGGGGCGTAAAACTCGCCGAGTTGACCCAGCGACTGAGGAGTCAGGCCTTCGTACCAGTCGATCAGCCGGCTCAGGCGTGCGTCGGTGTGTCGGGGGCCGGCAGCCGGGGAGCTCATAGACCAGTCGAGCGGCGTACCGCTGCAAAGTAGCTGCCCTCGCCGAGCAGACGCATGGCCTTGAGCCACCAGGTGAAGCGCTTGGGAAAGTGAATTTCAAAACGACCCTGGCGCCAGCCCTCGAGGATGGCCTGAGCGGCTTGCGGCGGCTGCATCAGAGCCGGCATATGAAAGTCATTGCCCGCGGTCAGCGGCGTGGCCACAAACCCGGGGTTGATCAGCGATACGCCAATGCCCAGAGGCGACAGGTCCAGATACAGCGTCTCGGCCAGATTGATCAGAGCGGCCTTGGTTGGCCCGTAGGCCAGTGACTTGGGCAGTCCTCGATAGCCCGCCACGCTGGAGATCAGGCTCAGATGCCCGCCGCGCTGACGCAACAGGTGGGGCAGCACAGCATCCAAGAGATTGAGGGCACCTACATAGTTGACGTTTTGGTGTTGGATGGCACTGGCCAGATCAAACGAAGTGGCCCGCATGGGGGCGTAGACCCCGGCGCAAAACAGCACCAGATCCAGCCGGCCGTGCTGGGTCACGATGTGGTCGGCCCAAGCGCGCAAGACAGCGGCATCGGTGACATCGGCGCACAGCGCGTGGCTGCCAGGGTGGGTGCTTACGAAGTGCTGCAGCGCGACTTCGCTTCGTGCCGAGACCACCACGCACGCACCCTGCGCATGCAAGGCGTGGGCGGTGGCCGCTCCAATGCCGGTGGAGGCGCCCACCAGCCAGGCGACCTTGCCATTCCAGTTGTCCAGTTGCGGATTCAAAGCCATGGGGATTACCGGTAGAAGGCAAGGGTGACCTCGCCCAGTGTGATGCCAAACTTGCTCATGCGCGCCTTGTTGAGCATGACGCGCTCGTCCATGAGGAACATCCAGTCATCAAACTGAACCTCGTAGACATTGCCGTCGACTGGCAGCTTGAGTGTGTAGCGCCAATTCAAGGCATTGCCGCTGGCTTGGCCTTGAGCGGTGCCCACGACGTCATCGGCCTGACCGCTGTAGCGGCCGTTGCCCAGATCGGTTAAGCGCCAAACGCGCCGCTCGGTCTTGCCGTCGCTGTAAGTAAACCGCTCATCGAGTACGCCCTCGTTGCCGTTCCAGGTGCCGGTCATGGCCACCGTGAAGCGACGCACCACTTTGCCCGAGCGGTCGGTGAAGATCCCGTGAGCGGTCAGTGGGCCGTTGAAGTAACGCTTGAGATCCAACGCCGGCTTTTCGCTGGCGTAATCAGCAGGAACGGGGGCGCTGGCGCACCCGCTGAGCCAGACGGTGAGGCTGGTGACCAGCGCGGCAAGGAGAAGTCGAAGTTTCATGGCAGTTAGGAACGCAAGAGTTGAAAAACCAAGCAGGCCGCCGCAGCCGCCTTGAGCACACAGGGCAACACGCAGTAGGCCGCCGTGAGCGCCAGCAGGGCGGCTGGATCGGTGCGCCCCGGGGCATAGCCCCATACCCCGAGCAAGGGCAAGGCCAGTCCTGCGGCCAGGGCCAGATTGAGTTTGGTGGCGAAGTTCCACCACCCAAAATATCGCCCCTCGGCGCGGCCGCGCTGACCCGCTTGCTCAATGAGCCCTGCCAGCAGGGCCGGTGGGGCCACCAGATCGGCGCCTAGGGCCAGGCCCGAGCCTGCGCAGATGGCCGCATAGGCCCAGACATCGCCCGCTCCCAAGGCTGCGGCACCTACGAAGCACGCAATGGAAAGCACCATGCCCGTCAACCAGGCGCGTACAAGTCCCACCCGCCGTATCCAGCGATTCCACAAGGGAATGGACAAGGCAGCGGCGGCGAAATAGGTACCCAAGAAGACCGGCTCCAAGGCACGGGCCTGAAGCTGATCGCGGATAAAAAAGAGCACCAAGGTGGCTGGAATGGCCGACGCAATGCCGTTGAGCAAGAACAAACCCAAGAGGCGCCGAAACTGAGCGTCGGACCACACGGAGACCTCGGGAGAAGACCCGCCCCGACTGTGCGCATGCGTGGGCGTTGTCAGAGGTGCCAGGTGCAGCGCCGCCCAACTGCCCAACAGCAACAGGCTCAGCACCACCGCGGTGACGCTCCAATTGGTGAAGGTAGGCAAGACACTGGCCAGTAAGACGCCCACAATGGAGAACCCCTCGCGCCAGGACACCACGCGCGCACGGTGGGTCTCATCGCCACCCAGACGGGCCCCCCAAGCCTGGTGGGTCACGCTCAACACGCTGTAGGCCAAATAGGTGATCACCAGCGAGACGGCCAACCACACCAGCAAGCCGGGCCCGCGCTCTACTGCGGGCAAAAACAAGGCGGCAAAGCCCAGTGACATGACGGCGGCTGCGATGGCACACACGGACAACACCCGGCGGCGGGAGTGACCAAAACAGGCGTCGGCCCAACGCCCGATCCACGGGTCACACAGCGCGTCGGCGACGCGAGCGCCCAGCAGCAGCAGACCCACCCACGCCAAGGGCAAGCCGAAGGTCTGCGCGTAGTGGCTCGGCAGCGCGATGTACAGCGGCAGCGCCACAAACGCCAAAGGCAGCCCCAGCAGGCCATAACCGGGGCCTGCCCAGCCACGCAAGGCGTAAGCGCCTGGCGGCTGCAAAGCTGGAGGGCTGCTCATATCAGGTGCTGCCCGAAGGCGGCAAAAGGGCGGCACGCAACTCGGGCTGGGAAGTCCAGGGGCTCAACCAAATACCGAAAAAGCGTTGGGCAAATACCTTGTCGCTGCTGTGCCCGGTGGGGCGCGCGTTGTGGAAGAAGCGCGCCCCTTCTTCCGGTCCGTAGATGCCCGTGATCCGATCACCCGCCTTGACATCGGGAAACCAAGCCCCCATTGCTTGAAGCCACCGCTGGGCGAGTTCGTCGCTCAAGGCGCCGCCCCGCTGCATCTCCTGCAGCGAGCGCTCGGCAATGCGCCGACCCGATAGGCTGCGGGCATATTGAAGCTCCAGGGCCAATGGCCGCTCCACCCAGCTCGCCGCTGACAGCGATGGGGCGTTGGACCACAGCCGCACGTCGTATACCGACAAGCCCATGAAGCGCAGGTGTCCTTGTCCGAATAACCGTGCCGAGGGCCACAGCTGCGCAATCTCAGGAGGTGGTGCCACGCGGGCCGTGGAGGCCAGCGCGTGGGCCATCCACCCCCAAAGTATGGGAGCGGCCAGTACCTGCCGGCGGCCCAGGCGGGGCGCTGCAGATGGCGGATGGGGGTTTGTGGGGCCGCTGCGGATCATCGCTTGAGCAGCGTGAATTGAACGACATCGGTGCTGTGTGCATCGAAAGCCGCCTCGCAGTAGGCGAGGTAAAACTCCCAGATGCGCATGAAGCGCGTGTCAA
>CAYNSW010000050.1:5004-12567 GCA_964400135.1 uncultured Rubrivivax sp. | reverse complement strand
TCAGCCAGGTCAGCCAGGTCAGCCAGGTCAGCCAGGTCAGCCAGGTCAGCCAGGTGGCGTTCGCTCGCCTTTGGATGTGCGCAATCTGCTGGAAGAGATCAACTGGGACTACGCGGTCATTGAACGCATCGATGGCGCGGAGTTGAAGACGCGTTTGCTCCCCTTTAACCTGGCGCGCGCCGTCAAAGACCGCGACCCGGCGCACAACCTGTTGCTGCAGCCGGGCGATGTGGTGACGGTGTTCAGCGTGAACGATCTGCCTGTGCCGCTGGAGCGTCGCTCCCAGTTTGTGCGGCTCTCGGGTGAGGTGCGGGTGCCGGGGGTGTACCAGTTGTCGCCTGGCGAGACCCTCTCGGCCTTGGTGACCCGTGCGGGCGGCTTCACGCCGCAGGCCTATGTGTTTGGCACCGTCTTCCAGCGAGAATCCACGCGGCAGCAGCAGCAGGCCAATTTGGATCGGGCGCTCCGGCGCATGGAGGCGGAGTTTGCCGCCTCGGCCGCCACCACGGCTCAGAATGCTGAAGGCGAGAAAGCGGGCCTGGCCGCCGCACAAATCGCCTCGCAGCGGGCATTGCTTGCCCGTCTCCAAACCTTGAAGGCCAGCGGGCGCATCGCGCTGGAGATGGATGCCCAGAAGCCGGAGTTGCCTGCCATCGTGTTGGAAGATGGTGATCAGGTGCAGGTGCCACCACGCCCGAGTTTTGTGGGGGTGTTTGGGGCGGTTTTGGCCGAGACCTCGTTTGTGCACCGCCCGGGCGCCACAGTGCGTGACTATGTGGCCAAGGCCGGCCCGGCTCGCGAGGCCGATGTAGACAACCTCTTGATCTTGCGTGCCGACGGCTCGGTGGAAGCGCCGGCGCATCAATCGCGCTGGTGGTCGGTGGGGGGTAACGCGCTGGACAAGGCCTTGCTGCCCGGTGACTCGGTGTTTGTGCCGGAGGTGCTGGACAGGCGTACGGCTTTCACGCAATTCATGGCCGGCGCCAAAGACTTCACGCAAGTGCTCTACCAATTCGGTCTGGGTGCGGCCGCGTTGAAGACCTTGCGCAATTGAGGGAGCCTGCGGTGAACGATATGCAAGCGGGCGGCCCGGTGGTGCCTGAAGACGACGAAATCAGCTTGCTCGACCTCTTGCAGGTGGTGGCTGAGAACCTGCGTCTCTTGATTTTGGGGCCCTTGGTGGTGGGTCTAGGGGCCCTGGGTATCAGCTTTGCCATCACGCCCACCTTCACGGCCAAGACGCAGATCTTGCCGCCGCAGCAGCAGCAAAGCTCCGCCACGGCACTGCTGGCCAACCTGGGCGCCGCCGGCGGCTTGGCCGGCGCCGCTTTGGGCGCCAAGAACCCCAGCGACCAGTATGTGGCCTTCATGAAAACGCAGGCCTTGCAAGACGCCATGGTCAAGCGTTTTGATCTGGTGCAGCGCTATGAAGCCAAGTTGTCCGGCGATGCTCGGCTCGGGTTGAACGGTAACACCCGCATCAGCAGCGGCAAAGACGGCCTCATTACCGTGGAGTTTGACGACCGCGACCCCCAGTTTGCGGCGCAGGTGGCCAATGGCTACGTGGAAGAACTCCGTAAGTTGATGACCCGCTTGGCGGTGACGGAGGCGCAAATGCGCCGGCAGTTTTTTGAGGCGCGCCTGGCCGAGGCCAAAGACAATTTGGTGGCCGCCGAGCAGGCCCTGCGCTCGGTGGGCATCAACAGCTCGGTGCTCAAGAGCAATCCCACCTCGGCCGTGGAGGTGGTGGCCCGCTTGCGCGCGGGCGTGACGGCGCAGGAGATCAAGATTGCCAATATGCGCAGCTACCTCAGCGAGACGGCGCCGGATCTGCGCGCTGCCCTCAAAGAGTTGGCCACCCTGCGTGCTGAACTGAGCAAGGCCGAGCGCGACGAGCCGCAAAGCAAGAGCGATGACAACTACATCTCGCGTTACCGCAACTTCAAGTACGCCGAGACCTTGTACGACCTCTTTGCCCGCCAGTACGAACTGGCCCGCGTGGATGAAGCGCGCGAGGGTGCGTTGATCCAAGTGGTGGACCCGGCGCTGCCGCCGGAGCGCAAGAGCAAGCCCAAGAAGGCGATGATCGGCGTGGTGGCCACTTTGGCCGCCGGGTTCGCCTTGCTGTTGTGGGTGTTTGTGCGGCATGCCTGGCGGCAATCGGGCCAAGACCCGGCCACCTCGCAAAAGCTGCAAGACATTCGCATGTCCTTGCGTCGGGCGGTGGGGCGGGGGTGACCCCGCAAGCGGCCGGGCCGGCGCTAGCCCAGCCGCCCGTGGTGGCGGTGATGGGCCTGGGCTATGTGGGCCTGCCGCTGGTCTTGGCCTTTGGCCGCTTGGGGCGCACCATCGGGTTTGACATCGATGAGGACAAGGTGCGGTCTTGCCAGCGGGGGCAA
Source organism: uncultured Rubrivivax sp. (assembly GCA_964400135.1). GTDB lineage: Bacteria > Pseudomonadota > Gammaproteobacteria > Burkholderiales > Burkholderiaceae_C > Rubrivivax. Next base: position 10,168 of record CAYNSW010000050.1, on the reverse strand, counting down.
GACCCGTCGCGTGAAATCAGCGCCGAAGACATGGCCCAGGCGCGGTGGGCCACTTACACCGCCAATGCCGCGGCCCTGGCCGATGCCCAGGTGATCATCGTGGCGGTGCCCACGCCAGTGGATGCATCTCGCACGCCTGACTTCGGGCCGCTGCGGTCTGCCTGTGCGCATATGGGGCCGCATCTGCAGCGCGGCGCCCTGGTGGTGTTTGAATCCACGGTGTACCCCGGGGCGACCGAAGAGGTGTGCATTCCGGAGATTGAGCGACACACTGCTTTACGCTGGCCGCAAGATTTTGCGGTGGGCTACAGCCCCGAGCGTATCAACCCGGGTGATCGCGAACACCGTCTGGACAATGTGCTCAAGGTGGTGGCCGGTGACAGCCCGCAAACGCTAGAGCGTGTGGCCGCCTTGTACGAGCAGGTGGTAACAGCCGGCGTGTACCGGTGCTCCAGCATTCGCGTGGCCGAGGCCGCCAAGGTCATTGAAAACACGCAGCGCGATGTCAATATTGCGCTGGTCAACGAGCTGGCCCTGATCTTCAACCGCCTGGGGATCGACACGCAGGAAGTCTTGGCTGCCGCTGGCACCAAATGGAACTTCTTGAAGTTCACCCCCGGTTTGGTGGGCGGACACTGCATTGGCGTGGACCCGTACTACCTCACCCACAAGGCCGAGACGGTGGGCTACCACCCCCAGGTCATTCTCTCGGGGCGTCGCATCAACGATGGCATGGGTGCCTACATTGCGCAGCAAACGGTCAAGCAGCTCATTGCGGCGGGCAGTGCCATCAAGGGGGCCCAGGTCCATGTGTTGGGCCTCACTTTTAAAGAAAACTGCGCTGATCTTCGCAATACCAAGGTGCTGGACATCGTGCGCGAGCTGCAAAGCTACGGCGTGTGCGTCAGCGTGCACGACCCCTGGGCCGATGCGCACGAGGCCCAGCACACCGTGGGTGAACCGTTGGTGGCCTGGGAGGACTTGCCCCGCGCACAGGCCGTGGTGGTGGCGGTGGCCCACCGGCAGTTTCGCGAGGTGTCACCCGCAGGGTGGGCTCAGCTGCTGCAGCCTGGTGGCGTGCTGGTGGATGTCAAGGCCTTGTGCGATGCGCCCGCCTTGCGTGCGCTGGGCCTGCACGTGTGGCGGCTGTGAGGTCGCTAGCCCCTCACGCCAACACCGACACCCCCGCCAGGCGCAACAGGCGACAGGTGCGAATCAGCGGCAGGCCCACCAGGGCCGTGGGGTCGTCGGAGTCGATGGATTCCAGCAGGGCGATGCCCAGGGTTTCGCACTTGGCGCTGCCCGCGCAGTCGTAGGGCTGCTCCAGGCGCAAGTAGGTCTCGATCTCTGCTGCGCTAAGCGTGCGAAACCGCACCCGCACCGCGGACAGATCGGCCTGCACAAAACCCGTGGCTTGGCACACCACGGCCAAGGCGGTTTGGAAGATGGCCGTTTGCCCACTGAGTTGGTTCAGCTGCGCCACCGCGCGCTCGTGGGTGAGGGGCTTGCCCAGGGCCAGACCGTTCAGGTCGGCCACCTGGTCGGAGCCGATCACCACCGCCTGCGGGTGCTGCCGGGCCACCGCCTGCGCCTTGGCCAGGGCCAGGCGCTGGGCCAGGGCAGCGGGCGTTTCGCCGGGCAGGGCGGTTTCGTCTACGCCAGGGGGGTGCACGGTAAAGGGCAGGCGCAAACGCGCCAGCAGTTCTTGCCGGTAGCGGGAGGTGGAGGCCAAGATGAGGTCGCGCATGCTGGCATTGTGACGCGCGTGGTGCATGCGCACAGGGCTACACTCTTTGCGTCATGCCTCCACCCCCCTCTCCACCTCCCGCATCTCTCCCGTCATCCTCACCCTCATCCCATGGGGATGTGCAGCGCCTGGACGTGACGGCCGTGGCGCGTGAAGGGGCGCAGCTGGCCGGCCGCGCGCCGCTGTTGGCGCTTGCGCGTTTGCTCGATGTCATCCACCCGCCCGCGCCCGCCGCAGGGTGTGACTGGCAGGTGCAAGGCCTGTGGCGCGAGCGCCCGGGCTCTGAGCCCGAGGTGCGCCTGCACCTGAGGGGCCATACCGAGGCGGTGCTCACCTGCCAGCGCTGCCTGGGCCCGAGCACGCATGGCTTGACGGTGGACCGGCGGTTTCGGTTTGTGGCCACAGAAGAAGAGGCCGAGCGCTTGGACGAGCTGGCCGGAGATGACGAAGATGTGCTGGCCTTGCCCTTGCGCTTGAACCTCTTGGAGCTGCTGGAAGAGGAGTTGATCTTGGCCCTGCCCTTGGTGGCCTTGCACGAGCATTGCCCCGAGGTGCCCCAAGCCTTGCGCGCCAGCGAGGCGCCGGGGGGTGCGGGCGTGGCCGAGGCCGATGAGGGAGAGCGGCGCGACCACCCGTTTGCCGTCTTGGCCCAGCTCAAGGGCAAGACCCCACCCAAGCCTTGAGCGCACCGCCCGAGCCTGCCGTGACCCACCCCTGCTTGCTGCTGGTGCCCAACACCCTGGACCTGGGCGAGCCCGAGGCCGGCCAGGCCGATATTCGCGATGTCTTGCCCGACGGGGTGCTGCGCCGCGTGGCCGCACTGACCGACTGGGTGGCCGAAGACGCCAAGTCCACGCGCGCCTTCTTGCAGCGCGTGGCGCGGGTGTGCCCCTTGGCAGCGCCGCTGCAGGCCATCCGCATCGTCACCCTGCCACGTCCGCCCAAGGGGCAGGGCCCCGGGCAGCCGGTGCTCTCCGCGGCCGTGTGGAGCGAGCTGCTGGCGCCGGTGCGCCAGGGCCGCAGCCTGGGCCTGATCAGCGAGGCGGGGCTGCCGGGTGTGGCCGACCCCGGTGCCGCCCTGGTGGCGCAGGCGCATGCGCAGCAGCTGCGCGTGCAGGTGTTGAGCGGGCCCAGTTCGCTCACCCTGGCCCTGGCCGCCAGTGGGCTGCACGGGCAGAGTTTTGCCTTTGTGGGTTACTTGCCGCAAGACAGCGGCCAGCGCGACAAGCGCTTGCGCGAGCTGGAGCAGCGCTCACGGCAGTGGCAGCAGACGCAGGTGGTCATTGAAACCCCCTACCGCAATGCCGCCTTGGCCCAGGCGCTGTTGGCGCAGTTGGCGCCCACCACGCGCCTGTCCATCAGCGCGGGGCTGACGCTGCCCCACGGTTGGAGCCGCACGCTTACCGTGGACCACTGGCGCGCGCAGCCGCCCCAGTGGCCTGATAAAGTGCCTGCGGTGTTTTGCTTCTTGGCCTGAAGCCCTGAGTATGGCCCCTGCACGCTGACATGCGCCCTCCTGCCTTGCCCCCCTCGTCTGCGGCGCCCCATGCGCGGGCTTCTCATGCGGTGTGGCGCGTGCTGTCGCAAACGCTCGCGCGCGAGGGGCCGGCGGCCATGCTCACCTCGCTGGTGGTGGACGCCGTGCTGCTGGTGGGCTGCTGGCACCTGGGCTATCTGTTCCGCATGGGGGTGGAGCGCTGGCAGCCGGCGCGGCCCTGGTACGACGACTACGCGCTGATGGCGGTGGTGTGCGCGCATCTGGGCGTGCTGCTCTTGGCCGGGGTCTACCGCCTGCCCCGCCGCTTTGCAGGCTTTGCCGACTTTGCGCGCATCAGCGCGGCCTGCCTGGGTGTGGGGGTGGTGACGGGGGTGGTGATTGTGCAGGCGGGGCTGGCGGGCATTGCCCGCTCGGTGCTGGTGTTGCACCCCTTGTTTGCCATATTGGCGCTCACGTTTTCGCGCATGCTGGTGCGCGTGATGTGGGAGCACGCCCAGCGCCGCTTGCACCCGCCCACGATTCAAACCTGGCGCCACGCCGTGGTGCTGGGCGGTGGTGGCTCGGTGGCCGAGCTGATGGCACGCCTGCAATCTCCAACGCCCGCCCCCACCGGCTGGCAGGTGCTGGGCATTTTTGATGACCACCTCAGCCCGGGGCATTGGGTGGAGGGCGCGCGCGTTTTGGGCGGCTTGTCAGACCTGGCCGGTCACGGCACCGTGGCGCGCGCCGGCTATGTGTTGGTGGCGGTTTCCCCTAGCGGGCATGCGGCGGAGTCTCGCGCCATGGCCGCGGCCTATGCCACGGGCAAGACGGTGATACGCCTGGGTGACGAGACTGCCGCGCCACGGCTGGAGGAGATGGCCCAACCGCAAGGCTAGGCGGCAAGGCTAGGCGGCAAGCGGCTCAGCGGTAATAAGGCTCCACCTGGCCGCGCAGGGTGATGAGCAGGGGCTTGCCGCGACGGTCGAGCGTCTTGCCGGCCGGCACTTTGACCCAGCCTTCGCTGACGCAGTACTCCTCCACATCGTGTCGGTCACGGCCATTGAAGCGTATGCCCACGTCAAACTGGAAGAACTCGGCGCGGTAGTGGGGGCTGCGCGGCTCAATGGACAGACGGTCGGGCAGGGCCGGGCGGGGGTCGGTCGCGCCAGCGGCGGTGGCAGGCGAATCGGAGGTGGGGGGAAGGTCGCTCATGGGGCGCATTCTGCTACACTAGAGGGCTTTTCGTTCGGCGCTGACCCGCAGTTCGCTTGCCGACGGCATTCTGGAGTTTGATCATGGCTGTTCAGCAGAACAAGAAGTCGCCTTCCAAGCGGGGCATGCACCGCTCGCACAATGCCCTGGGCACGCCCGGCACGGCGGTGGAACCCACCACGGGCGAGGTGCATTTGCGCCACCACATCAGCCCCAACGGCTTTTATCGCGGCCGCAAGGTCCTCAAGACCAAGGCCGACGCCTGATCGATTTCTGCGGCGCGACTGCCGTGGTGTGTTTGGCCGTGGACTGCATGGGTGGCGACCACGGCCCCTCGGTCACCCTGCCTGCCTGTCAGGCCTTTCTCCAATCGCATCCTGAGGCCCACCTCATCTTGGTGGGCACGCCGCAGGCCTTGAGCGCCGCTCAGGGCTGGGCGCGTTGCACCGTGGTGCACGCCAGCGAGGTGGTGGCCATGGACGACGCAGTGGAAGTGGCCCTGCGCAAGAAAAAAGACTCGTCTTTGCGCGTGGCGCTGAGCCAATTGCTGGACACCCCCTCGCGCGGCGAGACCCTTTCGCCCACCCCAGCCGCGGCCCCGCGTGCGCAGGCCTGCGTCTCGGCGGGCAACACGGGCGCGCTCATGGCGGTGGCGCGTTACCTGCTCAAGACGGTGGAGGGCATTGACCGGCCGGCCATTGCCACGGTGCTGCCCAATCAAAAGG
>CAYNSW010000050.1:0-4994 GCA_964400135.1 uncultured Rubrivivax sp. | reverse complement strand
AAAGGGCGGCTACACCACCGTGCTCGACCTGGGGGCCAATGTCGATTGCACGCCCGAGCACCTGGTGCAGTTTGCGCAGATGGGCTCGGCCCTGGTCAGCGCCATGCAGGGCACGGCCGAACCCACGGTGGGCCTGCTCAATGTGGGCGAAGAGGTCATCAAGGGCAGCGAGACCATCAAGCGCGCGGCCGAGTTGCTGCGCGAGGCGCATGCCCAGGGGCAGATTTGCTTTCATGGCAATGTCGAGGGCAACGACATCTTCAAGGGCACCACCGACATCGTGGTGTGCGACGGCTTTGTGGGCAATGTGATGCTCAAGACGGCCGAGGGCCTGGCGGCCATGCTCGGTCAGTTCATCCGCCAGGAGTTCACCCGCGGGCCGCTGTCGATGCTGGCCGCCGTGGTGGCCGGCCCGGTCTTGCGCCGCTTCAAGGCCCGGGTGGACCACCGCCGCTACAACGGCGCGGCCTTATTGGGTCTGCGCGGTTTGGTCTTCAAAAGCCACGGCTCGGCCGATGCCTATGCCTTTGAGCAGGCGCTGGTGCGGGCGCACGAGGCGGTTCGCCACGACTTGCTGCACAAGGTGCACCGCCGCCTGGGGCTGGCGGCCAGTGCCCACCCAGATCCAGTGCCAGAGCCAGTGGCGCAGACGGTTGGGGCCGCCTGATGAGCACCGTGAAGAGCGCGGACAGTAGCGCAGGCAGCAAGGCGGTGTACGCGCGCATCACCGGCACGGGCAGCCACTTGCCGCCTCGGCGCCTGAGCAACGACGACATGGTGGCCCTGCTGGCCCAACGGGGCCTGGAGACCAGCGACGAGTGGATCACCGAGCGCACGGGCATACGCGCGCGCCACTTTGCCGCCGAGGGCGTGCTGACCAGCGATTTGGCCTTGCCGGCCGCGCAGCAGGCCCTGGCCGCTGCAGGGCGCAGCGCCGCAGAGGTGGACCTCCTCATCGTGGCCACCTCCACGCCCGACATGATTTTTCCGTCAACGGCGTGCGTGCTGCAGCACAAGCTGGGCGCCTCGGGCGGCGCGGCCTTTGATGTGCAGGCCGTGTGTTCGGGCTTTGTGTACGCCCTCTCGGTGGCCGATGCCATGATCCGCACGGGGTCTGCCCGCTGCGCGGTGGTGGTGGGTGCCGAGGTGTTTTCGCGCCTCTTGGATTTCAACGACCGCACCACCTGCGTGCTGTTTGGCGATGGCGCCGGCGCGGTGGTGCTGGAGGCCAGCGACACGCCGGGCATTGTGGCCACCGAGTTGCATGCCGATGGCAGCCACGTGGGGATCTTGTGTGTGCCCGGCTCGGTCTCGGGCGGGCAGGTGATGGGCGACCCGCTGCTGCGCATGGACGGGCAGGCGGTGTTCAAGCTGGCCGTGAATGTGCTGGAGCAGGTGGCCCGATCGGTGTTGGCGCGGGCAGGCCGCACCGAGGCCGATGTGGACTGGCTGATTCCGCATCAAGCCAATTTGCGCATCATGCACGGGGTGGCGCGCAAGATGAAGTTGCCTGCCGACAAGCTCATCGTCACCGTGGATCGGCACGGCAACACCTCGGCGGCCTCGATTCCGCTGGCCCTGGACGAGGCCGTGCGCAGTGGGCGCATTCAGCGCGGGGACACCGTGATGCTTGAAGGCGTGGGCGGGGGCTTCACCTGGGGCGCGGCGCTGCTGGATTTTTGAAGGGTTGCCATGACACCGTTTGCATTTGTGTTTCCCGGGCAAGGCTCGCAATCGGTGGGCATGCTGGATGCCTGGGGCGATCACCCGGCCGTGACGGCCACGCTGCAAGAAGCGGCTCAGGCCTTGGGCGAAGACGTGGGGCGTTTGATTCGCGAAGGCCCCTCGGAGCAGTTGGGCCTCACCACGAACACGCAGCCGGTGATGCTCACGGCGGCGATCGCCTGCTACCGCGCCTGGCGCGCCGAAGGCGGCGCCGAGCCGGCGGCCGTGGCCGGACATTCGCTGGGTGAATATTCGGCCTTGGTGGCTGCCGGCGCGTTGAGTCTGTCTGAGGCCTTGCCCTTGGTGCGGTTTCGCGCCCAGGCCATGCAAGAGGCGGTGCCGGTGGGCCAAGGCGCCATGGCCGCCATCTTGGGCCTGGAGGCCGAGGCCGTGCGCGCTGGCTGCCTACAGGCTGCCGCGCAAACGGGCGAGGCGGTGGAGGCCGCCAATTTCAACGACCCCAAGCAAACGGTGATCGCCGGCTCACGCGCGGGCGTGGACAAGGCCTGTGAGCTGCTCAAGGCCGCGGGCGCCAAGCGGGCGCTGCCCTTGCCGGTGTCCGCACCCTTTCACTCCTCGCTGATGAAGCCTGCGGCCGAGCGGCTGCGCGAGCGGCTGGCCAGCATCACGCTGAGTGCGCCGAAAATCCCCGTGATCAACAACATCGATGTGCGCGCCGAGTCCGACCCCGCGGCCATTGCCGATGCGCTGTACCGGCAAGCCTTTGGCCCGGTGCGCTGGGTGGAGGTGGTGCAGGCCCTGCACGCGCGCGGCCTGGGCCACATTTTGGAATGTGGGCCGGGCAAGGTGCTGTCGGGATTGGTCAAGCGCATTGATGCGCAGATTGAGACCCTCACGGTGATGGACCCGGCCTCGTTGGCCCAAGCGCGGGAGACCCTGTCATGAGCACCCCGAATACGCCCTCGGTGGCCCTGGTCACGGGCGCCAGCCGCGGCATTGGCCGCGCCATTGCGCAGGTGTTGGCCGCGCAGGGGCACCGCGTGGTGGGCACGGCCACCACCGAGGCCGGCGCGCAGCAAATCACCCAGGCCCTGGCCGCCCACGGGGGTGTGGGCCTGTGCCTGAATGTGAACGACCCGCAGGCCGTGGAGGCGGCGGTGACGCAAATCGTGGCTGCGCACGGCGGCTTGCACGTGCTGGTGAACAACGCGGGCATCACCCGCGACACGCTGGCCCTGCGCATGAAAGATGAAGACTGGGACGCGGTGCTGGACACCAACCTCAAGGCGGTGTTTCGCCTCAGCCGCGCCGTGATGCGCCCCATGATGAAGCAGCGTTGGGGGCGCATCATCAACATCACCTCGGTGGTGGGGGCCAGCGGCAACGCCGGGCAGGCCAACTACGCCGCGGCCAAGGCCGGCGTGGCGGGCATGACCCGCGCACTGGCGCGCGAGCTGGCCAGCCGCCACATCACCGTGAATTGTGTGGCGCCGGGCTTCATCGGCACCGACATGACGGCGCAGCTGCCACCAGCGCAGCAAGAGGCGCTGTTGCAGCAAATTCCGCTGGGCCGTCTGGGCACACCTGAAGAAGTGGCCCAGGCCGTGGTTTTTTTGGCAGGACCGCACGCGGGCTACATCACCGGCACAGAATTGCACATCAACGGCGGCATGTTCATGGCCTGAGCCTGAGGCGGTGGATTCATCAAGTTGGCAGTCACTTACATCCGGATGTGGCCCCACCGGTAGAATCTGGGGTTGAGCTGTTTTTTCTTACTCCTGGAGGAGTCATGAGCGATATCGAAGCCCGCGTCAAAAAGATCATTGCCGAGCAACTGGGCGTGCCTGAGGCGGATGTCACCAACGAAAAGGCCTTTGTGGCCGATCTGGGTGCCGACTCACTGGATACCGTGGAGCTGGTGATGGCCTTGGAAGACGAGTTCGGGATTGAGATTCCTGACGAAGAGGCCGAGAAGATCACCACCGTGCAATTGGCCATTGACTACGCGGTCCAGCACAAGAAGTAAGCGCGACATCGCGCTGAGTTTCCTGCATCGGTGCTGATGAGCAAGCGACGCGTTGTCGTGACCGGCCTGGGGCTGATCTGCCCCGTGGGCAATACGGTGCAGGAGGGCTGGTCGCACTTGGTGGCCGGGCACTCGGGCATCGCCCCCATCACCAAATTTGATGCGGCGGCCTTTGCCTGCCGGTTTGCAGGCGAGGTCAAGGGCTTTGACATCGAGGCCTACATTCCCGCCAAAGAAGCCCGGCACATGGATACCTTCATCCACTTCGGCCTGGCTGCGGCCATGCAGGCCGTGCGGGATGCGGGTCTGCCCACGGGAGACGCTCTGGACGAACCCGCGGCCGAGCGCATCGGCTGCATGGTGGGCTCGGGCATCGGCGGCTTGCCCATGATCGAGCAAACCGATGGCGAGTACCGCGAGCGCGGCCCGCGACGCATCTCGCCGTTTTTTGTGCCCGCCTCCATCATCAACATGGTCTCGGGGCACATCTCCATTCACTATGGCTTCAAGGGCCCCAACCTGGCCATCGTCACGGCCTGCACCACGGGCTTGCACTGCATTGGCGAGGCCAGCCGCATCATCGAATATGGCGATGCCGATGTCATGGTGGCCGGTGGCGCCGAGAGCACCGTCTCGCCCCTGGGCATTGGCGGCTTTGCCGCGGCCCGCGCGCTGTCCACGCGCAACGACGACCCCGCCACCGCCTCGCGCCCCTTTGACAAAGACCGCGATGGCTTTGTGCTGGGCGAGGGCGCGGGCGTGTTGGTGCTGGAAGAGCTCGAGCACGCCAAGCGGCGCGGTGCGCGCATCTACGCCGAACTGGGCGGCTTTGGCATGAGCGCCGATGCCTTTCACATGACCGCACCCAATGTGGACGGCCCCCGCCGCGCCATGCAAAACGCCCTGCGCCACGCCGGCGTCAACCCGCAGCAGGTGCAGTACCTCAACGCCCACGGCACCTCCACACCGCTAGGCGATATCAACGAGACCAATGCCATCAAGGCCGCCTTTGGCGACCACGCCCATCAGGTGGTGGTCAACTCCACCAAGTCGATGACCGGGCACCTGTTGGGCGGTGCTGGCGGCATCGAATCGGTCTTCACGGTCTTGGCCGTGCACCACCAGGTAAGCCCGCCCACCATCAACCTGCGCACCCCCGACCCCGAGTGCGACTTGGACTACTGCGCCAATTCCGCCCGGGATATGGCCATTGAGGTGGCGGTGAAGAACAACTTTGGTTTTGGCGGCACCAACGGAACCTTGGTCTTTAAGCGTCACCGCT
>CAYNSW010000049.1:8727-14171 GCA_964400135.1 uncultured Rubrivivax sp. | reverse complement strand
GCCAAGCTCTCTTGTAGCACCTGCATGCGTTGCCGCGTGTCGTTGTCCATGCCGGCGGATTCCACCTGCCAGCGCAACTGTTCAATGCGAGCGTTCAAGGCCTGACGACGCAGCTCCAGATCGGGCACATGCAGGCGCAGCACCACGCTGCCTTCACTCACTGCATCACCTTCGGCATAGGGCAGCTCGTCCACCCTTGCGCCAGAGGGCGCATACACGGGCCAGGCCTCCAAAGGGCGCAGCATGGCGCTGGCCGTGACCCGCCCCGGCCAGGGTACGAAGGCCAGTCCCAGCAATACCAACAAGGCCAGCACACTCCAGCGGGCGCGTGTTTGCTGGCGGATGGTGGACCAGCGTTGCGCCCAGGCACGCAGCTCCATGTGCACGGGCCGCCAGATGAACCAGGCGATTTCCACCACAAACAGCACGATGCCCAGGGCCTTGAAAAAGAAGGTGTAGACCAACACCGCAATGCCCAGAAACAACACCAGCCGATACAGCCAAGTGCCCCAGGCAAAGGCGATCATCCAGCGCTGCTGCCGAGCGCTGACCGATTCGGGTGCCGGTTCATTCAGACCGAACAGCCACTCACGCAGCTTCCAGCGCGCCAGCGCAAAACTGCGCTCATGCAAATTGGGCATGTCCAGCGCATCGGACAAGATGAAATAGCCGTCAAAGCGCATGAACGGACTGGCATTGATGGCCAGCGTGGCCACCCAGCTGGTCGTGGCCAGTACAAATGCAGCAGACTTTGCACCGCCCTCGGGCAGTACCGCCCATGCCAGGGTGCACCACAGTGCCACCACCAACTCGGTGGCGATACCGGCGCAAGCCACCCGCAGCCGCTGCCGGGCATCGGTGAGTCGCCACACCTCGTTGGTGTCGGTATAGGCCATGGGCCACAACACCACAAAGGCCACACCCATAGTGGGCACGCGGCAGCCGTAGTGCTTGGCCGTGAAGCCATGGCCCAGCTCGTGCAGTAACTTCACCACCACCAGCGCCATGGCATAGCTGGCCAGACCCGACCAGGTCAAAGTCTCGACCAGCGTGTTGACAAAGAAGGTCCACTGGCGCACCACCAGAAATAATCCTGCCACCCCCGCAACGGCAGTGGCCACGGCAAAGGGAGTGCTGCCAAAAAACCGCGCCACGCCCAGCCATCGTCCCAACCACGCGTTGGGTGAGACCAGCGGAATACGAAAGAACAGGTAGTGGTGCAGCAGCCAACCCCACACCGAGCCGCGTTGCTTGTGCCATTGCTGCGCCATCTTGAGGGCCGCATCGACGCCCTGGGGCCGCACCAGCTGGTGCTGAACCAAGAAATTCACCACCCCCATCACATCGCTGGCATCCATCTGCAAGGTGGTGTCACGCGATACCGCATCGGCCATGCGCTGAGGATCGCCCAGGCCCCACCGGCGCAGCACCTCAAAGGTGGGCCAATCGATGCGAAAAAATTGGTTGCGAGCCGGGTCGTGCAGGGTCCAGCTCGGTTGCCCATCGGCCAGCACCGGCCCGGGCAGCAGGTCGAGTTCCTCACGCAGCGGGGGCAGCATGCGCTTACCAGCCCAAGGTGGTGCGCAGCCAGGCCAAGGGGCGTCGCATCACCCAGTAAATCGCCGGCACCCAGGGGCCTTCCACGCGGGCGGTCCCTTTGAGGCCCACCCGGTGAGTGGTGGGCGCCATCAAGGCAGCGCGCACGCGATAGGCATACTGGCCATCGGGCCGCAAGACCGCATCGTGCGCCATATAGCGCACCTGGGCAGCCACCGGCTGCAGGGGGCTGGCATTCAAATACAACTGCAGCGGTGCGCCCGAGTTCAAGGCGATCGCATCGGCCAGAGGCAACCACACCTCCACCTCGATGTCGCCTGGCGCAGCGATGCGCAAGATGCGCTCGCCCACGGCTACGGGCTTGCCTATCCACTCTGAGGGATCATCGAACAGCGCCACGCCATCGCCCGGGGCTACCACCTTGGTGCGATCGAGCTGTTCGCGCAGGTAATCCACCTCGGCGCGCTTTTCCTGGATGCGCCCGCTCAAGCCGGCCAACTGCGTGCGCACGCGTATGTCGGCCAGTGCCTGTTGTGATGTCTGTCTCAATTCAGTAGACGCCGTGTTCAGCCCCTGACGCGCCACATCGAGCTTGCTTTTGATCAGCGCCTCATCAAAGGTGAACAGCAGCTGCCCCTTCTTCACCTCTTGGTTGGGCTGCACATGGAACACGTCCACCACGCCTTCCAGGGGCGCACGCACGATCAAGGGTCGGGCCGGCACCAGCTCGCCAGGTGCCAGCACCGACAGCCTCACGGGAAAGACACAGGCCACCACCACGGCGGCCGCCACCCATACAGCGGGCCGGCGCCACCAGGCCCGCTTGCCACTGGCGCTGCGGGGCCCCGCACCCCAGCGGGCGGGCCACCACCGAGAGCCCAAGCGCTCGCGCATCAGGGCCCAGGCGTGCGCCCAGGCCTGCATCCACTCGCGCAGCAGGGCTTGCCCGGCGGCATCCCAGGGCTCATCGCCAGCCAGCACCAGCGCCCCAGCGGCCTGCACCGGCTCGCCCACGGCAGGCACCCACAGGGCATAGGCGGGCCACCACTGACCCCAGTCAGCCGCCAGATCGTCAGGTAGATCTTGTGAAGAAAAGGGCGTGATGGCTTCGCCGAAGCGGCTGTGCACATGCGCACACACGGCTTGCAGCCAGTGCGCATACGGGGCGTTCAAATCGGGTTGCACCAGGCCCGAGAGACTGCGCAGCCGCGCACCCGACCACCAGGCCGCCTGACGGTAGGCTTGCAACCGCAGCGTGTCATTGACCAGCAAGAAGCCCAGCTCCGCCTCGGTGGCAGCCGAGCGCGCACGCCGCGACAGGTCCAGAAGGACCTGAAGCGGATCAGACGCGAGCGTGAGTGGGTGTCCCTCGTTGGGCATCAGGTGCGGGCATGCATCGCAACAGAGGCGCGATGGTACCGCTTAGCGCGGTGCGCCCGCCAGGCGGATCTGCTCGGTGAGGCTGGATCGCGGACCGGAGCTACCGTCTCCCGGGCGTGTGCTGCCAGCAGGTGCCCCTCCCGGGCGGAAGCTGCCATCAGGCGGAGCAATGATGCCGGGCCTAGCCCCATCATTGAACGCGCCTCCAGCAGGAGCCTCGCCACCCCTTCTCTCACCACTGGGCGAGACAAGACCGCCCGAGCCCGTGCCGCCCGTCGACACGACGCCGCCTTGTACCATCGGACCCGCCCTCTCGGCAGCAAGACCCCCTGCGGGCTGGCCACCCGTGGTGACGCGGCTTCCGCCCACCACCACCTTGAAGATGGCCGTGACTTCGCGTCCTTGAGAGTCGCGCGCAGTGACCTTGATTTGCAATTGGGTGGCCAGGCCGGGCGGCGGTGTGCCTTGGAAGGTGCCCGAGCGTGGATCAAATCTCAACCAGGCAGGCAGTGCTGTGCCGTTGGCTTGACTGGCGCTAAGTTGCAGTTGCTCACCCGGGTTCGAGTGCTTGAAAGCATCCGGAGGCAAATTGAAGGATGCCCGCCCACCACTTTCCACAAACTGATCGGGCACGCTGCGCGTGACGATCAACGAGGCGTCCACTGGCCGTGAAGGTGTGACCAAGTTGACGATAGGCGACGTGGGGGCGATGAACTGTGTTGGCGGCGGTGGCGGAGGCGAGACCACGGGGGTCGTCACCACAGGAGGCGGGGGGGCCGGCGCGGGAGCAAGCGCCACAATGATCGCTGGCGGCTGATCGTTGTCTGCACTGCCCACAGTGGCAGTGGGGGTGGTGTTGTCCGCCTCAAAGACATTGCTCACCGTGCCATCGTCATACACCGTGGCAGTGCCGGAAGCGGCAGTGCCTCCCGTGTTGGTGGCCTTCAGTGTGAAAGTCTCAGCGCCTTCCAAGCGTGAATCGTTCACGATGGCCGTACGCACCAGCAAAGCCGTGGCACCTGCGGGTACCGCCACCCGTGAGCCTGGGGTGTAGGCCACCCAGGTGGTGCCGTTGAAGATCTCCAGCGGGCCTTGATCCGTGGGCGTATCCTGCCCCAAGGTGGCCGTGCCAGAAGCCAGGCTCAGCGTCATGAGCTGACCGGGCTGACCGGTCACTTTGAACACGGCGTAGGGCGAGGACTCACTGATGGAAATCGAGTTGACGCTCAACGGCCGGTCATCGTCCTTGACCATCGCGGTATCGGCAGACCCATCGTTCTTGAAGATATCGCCTTGGCCATCGTCTCGAATCGTCACCGTACCCGAGAAGGTGGACCCGCTGACATTGCCTGCTCGCACCGTGAAGGTCTCACTGCCTTCGCTGAGCGTGTCGGCCTTCACAGGGGTTCTCACCAGCAATTCGCCCTGGGCGTTCAGCAAGACGGTGCTGCCAGGCGTATACGGCACCCACTGCGAGCCGTCAAACACTTCAAGACCCGGGCCGTAATCGGCTGAGCCGGCAGTTCCATCGGCCGATGCGAGAGTGACTTTCTGCCCCGGTGCCCCCTTGACAGTCACTACCGCGTAAGGCGAACCCTCATTGACTGTGACCGAGCTCACCGTCAAAGGCCGATCATCGTCCTTCGCAGCCGTATCGTTGGGCGTGCCGTCGTTGTTGAAGATGGTGCCGGTCCCGTCATCCTTGATGGTGGCCGTGCCAGCTGAGCTCACGCCCGAGGTGTTGGAGGCGGTCAGCGTGAAGGTCTCGTTGTTATCCGAGATGGTGTCACTGGTAATGGGTGTGCGCACCAGGACGAGCCCACTGGCCGGTACGGTCACATTGGATCCGTAGTTCGTCCATGTCGCACCACCATCCACAGATACCTGCAGGTTGGTGGCGCCAGTCGCACCGTAATCGGTGCCGCTTCCAGTTGCCGTGCCGGGGGCCAAGGTCAGCGTCAACTCCTGTCCCGCCACGGTGGAGACTTGGAACACCGCGTACGGCGAGCCCTCGTTGACCGAGATGCTGGTCACACCAATCGGACGGTCGTCATTGAAGGGGCCATTCGGGTTGGATGGCGGCGTATCTCCCGTGGGGTTGCCGTTGGTAAACAAAGTGCCGGTGCCATCGTCCTTGATGGTGGCCGTGCCGGTGCCTGCGGTGCCACCGGTGTTGGTGGCGCTGAGCTTGAAGGTCTCGTTGTTGTCGGCGATGGTGTCGTTGGTAATGGGTGTGCGCACCAAGAGCTTGCCGTTGGCGTTCAGGCTCACAGTACCGCTGGTGTAGGCCGTCCAGGCGGTGCCGTTCCAGTACTCCAAGCCGGTGCCGGAGGCTGCGCCGTAGTCGGTGCCGCTGCCGGTGGCCGGTGAGGTAGTGCCCACAGCCAGGGCCAGAGAGGCCAGCTGATTGGCGGCACCCGAGACCACAAACACGGCGTAGGGAGAACCTTCGTTGACGGAGATGTCGGCAATGGTCAGTGGCCGGTCGTCGTCTTTGGTGGCCGTGG
>CAYNSW010000049.1:8095-8627 GCA_964400135.1 uncultured Rubrivivax sp. | reverse complement strand
TTGACGGAGATGTCGGCAATGGTCAGTGGCCGGTCGTCGTCTTTGGTGGCCGTGGTGTTGGCCGTGCCATCGTTGTTGAAGATGGTGCCCGTGCCATCGTCCTTGATCGTCCCCGTGCCCGATGAGCTCAGGTTGGACGTGTTGGTGGCCGTCAGGGTAAAGACCTCGCCGTTATCCGCCACCCCATCGTTCGTGATGGGTGTGCGAACCAGCACCGTCCCAGAGGCGGGTACGGTCACATTGGTGCTGTAGTTGCTCCAGTTGACACCGCCATCCACCGAAACCTGCAAGTTGGTGGCGCCTGATGCACCGTAGTCGGTGCCGCCGCCAGTTGCCGTTCCGGCGCTCAGTGCCAGGGTCAGGACCTGCCCCGAAAGTGCTCTGACCTGGAAAACCGCATGCGGTGAGGCCTCGTTGACGGTGATCGTATTCACCGCCAGGTCGCGATCATCATCCAAATCATTCGTGTCAGTAGCTGGCGTGGGGCCGGTGCTGGGGTTTTGGTCGGGGTACTTGGTGCCGGTGCCGTCGT
>CAYNSW010000049.1:0-7995 GCA_964400135.1 uncultured Rubrivivax sp. | reverse complement strand
TAGGGCGAGCCCTCGTTGACGGTGATGGAGTTCACCGCCAAAGCGCGGTCGTCATCGAGGTTGGTGGTGTCAGTAGCCGGCGTGGGGCCGGTGCTGGGGTTTTGGTCGGGGTACTTGGTGCCGGTGCCGTCGTCCTGGATGGTGGCGGTGCCGGTGGCCGAGCGAGAAACCCCGCTGGTATAGGTGGCCGTGAGCTTGAAGTCCTCGGCGCCCTCGTACACGGCGTCGGGGTTGATGGCCACGCGCACCAGCAAAGATGTGCTGCCCACGCCAGTGCCGGGCACGGTCACACCGGTGGTGTAATTGGTCCAGGCCGTGCCGTTCCAGTACTGCAGCGCTGTGCCGTAGTCTTCGGTTCCGTCAGCTGGCGTGCCATCACCCGAGCCTGCGGTGGGGTTGACCGTGCCATTGCCCAATGCCAGGGTCATGGTCTGGCCCACGTTGGCCGTGACGGTAAACACCGCATAGGGCGAGCCCTCGTTGACGGTGATGGAGTTCACCGCCAAAGCGCGGTCGTCATTCTTGGCGGTATCGGATGCATCGTCTGTGGTGTTGCCATCGTCATCGCCACCCGTGCCGTCGTCCTTGATCGTTCCAACGCCTTGCGAGTCGCTGATGGTGGCGTTCGTGGCGTTTGACAGGTTCACGTTAAAGGCTTCGCTGCCCTCAAACACGGCATCGTTATTGACCGTTACTTGGATGGTCTTGCTGGTCTCGTTAGCCGCAAAGGTCAGTGTTCCGGCCGCCCCCGTGTAATCGGATCCACCGCCCGTTGCGGTTCCGTTGGCAAAGGCGTAGTCCACCGTGGCGTTTTGCGTCGCGCTACCCGATTTGGTGACCGTGAAGGTCATCGTGCCCGCCGCTTCATTGACGGTAACGTCATTGATGGCAAAGCTGGGCAGCACCGCTTCGTTCGCACCATTGATCGTGAGGGCGATGGTCGTGCGCGACAGTGTTCCGTCGGCATCCTTGATGGTGTAGGTGAAGGTATCGGTCAGCGTCTGTCCGCTGTTGAGTGCCTGAACAGAAGCGTTCGCGTTATCCAACGTGTAGGTGTAACTTCCATTGGATGCGATATTGATACTGCCGTAGCTGCCCGTGATGGCGGCGCCGACCTTCGTGGGGTCGTTCAGATTGGCGTTGGTGGCTCCTGCTGCCACGCCGACGACAGTCAGGGAGCCGTCCGCGCCGGCGGTGTCGGCCTCCGCGCCTGTTCCCGTCCCGGCCACGACGTTGCCCGTGACCGTATTGGGCGTGGCGTCTTCCGTGACGCTGGCGGTGTCGGCATTGGCCACCGGAGCGTCATCGGTGATCGTCACGGCCACCGTGTTGTTCACCGCATTGCCGTAGCTGTCATACACCACATAGCTGAAACTGGTGCTGGTGGCGCTGGACGCAGTGGTCAGCGTGACGCTGTAGGTCCCATTCGTATTGACCTGCCAGGTGCCGATGACCGCATTCGAGCCATCCAAGAGGTTGCCGGTCTGCTGGGAACCCACGGTCTGCCCGTTGGCCAGCGTGAGGGAGCCGGTTGCCGTCTCGGCCGTCGACGATGAATTGGTCCCGCTGCTGAGTGCCGGCTCGCTGACCGTGGCAGTGGTGACCGTTGGGATGTTGATCGCGATGCCATCGATATCCCGGGCTGAGGGGCTGTCAGCACTGTTGATCGTCAGAAAATCAGTGCCGTAGAAATTGCTATCGGGCGTATATCTGAGCAAGGCAAGGGCCGCGTTCAGCTCCGCCTGAGTTCCGCCTGAAATGGTAATGCTCACGCCCGACGAGGCGCTGAGGCTGACATTGCTTGGCGTCGAGGTGAAGTCCAGCGTTCCGTGCTCCACCGTCAACGTGATGGTGGACAGGTTCGTGTCGACATCACCCACAGAAAGCAGCTTGGTGCCGGTAAAACTGATCGCTGTATTGGCCGCTGTTGTTACCGAAGTCGACGCCGACGAACTGATGGCCGTGCCGTTGAATTGGTTGACCGGCGGCTCGTTCTCACCCGTGACATCCACGGTCAGGGTGGTGGTGGAGGTGGCGCCGTTCGCGTCGGTGACTTCATAGTTGAAGACGTCATTCACCGACTGACCCAGGGTGAGGTTTTGAACGATCGAGGCGCTGTTATTCAGCACATACGAATAGGTGCCGTCGGCGCCAATCGTCAGGGTTCCGTATGTGCCGACAACAGACAGACCGTTGGCTGACGTAGTGCCGGAGGTGACAGCCGTACTGGCCGATGAGGTTCCGGCTTTGGTGACAGTCTTGGTGTCGCCGGTATCCACATCGGTGTCATTGATCACCACATTGCCGGTGGCGGTGACCACGCCATCTTCAGAGACCGACGCGGTATTCGCCACTGCAACCGGTCCATCGTTGGTGCCCGTGATGGTGATGGTCAGGGTTGACCAGTTGGTCCCCGAGGCGCCATTGGTCACCTTGTATCGGAAGGTCTCGGTCAGAGTCGATCCAAAGGCCAACGCATTGACGGTTGCGTTGGTGTTGTCCGCCGTATAGGTTGTTGCGCCTGCTGAGGTGATGGTCAAGCTACCGTAGGCACCTGCTAAGGCATTGCCTGCG
This sequence comes from uncultured Rubrivivax sp., assembly GCA_964400135.1. GTDB lineage: Bacteria > Pseudomonadota > Gammaproteobacteria > Burkholderiales > Burkholderiaceae_C > Rubrivivax. Next base: position 5,421 of record CAYNSW010000049.1, on the reverse strand, counting down.
GTGGTAGCGCTCGTTCCGTCTGACTTGGTGTAGCTGGCGACGGCTCCACCGGCTCCGGTTGTGTCATTGCTCAAGACACTATAAACAATGGTCTTGGCAACTGAAGTGGTGCCGGTAGTAGCCGATGAGGCCACGTTCTGACCTTGAAAAACAGCATTCTTGTCAGTCGTGGTTGAGGCGGGGGTATCGGGCGTCCGACCAACGCCAGACTCATAGACGGTAACGGAATCCGCCACTACCGTTGGATCATTCGTTCCAGAGCCGTAAACCGTGATGTAGAGCTTGGCCGAGCTCGTGACCCCCGCAGCGTCTTGCATGGTGTAGTCAAAAACTTCCAAGGCGGACTCGCCAGTGGAAAGCCTCGGGTTGTCGGTCGTCGGCGTGTAGGTGTAAGAGCCGTTCGCGTTAATGACCACCGAGCCGTGCAGACCCGTCAATGTGGCACCTGCTCCAGAAGCCCCCGTGAACGTGAAGACGGTCCCGCTGGTGCTGGTAACCTGTTCTGAGCTGAGTTTGATGCTGGTGACTGAGCCAGAAGTGAGTGTTACATCAGTCACTGTTGTTCCAGATGGAACCCCGCTCCCGGTCACCGTCATTCCAACAGCAATAGTTCCCGATACTGCAGATAAGCCCGTTATCGTTGTGTAGCCAGTAGAACTTGTCGAGCTAACGGTGGCCGTCTTCATTCCACTGGTGTTCTCCGTTGTAGAGGAGGAACTCTCAAACCCTACTGCCGAATTACTAGTGAAAAACGTACTGACGTTGGAGATTGACACATTCCCGCCAGAAGCGTAGTACTTTGCCGGGGTCGCGCTCAGCGAGATGATCCAATTATCAGAATTGGCCGGGGACTCAGTCTTGCTTTGAAGCGTTACTTGATTGTTACTGGCATCGTAAACCGCGACATAAGTACCACCGATACTGACGTATAGAGCCCTGTTTGCCAAGTTGGCGCTGAATCCATTGTCCCCAGTAAAATTCAGCTGTGCCGTGCCAGCAGTGACAGTAACTGTGCCACCAGTCGCTGCGCCAGTAACGCTCGATCCGGAAATCGTCTTGGTGTCACCAGTATCAACATCGGTATCGTTGAACAAGACATTGCGAACATCCGGCAGCGCTGTAGCGGTGGCCGTGTAACCGGTATTGTTCGTGCTGGTGATTTCCTTGGCCGTGTTGTAGTCATTCGCCGCCACGGGCGCATCGTTGCTGCCATTGATCTGCACGGTCAATGTGGCCGTCGCGGTACCCCCATTGCCGTCACTGACCGTATAGGTGAACTGCTCCTGCAAATTCCCGGTCAGTAGCGTATTGACGGCCGCATTGCTGTTGTCGGGCGTGTAGGTCCAGTTGCCATCGGACTTGATATTCAAAGTACCGTATTGGCCAACAAGATTGACGCCTGCAGAGGTGGCCGTCGTGGAGCCACCAGTAGCCTTGCTGACCACGGTGGTCACTGAAAGCGTATCGCTGTTGCTGTCGGTGTCGTTGGCCAGCACGCGGCCCGTGCCCGTGATGCTGGCGGTGATCACGGCCGAGGTGTTGCTGTTGTAGCCTTGCTCGAGCGCGGCATTGCCTTGGCCAGTGGAGGCTGTCCCACTCGGCGTCCCTGAGGCCACGTCATTGGTGGCCACCGGAGCAGCATTGGTGGGCAATACGCTGTTGAGCGCGCTGTCCACCCGGTCGGAAGACGAACCGACGGACTTGACCGAGATGCTGCCCAGGTTGCCGTCTTTGGTGTTGTTGATGGAGTAGGAAGAGCCGGTGGCCAAGGAGTTGAACCACGTCTGGTCAACGACGAGCAAGAAACCGCGATTGTCTGTATCCGTGCTGTCGCCATCTTGGTTGCCGTCGTTTTGTGCGAGGGTCAAGGTGGTGAAATTGGCATCGGTCCAGAAATAAAAGCCTTTGACAGCGCCATTGGCTTTGATGGGCCGACTGATCCAGCCGTAGTAGGTGGTGCCATTGATCACCGCCGCAATGGCCGATACATCGTTGCCGCTGAACGATTGGTTCGTGGTCCCATCCGAAATCCGTACAGAACCCAGGGAGGCACTGGAGTTGAAGTAGTGCAGGTTTTGCTCTTTGGAGGCCCAGCGTTCGGTGTTGTCAATGACGTTGTCGTTGTCCAGGTCGTAAACAATCTCATACGCATTGACGAAGGTATACGAGGCCAACTCCACCAGTACCTGTTGACCTTCAATGCTCAAATTGACCAGTTGGTCTTCACTCAAGTCAAAGGAAACCGATTGGGGTGCTGTGCCGTCCACTACAAAACGTGCAAACCTCTCACCCTCGTCACCAGGGGTATCGGCTTCTCGGTTGATTGCCTTGTCCAAGAAGTGGCCGATTTCTTCCACCAACACCTTGGTGACCGATGCGTTATCGGCCGTGGCCAACCAGTCCGCATTGAGGTAGATGGTGGGTTGTCCGGTGGTGCCGGTTGCCGAAAACGCGCCCTTGGCACCTTGCAGCTCGGTTTGGCTGCGCAATTCCACCCGAATGTTCAACTCCCCCTTCTCAGCTTGCAAGAGCAGCTGGTCCACAGCAGCCTGCCAGTCGGCTGTGGGTTCGGATCCTGTTTGACCGCCATTGAACAGCGCATACAGCTGTTCACGGGCATCGGGCCGCGACAACAAATCAGACACCAATTTTTCAGCCCGCGTCTCGGCACGCGCCAGGGTTTCGGCGGGTGCAGCGCTTGCTGCTGCTTGAACGCGCAGGTCTACCGTGCGAGGCGTGGCGTCTGCTGCCAAAGCATCAGCCACTGCGGCCCCATCAAACATGAACCGGGGCTCCAAGGCCATCAGGCTAGAGGGTTTGCGTTGCAGTGTCTTCTTGCTCATATCGGCCTCGTGGGCAAAGGCGCGCCCCTTCAGGGGGCGGCCGTGGGGGATTGCACTTGAATGCGGCCGCTCATTCCGGCGACCAACTCGGGGTGTTTGCCATCGATGGCCGCGGCCACCTTGACGGATTGGCTGACGGGGTCCACCCGCGCGCCAATGCGAATGAAGCGGGCGGGGTAGCCCTTGCGGGTCTCATCAATTTGCACGCGCAGCGGCATGCCTGGCTTGAGCCACACCAGCCAGTGCGAGGGCACCAAGAACTCCAGCTCCATCACGCTGTCGTCCAGTATTTCCAGAAGCGTTTGACCCGGCTGCACAAACTGCTGCTCGCGCACCTTTTGCTCGGCCACCCGTCCTGAGAATGGCGCTTTGACAACGCACTTTTGGATGGACGCACGCTGCATGGCCACTTCCGCGCGTGCGCGTGACAAGCCGGCGCGGGACAAGTCCAGCTCCAATTGACCGATGGAGTTCAGGGAGGACAAGCGCTCGTTGGCTTTGACAGTGTGCTCAGCCGCTTCCATCTCCGCCTGCGACTTGGCCAGCTGCGCTTGCTGCACCGAGCAGTCAAAGGCCACCAAGACCTGACCCTCGGAAAACGCCGCGCCCTCACTCAGAGGCAGTTGCTCAATACGCGCGCCGATTTCGGCGGCCAAGGTGGTGAACCGGCGCGGCATCAGCTGCGCCCGAACCTCCAAGCGAGTGGGCCCTGTGCGGTTGGCGTTGCCAGCCTCGGCCGATGCATTACCAGGGCGGGCCGGTGCCGTCTGCGAGACAGCAGGGGCCGCACACAGCATGCCCAACACCCCGGCCCACACCCAGCCGCGTAGGCGGCGCGGGGCAGGCGTTGTGGGGGTGATCACCATAAGCAGAACAAGCCAAGCATCAGGCAGGATTTACTTGGCTGCCGTCAAGGCGCCCCAGGGATTGGCCTGTTGGCGCAGCTGAGTGGTCAGTTGCGACAAGCTCATCTGCCCCACGCTGTCGATCTTGGGCTCCAAGCCCAGAGTGGCCATCAGACGGTTTTCAGCGACCTGCACCTGCGACAGCGCCTGGTAGCGGCGCAGCACGCTCAAGATGCTGGAGGTGGCGTTGCTCACCACCTCCAGCTGACTCATGGTCTGCGCAGCGCCTTGGCTTTGAATCATCTCACCAATCTTGTTGTCCACGCCCAAGATGGAGTCGGCCCGCGCGAACTGCGATTTGGCGTTGACCAGCGCAATGCGCGCCAGGTGCATTTGCGTGAGCACCGACATTTGCATGGCCAGGCGTCGTTGATCAGCCAACGCCACACCGGCGTCAGCCATCTTGATTTGCTCTGGCCCGGTAAAGAGATTGAAGAGGTTGAACGACAGCTTCAACCCCGCCTCTTGCCAGTCGTTGTTCACCAAGTACTTGTCCGAGTCGTACTGCAGCCCGGCATTGAACTGCAGGTTGGGCCACAGCCGCACCATGGTGCGCCGCACTTCCTCTCGGGCGATGCGGGAGTTGTAATGGGCTTCGCGCAGATCGGCATTGTTGGCCAAGGTGGCCTCTTCCAGCGTTTGCATCGGCAGCTTGAGCGCCGCATCCGACAGGTTGTCTCCTTCGTTGAGCGCCAGGGTGAAGCGCTGTCCCAACGGGGCATTGATCAACGAGGCCAACTCGGTATGCGCCGAGGACATTTCCTGGCTGATGCCTTCCAGGAGGCGCAGGTTTTCCAGCAACTGGCGCTGATAACGCAACGCATCCAAGGGGCTTCGCACGCGCTCGGCCTCGGCGGTACGGGAGTCTTTGAGGGCCGCCTCGGCCGCGGCGATCGCTTGGTTCACCTGGCCTTGAAGTCGCTGTGCAGCCGCTGCGCGCCAAAAGGCGGTGCGCACGTCTTGCATGAGCACGTGCATGGCGCGACGGCGCTTTTCAGACGCGATGAGATAGCGCTGCGCGCTCTGGCGAGCGCCGTAGTAGCCCAGGCCCAGATCCAAAGAGCTCCAGGTGAATTCCACGCCGTTGTTGGTGTGCGCGCGCTCTGACGAGATGAAGCGCGACGGCGACAGCTCGCCCGACAAAGAGTCCCGGCTCTGGCTGATGCGGTCGTTGTTGCGCCAGCTGTAGCCTGCCTGCGCCAGCAGTCGCGGCAACATGTCTTGCTTGCTCACGTCGAACTGGTTGAGCGCCATGGCTTCTTCCATCATGCGTGCGCGCCGGTCGAGGTTGTACTTGAGCGCCCGGGCCAGCGCTTCTTCCAAGCTCAGCTGACCGGTGATGGGCTCCACGCCAGCCTGTATGGATTTGGCATCGGCCTGAGTGGCCGGGCCCAACTCGCCTCGGGTCAGGGCAACGGGCTCTACCGACGCGCAAGCCGTGAGGCCCAAAACCGCGACGGCTGCCACCACCGCCTGGACGCGGGGCAGGGCTTGATGCAAGGGGAATCGAGAAGACTGGGTCATGGCGTTGTCTCGCTAATTTCTTCGGGAAAAAGGAAGTACAAACTGTAGGAGGACAGGGTCTACCCGATCTAATTTGTTCTGACGCCGGGCGCCACCGGGTAAGCGGTGGGTTTTGAAGTCCCATTTGCCGGGCGGGTCGTTCAGAGTCC
>CAYNSW010000048.1:0-14787 GCA_964400135.1 uncultured Rubrivivax sp. | reverse complement strand
CGGAAAGCCTGCGCAACCCACTGCTGGAATGGGCTGAGTTCGATATTAGGTGGCGCACTCATCACGCAGCCTCCAGATAAGACATGAAGAGAGTCTTTATAGCGCATCCATCAGCGGCTTCGGCCGAACTAAAAATTCTCTCAACCCTCCTACCTACTGCCGGTGTCATCTGTGAAAACCCTCCACACCTTGGTATCGGCGCTGCAGACTCGGCAGGGGATCGAACCCGATCCCGAATCGGCAATCAGGATCAATCCCCTTCAATGATTCGGATGTCACGCACAACCGCGTTGCTGCCCAAGGCCGCCAGCGCCTCCTGATAGGCAGCGCTTTCGTAGGCGGCCACAGCGGCCGCCATACTTTCAAACTCAATCAAGACGGTTCGCTGCTGCAGGCCGCTTTCCTTGACCACGGCCGGTATTCCACGCGCCAGAAATTTACCGCCGGCTGCCGTCAGACTGGGACCAGCCAATTTCGCATAAGCCGCCAAAGCGTCTGGGTCGCTGACACTGCGATAAGTGCTGATCCAATAGGCTTTTGTCATGCATTGCTCCTCTTGCAATGGGTAATGGCCATGGGCGCGCTATCGATGGCGACGGTCTAGCAACCGCTTGACCTTGGACGTGCTGGAGGTGCCGGTGTACGGGTCTAACTGGCCCTTGTCAACAGGTGTGACCTGCACCTTCAGGCCCAATACCTCTTTGAGGCGACGCTCGAAATCGTCTTTCAGCGTCTGCTTGTCCACGCCAGGACCAGTGGTTTCAATCCACACGTCCATGTGGTCGGTCAAGGCCTCGCCCACCTGGTCAACAAAGCAGAAGTACTCGCCGTTGGAGCGCGGGTCTTCCAGCAGCGCGGCGCCCACCGCTTCAGGAAACACATTGACCCCACGCAGCTTCACCATATTGTCATTGCGGCCGAAGATGCGCTGCAGCCTGCGCATGCTGCTGCCGCAGGGGCAGCCGCCGGTGTGGAAGGCTGAGATGTCGTTGACATTGAAGCGGATCTGCGGCGCACCCCACTTATACAAAGTGGTGATGTAGACCGTGCCGCGCTCGCCGTCAGGCAACAGGCGGCCCGTCTGCGGATCGGCTATTTCCAGGATGAACGCATCCTCCATCACGTGCATGCCGCTCTGGTGCTGGCACTCGGCGCCCAGCATCCCGCTTTCATGGGTGCCGTACATGTCAAAGGCGGGGGCGCCCCAGAGGTCTTCGATGAGCTCGCGCTTTTCCATGCCCAGGTGCGTGCCCAGCAGCCGTATGCCCAACGAGCGCGGGTCGATGCCCATTTCTTCGCGCGCCACCAGCGCCATGTGCCGCAGGTAGGACGGGAAGCCCAGGATCACCTGGATGCCCCAGGCCTTGATCAGCTCAATCTGGCGCCTCGTGGGCGTACCGGCGCCGCTGCCGGCGGTGACGGGCACCGCGCCGGTATAGCGCCAGATGGCCTCTCGCGGGGCCATGCCGCCGTTGCCCAGCCCGAACGAGTAGGTGATGAGCACCAGGTCGCCAGGTCGGATGCCGTGCATCGCGAAGCGCCGACCGCCCAAGATGGCCATGGTCTCGCGGTCTTGCGGGGCGTAGAGCATCGGCCGCGGCAGGCCAGTGGTGCCGCCGCTGGTCTGCAGCACCAGCGGCATGCGCTTGCCGTCTTGCGGCGACAGACCCATGAAGTCGCCGAAGGGCGGGTTGCGCGCGATGCTGTCGCGGATGTGCGAGACGTCGTAGGGCGGCACCTTTGGCAGGTCGTCAAGGTCCCGGATATCACCAGGCTCCAGGCCCGCGGCGCGCCAGTGGCGCTGGAAGAACGGGATTTCCCAGCCCCGTTGCATGGTCTGCAGGAAGCGCGTGTTTTGCAGGGCGCGCAACTCGTCGCGCGACATCTTGGCCGTGGTCTCGAAGTAAACCGGCGGCGGCGGGTAGTCGCGCGCCAGCTGCTCGAAGTCCAGGGCGCGTGAATACCAGGGAATCGATTCGGGCATCGGCCGCGGGGTGTGCTTCATGGCTCTGTACTCAGAAAACACCCGCGCGGCGGCCACCGTCAACATGAAACACGCAGCCGGTCATGTAGGCCGCCCAGGGCGAGGCGAGAAAGGCCACGAGGCCGGCGATCTCCTGCGGCGACCCCACGCGGCCCATGGGGATGGCGGCGGTCAACTTCGCCAGGTCATCGGGGCTCACCTTGCCAGGTGTACCGCTACCAAACACGGTACCCAAACGGGGTGTCTCGATGCGCCCAGGGCAGATGCTGTGCACAGTGATGCCCGCCTTCGCGGTCTCCAGCGACAAGGTCTTGGCGTAGCCGAGCACGCCCGCCCAGGTGGCCACCGACAGGCCGAAGCGCTCCATAGGTTGCAGCGCTGACAGCGCGGTGATATTGACGATACGCCCCCAGCCCTGCTGCCGCATACCGGGCAGCACGCCGCGGCTCAAGCGCACCACGCTCATCAGGTTCTGCTCGACGGCCTTGGTCCAGGCTATGTCGTCGAAGGACTCGATGGTACCCAGCGGTGGCGCACCGTCGTTGTTGACCAGCACGTCGACGCGGCCAAAGTGCTGCAGCGCTTCTTGCGTGATGCGCTCGCAGTCGGCCGCTTTGCGAATGTCGGCAGCAATGGGCAGCGTCACCGCGCCAGTTTCTTGCGTGATGCGCGCAGCCGCCTCGGCCAGGGGCTCGCGGCGGCGCGCGACCATCGCCACTTGCGCGCCTTCACTGGCCAGCAGGTGCGCGATGGCGTAGCCGATACCCTGGCTGGCGCCGCCTACCAGGGCGGTGCGGCCTTGCAGTTGCAAGTTCATGGGGCAGCCTCGGAGGCGCCTGCTGCGGCTGGCGCCTCACCTAGCCCCAGCAGGCGGCGGGCGTTGCCGTTGAACACCGCCTCCAGCACCGTGTCGTCGTAGCCCAGATCCTTCCAGTCGGCCACCAGACGCTCGTAGCGAAACAGCGGATAGTCGCCGCCAAACATCACCTTCTTGCGCAGCCGCGAGCGAATCTCGCGTTTGAGCGCATCGGTGAAGTACTTGGGCGACCAGCCGTGCAGCTCGGACCACACATTGGGCTTGTGCAGCAAGATGGCGATCATGTCGTCCTGCCAAGGCCAGGCCGGGCGGCCCGAGATGATGGTCAGATCAGGCCACTCGAGCGCCACCTTGTCCACGTAGCGCGGGTGGGACAGGTCAAGCAGTACGCCACCACCGCCGCGCAGGCCCGCGCCCGAGCCGTTGTAGCCCACCAGAATCAGCACGGGCCGCTGGTGGGCCTGCAGCACTTCGTAAAATGGCCGGTATACCGGGTCGTCGGCCGCAAAGCCCATGCCCGATCCCGATACGCAGTAGCCGACGAAGCCGCTGCTGCTGCGGATGCAGCGGTCCAGTTCCTGCGCACCCTTGTCACCCAGCCTTGGGTCGATCTGCAGCCAGTTGCCCAGGATGGCGTCGGGGTAGCGGCGTTGGGTGTCCAGGGCGTAGTCGTGCAGCGGCACTACCTCATCGAGCGGCAGCTTCTTGGTGAAGCCAAAGTCCAGGATGGCCCGCACACGGTTAGCGCGCAGGTAGGCCGCCATCTCGGCCTCGGTCTCGTAGCGCGGCTTGGAGTTCCAGGTGTGCTGCTGCTGGTTCAGTGCCTCAGCAGTGCGAAGCGCGTAGCCGCGTTCGGTACCCCAGTGCGAATGCAGGTCGATGATGTCCATGCCTTGCGCTGCGGCTGCTCACGCGGCCTTGATGCCCGACAGCCGCGCAACTCGGGTGTGCGTGAAGTACATGGTGCTTTATGATTTCGTTGCCAACCGGTCGCTCGTGCCCGGGCGCGTGGGTTAGGTGATTACAGGCAGTGGCGGCCCGTATGTCAAGGTGGTGGTTCCACTATGCAAGCCTGAAAACAACTCAGGCGCCTTGTGCCTGAAGTTTGCCAATGCCCTCAATCCGTTCAGATTCGACAGCCCCGATTAATTGGGCTGCAGGCGATGGTGGCGGCCCCTCTCGACCCTGCACGGCCTGCTGCTTGCGTGCTTGACGTTCATGGGCGATCACGGCCAACACAATGTCTGAGAACTCACTCTTGGGCAACTGTTGTCGTTTGAGTTCCCCGACTTTCCGTTCGGCGGCCTCGAATTGATTGAATAGGACGTTAAAATTGAAATGGCTCATCAAGTCTAGATAGTTCCTCCATTTATCAGATTGGCTGAGCCCATCCACCGTTTGGATCATCGCCATAAATTGATCCAGTTGGGCTTCATTTTTCAGCTGCTCGGGCAAGCCGTCCAGAATGCGCTGCTTCTCTAAGTCCCAAGCAGTGTTGTCGTGCGGTCTGAGGACATTTGGAAAGGTCGACTTGACTAAGTCAGCAAATACTTTGAAGCGTTCTTGCTGGACCTCCAGTGCGCCATTAACTTCATTCTCGTGGGCCTTGCGCTTTTCTTCTACCGCCGCCGCCTCCTCCAGGTAGGCCACACCCGCCGGGTGCTGATCGAAGAACCGACGCATCGACCTTGGGTCGCCCCGGCGAGCAACCGAGAGGCCAAAGCCCCACCCCGCAGCGCTCATCACGCGTCTTATGTTGGAGGTGGCCGCGGACTCTAAAGCTGACATCAGGGCTGTCGCTTCGACCGGGGGCTGGGCATTGACGTCACGCCGCTTGACCAGCGCCGTCAATGCCTTGTGCACATCCTTGAACGTAGCGTCTAGCATGCCTTGAGAGCGGCCCACCTGCAGCACCGTGCCGGGGATCTCCAAGCCCAGCTCGCTGCCGGCGCTGAGAAAGGCCATCAACATATCCTCGTTCAAAAGACCCTCGTTTTCGCGCACCATCAGACCCTGGAGCTCCAACACCAATTGATCGCGTAATTGGTCGATCTTGCCCTGGGCCGCTGGGGGGAGTAACTCTCGTAGGGCCTCCACGGCGAGCCGAGGATGTCTTAGATGTGTCGCGGCCTGCAGGCGCAAGAAATTGCGGCGCTGGGTGGGGTCTAGAGTCCCGGCGTTGCCAAAGTCAATCAAGCCCAGTTTGACGGGGTCGTTAGCGTTGGCATCCACCATGAGGTTGCCTGCATGCAGATCACCATGGAAGAACCCGCTGCCAAAACACAACTCTGACAGCCACATCGCGCCCAGCGAGCTGAGCCGCTCGCACAGTTGGACGCACTGCTGCTCCAGTTCGGCCAGCCGCTGCGGGGAAGTCGTTGGGTCCGCAGCCGCCGCCTGGGCTTCTGCGATGAACGACTTGACGCTGCGGCCCGGCATACGCTCCAGGATCAGAAACTCAGCCTCGGGCTTGTAGTCTGTACTTCGTTGCATGACCTGGATCAGACCTCCTGCAGCCTGGCGACTCCCACGGTAAACCTGCGCCGCGCTGATCTGTTGTGCCTCCATGCGCAGGTCCAGCTCGCTGTCGATCTGGTCGGCCACCGACCCCATGGTCTTGGCCATGGCGTCATCGGGATTGAGGCGCTTTCGCTCCTCGGCCACGCGGTCAAAAAAGGCGCGCTCCCGCCCGAAACGGCTTTCGATGCCGGGGCGCAGCAGCTTCACCACCACCTCCCGCGACTTGTCGGGCTCGCCCGCAGCACCTGGAGTCACCAGTTTCACCGCCACGGTTTCCGCCACCGACGCCGAGCTCAGCACGCGAACATCTTCCATGCGGGCACCCTGCTCGCCGATGCGCTTCATCACTTGATGCAGCAGTACCTGGCGCTCATGGTCGTCGATCGGATTGAGGTCTTCCTTGAGCCGCTGCAAGGCTTTGGCAACGCGGAGATCGGACACATTGGAGCCCATGTGTTGAACGATCTTTTGCAAGAAGGGTCCGGCGCCTTTGAGCAGCGCCACCAAGTGGTCCAACGGCTCGGTGCTGTTGCCGTGGTGGTACAGGGACGCCAGCATGGCCTTCTTGTCGGCCGGCGTCTGCTCCTGAAAGTAACGCTGCACCACAGTCTTGAGCAGGTCTTCCATCTCGGGCGGCAGGCCCTGGATCATGCCGTCGAGCTGGGCCGTGTAGACACTGAAGTCATAGCCTTGCACAAACTTCTGGTCGATGGCCTCGGCCAGGGCCTGGGCACGGGGGCCATCGACAGCCAAGTTGCTGATGGCTTTGTCGATCAGCTTCGATTCATTCAAAGGAGCAAGGGCCTGCCCCAGATCCGCCAGCTTTTGCAACCCCTTGGCCAATAAACCGGCTTTAGGTTGCGGCTTTGCTGCAACTTTGGCAGCGGCCCCTGCCGGGGCCTTCAACCCCAAGGCCGTACGCAAGGCATCAATCACAGGACGGTCCTTTTCAAGAATCGCCTTCATCGGCCCCAAGTCGCCCACGCCTTCGCTGTTCAGAAGCACCGGAAGCAAACAGAGCAACCGCACCCCGTCCTTGTTGTCTTGAACCAGTTGCTGAAGCCACTGCGCACGCGCCTCGGGTGAGCCTTGGGGCATGCCCACCAACTTGGCGATGAGAGGACGGATCTGGTCGAAGTGCTCAGGCTGGATCTTGAGCTTTTTGTCCAACTGCTGCAAGGTCTTGTCATCCAGCACGGAGGCTATGTTCAGGCCTTGCTCTGACGCAGGAAGGTGCTGAACCTCTTCGATCTGGGCGTCCGCCCCTTCGGCCTGCACAAGCTCCTGGCGCATTGCCTCAAAACGTGCACTGCGGTCGGTCGTTGCATGCTCCTGCTGGAGATCGCTGCGCAACGAATCAAAGACCGCCTGACGGTACTCACCGGTCTTGTCAAGGGCACAGGTGACAGCCAATTCCACCAAATCGGCCGTCGTCACGTCTGGGCTGCGAAGAGCCGTCTTGAGACCACCGTGGTCTTGGCCCGTCGCACCGATCAGCTTGATCGCAATGCTGCGCAGATGCTGCTCGCGAACGGATCCGGCTTGCGCCACGAGCTGCGGATTGCGCCAAGCCGCAAGCACCTTCTTCCAGTCGGTGCGGTTGATGCGGGTATCAATTGGGGTAGGCAAGGCCTCGCCTCTGAGCGTGAGCCGCCGCTGAAACCGCCCCCGTACCGCATCCACGATCAGCGGAACGACCACCAGATACGACGCGATCTTGAGAAACTTTTTCCCGGCCCCGTACTCAGCAAAGTCGCGGGTGTAACCTACCTTGGGGCCCCGCTGGCTGGTCAGTACCTCTAAGGTGTGTTGATCGACCAGTTTGTGTTCGTGCAGGCGCGACCTGAGACTGGGATCTATCGGCATGGCGTATCCCTTTCCTCAACCGGCAATCCATCCGTCGGTTCGTCCGGGTGACGATGCGCCGCTGCCTTGAGCTGCGGCGCTTGAGCCTGGGTTGATTCCCTGCTCCAGCAAACGCCGACGCAGGCCCGCGGCCGTGTCAATGAAATTCCCGATGACAGCAACCAGCGCATTCGCATCCACCCGTTGCAGTGGCACGCTGTGGCAAAAATAGGCGTGCTGTTCCTCTTCGTCGATCGCCAGTGCAGCTCCTCCAGTGTCCATGCCAAGGAAATTCATTCGCAGCAGGTGGGACAGCAACGCTTCGCGATTGTCGGCGGGCAATTCGAACAACTGTGCTGACAAAAGCAGCATCTCCCCAGAGGGCTCGGCAATCAGCATCGTGACAAAGCCGTCCTGGTGAGAAAGTGAACACATGCCAGCATCGTCCAGCGCCAGCGAGTCGTCGCCGACCAAGGATCCCAGAAGTTTGAGCCCATCGTTAAGCACGGCTGGCGTTGGCATGAGAGTTCCCGCTCGGATGAAAGATTCAGTCTATCGCAGATGAGCTGAAAGTGACATTGCGACATAGGGCCCCATGGCACCCTACCAACCAAGGCGGCGGGACCATCGAGACCGGGAACGTCAAGCGGGTCAAAACCGATCGACTCGACGCTCGCCATGGTGGGCGGTGCAGGGTTCGAACCTGCGACCCCTGCCGTGTGAAGGCAGTGCTCTACCACTGAGCTAACCGCCCGGTCCGGATTCCGGGAAGCCTCAGATTATGCCATTGGCTTGTGCCGCGCTGTGCTGAGCCTCTTTTCGCATAGACCACAGCAACACGCCCATAGACACCAGGGCGCAGGCCATCATGCTGAGGTATACCGGCCAGGGCGTGTGCTCGTAGTGGTTGGCCCAGGAGGCACCACCCACCAGCACAGCAGCCCCCGCAACGGCGGCACCCTCCACCGCCACGCCTGGGCGCAGCGAGGAGGCCTCCTTGTTCATCACGATGTCGCGAAGGATGCCCCCGCCGGCCACTGACACGGCAGCGCCCACCAGGGCCCAGGCCCAATGCAAATTGGTCTCCAGGGCAATCACCACGCCCCCCAGCGAGACGATGGGAACGCCTGCCACTTCCGACCAATCTTCCATCTTCTTGCTCCAGGTTCCCTCCTTGAGCCGCGGCCACACCTTGAACACGACCGAGGCCAGCATGGAGCTCAAGATGATGATCATGGGGATGGTGGGGTCATACAGGAACGACGGTGGCCAACGATCACCGCTCAAGAGGAGATCACGCACCACACCACCGCCCAAGGGCGTGACCAAGGCCAGCACCAACTGTCCCCACGGCCCGTAGCCTGCACGCAGGGCCACTAAAAAGCCCGAGATGCCCATGATGATGGCGCCCAGATTGTCGATCGTCACCACCAGCAAGGAGTTGCCGATCTCGGTGAGATAGTGGTGTGTGGAAGGAAGCAAGAACCGCTCTTTGCCCTCGCGACGCGCCAGCTCGTTGACAACTTGGTGCGTCCACAAAGCCTCCACCTCGCTGCCTGCGCGCTGGCTGTCAACCTGTAGGTCGTTGGCCTGCTTTTGCCAGGTGGTCAGTGGCAATAAGCCAAACGTGTGATCCGAGGGAATGGTGGCCAAGGTCACATCCAGCATGCGGCGCTGATGCTCTTTATCGGCTCCGGGCTGCCGCTTTAAGGTGTACTCCAATGCAAGCGATGGTGCGGTGCGCGCCTGGATCCAGCCTTCTCGAAGAGCGCGCACCAGACGCACCATCTGGTCTTGAAAAGCGCGGTCCTGCAGGCGATCACGACGCACATACAGTCCGTCTTCAAGATGGCCAATACCCAGTTCATCGGGCACCACCCACAAGGCATCCTGTTCGGTCAGGCCCGCCGCCTCGGCCAATAACTTTTCGTTGTAGGCCATGGCCGTTGCGCAGGGCAGCTTGCCGCTGATCAGATCCTGAGCGTCGGGCTGCTGGGTCTCGAATCGAATGGTTTGGGAGTCCACGCCCCGGGCCCGGGCCATGTGTCGAACCAGAGCGTCATCGCCCAAACCCCAATACCCCACCTTGGCGCCGCGAAGGTCTGACAGGCCCACGATGCCGGCCCGATGGCGACACAGCAGACCCAGCGACGACTTTTGGGCGATCTGGGCGACATTGATGAGCCCGGGTCCGGTCGTTGACAGCGCCCACACCTCGCTCATCCAGGCCACGGCCACATCCGCCCCACCCGCTTGCACGACCTTGGCAGGGTTGACGCCTGGGCCGCCCGGGATCAACTCCACCGTCAAGCCCTCTCGCCTGAAAAGACCCCGCTCCTGCGCCATGTAATAACCGGCAAATTGCGCCTGATGCACCCAGTGCAGTTGGATACGCAGTGGCGCAGCCGCGGCGGCGGGTTGGCTGGCTGCGGCGTGCCCCCACAGGCCCACCAGCGCCCACAGCCAGCACCACAGGCGCGCGAACGGCTTCATGCCATGGGGGTGGAAACAGACCGGGCTTTGCGCCATGCCTCCAGACGGGGCCACAGGGCCAATCCCACCGAGACCACCACACACCCGCCCATGCTCAGGTACACCGGCCAGGGCGTGTATTCGAAACGATTGGCCCAAAACAGACCCGCCACGAGAACAGCCGCTCCGGCCGCAGCGGCCACCTCGATGCCCACTCCTGGTCTCAACGACGCGGGCTCTTTGTTCATGAGCAAGTCACGCAAGATGCCGCCGCCCGCCACCGACACCGCCGCGCAGATGAGTCCCCACATCCAGTGCAAATTAGCCCCCAGGGCCACCATCACACCAATCAAGGAAAAGGCGGGGATCGCCGCCAAATCAGCAGGAAACGCCAACTTCCGCACCCACTGCCCGTCTTGCAGCTGCGGTCTAAAGCGCAGCAACGCCGAGACACACAGCGAGGCAAAGATGATGGCGATGGGCACAGTGGGATCCTTGATGACCTGCGCTGGCCAACGCTCGCCACCCACCAACATGTCTCTTATGAGGCCGCCACCCATGGGCGTGATCAGGGCCAACACCAGTTGACCCCACGGCCCGTAGCCTGCCCGAACCGCCACCAGAAAACCCGACACGCCAAACGCCACCATGCCAAAGACAATGATGGAGCGCACCACCCAAGACTCTTCAATTTGTTTGAGATAGTGGTAGGTAGAGGGAAGCAAGAAGCGCTGTTTGCCCTCTCGCCTGGAAAGCTCGTTGACGATCTGGTGAGTCCACAGCCGCCGATATTCATCGGGCGTCACGGCCTGTCCCTGCGAAAGGTACTGGGCTTGCAATTCCCACTGCTCCAGACTCAACTGTCCAAACGGACGGTCCACCGGCATGGTGGCCAACGTCGCCTCCAGCATTTGGCGTTGGTGCTCCACATCGGCATTGGCCACACGCTTGAAGGTGTAGTCCAGCGCCAGAGAAGGCGCCGCCCGGGTCTGCGCCCAGCCTTCGCGCAGGGCGCGCAACAAACGAACGAGCTGATCTCGGAACTCCGGGGAGCTCAACCGATCGTGGCGCACATACAGGGCATCTTCCAAATGGCTCATGCCCACGGCCTCGGGGACGATCCACAGCGTCTCTTGTCCGGTCAGCCCTGCGGCATCGGCCAATAACTTTTCGTTGTAGGCCATGGCAGTGGCGCACGCCAATTTGCCACTGATGAGATCTTTGGCATCGGGCTGCTGGGTCTCAAAGCGCAAGGACTTGGGATCGACCCCTCGCTGACGAGCCATCTCTTTGACGAGGACATCGTCTCCCAAGCCCCAAAAACCCACCGCGTGCTGCGGCAGATCGCTCAGGCCTACCACGCCCGCCTTGGTACGGCACAGCAGCCCCAGAGATGACAGCTGCTGCAACTGGGCCACATTGGTCAGGGTGGGCCCTGTGCGCACCTGGCTCCAGGCCTCGCTCATCCAGGCGACGGCGATGTCCGCCTGCCCGTCTTGAACGGCCTTGACCGGGTTGATGCCTGGCCCGCCAGGAATCAATTCCACCGTCAGGCCCTCGCGCTTGAACAAGCCCCGATCCTGCGCCATGTAAAAGCCCGCAAACTGGGCTTGGTGCACCCAATGCAGTTGAATGCGCAGGCGGCTTTCGCTACGAGGAGTTTCCCGGGCCCACGATGCCCAGGGGGTGGCCGCCATCACCGCCACCCACAACCACCTGATGACAGCAACTCTCCAACCGACGCTCATCGCAGACTCCCATCGGGCGGGGATGACCACACGGTCTTACCGCCGCTGGCCTTGTCAATGGCGGCCATCACCTGTTGGTGCGCCTGCAACTCGTCGGGCTGCGGCTCGATGATGGGAAGCACCAACGTGCTCCAGTCAACGGCTTGCGCCTCGTGGGTTTGGCCTGGAATATCGCCTGCCACGTCCATGACGAGGCTCTCCTGCCCGCGAGTCAGCCGCACGTACACCTCGGCCAGCAAGCCCGCATCGAGCAGCGCACCGTGGCGCTCGCGGTGGGCGTTGTCCACACCCAGGCGGCGGCACAGGGCATCGAGCGAGTTGCTCTTGCCAGGATACATCTCGCGAGCCATGCTCAAGGTGTCCACCACCCCTGCTGCGAGCTCGACTACCGGACTGCGTCGAACACGCTGCAACTCGCTGTTGAGGAAGGCCACATCGAACGGTGCGTTGTGGATGATCAACTCCGCACCCTCGATCATCTGGATGAACTCATCGGCCACGTCTGCAAACAATGGCTTGTCAGACAAGAACTCACTGCTCAGGCCGTGAACCTCCTGAGCGGCTGCCGGCATGTCACGCTGCGGGTTGAGGTAGCAATGCAATTGACGGCCCGTGAGCCGACGGTTGACCATTTCTAGGCAACCAATTTCTACCACCCGATGGCCCAACTCGGGCTCCAGGCCGGTGGTTTCGGTGTCTAGGAACACTTGACGCATGCAGGATCTCCGAGTGGCGCTCAGTCAGTAAATCGGTGGTGGACATTGTCGCAAATCAACGCCGGCACCCAAGTCGGGACAGACACTGACGGGCTCACATCTTGCGTTCTTGCACCACTTTCAGGAGGTCATCGCCCATGAATCCACGTCACGCCCATTTTCTGTCCGCCTGCCTCTTGGCCGCAGCCGGCCTGTTGGCTGCCACGCCCAGTGGGGCACAAGACGCCGGAGCCTGGCTCTTGCGCGGGCGGGTCACGCACCTGGATTCGGTCAACCAAGACAACACGGGTCTGGGGCTGAGCGTGAACAACAAGGCGTACCCGGCCGTGGACGCCACCTACTTTTTCAACCGCAATCTGGCAACCGAATGGACTTTGACCACGCCACAATCACACACGCTGTATGTGGCCGCAAGCAAGATAGGCTCTCTCAGGCAAATGCCCCTGACCCTGACGCTGCAGTATCACGTAGACGGACTGGCGGGATGGCGCCCCTACCTGGGGGCAGGCATTCATTACACGAAGTTCTCCTCTGTCTCCTTTGAGCCGGCTGTGGTCACGGCCTTGGCGCCGAACATCAAGCGCAGCAGTAATGGCTTGGCCATTCAACTGGGCGCAGACTTCCCCCTGGGTGCTGGGTGGATGTTCAATTTGGATGTGAAGAAGGTGCAAATGGATACCGATGTGTCGTCATTCGGTACTGTCGTTGGCAATTTCAAGGTCGACCCCGTCTTGGTCGGCGTGGGGTTTGGCAAGCGGTTTTAACGCTCGTTGGGAGGTGGCGGGCACACCCTCGCCCGCTGCCCCTCAGCGGCGCACGCGCATCAACCATGCGCCTGCGGCCACCATGGGTAAACACAGCCACTGACCCATACTCAAGTTCAGGGCCAACAAGCCCAGGAAGCTGTCGGGCTCGCGGAAGAACTCCACAATGAAGCGCAAGGTGCCGTAGCCCACGAGGAACGCCCCCGAGACCTGACCCAGGGCACGAGGCTTTCGGGCATACCACCACAGGCACACAAACAGCAGCAACCCTTCCAAGGCGAATTGATACAGCTGCGAGGGGTGACGCGGCACCAGGCTGCCTGATTGGGGAAACACCATGGCCCAGGGCAGCGAGGGGTCTGCGGCGCGCCCCCACAGCTCGCCGTTGATGAAGTTGCCCAGGCGTCCGCTGGCCAGTCCGGTGGGAACACACGGCGCCACCAGGTCGGTCACCTCCCAAAACGGTCGCTGGCGCAGTCGGGCAAATACGGCCAGGGCCACGATGACACCAAGCAACCCGCCGTGAAAGGCCATGCCGCCCTTCCACACCATGAAAATCTCCAGCGGGTGCTGCAGGTAGTAAGCCGGCTTGTAAAACAGCACATAGCCCAGCCGTCCGCCCGCAATAACACCCACCACACCGAAAAACAGCAGGTCCTCGGCATCGCGCCGCGTCCACCCCCGTTGGGAAAACGGCGCGTGCGTGGCGCGCCAGCCCGCCAACGCGATGAACAGGCCAAAGGCCACCAAATAAGTCAGGCCATACCAATGAATTTGGACCGGCCCCAGGGCCAGGGCGACGGGATCGAACTGGGGGTGATGCAGCATCGCGCCATTGTGCGACAAGGTTGCTCGCCGTGGCGGTAAAGTAAGGGATGGTTTGATCTGCTGCAGGAGCGATACGCATGGCTTTTAACCGCCGGTCCAAAAATATCACCGAGGGGGTGGCGCGCGCACCCAACCGGTCCATGTACTACGGCATGGGTTACCGGGAGGAGGACTTTTCCAAGCCCATGATCGGGGTGGCCAATGGTCACTCCACCATCACCCCCTGCAACTCGGGGCTGCAGCGCCTGGCCGATGCGGCCGTGGCGGCCGTCAAGTCCCACGGCGGCAACCCGCAGATCTTCGGCACGCCGACGATCAGCGATGGCATGTCCATGGGCACCGAGGGCATGAAATACAGCCTGGTCTCGCGCGAGGTGATCGCAGACTGCATCGAAACCTGCGTAGGCGGGCAGTGGATGGACGGGGTGCTGGTCATTGGCGGTTGCGACAAGAACATGCCCGGGGGCATGATGGGCATGCTGCGGGCCAATGTGCCGGCCATCTATGTCTACGGGGGCACCATCCTGCCAGGCCACTACAAGGGCCAAGACCTCAATATCGTCAGCGTCTTTGAAGCCGTGGGACAGTTCTCGGCGGGCAAGATGAGCGAAGAGGATTTTTGCCAGATCGAGCGGCGCGCGATCCCGGGCAGTGGCTCTTGCGGCGGCATGTACACCGCCAACACGATGTCCTCATCGTTTGAGGCCTTGGGCATGAGCCTGCCGTACGCCTCCACCATGGCCAATGTGGAAGAGGAGATCGTGGCCCACACGCAAGAGGCCGCGCGCGTGCTGGTGGAGGCGGTCAAGGCTGACCTCAAGCCGCGTGACATCGTGACGCGCAAGTCACTGGAAAATGCCGTGGCGGTGATCATGGCCACCGGTGGGTCCACCAATGCGGTCTTGCACTTCCTGGCCATTGCCCACGCCGCCGGCGTGCCGTGGTCGATCGATGACTTTGAACGCATGCGCCAGCGCATACCGGTCCTGTGCGATCTGAAGCCCAGCGGCAAATACCTGGCCATCGATCTGCACCGCGCCGGTGGAATTCCGCAGGGCATGAAGACGCGGCTGGCCGCGGGCTTGTTGCATGG
>CAYNSW010000047.1:14660-14956 GCA_964400135.1 uncultured Rubrivivax sp. | reverse complement strand
TGCTGACATCCGCATGGACGGCATGAGCGGTCTGGAGCTTCAAGATCGTCTGATTGAACGCAAAAGCCCGCTTCCGGTGGTGTTCATCACGGGCCATGGCGATGTGCCCATGGCCGTGACCACCATGAAAAAAGGGGCCATGGACTTTATCGAAAAGCCCTTCAAAGAAGCCGAGTTGCTCAGCCTGGTGGAACGCATGCTCGATCAGGCGCGGTCTGCTTTTGCTCAGTCGCAGGAGGCTGCCAGCCGCGACGCCCTGCTCAGCCGCCTGACCACCCGCGAGGCCCAGGTGCTGG
>CAYNSW010000047.1:0-14650 GCA_964400135.1 uncultured Rubrivivax sp. | reverse complement strand
CCAACATCATGGAAAAGCTCAACGCCAACACAGTGGCCGACCTCTTGAAGATTGCCCTGGGCGCTGGAGCCAAGAGCTGAACGCCATCGAAGCGTGACGGCCCAACGCATTGATGGCGTTGCCCTCTCGGCAAGCATTCGGCTCCAACTCCGAGAGGATGCTGCTGCCTTGACCGCCCAGGGCTGCCGCCCGGGGCTGGCCGTGATCCTGGTGGGCGACGATGCGGCCAGCGCCGTGTACGTTCGCAACAAGGTCAAGGCCTGTGAGGATTTGGGCCTGTACTCCTTGCTCGAGCGCCACAGCGCAGACCTGAGCGAAGCGGCGCTGCTTCGGCGTATTCAAGAGCTCAATGCCGATGCCGCCATACATGGCATCTTGGTGCAGATGCCCTTGCCCGCCCACATCGATCCGCACCGGGTGATCGAGACCATAGCCGCCCACAAGGACGTCGACGGGTTTTCAACGCAGTCTTGCGGGGAATTGATGAGCGGCCTGCCAGGTTTGCGGCCCTGTACCCCATGGGGATGCATGAAACTGATCGAAAGCACGGGTCAGCCCATCAGGGGCCGACATGCCGTGGTGATTGGGCGCAGCAACACCGTGGGCAAGCCCATGGCGTTGCTGCTCTTGCAGGCCCACGCCACCGTCACCATCTGCCACAGCGCCACGCCCGATCTGGCCCAGTTCACCCGTCAAGCCGATATCCTGGTGGCGGCGGTGGGTCGGCCCCACACGGTGCGCTCGGACATGGTCAAGCCTGGGGCCATCGTGATTGACGTGGGCATCAACCGCGACCCTCAAGGCCGCTTGTGTGGGGATGTGGACTTTGATGCGGTCAGTCAGGTAGCCGGTTGGATCACGCCCGTTCCGGGTGGCGTAGGCCCCATGACCATCACCATGCTCATGGCCAATACCGTACAAGCGGCGCGCCTGTCGCGCTCATCGGCAGCGTTGGCGACTTCTTCCTAAGAGGCGATTCACCTTATGGACTCCCCCCCTCTACCCGCCTGGGTTCCCCATCCGCAGCGACTCTCGGGTCTGGTGGCCTTTGATCAGATTCAAGCGCAGGACATCGGCCCGGCCATTCAAATCCTGCTGCAGCAAGCGTATGCAGCACTAGAGCGCAGCGTGAGCGCGCAAGTGGCAGCCGACTACGATGCTGTTTCGGCTGTGCTGGATGTGGCCACCGAACGCCTGGGGCGCGCCTGGGGCGCCATCAGCCACCTCAACAGCGTGGCCAACACCCCAGAGATCCGCGCCGCCTACAACGAGCAGTTGGCTTCCGTGACGGCCTTCTACACCGCCTTGGGTGCAGACCGGCGCTTGTACGCCAAGATGCGAGACATCAGCCAGAGTCAAACCGATCTCACACCGGCTCGGCGGCAGGCTTTGAAGCTCTCACTTCGAGACTTCCGGCTCAGTGGCGCCGAACTCGAGGGTGCCGCGCGCGATCGGTTTGCCGTCGTGCGTGAGCGCCGCGCCGCCCTGTCGCAGCAGTTTTCCGAGGCGGTGCTCGATGCCACGGACGCCTTCACACTCGATGTACCCCTCGAGCGCCTCGAAGGCGTACCAGCCGACGTGGTGCAAGCCGCACGAACCGCTGCGCAAGCGGCCAATCGCCCCGACTACCGGCTGACCTTGCATGCCCCTTGCTACCTGCCCGTGATGCAGCACGCCCGAGACCGGCAGCTGCGCGAGCAGATGTACCGCGCCTTTGTGACGCGAGCCAGCGAGCTCGGAAGCGCCGAGCAAGACAACTCGGCAGCCATGATCGAGCAGCTGCAATTGCGCCAAGAAGAGGCCGCGTTATTGAACCTGCCCACCTTTGCCGATTTGTCGGTAGCCTCCAAGATGGCACGCTCACCGCAAGAGGTGTTGGACTTCTTGCGTGATTTGGCCCGCCGTGCACTGCCGCGCGGCCGTCAAGAGGCTCAAGACCTGCGGCAATTCGCACGTGAGACCTTGGGCCTGGAGCCGATACAGGCCTGGGACGTGCCCTATGCCAGCGAGCGCCTCAAAGAGGCCCAGTTTGCCTACAGCGAAACCGAGGTCAAGGCCTACTTCACGGTTCCCCGGGTGCTGCAGGGTTTGTTTGACATCATCCAAACCCTGTTTGAGGTGCGCATCGTGGCCGATACGGCGCCCGTCTGGCACGAGAGCGTGCAATTTTTTCGCATCGAACGCGTCACGGCGGCCTCGACCCAGACGGTGGCGCACTTCTACCTTGACTTGTACGCACGTACCGGCAAACGCCCCGGAGCATGGATGGACGACGCACGCGGACGCTGGCTGCGACCAGATGGCGCAGGTCAGTTGCAAACCCCTGTGGCCCACCTGGTGTGCAACTTTGCCGCGCCCCAAGGCGATCAGCCCTCGCTGCTGACCCACCGGGAGGTGATCACCCTGTTTCACGAGTTCGGACACGGGCTGCACCACATGCTCACCCAGGTGCAGGATCTGGCGGTGGCCGGCATCAACGGCGTGGAGTGGGATGCGGTGGAATTACCCAGCCAGTTCATGGAGAATTTTTGCTGGGAGTGGGACGTGGTGCGCGGCATGAGCGGCCATGTACAGACGGGCCAGCCCCTGCCACGCGAATTGTTCGCCAAGATGCTGGCTGCACGCAACTTCCAAAGCGCTTTGGCCATGCTGCGCCAACTCGAGTTTGCGCTGTTCGACATGGAGTTGCACGTTCGACCCTGCCCCGGCGCGGCACGCAGCGATCATATTCAGCGTGTGCTCGATGAGGTGCGCTCTGAGGTGTGCCTGCTGCCCGTGCCCGATTTCAACCGTTTTGCGCATGCGTTTTCACACATCTTTGCCGGCGGCTACGCGGCGGGCTATTACAGCTACAAGTGGGCCGAGGTGCTCAGCGCCGACGCATTTGCGGCCTTTGAGGAGCAAGGGGTCATGGATGTGCCCACCGGCCGCCGCTACCGACGTGAGATCCTGGAAGCCGGGGGCAGTCGCAGTGCGCTGGACAACTTCCGGGCCTTTCGCGGTCGCGAACCGCGTATCGACGCCTTGCTGCGCCACCAAGGTATCGCCTAGCCGGCGCCTCGCCCGTCAAACGGCGGGTATTGCGTCAGGAGTGGGGCTGACGAGGCGGCACCTGCAAGCGGCGCGCCAAGAGTGAGCCTGCCATCACGCTGGCCCCCATGGTGACAAACAATGCTGTCACCCCCAGAGCCACACCCGCTATGCCAAACATCAGCGGCATGGTGGTGCTGGACAGGTTGATGACCATCGAGCGTACCGCCAGCGCCTCACCAAACCGGTCCGCTGGCGACACATGATGCAGCATCACCATGACCATGGGCTGGGTGCAACCCAAGGTCACGCCCAAGACCAAGGCCAAAACGGCCATTTGCCAGGCCTCGGTGGCCCAGGGATAGATCAGCAGCACCACTCCGGTCCCCACCATGGCCGCGCGCAGCACCTGACGTTCGTTGAGGCGACTGGCCACCAATGGAATCACCAGGCGAATAAATGACACCGAACCGGTGAAGGCCCCCAAAATGAGGCCGATGACGGAGGCCGAAAACCCCAACTGGTGCCCGAGTATCGGAACGGCAAAGGTGTGAGCGTCCCAACACGACGACATCAACCAGTTGACGCTCAGCAAGCGTTTGAATCCGGGCCGTTGGAGCAGTTCCCACGACGAGGGGGCCCCATCCGTGCTGGCCACGGGCTGCGCCACGCTTCGGGGCACCTTGCGCATGCTCCACAACGAGAGCAAGGGCATGGCCAGCAAGAGCGCATAAGCGCTGACAAACCCGCCCTGATCGATGGCAAATCCGGCGGCCACGGGGCCCACCACATTGGCCAAAGAGGGTGCTACGCCCAGCCAGCTGAACAGGCGCACGCGCTCGGTGCCGTCAGTGGCCAGACGCGCAGCAGCGCGGTGAATGGCCATCATGCCGTTGTTGGCGGCCGTACCCGTTAGAGCCGCGCTGGCGCACAGCAGGGCAAAGTGCACGGTCCCTTCCCAGAAGGTGCAGACCACGGCCGCCAAGGCACCGAGCATGGCCAAGGCCACGGCCAAGGCCACCGGGCGGTGGTAGCCCCAGCGATCGGCCAGGCGACCTGCAGGCAAGGCCAGCATGACTGGCGCTGCCGCAAACAAAGCCAGCAATACGCCCACCTCGGCTGCCCCATAGCCTTCGCGCAGGGCTTGTAAGGGGGCCGCCATGCGCAGCCCGGCCATAGCAGAGTGCAGACCCAGTTGCCCCATGACCAACGCCAGTACCAAACCGGTTGACGAAGTGACTTGTGGGACTTGCGCGCCGGCAGGCGACGCCGGTCCCTCAGGCCCCGGGGAGTTGGGCAGCAGACTCAATGGGTGGCGTCCAGAACCTCGGGGTTGACGGGCGTGGGCGGCCGACCACCCGTGAGCGCCGCAATGAGGTTGTCAGCGGCCAGATCGGCCATGGCAAGGCGGGTTCGAACGCTGGCGCTGCCGATGTGCGGCGTGAGCACGACATTGGGGACTTCCAGCAATGCCGGATGCACGGCCGGTTCACCTTCAAACACATCCAGCGCAGCCGCTGCGATGCGCCGCTCACGCAGCGCCTGGGCCAAGGCGGCGTCGTCCACGATGCCCCCCCGTGCCACATTGGTCAAAGTCGCTGTGGGCTTCATCTGCGCCAACTGCGCAGCGCCGATGAGGTGATGCGTCTGCGGCGAATACGGCACCACCAGCACCAAGTGATCAGCCTGAGACAGCAATGAGGGCATATCCACCCATTGGGCGCCCACTGCCGTTTCCCGCTCCAGCGGCAATCGACTGCGGTTGTGATAGATCACGCGCATGCCAAATCCCAGAGCCCCACGGCGGGCGATGGCGTAGCCAATCTGGCCCATGCCCAGAATGCCCAAGGTGCTGCCATGTACGTCACAGCCCATGAGCATGTCATACGACCAACGATCCCAGCGGCCAGAGCGCAAGAAGCGTTCTGCCTCGGCCATGCGACGTGCAGCTGCCATCATCAGCGCAAAGCCCAGATCGGCCGTGGTCTCGCTGAGCACGCCTGGGGTGTTGGAGACGAGCACGCCATGGGCGGTGCAGGCCGCCACATCCAAGTTGTTGTAGCCCACGGCCATGTTGGCGACTACCCGCAACTCGGGGTTGGCTGTGAGCACTTCTTCATCCACGCGCTCACTCAAGGTGGTGAATGCCCCCACCTTGCCCTTGAGCCTGCTGATGAGCTGCGCCTTGGAGAAGATGACGTCTTCAGGGTTGTCATCCACCTCAAAGTGTTGCCGCAGCCGCTGCACCACCTGCGGAAAGATGGCCCGGGCCACCAACACCGCAGGGCGCGTGGAAGACGCAGTTGGCATGGGGCGCCCCGGGCTTATCGGAACCAGATGAAGGTGGTGATGATGAACAGCGGAATGAGCACACAGCCGCTCCAGGCCATGTAGCCAAAGAACGAAGGCATGCGGATACCGCGGTCCTCGGCGATGGCCTTGACCATGAAGTTGGGGGCATTGCCGATGTAGGTATTGGCTCCCATGAAGACCGAGCCCGCCGAGATGGCCGTGAGCACGGCAGCCCCGGAGGTCATCAGCACCTGGGCGTCGCCGCCGGCGAGACTGAAAAACACGAGGTAGGTCGGCGCATTGTCCAAGAATGAACTCAGCGCGCCGCTGAACCAGAAGTACGCCCAGGGCAATGCCTGGCCGCTGTCATCGTTCACGGCCCGGGCCACGGCAGCAAATTCGCCATTGACGCCGGCCTTGAGCATGGCCAGCACCGGCACCATGGTCAGGAAGATACCCAAAAAGAGTTTGCCCACCTCCCACATCGGGGCCCAGGAAAACTGGTTTTTCTCCCGCACGCCCTGCGGGGTGGAACTCAGTGACCACGCCACCACACCCAGCAAACCCACATCGCGCACGATCTGCTGCAGCTCGACCTGAGTACCCGCTACATCGAATGCGATGCCCGGCTTCCAGGTCCCGCTCATGAGCACCAGCCCCACCACGGCCAGCAAGGGCAAGAAATTGATGGCCCCTTCGATGCCAAAGCCCGACTGTGTATCGGGCGTGGGGTCCTGGGGCATGACGCCTTCTTGGCGGTACCAATAGCTGTCGATGACATAGAAGATGGCCAACAGCGCCACCGTGAGGAACAGCGTCTTGCTGGCCAGGAATTGGGTGGTCCAGAAAAAGTCCACGCCTTTCAAAAAACCCAGGAACAGCGGCGGATCACCTAGCGGGGTGAGGGAGCCGCCCACATTGCTGACCGTGAAGATGAAAAACACCACCACATGGGCTACGTGCTTGCGGTTGTCGTTGGCGCGTATGAGGGGTCGGATCATGAGCATGGACGCCCCAGTGGTCCCCATGAGGCTGGCCAGCCCCGTGCCGATGGCCAACAAGACCGTGTTGGTGGCCGGACTGCCGTGCAAATTGCCCCGGATGTAGATGCCACCTGCGGCCGTGAACAGCGCTACCAACAGGATGACAAATGGGATGTATTCGGCCAGCAAGGTGTGCACCACCAAACCGCCTGCGGTACCCACCCCAAATTGCGCGGCAAACGGCACCAGGAACACGGCGATCCATCCCGCGGTGATCTTGCCAAAGTGGTGGTGCCAGATGTGGGGCACGAGCAATGGCAGCAAGGCAATGCTCAACAGCATGCCGGCAAAGGGAATCCCCCACCAGGCCGACAGGCGTGAGCCATCAAATTCAGCCGCCAGTACTGGCGTGGATATTGCCCAGATCAGCGCAGCGACTGCGCCCTGCCAGATCCATCGCACCGCATTCATGCTGCAAGCTCCTCAGTCGACAAAGGTGGTGAACGAAGCCACGGGCTCACGCTCGGTGATCAAGGTGTTTTCAATCGCATCGGGGTCGGCATAGCCCAAGGACATGCCGCACACCACCTGGTGACCCGGCGGTAGCCCCAGCACGTCGTGCACGATGCGGTGGTAGGTGACAAAGGCAGCCTGAGGACAGGTGTCCAGCCCGCGCGCACGCGCTGCCACCATGATGTTTTGCAAGAACATGCCGTAGTCCATGTAGCTGCCGGTTTGCATCACGCTGTCCATGGAGAAGATCAGGCCTACCGGCGCATCGAAGAAGGTGTAGTTGCGCGCGTGCTGAGCGTGCATGCGCGCCTTGTCTTCCTTGCCAATGCCCAACAAACCGTACAGGTCCCACCCTACCTTGCGGCGACGCTCAATAAAGGGGGACCGCCACTGTTGGGGGTAGTAGGAGTAGCCGTCCACATGGGCGGCGCGCTGTGCGGGGTCGTTGTAAGCCTGCAAGATGCGCTCCGACAGCCTGTTCTTGGCCGCGCCGGTGAGCACATGCACCTGCCACGGCTGGGTGTTGGTGCCTGAGGGCGCTCGCGAGGCCACCTCCAATAGGCGAACGATCGTCTCGCGGGGCACGGGCGTGGGCAAAAACGCCCGAATGGAGTGGCGCGAGGTGATGGCCTCGTCAACGGCGGCAATGGTGGTGTCGGTGATGGTCATGGCGAGTGCGGGTCAAGGGATGAAATCAAAGGGTGATGGCAGCAGATGAGGTGCTATCTTGCAGCGCAGCCAATGCCACAAGCAACGGTCTGGGCAAGGCCACGGGCTTTCGATGCGTTCGGTCGACGTACACGTGAACGAAGTGCCCCCAGGCAGCCGACTGCTCAGCCCCTGCCGAAAACAAGCCGACCTCATAGCGCACGCTGGTGCGCCCCACGTGCGCGACCCTCAGTCCCACCTCGATGGGCTCGGGGTAGTGCAGCGGCGAGAAGTAATGACATCCCGTTTGCACCACCAAGCCAATCACCTCGCCTTGGGTCGGGTCCAGTGCGCCGCAGGCCATGAGGTGTTGATTGATCACTGTGTCAAAGTAGGTGTAGTACACGGCGTTGTTGACATGGCCGTACACATCGTTATCGCCCCAGCGCGTGGGCACCGTGAAAAAACGCGGAAACTCAGATCGGGGCCGGGTCTGGGCTCGAGGGCTCATGCCCATCATTGTGCCTGCGCGCTTGCAAGGCGCTGCGCGCCTGCTCCCCATAGCCGCCAAGACTCCCAGGCCAACTCCAGGGTTCGCCTCTGAAGGGCCACCGTGACCGCCAGATCGCGTCCGTAGCCGCCAGCCATGGACAGGGCCACCGGCACGCGGCGGGTGCGCAAGAAATCCAGCACACGCTGATCTCGCATGGCCATGCCCTGGGCCGTCAAGCGCAGGCGACCCAACCGGTCATCTTCGTGCGGGTCGGCCCCGGCCAGATAAAACGCCAGGCCAGGCGGAGCATGGGCCTGCTCTCGCCACCCGCGCTCAAGCGCATCGTCCAGGGCCGCCAGGTACTCATCGTCGCCGCAGCCATCGGGCAAGTCCACATCCAGATCACTGGCTTCCTTGCGGAATGGAAAGTTGCGTGCGCCGTGCAATGACAAGGTGTAGACGGTGGGGTCATCGCGGAAGATGGCCGCTGTGCCGTTGCCCTGGTGGACATCCAGATCAATGACCCACACCCGCAAAAACGGTTGCTGGCCCCGGCATGCGCGGTGCCACTCGGCCTGCATGAGGCGAGCGGCGACGGCCACGTCATTAAAGACGCAATAGCCCGAGCCCTTGTGGGCGTAGGCGTGGTGGGTGCCTCCGGCCAGGTTGGCGGCCACGCCCTCGCCTTGATTCCACTGCCCGCTCATACCAAACAGGGCCGTTCTGGCCGCAGCGATCGATGCCCCGACCGACCGACGCGCGCGCTCGACCATGCGCTGCGACCAGGGAAAGCCAATTTCGCGCTGTTGGGCGGTCGACGTGGTTCCCTCCACCACCGCTGTGATCCAGGCAGGGTCATGGGCCAGGGCCAGTTCCCCATCGGTGGCTGCCGGCGCCTCGGCCACCGTCACCCCGGGCAGCGTGGTCTCTGCGGCCTCGCGCAGCAGGCGGTACTTGGTCATCGGGAAGGTGTGCCCGGGCGGCAGCGGCAGCACAAAGTGGTCGGAGTGGTAGGCCCGCATAACCCCTCGATTGTAAAAAACCCACTTTTTTTGTTGCAATGCAGCAAAAAGGCTTGCAAACCGGCGGGATAACCCTATACTTCGTTTCATGTTGCAGCGCAGCATTGCGATGCAAGCCCGATAAAACCCAGATTTTCCAAGCACTTAACTCAACTTTCATCCCCAAGGAGATTTCCATGACCCCTCTGATGACCCCCGAGCAAGTCCTGGCCGCCAACAAGGCCAATGTCGAGACCCTGTTTGGCCTGACCCAAAAGGCTTTTGAAGGCGTCGAAAAGCTGGTGGAGCTCAACCTCCAGGTGGCCAAGTCCGCTTTGGACGAGACCGCCGCTTCCACCCGCGCCGTGCTGTCGGTCAAAGACGCCCAAGAACTGGTGTCCCTGCAGCAAACCCTGTTGCAGCCCGTTGCCGAAAAGGCCGTGGCCTACGGTCGCCATGTGTACGAAATCGCCGCGACGACCAACGCCGCCGTGACCAAAGTGGCCGAGGCCCAAGTGGCCGACGCCCAGAAAAAGGTTCTCGCTCTGGTGGACTCCGCTGTGAAGAACGCCCCGGCCGGCACGGAGAGCACCGTCTCCATGGTCAAGACCGCCATGACCGCTGCCAACAACGCGTTTGAAAGCGTTCAAAAGGCCGCCAAGCAAGCCGCTGACATGGCTGAAGCCAACTTCAACGCCATGACCACCACGGCCGTCAAGGCGGCCCAGTCTTCTGCCAAGAAGGCCCGCGGCTGATCGCAGTGACCGCTCTCACCTGCCCACCGGGCAGGTGACGTTCTCCAGGCCCGGCTCGCCCGGGCCTTTCCTTTGGTGCCTCTTGCCCTGCGGCCCTCGGCACCTGCACCACGCCGTGGCGTTCAAGCACTAAGGCATGGCCGCGCGCGGCATGGCAGCTAAACGGGCTCGCAACTCGGCCAGTGCAGCCTGTGCCGCTTCACGACCACGGGCGATGGCGCGCATGCGCGCGGCAAAGTCAGCGCTGCCCACGCCCTGCAAATTGGGCCGAATGACCACATCGGCATCGCGCAACTCGAAGTGGCTGATGCTCTTGCCCATGATGGAAAAAGTCTGCAACAACATCTTGAACACATCGCCCGTGGGTGCGCCATCAGGCGGTGTGGAAATATCCACCGCCACCACGATGTCAGCACCCATCTGGCGAGCAAACCGCACCGGCACAGGCGAAGCCAAGCCCCCGTCCACATACTCGCGCGACCCGATGCGCACCGGCTGGAAGACCGCTGGGACGGCGCTGGAGGCCCTGACGGCCGCCCCAGTGTCGCCACGCTGGAACAAGATGGGCGTGCCGCTGTCCAGATCGGTGGCCACGATCCCCAAGGGCAGGGGCATCTGCTCAATGGTGCGTCCCGCCGTGTGCTCGCGCACATACCGGGCCAGAGCATCTCCGCGAATCAGGCCCCGTGCGGGAAACACCCAGTCGGTGATCGCGCCTTCGTCCATGGTCTGGGCCAATTGGGCCAGCGCGGTGCCGCCGCGACCGCTGGCGTACAGCGCGGCCACCAAGCTCCCTGCCGAAGTGCCCACCACCAACTCGGGTCGGATACCGGCTTCCTCCAGCACCTGGATCACCCCAATGTGGGCAAACCCCCTTGCCGCCCCGCCTCCTAGGGCCAACCCCACGCGCGGCGCGCGGCTGGGACGTGCTGGGGGCGCCGCAGCGGCCTCGGAGGCAGCCGGTGCGCTGACCACCGGCCCCGAGGTGGGTACGCTCTGACAAGCCGCCAAGAAAAGGACCACGACGAGGGCGCAGCTGGCGCGGATGCGGCGTGCCCAAGTGGGGTGAGACGGCGTGCATAACCCTGTGTGCATGGCTGATCCTCGTACAAACCCGTGCTTCAACGGGCTAAAATGTGTCATTTTCGCAAGACGCCTTCCGGGCGCCGCCTCCATGACCCACGTTGTCACCGAATCATGCAGCCGCTGCAAATACACCGATTGCGTGGATGTGTGCCCCGTGGATTGCTTTCGCGAGGGCCCCAATTTTCTGACCATCGACCCCGATGAGTGCATCGACTGCGCCGTGTGCATCCCCGAGTGCCCGGTCAATGCCATCCTGCCCGAAGAGGATGTGCCGGCCCATCAACTGAGCTTCATCAAGCTCAACGCCGAGTTGGCCAAGAAGTGGCCGAGCATCACCCGCAGCAAAGCCCCCCTGCCCGATGCCGATGAGTGGAAAGACCGCCAAGACAAGCTGTCTGAGCTGATCCGCTGACACCATGAGCGATCTGATTGAAACCGACGCCGTCATCGTCGGCGCCGGGCCGGTGGGACTGTTCCAGGTTTTTGAGTTGGGCCTGCTGGAAATCAAGGCCCATGTGATTGACTCCCTGGCCTACCCCGGGGGGCAGTGCGTCGAGCTCTACCCCGACAAACCCATCTACGACATTCCCGCGGTGCCCGTATGCACGGGTCAGGAGTTGACCGACAGCCTGCTCAAACAAATCGAACCCTTCGGGGCCACTTTTCACCTGGGACAAGAAGTCACCACGGTGCAGCGGCAGGCCGACAAGCGGTTCTACGTGGAGACTTCTAAAGGCACCCGCTTCTTGACCAAGACGATCTTCATCGCCGCTGGGGTGGGCTCGTTTCAGCCCCGCACCTTGAAAGTCGACGGGATAGAGGTCTTCCAAGACCGGCAGCTGTTTTACCGCGTCAAAGATCCCGCCCTGTTTGCTGGCAAGAACCTGGTCATCGTGGGCGGTGGTGACTCGGCCCTGGATTGGGCCCTGAACTTCGCACAAGATGGCTCTCATCGCGCCGAGAGCGTCATCCTCATTCACCGGCGAGACGGCTTTCGGGCCGCGCCGGCCAGCGTGGCCAAGATGCGTGAGCTGTGTGAGGCTTTGGAGATGCAGTTCATCGTGGGCCAGATCACCGACATCGAGGTGGCGCAGGACAAGCTGCAGGCCATCAAGGTCACGGGGGGCGATGGCGTCACGCGCGTGGTGCCTCTGGACATGCTGCTCGTCTTCTTTGGCCTGAGCCCGAAGCTGGGACCCATTGCCGAGTGGGGTTTGAGCATCGAGCGCAAGCAGTTGGTGGTGGACACTGAAAAGTTCGAGACCAACGAGCCGGGCATCTTCGCCGTGGGCGACATCAACACCTACCCAGGCAAGAAAAAGCTCATCCTTTCGGGCTTTCACGAAGCCGCGCTGGCCGCCTTTGGTGCCAGCCCCTATGTGTTCCCGGAAAAGCGCGTCTTGCTGCAATACACCACCACCAGCCCCAAGCTGCACAAGGTCTTGGGGGTGGAGTCGCCGGTCTTCGATTGAGCCCGGCATAATTGGTTTTTTCGCTAGGGGTGCTCCAGGCGGTGGCTTCACCACCTGGGGCTGAGAAAGTCCCTTTGAACCTGATTGAGGTAATCCTCGCGCAGGGAAGCTGATTCTCAACGGCCAGTGCCCACGGGGCAGGCCCGCCAGAGCCGCCGACCTGTCGCCGTGGACGAGAGGCTCTGAGAATGAATCGAGTGCACCGCTTTGTTGCCGCCGCCTGTGCTGGCTGTGTCGTCTCGGCCAGCTGGTCCCAATCTGCCACATCCGAGGCTCCCGCCGCCTCGACGGCCCAGACGCAAACGGTTACCGTCACTGGCAGGCAAGAGCGCTTGCAAGTGGGTGGATTTGGGGATACGGCCCTCTCCCGCTTGCCGATGCAGGGTCTGCAAGTAGACAGCCAAGCCTGGGCCGATGCGCTGGGGGGATCGCTGGCTGCGTTAACGCGATTTGATGCCTCGCTTAGCGATGCGTACAACGCCGAGGGCTACTGGATCGCCTTCACGGTGCGCGGCTATGTCATGGATCCGCGCAGCAACTTCCGTCGTGACGGGCTGCCCATCAACGCCGAAACCGCCTTGGCGCTGCAAGCGCTGCAGCGCCTGGAAGTACTCAAGGGCGTGAGCGGTATCCAGGCGGGCACCAGTTCACCCGCGGGCCTGGTCAACCTGGCGGTCAAGCGGCCCGTGGCAGGGCTCAGACAAGGCAGCCTGCAGTGGCTGGACAGCGGCGGCTGGAGCGTCACGGCCGATCTCAGCGATCGCAGCGGATCGCACGGACAGTGGGGTTGGCGGCTCAATGCCGAGGTGACGCGTCTGGATCCACCGCAGCGTCATGCCCAAGGCAGCCGGCACCTTCTGGCCTGGTCGGCAGACTGGAAACGCAGCGATGGGGCCCTGCTGGAAGCCGAAGCGCAGTGGAGCCGACAGCGACAACCCAGCGTGCCAGGCGTGAGTCTGCTGGGCGAACGGGTGCCCGCGGCCAGCGGCATCGACCCGCGCTTGAACCTCAATCACCAACCCTGGACACAGCCCGTGGTGATGGAAGACCTCACCGGCTCGCTGCGCTGGCAGCAACCCCTGGCAGGCTCGTGGCAGTTGCGTGTGCATGCGTTGTCGCAGCGGCTTCGCTCTGACGATCGCACCGCCTTCCCGTTTGGCGACTTTGATGCCAATTACGCCTGTCAATGGTGTGATCGGTTTTCGCCCGACGGCAGCTTCAGCCTGTGGGAGTTCATCAGCAATGATGAGCGCCGACGCCAGCAGGTGCTGGATATTTCCGTTCGCGGCAATCTCTCGGGTGTGGGTGGGCGACACCAGATCACGGCCGGGGTGATGGGCACACGTTTTCGGGCGCTGTTCAACGATCAAGTGTTTGATCTGGCGGGCACCACGCGACTGCAAAACCCTTCCGCGGTGGCACGCTCAGCACTCACGCCCGATGCCAGTGTCAATCGGCAAGAAAACACCCAGGAAGCGTACCTGCGCGATGTCATCGCACTTCGCCCACACTGGCAGGCCCTGGTGGGTGTACGACACACCGCCATACAGCGCCGCGCGCAGCGCACCAGCGCCGGCTTCGAGGGCGCTGGCGCAACGGATGACGAGTTGCAGCGGCTGCTGGCTGCCACACAGGCCCATCAACGCGCCACCGTCGGCTTTGCGGCGCTGACCCACACCCTGCCTTCGGGCGCATTGGCCTACGCCAGCTGGGGTCAAGGCTTGGAATCTGAATTCGTGCCCAACCGCACACGCTACCTGAACCGAGGTCAGGTCTTGCCTGCGCTGACCAGCCGGCAGACGGAGCTGGGGTTCAAACACGCCTGGGCTCACAGCGAACTCAGCCTTGCCGTCTTTGACATCTGGCGGCCAGTGGCCGCCGACGTCGGCACCTGCGTGGATCCAGGCTCGTGCACCCGCGTCATGGATGGCGCAGCACGACATCGCGGCTTGGAGGGCCAATGGCGCGCCCAGGTCGGCCCCTGGAGCTGGCAGGTCAGTACCCAAGTACTGCAAGCGCAGCGCGAGAACTCAGCCAACGCGGCCATTAACGGCACACGGCCCGTGAACGTACCCGCACGCAGCCTGCGCTTGGGTAGCGGCTATCGCCTGGGGCCGGCGGCCCTGCTGCCAGGGCTTGAGCTTTCAGCTGCCCTGGTGGCCGAGAGTGACCGCGTGGTGCTGCCCAACGACCCGCAGATGCGCGTGGGAGGCTGGGCGCGCGTTGACACCGGCGCCAAATACGTGCAACGCCTGGGCGGCGGCCAGCTCACCTGGCGCGCCCAGGTGGAAAACCTGGCCGACCGCAGAGCCTGGAGAGAAGCCCCCTATGCCTTTGGCCACGCCTACCTGTTTCCGCTTGCGCCGCGCACCTGGCG
>CAYNSW010000046.1:0-19525 GCA_964400135.1 uncultured Rubrivivax sp. | reverse complement strand
CGTGGGGTTGGCCAGGGCAAAGATCAAGGGCTGCTTGGCCATGCGCAAGACCATTGAAGGCTTGAGCACACCGGCAGCCGACAGACCCAAGAACACATCGGCCCCTTCTATCACCTCGCTCAGCGAGCGTGCGGGGGTGTCTTGCGCAAACTCCGCCTTGTCCGGATCCATCAGCTCGGTGCGACCCTTCCAGACCACGCCCGCCAGATCCGTGACCCAAATATGGCTTCGTGGTACTCCCAACTTCACCAACAAATTCAAACAGGCGAGCGCGGCTGCACCCGCGCCTGAGGTCACCAGCTTGATGTCCTTCAGGCTTTTGCCCACGACCTTCAGCCCATTGAGCAAGGCCGCACCCACAACGATGGCGGTGCCGTGCTGGTCATCGTGAAACACGGGGATGCGCATGCGCTCACGAAGCTTGCGTTCGACATAAAAGCAGTCGGGGGCCTTGATGTCTTCCAGATTGATGCCGCCAAAGGTGGGCTCCAGCGCCGCGATGATGTCCACCAGCCGGTCCAGGTCCTTCTCCCGGATCTCTAAGTCGAAGACATCAATGCCCGCAAATTTCTTGAACAAAACGGCCTTGCCTTCCATCACGGGCTTGGCGGCCAGCGGACCGATGTCCCCCAGGCCGAGTACCGCCGTGCCGTTGGTCACCACGGCCACCAAATTCCCGCGCGAGGTGTAGCGGTAGGCCTGGGCCTCGTCGGCCACGATTTCTTCACAGGCCGCTGCCACCCCAGGGGAGTACGCCAGGGCCAGATCGCGCTGATTGGTCAGCTGCTTGGTGGCCGAAATCGCGATCTTGCCGGGACTGGGAAACTCGTGGTACTCCAGCGCCGCTCGGCGCAGCTCGGCATGCTTGGTTTGGGAATCTGACATCGCAGTGGGCGGCGCCACGGGCAGCGTGCGCGAATCGAAGAAAAGGGGGCCAATTGTAGGTGGGCGCGGTGAAATGAGCTTGAGCCAGGCCAGCCTGTTCGCACCCATGGGGCCGATAATCGGGTCATGGCTTATGGCGAATTCGACCTCATCGCGCAGTTTTTCTCGCCTGCCTCGACTCGGGCAGTCATGGGCGTGGGCGATGATTGCGCGCTGCTGCGACCTCAGCCCGGTATGGAC
Source organism: uncultured Rubrivivax sp. (assembly GCA_964400135.1). Taxonomy (GTDB): domain Bacteria; phylum Pseudomonadota; class Gammaproteobacteria; order Burkholderiales; family Burkholderiaceae_C; genus Rubrivivax. Next base: position 18,400 of record CAYNSW010000046.1, on the reverse strand, counting down.
TGGGCGGTGTCGACAGACACCCTGCTCGAGGGGCGCCACTTTTTGTCTACAGTGCCGCCCCGGCGTTTGGGCCACAAAGCACTGGCGGTCAACCTCAGCGACCTGGCGGCTTGCGCGGCCGCGCCCCGAGCCTTCACGCTGGCCTTGTCGTTGCCGCGAATTGACCGCGCCTGGCTGCAGGCCTTTTCTGAAGGCCTGCTCGAATTGGCCCGTGCTTGGGATATCGACTTGGTGGGAGGTGACACCACGGCAGGCCCACTGAGTATCACCCTCACGGTCATGGGCGAAGTGCCCCCCGGACAAGCCTTGCTGCGCTCAGGTGCCGCACCTGAAGATGTGATCTGGGTCAGCGGGCAGTTGGGTATGGCCCGCCTGGCGCTCGAAGCTTGGCGCGGCCAAGTACGGCTGAGCGGCGAAGAATTCGAGCGAGCCCGCGGGTATATGGAAATGCCCCAGCCTCGCGTGGGCCTGGGCTTGGCGCTCCGAGGCGTGGCCAGCAGCGCCATCGACCTGAGCGATGGCTTGCTGGGCGATCTGGCCCATGTGTTGAAGGCTTCGGGGGTCGGCGCTCAGCTGCGCTTGGCCGACATACCGCAAGACCCGGCGGTTGCGACACAGCCGCCTGCCTTGCGCTGGCCCTGTGTACTCAGCGGTGGAGATGATTACGAGCTCTTGTTCACTGCCGCGCCGAGCCGGACCTCGCAGGTGCTTCAGGCCAGTGAGCGCAGTGGCGTGCCCGTCACGGCTGTGGGCCGCATTACACGGCAGCAGGAAGTGGTGGTGCTAGACGAGCAAGGCCAGGTCATCGAGCTGTCCACCTTTGGTGGGTTTGATCATTTCTGCGCATGAGCACGCCACCCCAGCCACTCCCAACCGCCACGTCGACAGTCGAACACGTCCAAGCGGATGCGACGCTGTGGGCCGATCATCCGCACCGTGTCCCCACGCGGCCCACGGCCCGGTTCATGTGGGGACACCCGGCGCGGTGGTTGGCCCTGGGGTTTGGTTGCGGCTTGTCACCCGTGGCCCCAGGCACGGTAGCCACTTTGTGGGCCTGGGTCGCCTTTCTCGTGTTGGATCGTTGGCTCACCGCCGTGGGTTGGGCGGCCTTGTTGACCGCCGGCTTTGGGGCGGGGTGGTGGGCATGCACCCGCTGTGCGCGTGAGCTCGGTCAATCTGATCCCAGTGCCATCGTGTGGGATGAAATCCTCGCGTTTTGGCTGGTCTTGTGGATCCTCATGCCGGCTTCGGGCTGGGCCCAGGCGGGCGCATTTGTCCTGTTTCGCGCATTCGATATTGCCAAGCCAGGCCCAGTGGCCTGGGCCGACCGCACATTCAAATTCTCCGCATCCGGCGGCATCACCGCCAGGCAGGGCATGGGTATCTTGCTTGACGATGTGGTGGCCGCAGGCTGTACCTTGTGTGTGTTGGCCATCATCGTGGCCCTCTTGGGCACAGGCGGCGGTTCATGACACCGGCGCTATACGAAGCCGCCGCCGCCGCGGCGCGAGCCCTCACCGACCGTGGTTGGCGCGTGGTCACAGCCGAGAGTTGTACGGGTGGACTGATCGCCGCCACGTGCACTGGCCTGAGTGGCTCAAGCCAGTGGTTCGATCGGGGGTTTGTGACGTACAGCAACCAGGCCAAGATCGACCAACTGGGCGTGTCCCCTGAGTTGTTGGCGCAGCATGGTGCGGTCAGTGAGCCAGTGGCTCGCGCGATGGCGCAGGGTGCCTTGCAGCGCTCGGCGGCGCAGGTGGCGGTGGCGGTTACGGGCATTGCCGGCCCCTCGGGGCAGGTACCCGGAAAGCCAGTGGGCACGGTTCATCTGGCAGTGGCCGCACAAGGTCTTGCCACACGACACGCCCGATTTCAATTTGAAGGAGACCGGCAGGCGGTGCGCGAGGCGGCAGTGTGCGTTGCGCTGAGCTGGATCGAACAGGCTGCCCGGCCCCCTGTCAATGCATCATCGGGTCAGGCCGAGTCATGACGGAACATCCCTTGCGAGTGGCGCTGTACGGTAGCTGGTCAAGCGAGCAGCGGCAAGTGTGGTGGGATACGCTCAAAGCGGCGGCGCCCGAGTGCACCTGGGTGGAGTCGCCGCAACCCGGACAACCACTCGATGCGGTGGTCGTGGGCAGTCTGTCCCCCGGGGCCTTGCGTGATGTGCGTGGCGTGCGTCTGATCCAGTCGTTGTGGGCCGGCGTCGACCGCTTATTGGCAGACCCCGGACTCCCCGACGGTGCGGTGATTGCCCGCATGGTGGACCCTTACATGACCCGCGCCATGTCTGAGACGGCACTCTGGGCTGTTTTGGGTGTGCACCGGCGTTTTTTTGACTATGCGCGTCAGCAGCACCACGCGGTGTGGCGACCATGGCCGCAGATGCGCTCTGAGGATTGCCATGTTCTGATCTTGGGCCTGGGCACGCTGGGCCGTCAGGTGGCCTCGGTGCTGCACGCTGCGGGCTATGCCGTGAGCGGATGGCGGCAAACACCCGCCCAAATCAGCGAGCGGTCTGGCCCCGTGCCGGTACTCGTGGGTCATGCGCAACTGATGGCGCAGCTGTCGCGCACCCACATCTTGATCAACCTGTTGCCGCTCACACCCAGCACCCAAGGCATCTTGAACCGCGACCTCTTCGAAGCCCTGCGCCCAGGCGCAGCGGTGGTCAACCTGGCGCGCGGAGCACACGTGGTGGAAGACGATCTGTTGGCCGCCTTGCAAAGTGGCCACATTTCGCATGCGGTACTGGATGTGTTCCGTGCGGAGCCCCTGCCGACCTCGCACGCTTTTTGGTCCCACCCCGCGATCACCGTACTGCCTCACATCGCCGCCCTGACTGACACGGCCAGCGCTGCGCAGGTCGTGGCGTCCAATCTCAGGCGCCTGCAGCGGGGCCAGGCGCTGATGCATCTGGTTGACCGACAGCGCGGCTATTGAGGCTGCACGCGCCTGGTGATCCGCAAGACACCCATGACCAAGCGCTTGAGTGCGTCGAACGGCTCGGTGGGCCAGTCCGTGCGGCTGAGCCCCTTGATCACGCCGTCGCATAGGCGCGCTGCAACGAGCAGCTGCGTCAGCTGTCGCGCAGAGCAACGCTGAGCGGCCTGCTCGATCGCCCGCTGCCGAGGACCCCACACCCGGGCTTGAGACAGGGCCAGCGGCATGGGCTTTCCTTCGTCCACTGCGCAGCGTACCTGGTGGGCACAGCGCAAGTCCTCGCTGAGCGCCCAGTGCAGTGACACGGCCGATTCGCCTTCCGCCTGCAGACCCGACAAGATGCGCAGACAGCGGCGGATGTCGCCCGCCCACAGTGCCTCCAGCCATTGCCGCGCATCGAAGCGGGCCACATCCAAGACGGCGGTCTGAATGTCCTCCAGGCTCAGCTCGCCAGGGGGGTACAGCAACGACAGCTTGAGCACCTCCTGGTGCGCGGCCAACAAGTGACCTTCCACGCGTTGGGCAAAAAAGGCCAGAGCCTGTCGGCCCTCGTCGCCTTCGCGCACCCGCAGGCCGTACTTCGCCAAGCGTTGGGCGATCCACGCGGGTAGGCTGGCGCGATCCACTGGATCGAGTCTCAGGCTCACCCCCGCCGATTCCAAGGCCTCAAACCAGGCGCTTTTGAGCGTCGTGGAGTCTAGGCGCGGCAAGCTGATCAGCGTGACCACCGAATCGGGCAGCGCCTGGACGTATCGCTGCAACGCCTCAGAACCCTCCTTACCGGGGCGGCCCTGCGGGATTCGAATTTCGATGAGACGACCCGTGGCAAACAAGCCCATAGACTGAGCAGCGCCTCGCACGGCGCTCCAATCGAAATGGGCCCCGCTGACGGTAAAGACGTCCCGCTCCGAACAGCCTTGTTGCCGGGCAGCGGCGCGAATGGCGTCGCCCGCCTCCTGATGCAGCAAGGGCTCATCCCCATGCACCACATACAGGGCGCGGCAGCCGCGGGACAAATGAGATGACAGTTGGTCCAGGCGCAGCTGCATGCTTCAGAGCTTGAGCGTGGCCAGGCGCCGCATCACCTGCAAGGCCATATCCTCTTGCATTTCGCGCACCAATTGCTCTTCCTCGGCGGCTTTGGCTAACGCGAAGGCTTCCGCATAACTCATGTCGCGGCTCAGTGCCATCTCAACAGGCGACAGCAACTCCTGACCTTGAGCAGACTGCACCTTGTAAGAAAATTGCAGCCGCAATTGCAACTCGCGGACTTGGCCCGCTGCACCACTTGCGACTATCGAGCGTAAGCGTTGCTCATGGATCGCCACCACCACCACATCGGCCTGCCGAGGGTCGCCCACCACTTCTAAGTTGCTGCGCATCGCAGCACGAAGCGCTGCTGCCATACCCGAGCGCGCGGAAAACTGCACCAGCGCCACGCGGCGAAACGCCAAGTCCGGGGGGCGACGCAACCGAAACCCGCACCCACTCAATCCAGCGCCCAGCATCGTGGCGCCGGCCAGGGTGCCCAGCGCTCCGAGCAGCCGACGACGCCCGGTCGACCTTACCGAGGCGCGTACCGGTGTCTCAGACCACAACATTGACGAGGCGACCTGCCACCACGACTACCTTGCGCACGCTGTTGCCCTGACTGAACCTGGCCACCTCGGCGCTTTGGCGTGCGGCCTCTTCGATTTGTGCGGCACTGGCCTGCGCTGATACCGTCAAGCTGCCGCGGGTCTTGCCGTTGATCTGCAGCACCAGCGAGATCTCGTCTTGTTGCAAGGCGTCCTCATCCACTTCGGGCCATGGTGCATCCAGCACTTCGCAGGCGGATTCGCCAAAGCCCAAATCCCGCCACAACACACTGCACACGTGAGGACACGCTGGGTACAGGGTACGCAGCAATATCGACACGCCTTCGCGCAACACCGCCCCATCGGCTGCGCTGTCCGGCTGCGCAAAGCCCTCCAGCGCATTGAGCAACTTCATGCAGCCAGAGACCACCGTGTTGTATTGCATGCGTTCGTAGTCGTAGGTGACTTGCCGAAGGATCACATGCACCTCGCGGCGCACCGCTTTGGCCGCAGGGCTCAGGGATGCGCCGGTTGGCTGTTGGGGTTGTGCTCTGCAGATGACCTCACGACGTTGCGCCACAAACGACCACAGACGCCTTAAAAAGCGATGAGCACCTTCGACGCCCGCATCATTCCACTCCAGGGTCTGCTCCGGCGGGGACGCAAACATCACAAACAGCCGGGCCGTGTCGGCGCCAAAGCGATCAATCAAATCCTGGGGGTCCACACCATTGTTCTTTGACTTGGACATGGTACCCACGCCCTCGTAGTCCACCATCGTGCCTGCTGCCAGCCCATGGGCGGGCGTTTTCAGACGAGCCCCTGTCACTTTGCCCGCCTCATCGGTCACGTTTTCCACCTCATGAGGCCAGAAATAGTCAATGCCCCCCTTGTCCGATCGACGCGAATAGATATGGTTGAGAACCATTCCCTGCGTGAGCAGCCGCGTAAAGGGCTCGTCGACCTTGACCAGCTGAAGGTCGCGCATCACCTTGGTCCAAAACCTGGCGTACAGCAAATGCAAGATGGCGTGTTCGATGCCGCCGATGTACTGATCCATGGGCATCCAATAGGCCGTACCGGCCCCCACCATGGCATCGTCCAGTTTGGGGTCGCAGTAGCGCATGAAGTACCACGCCGAGTCCACAAACGTGTCCATCGTGTCGGTCTCTCGCCTGGCGGGACCGCCGCATACCGGGCATTGCGAGGCCAGAAAATCCTCGCGCTTGTTCAGTGGGTTGCCACTGCCGTCGGGTATGCAGTCTTCTGGCAGGATCACCGGCAGCTCATGCTCGGGGACAGGAACTGCTCCGTGCTGCGGGCAATGCACAACAGGAATGGGTGTGCCCCAATAGCGCTGGCGGCTGATCCCCCAATCGCGCAAACGCCAGGTGGTTTTGATTTGCCCCAGCCCCTTGTCGGACAGCGCCTGCGCCACCGCGGCAACCGCCTCGGCATGCCGCATGCCGTCGAGGAACCCCGAGTTGATCACCCGGGCCCGGTCTTTGCTGGCATACCAGTCGTGCCATTGCGTGGCGTCGTAGGCGGCCTGTTCAGCAACCTCGATGACCTGCGCGATGGGCAGGCCGTACTTGAGTGCGAAGGCAAAGTCACGCTCGTCGTGTCCAGGCACGCCCATCACGGCGCCATCGCCATAGCTCATCAAAACATAGTTGCCCACCCACACCGGTATGGCCTGTCCGGTCAAGGGGTGGCTCACGCTCAGGCCCGTGGGCACGCCGAGCTTGTCTTGGGTGGCCAATTCGGCTTCCGTGGTGCCCCCTGCCTTGCAGGCCTGGATGAAGCGGGCCACCTCAGGGCGCGATTGGGCCGCATGCGTTGCCAGAGGGTGCTCGGGCGCTACGGCACAAAACGTCACGCCCATGATGGTGTCTGCGCGGGTGGTGAAGACGAAGAGGCGACCATCCTGCACACGCTGCCCCGATGAGTCCCGGATGTCGTGCTCAAAGGCAAAGCGCACGCCGTCACTGCGGCCGATCCAGTTTTCCTGCATCAGCTTGACCCGCTCGGGCCATCCCTCAAGGTGATGTTGCACGTGCTCGAGCAACTCGGGCGCATAGCGGGTGATATTCAGGTAGTAGCCTGGTATTTCACGCTTTTCCACCAATGCGCCAGACCGCCATCCCCGGCCGTCAATCACCTGCTCATTGGCCAGCACGGTTTGATCCACAGGATCCCAATTCACCACCTGGGTGCGGCGCTCAGCAATGCCCGCTTGCAGCATCTTCAAAAACAGCCATTGATTCCAACGGTAGTAATCGGGCTTGCAAGTCGTGACTTCCCGACTCCAATCGATGGCCAGCCCCATGGACTTCATCTGCGACTTCATGTGGTCGATGTTGTCGTAGGTCCATTTGGCCGGTGGCACGCGGTTTTTCATGGCGGCGTTTTCGGCCGGCAGGCCAAAGGCATCCCAGCCCATGGGCATCAACACGTTGTAGCCCTTCATGCGCAGGTGGCGGGTCAACATGTCGTTGATCGTGTAGTTGCGCACGTGCCCCATGTGCAGCTTGCCGCTGGGGTAAGGCAGCATTGAGCAGGCGTAAAACTTCGGGCGAGAAGCGTCCTCTAGCACGCGGTAGGCATCACGGTGGGCCCAATCGGCTTGTGCAGAGGTTTCTACCTCGGAAGGGACGTATTTTTCGTTCATGCGCCTGATTGTAGGAGCCCCGCGCGCAGACAGCACCACGCTCAGCGCCAGATCGAGGCTCAGCGCGCTGGGGCAGTTGTCTGGCCGATGGCGGTGGCGTCTTGGGTGATGAAGGCCACGCGCTTGAGTCCCGCTTCGTGAGCCTGTCCGATCACTTGCGCGACTCGCCCGTAGGCCACCTCGCGGTGGGCGCGCAGGTGCACCTCGGTATCGGGCTGCGATTGGGCGGCTTCACGCAGGCGAAGTGCCAGCGTCTCTGTGGATAGAGTTTGCCCACCCAGCCAGACCTGCCCTTGCGAGTCCACGGCCAGTTCGATTCGTGCAGCCAGGGCGTGAGGCGAGGCCCCCTGAGTTTGGGGCAAATCCACCCTGAGGCTGGAGGCCATCAAAGGTGCCGCAATGATGAAAATCACCAGCAGCACCAGCATCACATCGATGAGGGGCGTCATGTTGATATCGCTCATCGGTTGCGCTGCTTGACGGCGGGGCAGTCGACCAAATGTCATCTCAAAGCCGGCCTTGGGCCGCCTCACCTTGCACACCCATCTCGCGCAGGTCGTGTGCGAACCCCTCTAACTGAGCTTCGCACGCACCGGCCCATTTGCCAAACAGGTTGTAGGCCAAGACGGCCGGGATCGCCACGGCCAGGCCTGCGGCTGTCATGATCAGCGCCTCGCCCACGGGTGCTGCCACCCGCTCCAGGGTGAAGGTGCCTGCGCTGCCGATCTCCATCAGGGCGTTATAGATGCCCCACACGGTTCCCAGCAGGCCCACGAAGGGGGCGGTACTGCCAATGCTGGCCAGTACCACCTGCCCTCCATGCAGGATCGAGGCTCCCGATTGAAGGGCTTCACGCAATCGGCGTGTCAGGCGGCTGTCGGCCGAGGAGGCTGCCTCCAGGGTGTGCTCCTCATGCGCTCGCAACAAGGCTTGCACCAATGGCCCGGTCAGGCCTTCGCGATCGAGCTGCTGCAAGCGGTGAAGGCCGCTGGACAGATCGCCGGCCGCCCAAAAAGCCGTCATGGCGGGCCCCAAGTCGGCGCGCACACGGCGCAGTACCCAGGCCTTCCAGACGATCAGAGCCCAGGCGGCTACCGACATCAACAAGAGAAAGGCGGCCACCACCACGCCCACCGTATCGGTGCTCCGCACCCAGGCAGCCAGTGTGTCCACAAGCCCAAACGCTACCAGCCCAATACCGCATCCATGCCGTACAGGCCGGTGCTGCGATGGGCCAGAAATCGGGCGGCCAGCAAACTGCCTTGTGCGTAGCCCGCACGGCTGGTGCTGCGATGAGTGATTTCGATGCGTTCGCCCGTACCGGCAAACATGACCGTGTGGTCACCCACAATATCTCCGCCCCGAATGGCAGAAAACCCGATGGATCCCGTGGGCCGGGGACCGGTGTGTCCTTCACGCGACCACACAGCGCGCTCTGGCAGCAAGCTGTCCTGCGCATGGGCGATGACCTCACCCATTTTCAATGCCGTCCCACTGGGGGCGTCTACTTTGTGGCGATGGTGCGCCTCGATGATCTCAATATCGTAGCCCGATTGGAGATGGCGGGCCGCCACATCCAGTAACCGCATGACCACATTCACGCCCACACTCATATTGGGGGACATCACCACGGCAATGCGTGCGCTCGCCGCCTCGATTTGGCTGATTTCTTCGGCAGAAAAGCCCGTGGTGCCGATGACCAGTTTGGTTTGATGGCGCACACAGGCCTGCAGATGATGCAAGGTACCCTCAGGGCGGGTGAAATCGATCAGCACGTCGCAGCCTGGCAAGACTGCCTCCATATCCGAGCTCACCAGCACCCCGCTGCTGCGCCCCAAAAAAGCCGCGGCATCTTGACCCATGGCGCTTGAGGAGGCCACATCCAAAGCGCCGCACAGCTGCAGGTCATCGGCTGCCAGTGCCGCCTCGATCAGCATCCTGCCCATGCGCCCGCTCGCCCCCGCAATGGCAAGGCGAAGGGGTGATGCAGACCCCCGAGGGGCAGCTGGACTCATGGAGACTCCAGCGGGGGGTAGGTTCGGACAGAGCCGGTACGTTCGGCCGGGGAAGCCGGACTGGCGGCCGGCTTGGGCAGGGCCTGGCGCTGCGCATCCGTGAGCTCCAGCGCAGCGGGTTTGAGACCTTTGGGAGCGGGCACGATGGCAGCAACGAATCGATTCTCATCGGGCAAGTCCGCCGGAGCCTCCAGGCGCGTCAAGGCATCGCCTTGAAAAAATGCACTCACGTGGCGCCGCACCGGTTCGTCGCCTGGCCGCCGCTTCAAGAAGATGTAGTCCCAGCGATCGGCGTGGAAGGCATCGGTGAGCATGGGCGAGCCCAGAATGTCACGCACCTGTGCGCGGGTCATGCCAGGGCGCACTCGCTGCACTTGCTCGCTGGTCACGGCGTTGCCTTGGACGATGTCGATGCGGTAGGGCGTGATCCAGCCCATAAACGAGTCGGTCGCGTTTTGGGGGGCAGCGCATCCCACCCAGGTAGCCGTCCAGGGCAAGACCAGCAGCCAAAGACCCCAACGACTGGAGCCGCGCGAGGGGAGTTTCGTCGATATCATGTGGGCCATTCTAGCGGCGGGTCCACTCTCCCGTGTGACCGGCCGACTGGGGTCACAGGAGAGGCATGAACGCAGCCGACGAACTCAAGAGCAGCGGGCTGAAGGCCACGGTGCCCCGGCTCAAGATCCTTGCCCTATTTGGGGGGGCTCAGCGCCGGCATCTGACTGCCGAGGATGTACACAAATCCCTGTTGGCCGAGGGTGCCGACATTGGGCTGGCCACTGTCTACCGGGTGCTCATGCAGTTTGAGCAAGCGGGCTTGCTACTGCGCAGCCACTTCGAATCGGGGAAGGCTATTTTTGAGCTCAATCAAGGCCAGCACCATGACCACTTGGTGTGTCTGACCTGCGGCCGGGTTGAGGAGTTTTTTGATGCGGCTATCGAGAAGCGTCAGCAAGAGGTGGCCCAGCGCCGAGGCTTTGAGCTCGTGGAGCATTCCCTGGCGTTGTATGCGCGCTGCACGCGCAACGCCTGCCCCCATCACGCGTCCATGTCGCCTTCCAGCGCCTGCTGATGGCGCCGCACAAACTCCTGGTAGGTGTCGATCCCGCGCAACTGCAAGATGGTGTTGCGAACCGCCGCCTCCACCAGCACGGCCAGGTTGCGACCTGCATCCACGGCGATCACCACCTTGCGCACCGGCAGTCCCATCACCTCTTCATGAAGCGGCTGCGTGGGGATGCGCTCAAAGTCCCGCTCCAATACCTCTTTGCGCACCAAGTGCACGATGAGCTTCAGGCGCATTTTGCGCCGCACGGCGGTTTCGCCAAAGATGGCCTTGATGTCCAGCAGCCCAATGCCCCGCACTTCCAGCAGGTTCATCAGCAGCTCAGGACACCGGCCTTCAATAGCCGTTTGCGAAATCCGGTACAGATCCACCGCGTCATCGGCCACCAAGCCGTGCCCGCGGGACACCAACTCCAAGCCCAGTTCGCTTTTGCCCAGCCCGGACTCGCCTGTGATCAGCACGCCCAGACCCAGAATGTCCATGAACACTCCGTGCCGTGTGAGCCGGTCGGCAAACAGTCCGCTGAGGTACTCCCGTACCAGATCAATCACATGCCCGGCATCTTCTTTCGTCGCAAACAGAGGAATATGGCTGCGGTCACACAACTCCAGCAGCCGCTGAGGAGCGGTTTGGCCGTCTGCCACGATGATCACCGGGGGCTCCAAGGTGATGATGCGCGCCAGGCGGCGTTCCAAGTCCGCCTCGGGCGATGACATCAGATAGGCCACCTCCCGCCGACCCACAAGCTGCACCCGATACGGGTGGATGTAGTTCAGGTACCCGATCAGGTCTGCGGCCGAATGCGCATTGCGTACCGCCGATTCGTCAAACCGGCGTTCGGGGTGGTCTTTGCCCGCCATCCATTGCCAGTCCAAGCTGTCCCTATGGGCCTCGAACAAGGCCTCGGCGCTGATGGAGGTGGGTTTCACAAAAGCAGCGTGAGGGCAACAAACAAGGCCGGGGCCGCCAAAACGCTCAGGCTACCGATTGCAGCGGCACCCACTGCGCAATGGTCTCGTGAATCACGGCCGGGTCGTCAGACTGCTTGAGGCGGTCACGCAGTCCTTTGTCCGACAGCATCTCGGCAATCTCAGAGAGGATTTCCAGGTGGCGCTGGGTGGCCGCCTCGGGTACCAGCAGGAAGATCAGCAGGCTGACAGCCTCTTCGTCTGGCGCCTCAAAGGCAATCGGTTGTCGCAGGCGCATGACCGCGGCCAGTGGATTTTTCAGACCCTTGATCCGCCCGTGGGGGATGGCCACGCCGTGCCCCAAACCCGTGGAGGCCAGGCGCTCGCGGGCAAACAAGCTGTCAGCCACCAGGGTGCGGGCCAGTTGATGTTCATTTTCAAACAGCAGCCCGACTTGCTCGAAGACGCGCTTTTTGCTGGCGGCGTCTACGTCCACCAAAACGTGGTTAGCAGGAAGGATGGCGGCGAGGCGGTTCATGCTGACAAGTCGCAGTCGGTATCCTGGCCCGTCGGGCACGAAAAAAACTGATTATAGGAACCGGGCCCGGCTCACCCCAGACCCATGTCGGAACGTTTCGCAGACGTGTGGTGATGATTCTGGACACGATCCTTGTGACGCATGACCTGGCGATCGAGCTTGTCCATGAGCTGATCGATGGCCGCATACAAGTCCTGATCGGCCTGCTCCACAAAGATATCCCGGCCCTTCACGTGCAACGTCACCTCTGCGCGCTGGCGCCGGTCCTTTTCGCGCTGGTTGTCTACCGTGAGCAGCACGCTCACGTCCACCACCTGATCAAAGTGTCGCGTCACCCGGTCAAGCTTTTGCTCCACATAGGCCCGCAAAGGCGGGGTGACTTCCAGATGATGTCCGCTGATCGTCAGATTCATGCGCGCTCCTCGATGTGGCTAACACAGATCCGCAAAGGCTGGAAACCTCCGGATCACGGACAACGCAGTTTGCGCCCAGTTGGGCCGGCACGCAAGGCCCGGCCGCCGCGCGGCCCTGGGCGCGGCGCTGCTAAACTGGTGGTCATGATCACGGTCCCGTCCTCGCCGCTTCCGGCCTCGCTGTTACCAGCGGGCCAAGGAGCCTGGCCCTGGCGTCGCTGCCACTTGCACCGCTAAGCGGCGCTCGGGTGCCCCAGGGGCGCCCACTCAAGCGCCCGACCACGGACCCCTTCAACCCGCTGCCCGCGCCAAGCCTCTTCAGGCCAGGCCTGCACAAGCGGAGAATTTGGAAAGTAAGTGATCACTGAGTTGGAATTCAAGAGCCTGAGCGAACAGGGCTACAACCGCATCGCCCTCATTGAGCAGGCGTTCGCCGATCTGGACACCCCCCTGTCGCTGTATCTGAAGTTGACAGCCAGCCAGCCGCGCAGCTTCTTGCTCGAGTCGGTGGTGGGAGGCGAGCGTTTTGGGCGCTACTCCTTCATCGGGCTGCCCGCGCAGACTTGGGTGCAGTCCACCGGCAGCCGCACCGAAGTGGTGTGCGAAGGACGGGTTGTGGAGACCCACCACGGCAACCCCTTGGACTTCCTGCAGCGCTACATGACCCGGTTTCGGGTGGCCTTGGGCAGCGGGCTTCCCCGGTTTTGCGGTGGCCTGGCCGGTTATTTTGGCTATGACACAGTACGACACATCGAGGCCCGATTGGCCCGGGGCGGGCGGGCCAACGACCTGGGCACGCCCGACATTTTGTTGCTGCAAACCGAGGAAGTCGCGGTCATCGACAACCTGTCAGGCAAGCTGTATCTGGTGGTGTTTGCCAACAGCAGCCAACCCGAGGCCTACTTCCAGGCGCGCCGGCGGCTGTCGCATTTGCAAGACCGGCTGCAAGGCGGGGTTCATCCGCCCGAAGTGCGACGCGCGGTCTCCCAGCCCGTTCAGCGCGACTTCCCCCAGGCGGCCTATGTCCAAGCGGTGGCTCGGGCCCAGGACTACATCGCCGCGGGCGACATGATGCAAGTTCAGATCGGACAGCGCTTGCGCAAGCCCTTCAGCGCCAACCCCTTGTCCCTGTACCGGGCTTTGCGGTCCTTGAACCCGTCGCCGTACATGTACTACTACGACATGGGAGACTTTCACATCGTTGGGGCGTCGCCCGAGATCTTGGTGCGTCAGGAGCAAGCCCCAGGCGGCGCCAAGGTCACCATCCGGCCCCTGGCCGGGACGCGTCCCCGTGGCGCTACGCCCGAGCAAGACAGCCAGCTGCAGGCCGAATTGACCTCAGACCCCAAGGAGCGCGCTGAGCACCTCATGCTCATCGACCTGGCGCGCAATGACATTGGCCGCCTGGCCGTAACGGGATCGGTTCAGGTGACCGAGGCCTTTGCGGTCGAACGCTACTCACACGTCATGCACATGGTCAGTCACGTGGAAGGCTTGGTGCCTGAGGGCACTTCACCGTGGGACGTCTTGCGCGCTACCTTTCCAGCCGGAACGCTCACAGGCGCGCCCAAAATTCGCGCGATGGAGGTCATCGATGAGCTCGAGCCGGTAGCCCGGGGGGTGTATGGCGGTGCCTGCGGCTACGTCAGCTTTGCTGGGGAGATGGATTTGGCCATCGCCATTCGAACGGGCATCGTCAAAGACGGCAACCTGTATGTGCAGGCGTCTGCGGGTATCGTGGCCGACTCCGATCCCCAGGCCGAATGGAGAGAAACCGAGGCCAAAGCCCGTGCGCTGCTGCGTGCGGCCGAGTTGGTCGAGGAGGGCTTCTGATGCTGCTCATGATCGACAACTACGACAGCTTCACTTACAACTTGGTGCAGTACCTGCGGGCGTTGCAGGTGCAAGTCCAGGTGGTACGCAACGACCACATCACGCTGGCCGAGATGGAGAGGCTGCGTCCATCGCACTTGGTGATCTCACCCGGACCTTGCGCGCCAGACCAGGCAGGCATTTGCTTGCAGGCCATTTCGCATTTTCTGGGCCGATTGCCCATACTCGGCGTTTGCCTGGGGCACCAAGCCATCGGCCAAGCGTTAGGGGGGCGTATCGTCAGGGCGCGCGAACTCATGCACGGCAAGCTCAGCCGAATCCGCCACGACGCCAAGGGCGTCTTTCAAGGTTTGCCACCGGCCTTCGAGGTGGTGCGCTACCACTCTTTGGCCATTGAGTCTCACACGCTGCCCGCAGAATTGGAAGTCAGCGCCACCAGTCCCGATGGCGAGATCATGGCCGTGCGACATCGCCAGCTGGCCGGCACCGCAACGCCGATAGAAGGCGTGCAGTTTCATCCCGAATCCATACTCAGTGAGCACGGCATGGCCGTGTTGGCCAATTTCGTTCGTCTCGGAGCCTCCGCATGAAAAGCCACCCCATTGATTTGAGAAGCGATACGGTGACCCGCCCAACGGCCGCCATGCGCGCAGCGATGGCCGCTGCCGAAGTGGGCGATGATGTCTTCGGCGACGACCCGTCGGTGTTGGCCTTGCAAGAGCGCCTGGCCGCGATGCTGGGCAAGGAAGCCGCCCTGTTCATGCCCACGGGCACGCAGAGCAACCTGTGCGCGCTGATGGCCCACTGTGCGCGAGGCGATGAATACCTGGTGGGGCAGATGGCACACACTTACCGCTGGGAAGGCGGCGGCGCCGCCGTGTTGGGCAGCATTCAGCCCCAGCCCTTGAATCAGCGCGAAGATGGCACCATCGCCTTGGAGGATATTGCGGGCAACATCAAGCCCAACGACCCCCATTTCGCTCGAACCCGCTTGCTGGCGCTGGAAAACACCTGGGCCGGCAAGGTGCTCCCCCTGGAGTACATCGAGCAAGCCACAGCCTTGGTGCGAGAGCGGCAGCTGGCCACCCACCTGGACGGAGCCCGATTGTTCAACGCGGCCGTGGCGATGTCACATCAGCAAGGCCAAGACCCTCGCCACTGGGCCCGGCAAATCAGTGCGTCTTTCGACTCGGTGTCAGTGTGCTTCAGCAAGGGGTTGGGCGCGCCAGTAGGCTCCGCGCTGGTGGGATCGGCCGACTTGATCCAGCGTGCTCATCGTGTACGCAAGATGGTGGGTGGGGGCATGCGTCAGGCTGGTGTATTGGCCGCGGCGGCTCTGTATGCGCTAGACCACCACATTGACCGTTTGCACGACGACCACACGCGCGCCGCGCGTCTGGCCCAGGGCCTGTCGGCCCTGCCGGGGCTGTCGGTGCAGGCTCCCCAAACCAACTTGATTTTTGTCGACCTGCCAGCTGATCGCGCCAGCGGCGCGGTGCAAAGATTGGCCCAGGCGGGCGTCTTGTGCACAGGCCTGTACCGCCTCCGTTTGGCCACCCACCTGGACATCAACGACGACGATATTGATCACGCCATCGAGCGCTTTGCCCGGGCGATTTGAGACATCAATCCGACCGCCTTCACCTCTTGACCTTTATCCAAGGATCCCCATGCCGATTACCAACGCTGAAGCCCTGACCCGCGTCATCGAGCACCGCGAAATTTTCCATGACGAGATGCTCGAGCTGATGCGCCGCATCATGGGCGGAGAGATGTCTCCCGTCATGATCGCTGCACTGACCATTGGCCTTCGCGTCAAGAAAGAGACGGTCGGTGAGATTGCAGCCGCTGCACAGGTGATGCGCGAATTTGCAACCCCGGTACCCGTGCTCGATCGATCCCATTTGGTGGACATCGTCGGCACAGGAGGTGACGCTTCGCACACCTTCAACATCTCCACTGCCAGCATGTTTGTGGCGGCTGCGGCCGGTGCGCGTGTGGCCAAGCATGCCGGGCGGAGCGTGTCCTCCACTTCTGGGTCGGCTGACGTCATCGAGGTCCTGGGGGGCAGCCTGGCCCTCAGCCCCGAGCAAGTGGCCACCTGCTTGGCCGAAACGGGCATTGGCTATATGTTTGCACCCAACCACCACACCGCCATGAAGCACGCAGCGCCTGTGCGAAAGGAGCTGGGGGTGCGCACCCTGTTCAACATCCTGGGGCCGTTGACCAACCCGGCAGGCGCCCCCAACCAATTGCTGGGGGTGTTCCATCCGGACCTGGTGGGAATCCAAGTACGGGTGCTGCAGCGCTTGGGCAGTCAGCACGTCATGGTGGTCCACGGGGCCAATGGCATGGACGAGATCTCGCTGTCTGGCGAAACGCTGGTGGGAGAACTGCATGAGGGCCAGGTGCGCGAGTACGCGATTCACCCCAGCGACTTCGGACTGCCGGTTTACGATGCGCGCACTTTGCGTGTGGCCAATGCTCAGGAGTCGGCCCAGTGCATCCGCCGAGCCCTATCCAATGAAGACGGGCCCGTGCGCGATGTGGTCTTGCTCAATGCTGGAGCGGCGCTGTACTGCGCTCAGGTGGCCTCCAGCGTCAGTGAGGGGGTGCAGCGGGCTCGCGAAGCGGTAGCCAGCGGCGCGGCCACGCGCCGTATGCAGCAGTTCATTGACCTGACGCAGCGCCTGACCCGGGCCTGAACAGGGCGGGAAGGAGAAGGCCATGAGCGACATTCTTCAAAAAATCGTCGCGGTCAAGCGAGAAGAGATCAGCCGCGACCAAGGCCGCATGAGCATGCAGGCGCTACGGGACCTGGCCACGCGCGATACGCAGCGTCGCGACTTCGTGGCCGCCGTGCGGCAGCGTGTGGAGCAGCAACAGCCGGCTGTCATCGCTGAGGTCAAGAAGGCCAGTCCCAGCAAGGGCGTATTGCGAGCGCATTTTCAGCCTGATCACATCGCCCGCAGTTATGAGGCCGCGGGAGCGGCCTGTCTGAGTGTGCTCACCGATGAATCCTTCTTCCAAGGCAGCCCGGATCATCTGCGACAGGCCCGAGCAGCCTGTGGGCTGCCGGTGCTGCGTAAAGACTTCATCGTGGACGAGTACCAAGTGGTGCAAGCCCGGGCATGGGGCGCAGATGCCGTCTTGCTCATTGCGGCGTGCCTGTCAGATGGCCAGATGCTCGAACTCGAGGACTGTGCGCGTTCCCTGGGCATGGCCGTGCTCGTGGAGGTTCACAACCGAGAAGAGCTTTTGCGGGCGCTGCGGTTGAAAACGCCGCTTGTGGGCATCAACAACCGTGATCTTCGCACCTTCGAAGTCCGGCTGGACACAACGCTGGATCTGCTTGGCCTGGTGCCTCCCGAGCGTTTGCTGATCACCGAGAGCGGCATTCTGGCGGCTGCCGACGTCCAACGGATGCGGCAAGCGCAGGTGCATGCCTTCTTGGTGGGGGAGGCGTTCATGCGGGCGCCCGACCCAGGCCAAGCCTTGCGGGCCTTGTTCTTTCCGCCACAGGCCGCCACCGCATGACCGAATCGGTGTGGGCACGGCACCTGCATGAGGTGCCCCTGCCGTGGTCGGCCGTGTTACCCCCTGTCTTCGCCCGGGCCGCGGCCGAGGTGGCGCAGCGGGTTCGTCAGATTTCCGGGGGGCGACCGGTGGCGCCGGACGACCCGTGGCGGGCCCTGCGTGTGCTGGCCCCGCACGACGTGAAGGTGGTGGTGTTGGGCCAAGACCCCTACCCCACGGCTGGTCATGCCGACGGCCTGGCGTTTTCGTGCGCTCGGGGTCGCCCGGCGTCACTGCGCCGGATATTTGCGGTGCTGTCGGCAGATCGGCCGGGCTTTGTACCGCCGCCCCACAGCCGCCTGGACCATTGGGCCAGCCAAGGCGTGCTGCTTCTGAACACCGTCTTGACCGTGGAGGTGGGGCGGGTGGGCAGTCACTTCAATTTAGGTTGGGAAGCGCTTACTTCTCAAATACTGTTGTATTTGTCTTCGCGAGACCCACCCCCTGTGTTCCTGTTGTGGGGATCCAAGGCGCAGGCCTTTTTTGACCAAGCGCTGCCCGACGCCCGCGCGGCCTCGGTTTTGCGCACCCGACACCCTGCCAATGACTTCACCCGGGGCTTCATGGCCGAGGGCAGCCACTTTGTGGCGACCTCGCACCTGGTCAACTGGTGGCAGCAGGCACCCTGAGGCGTGGCCCGCAGCCCCCTATGTTAGACTTCTAGGTTCCGCGTGGAGGGGTGCCCGAGTGGCTAAAGGGGGCAGACTGTAAATCTGTTGGCTTACGCCTACGCTGGTTCGAATCCAGCCTCCTCCACCAAGCGAGCCCGCGGGGCAGCCAGGGCGGGAGTAGTTCAATGGTAGAACCTTAGCCTTCCAAGCTAATGACGCGGGTTCGATTCCCGTCTCCCGCTCCAGGTT
>CAYNSW010000045.1:0-19984 GCA_964400135.1 uncultured Rubrivivax sp. | reverse complement strand
ACATTGCGGCCCTGGGCATCTATCCTGCTGTGGATCCTCTGGACTCTACCAGTCGTCAAGTCGACCCCAACGTCGTGGGCGAGGAGCACTACAGCACCACGCGTTCGGTACAGGCTACCTTGCAGCGATACAAAGAATTGCGCGACATCATCGCCATCTTGGGCATGGACGAACTCTCGCCCGAGGACAAATTGGCCGTGGCACGCGCTCGTAAGATCCAGCGTTTCCTCTCGCAGCCTTTTCACGTGGCCGAAGTTTTCACCGGCACGCCGGGCAAGTATGTGCCCCTCAAGGAAACCATCCGCGGCTTCAAGATGATCGTCAATGGCGAGTGCGATCACTTGCCGGAGCAGGCCTTCTACATGGTGGGCACCATTGACGAAGCCTTCGAGAAGGCCAAGAAGCTGCAATAACGGGAGCTGTTCATGGCCACCATTCACGTTGACGTCGTCTCGGCCGACGAGAGCATCTTCTCGGGCGAAGCCAAGTTTGTGGCTTTGCCGGGCGAGGGCGGTGAGCTCGGCATCCTGCCGCGTCACACGCCGCTCATCACCCGCATCCGCCCGGGTGCGGTGCGCATCGAGCGCGCCGACAATGGCCAAGAGGAGTTTGTGTTTGTGGCCGGTGGTATCTTGGAAGTGCAGCCCCACGCCGTCACGGTGTTGGCGGACACCGCTATCCGCGGGCATGATCTGGACGAAGCCAAGGCCCAAGAGGCCAAGCGTCAGGCCGAAGAGGCCATGAAAAACGCCAAGTCCGACATCGATTTTGCTGCCGCCCAAAGCGAGTTTGCCGAGATGGCGGCGCAACTGGCCGCCATTGCCAAGTTCCGCAAGAAGTAACGGCCTTGCCGAGGCCGGCCGCGCTCATTGGCCCAGGCTGACCCCTAGGTCCATGGCGGCCTTCACCAGCGGGTGTTCGGCCGGAACTGACCGGGTGAGGCTTTCCGCGTCAGTCAAGGCCACGCGTTGGCACCCCTGCGCCTGCCAACCCACCAGATGACCAAAATGCCCCGACGCGGCGTCTAGTGCGGCCGCATGGGCCAGTTGCGTGGCCAAGAGCCGATCGCAGGCGGTGGGCGGACCACCGCGCTGCACATGGCCCAGCCGCACATGGCGCACCTCGCACGGCAGCCTCTGGGCCAGCACCCGCTGTACCGCTTCGACGTCCACACCCTCGGCCGCACAAATCAGCGTATGGCCCTGTCTCGGCGCTGCCGCCCTTTGCAGGCAATGCTGCACGAGTTTTTCGATCGAAAACGGGAACTCGGGCAACAGGATCACATCCGCCTGTGCCGACACGCCGGCGTGCAGGGCCAGCCACCCGGTTTGACGGCCCATGGTCTGCAAGATGAGCACGCGGCGGTGTGACCTGGCGGTGGTGCGCAACCGTTCCAAGGCTTCGCAGGCCACCGACACGGCTGTGTCAAACCCCACACACCGTTGTGTTCCGGCCAGGTCGTTGTCAATCGTCTTGGGTACCACCAGATGGGGCAAGCCCTGGGCATGCAGCCGTGCGGCGATGGACGCCGTGCCGTCACCGCCCACAGCCACGATGCCATCGATATGGTGTGCCCGGGCCGATTCGAGTACCTGGCGGCTGACGTCTTGGCCGCCGTGCTCAGGATCCGCAAAGGGTTGCGCCCGGTTGTGACAGCCCAATAGCGAGCCGCCAACGTCGGAGTGTGACTGCATATCGACCCGGCGCAGGGCCCGCCACTGCTGCCGCATCAGCCCCCAATACCCGCGCTCAATGCCGGTGACCCGAATGTGGCGATTGAGCAGGCTCAGGGTGAGCGTGCGCACAACCGTGTCCAGACCGGCGCAGTCACCACCTCCGGTCAACACAGCCACATGCATGTGCGGATTGTCCCGGTAGACCGGGTGGCCTCGTCAACGATAATGGGCTTTATGTTTGCGCCACTCAAAAACGACACCTTCTTGCGCGCCTGCTTGCGCCAGCCCACCGATCACACGCCGGTGTGGTTGATGCGACAGGCAGGCCGCTACCTGCCCGAGTATTGCGCCACGCGTGCACGTGCGGGCAGCTTTATGGGTTTGGCCACCAATGTCGATTTCGCCACCGAAGTGACCTTGCAGCCGTTGGATCGCTACCCCTTGGATGCGGCGATTCTGTTCAGTGACATTCTGACCGTGCCCGATGCCATGGGGCTGGGCTTGAGCTTCGAAGCGGGCGAGGGGCCCCGATTTGCCCACCCGGTTCGCGATGAGGCGGCGGTAGCGGCATTGCGCGTGCCCGACATGGACAAGCTGCGCTATGTGTTCGATGCCGTGACCTCCATTCGCCGCGCCTTGCAAGGGCGTGTGCCGCTCATCGGATTTTCGGGCAGCCCCTGGACGTTGGCCTGCTACATGGTGGAGGGCGCGGGCTCAGATGACTACCAGCGGGTCAAAACCATGCTGTATGCCCGCCCGGACCTCATGGAGCGCGTGCTGTCGCTCAACGCCCAGGCGGTGGCTGCCTACTTGAATGCTCAAATCGAGGCAGGGGCCCAGGCGGTGATGATTTTTGATTCATGGGGCGGGGTCTTGGCCCATCAGGCCTTCGAGCGCTTCAGCCTGCGCTATACCGCCGATGTGGTGGCGCGTTTGGTGCGGCAACGCGACGGGCAAGCGGTGCCGTGCATCGTCTTTACCAAGGGCGGCGGCCAATGGCTGGAGCAGATTGCAGCTTGCGGTGCCGATGTCGTGGGCCTGGACTGGACGACCTCCTTGGGTCACGCACGGCAGCGTGTGGGGCACCAGGTGGCGTTGCAGGGCAATCTGGACCCCACGATCCTGTTTGCCCCCCCTGAGGCGATCGCGCAGCAGGCCCGGGCGGTACTCGACGACTTCGGAGCGCCCCGCGGGCCAGATGGGCGGTGGGACGGTCATATCTTCAATCTGGGCCACGGTATCAGCCAGTTCACACCGCCCGATCATGTGGCGGCCTTGGTGCAGGCTGTGCACGAGCACTCCAGACATCTGCGCTCCACCACGTAGTTGGGCCGTCGGGGAGTGAGTGAGTGCTCATAGTCGTCACTTATCCCCACTCGTGAAGGGCAGTGTGGGGGCCATCCCGGTGACCCATTTCACCCCTTGCAAACCGCGTAGTTTCGTCCTAAGTGATTGAAAAAAAAGAAAAAAACATTGTTTTGGCTAAAGCAGCCTTTTTGCAGCCCTGTGTCAGCATTTCCTGTCAAAGCCGGCTGGGGATGATTTGCCCACAAAGTTGTCCACAGATCGAGTGAACAACTAAAAACCCTTTGTTTTTCAGGTACTTGCCAATTTTTCCTCAACTACATCGGAGTTTTAAGTTGCAAGTTGAGGAAACGCACGCATGAGCGACACAACGCGCCTGGCGGTGGCCGTGGAGACCCCTCAACACGCCGGCTTGGCCCGCACGCTGGACTACGCCAGTGAGCACCCGGTGCCGCCGGGAACTTTGGTGCGCGTTCCCCTGGGGCGGCGCACGGTCACGGCCCTGAGTTGGGACGCGGCAAGCGATCCCGGTGGGGCGGGGGATGCCGAGAGTGAGGCGCCCCGGGTCCTCAAGCCCATAGCCGAAGTGCTCGATGCCTTGCCCGCGCTGCCTGAAAATTGGCGGCGCCTCGTTGAATTTGCAGCGCAGTATTACCAGCGGGGCCTGGGCGAGTTGGCCATGTCGGTGCTGCCGCCCGAACTCAAGCGGCTTAGCGGCGCGCAACTGTCGCGCCGGCTGCAGCGTTGGGCCCGCCCGCAGGCCCGGTCGGCCGCAGGGGGTCCAGGGGTGGTGCCGACCGAAGCGGCCGTGGCGCCGCCAGCCCTGTCGGCACAGCAATCGGCCGTGCTGGAGCACTTGAGCGCCGGACCGGCTCGCAGCGCCAACCCCGTGCTCTTGCACGGGGTTACCGGCAGCGGCAAGACGGAGGTGTATCTGCGATGCGCCCAGCAGGCGCTGGACGCCGCTGGGCAGGTGCTCATGCTGGTGCCCGAAATCAATCTCACCCCGCAGCTCATGCAACGGGTGCAAGAGCGGTTTGCCCAACATCGGGTCGTGGCCATGCACAGCGCGTTGACCCCAGCGCAACGGCTGCATGCGTGGGTCAGTGCCCACCTGGGCCAAGCCGACATCGTTCTGGGTACGCGCTTGGCGGTGTTCACCCCCATGCCGCGCTTGGCGCTGATCGTGGTGGACGAAGAGCACGATCCGTCATTCAAGCAGCAAGAAGGGGCACGCTACTCGGCGCGCGACCTGGCCGTCTATCGAGGCCGGCTAGAGGGCGCGCGCGTGATACTGGGCTCGGCCACGCCGTCGCTGGAGAGCTGGCAGCGCTCGCAAGAGGGGCGCTATCAGCGCTTGAGCCTGTCGGAGCGTATCGGCCAAGGGGCCATGCCCCGGCTGCGCATCGTGGATATGAACCGCTTGCCGCGCGCCGCCACGGCCCCCCCCCGAGCCCTGTCGCCCGAGTTGCTCGAGGCATTGGAGCAATGCCGCTTGCGCGGCGAGCAAAGTCTCTTGCTGTTGAACCGGCGCGGGTATGCGCCAGTGCTGCACTGCACCGCCTGCACCTGGAAGAGTCAGTGTGCACACTGCTCGGCGTGGCGCGTTTTTCACAAGGTAGACCGCACCTTGCGCTGCCACCACTGTGGACACACCGAGCGGGTGCCGCGTGCATGCCCAGAGTGCGGCAATCTGGACGTACAGCCCATCGGTCGCGGCACCGAAAAACTCGAAGAGCAAATCGGTGAGCTCCTGCCCCTGGCACGGGTGGCCCGAATCGATGCAGACACCACACGCACACAGGGCACCTTACACGCACAAATGGCCGCCGTCCATGGGGGTCAGGTGGATGTGCTGGTGGGCACCCAGATGGTCACCAAGGGACACGACTTTAGGCGAGTGACTTTGGTGGCGGCAGTCAACCCCGACTCGGCGTTGTTCGCAAGTGACTTTCGCGCCGCCGAGCGCCTGTTTGCCCTGCTCATGCAGGCAGCAGGCCGCGCCGGACGCGATCCGCGCTATGCATCCCACAGCCAAATGTGGGTGCAAACCTGGCATCCGCACCACCCCGTCTTTGCCGCGCTGGCCCAGGGCGACTACGAGGCGTTTGCGCGAGAGCAGCTGGCCCAGCGCCAGCAAGCCGGGCTGCCCCCGTTTGTGCATCTGGCGCTGGTGCGGGCCCAGGCGCCCCAGGCGGCGCAGGCGCAGGCCTTTTTGCAGGCTGCGGCGCAGGCTGCCCGTGACTTGCAGCAGCATCCCTCACAGGGCGTGGCGGCCGCGGCGAGGGCGGTTCAGGTCTACCCGCCGGTGCCCAGCACGTTGGCACGCGTGGCCGACATGGACCGGGTGCAGATGCTGCTGGAGTCTTCGTCTCGCTCGGCCTTGCAACAGTTCTTGTCCGCCTGGCACCCGGCCTTGCAGGCCCTCAAAAGCCAACACCGTGGCGTGGCGCGTTGGGCCATTGACGTGGATCCGCTGGAAATCTGATGGCAGCGGCTCCAGATGAGCCCTACCCCCCCGGTGCGGCGCCTAGCCACCACGCCAAGAGCGTGAAGGACACAAACGCCAGGCCGGTACTGCTCAAGATGATGCGCGCGATGCGCCCGTTATCGGCGCCGTAGCGTTCGGCCAGCAAGGACACATTGCTGGCGCTGGGCAATGCCGCTGCCAAAGTGAGTACTGTGATTTGAAATACCGATAGCGGTGCACCCATGCCGTGGGCCAACGCCGCCAACGTGAAGACCAGCAAGGGATGCAGCAGCAGCTTGATCAGCGCCACAGGCAAATAGCGGCCAACCGGAGTGCGCGTGTGTGCGTGTTGCCCAGCGCGCCACAGCACCGCGCCGATGGTGAACAACGCCACCGGTGTGGCCGAATCGCCCAGCATCTTCACGATAGTGGCCAGTGGCTCCAGCAGCGTCATATCGGCCCAGGACCCCACGGCTCCCAGGCCCACAGCCCAGGGCAGTGGATTGCTCAAAGCGCCGCGCAGTGCACGACCCACCGCCACGCGGACCCCGGCCGAGGAACTGCCTTGGGCTTGGGCCAGCCCCACGCACAGCGAGCTCGTGACGATCATGTCAGCCAAGATGCAGCAGATCACCGGCCCGGCCGCCGCAGGTCCCAATAGGGCGACCAACAGCGGCACCCCCATAAAACCGCTGTTGGGAAAGGCCGCCACCAGAGCGCCAAAAGCAGCGTCGCGCAACTGCACGGCCGATGACCAGGTGGCGGCGATGGTGAACCCCACGATCAACAAGGCACTGACCAGGTACACCCCCAGCACCGCCACATTGAGTAATTCGGCAATGGGCGTGTTCAGCCCAAAGCGCACCAGCATGCAGGGCAGGGCAAAGTACAAAACGTAAGTGTTCAAGCCCGCAATGGCCGATTCGGGCAGCACTTTGCGTTGAGCAGCCACATAGCCGCACAGGACCAAGGCAAAAAACGGGACGGTGACGGCGAGAACGGCTTGCATGAGGTCTCCAGTATCTCGCATGCCCACTTCAGGGCCTGAGAATTGCGTGGGCGCACCGCGCGGGCGACCGTTGGCGTGTGAGGGTATTGCCCTGGACGTACCATGTTGTCAACAGATCAAGGCATCAAGAGGAGCCAAGCCGATGGTAAAGAAGGGGTGGGCCATAGCGCGCCGTGTGGGGGCCGGGGTTTTGCGCGGCGTGGATCTGACGCGGCGCATTGTCTTGAATCTGGTCTTTGTGGCGGTGGTCATCGTGGCCATCGTGGCCGCTTCCAGTGGCGGCTCCAGCGCCCTGCAAGACAAGACGGTGTTGGTGCTGGACCTCAAGGGGGCGCTGGTCGAGCAGTTCTCCGGTGGTGCCCGGGCCACCGCCTTAGGTCAGTTGCGCGACGATGACCACCACCAAACCCGGCTGCGCGATGTATTGGCGGTGCTCAAGCAGGCGGCGCAAGACCCCCAGATTGAGCGCGTCTTGTTGCTCACCGAAGATCTCAGCGGCGGCGGGTTGTCCGCGCAACGTCAGGTGGCCGATGCTTTACAGCGCTTCAAGGCCTCGGGCAAACAGGTGGTGGCCTGGTCAACCCGTTATGACCAGCGCCAGTTCTACATCGCCTCGCATGCCAGCGAGGTGTACATGCATCCCATGGGCGAAGTGGCGCTGATGGGCTATGGGCCTTTGCGCAACTACTACCGCGATGCGCTGGACCGATGGGGCGTCAGCGCCAATGTGGTGCGGGTGGGTCAGTACAAGAACGCCGCAGAGCCGTTTTTCAGCAACGCGCCCTCCAAACAAACGGAAGAGTCGGATGCGGCCCTATCTGGCGAGCTGTGGCGCTTGTATACCCAAGGGGTGGAGACCGCGCGCAAGTTGCCAGCAGGCAGCGTGGGGGCAGCCATCGCGCAGTGGCCTGCTTCGCTGCAGTCGGTGCAAGGTCATCTGGCCAAGTGGTCGGTGCAAGCCCGCTGGATCGATGGGCTCAAGACGCGCGACGAAGTGCGACAGATGCTCATTGAGCGTGGCGCTGTGGACGCCAAGGGGCAATCGTTTCGGCAGATTCGGATGGATGACTATCTCGGCCGCCTCAAGACCCCGACCACGGGCGATGCGGTAGGCGTGATCGTGGCCGAAGGCGAGATTGGCGAGGGAGCGGCACCCGCAGGCAGTATCGGGGGGCGCTCAACAGCTGATCTGGTGCGCAAGGCCCGCGAAGACGAGCGCATCAAGGCGGTGGTGTTGCGCGTGAACTCGCCGGGTGGCAGCGCTTTGGGCTCTGAGCTCATCCGCCGCGAGTTGGAGCTGACGCGGCAATCGGGCAAGCCCGTGGTCGTCTCCATGGGCGATGTGGCAGCTTCGGGGGGCTACTGGATCTCACTGGCAGCCGATGAACTCCTGGCTGACGAGGCCACCATCACCGGCTCTATTGGGGTGTTTGGCATGTTGCCCACCGCGGAGGGCCTGTTGGACAAGGCGTCGATTCGGGTGGGGGGCCAGGGCACCACCTGGCTCACGCATGCCTATGACCTGCGCAAGCCCCTAGACCCGCGGTTTCGAGAGATGGTGGAGATGTCAATCGGCCACATCTATACCGACTTCATCGGCAAGGTGGCCGCAGCGCGCCAGACTACAGCCGAGAAGATCGATGTGGTGGCTCAAGGTCGGGTGTGGACAGGCACACAGGCCTTGTCGCGAGGCCTGATCGACCGTCATGGCCAATTGGCACAGGCCATCGAGTCTGCAGCCCAACGCGCCAAGTTACCCACCGATCACGCCGTGCGTTGGATAGAGCGCGATCGGGGCAAACTCGATCAGCTGCTGGGCTTTTTCAAAGCGCAGTTGCGCCAGGCGATTGGGGAATCTGAGTTGGCAGGACCTTGGCGTTGGGCCGCGGCGACGCAAGCGCCCGCGCAGGCCCTAGAGCCTTTGTGGTGGTTGCACGAGGTGGCACAGCGGCGCGCGCCCTTTGCAGCGGTGGTGCATTGCTTGTGTGCCGCGCCCTAGTCAGGCGGGCACGGGGCCGGGCTGCCGAGCCTCGACTGTAAATCTTGCCAGGCTATGCGAGGGGCTCAGGGGGTCGCGAACATTGTCCACGCCCCGAAGGTCTGCCCACAGTCGCTGTTCATCAGCACGAAACAAGATGCTGCCGCGTTTTCGAGTCTCGCCGTACACCAGGTGCGGGTTTTCGGCTCGGGCCCGCTCCATACTGTTTTGAGACGGGCCGCGACTCGAAATCGAGGTGCCGCAGAACTCGGAGCCGATCACGGCAGAGCCGATGTCATGGGGATGGGCATGCAGCCGGGCCACGCAGTGGGCATGGATGTCGCCCCCAAGCACCACGAGTCCACCGACTTGCTGCGCAGCCGCCGCCTGCAGCAACCGCTCTCGCGAAGCTGGGTATCCATCCCAGCCATCGCTCCACACCGTAGGCTCGTCGCGTGTATTGCGCAAGCTCATGGGGGCCATGAGCGTTTGCTGAGCCAAGAAATTCCACCGGTGCTCTTGACCCCAGCTTTTCGCCAACCATTGCTCTTGTGCCAATCCCAAGAGGCTGCGCCGGGGGTCGTTCAACTCGGGGCAGCTGGGAGGGCTGATGCGATGTGATCCGCCCCAGCCGGGCAGGGGGCAGGCCTGAGGGTCGCGGTACTGTCTGTCATCGAGCAGCACAAACCGCCCCAGGCGTCCCCAGTCCAAGTGACCGTACAGCCGCATCTCGGCAGCCCGCGGCCGCCACGAGGCCGGAAACGGCATGTGCTCCCAATACGCCTGATAGGCCGCCGCGCGCTGGGCTGCAAAACCTGCTTGACGCCTGGAGCTCACACCAGCGGCGTAGTCGTTTTCGACCTCGTGGTCGTCCCACACCATGATCCAGGGGCACTGGGCATGCGCGGCCTGCAGGGCCGGATCACTCTTGTACTGCTGGTAGCGGCTCCGATAGCCTGCCAGGGTATCGACTCGCCCGCCGTCGACGCTGCGCAAAGCGCCCACGGCGGTGGCGTACTCGTAAATGTAGTCGCCCAAAAAGACGACCAAGTGCGGATCAAAGGCGCAGATGTCGCGCCAGGCGGCATAGTGGCCCCAGTCCCAACGCTGGCAACTGGCAATGGCAAAGCGAAGCTCCTGACCTCGCGTGGAGGCAGCCGGCTGCGGCGCGGTGAGGGTCCTGCCCACGGGGCTTTGGTCGCCCAAGGCGGTAAAGCGGTACCAATAGGGGCGAGCGGGCTCCAGCCCACGGGGCTGCACGTGTACGCTGTGTGCCCATGCGGCCACAGCCGTCTCGCTGCCTTGTTGCACGATGCGCGTGAACGCCTCATCCAGCGAGACTTCCCACTGCACCTTAACCTGCGCAGGCAGGTCTTCGCCCATCACACGCGTCCACAGCACGACGCTGTCCGCTTGCGGATACCCAGAAGCCACACCCAGGGTAAACCGGGCGGTATCGGCGGCGCGGGCATGTCGCACAAAAGCTGGCGCGGCCGACCAAGCGCCGAAAGAGGCGGCTGCTTTCAGCCACTGGCGTCGAGAACCATGAGCCCCGGGATGTTGCCGCGCCGTCATAGGGGCGTTGATACCACAAACCGGGACCTCCGCGGGAGCGGTCTCGGTGGCTATGATGCGCCAGCGCTTTCGCTGCCCCATGACCGAGCCCGTCGACTCACTGAACCCCGCCCAATTGAAGGCCGTGCACCACTTGCGCGGTTCCTGTCTGGTCCTGGCAGGAGCAGGTTCGGGCAAGACGCGGGTGATCGTGCACAAGATTGCTCAGTTGCTGCGTACCCATACCCCGGCAGGTCGGGTGGCCGCGATCACCTTCACCAACAAAGCCGCCGCCGAGATGCGCGCGCGCACTCAGGCGCTGGTTGGTCCTCGGGCTGCTGCCGAGCTGACGGTGTGCACTTTTCACGCGCTGGGTGTGCGTATTTTGCGCAGCCACGGGGCGGCCCTGGGGCTAAAGCCCAATTTCTCGATCTTCGACAGCGACGACGTGCTGGGCATCCTGCGCGAGGCTGGGGGCACCACGGATGCGGCCACGGCCAGGCGCTGGCAGTGGGCCATCAGCCTGTGGAAGAACCAAGGCCTGAGTGCGCAACAGGCGCTGGAGCAGGCAACCGATGAGTCGCAGCGGCAAATCGCCCTGGTGATGCGCAAGTACGAAGAGCGCCTGGCAGCCTATCAAGCGGTGGACTTTGACGACCTGATCGCCTTGCCGCTGAAATTGCTGCGCACCGATGGTCCCTCATGCACGGTTTGGCAGGACGCCTTTGATCACATCCTCATTGATGAGGTGCAAGACACCAACGCGGTGCAGTACGACCTGCTCAAGGCCCTCTTGGGCCCACATGCGCATTTCACGGCGGTTGGCGACGATGACCAAAGCATCTATGGTTGGCGCGGCGCCACCTTAGACAACTTGAGGCGATTGGGCGAAGATTTCCCAGGTCTCCAAGTCATCGCTCTGGAGCAGAACTACCGCTCTACGGGGGCCATATTGCGGGCGGCCAACCACGTGATCGCCTCCAACCCCAAGCTGTTTGCCAAGACCCTGTGGAGCGCCTGGGGTGACGGCGAGCCCGTGCAGATCCTCACTTGCGACAGTCCCGAGCATGAGGCGGAAAAAGCGGTGGCCCGGATCCAGGCCTTGAGGGCACAGGGCGGTCAGGTCAAGCTCAGTGACTTTGCCATCTTGTACCGCGCCAATCACCAATCACGTGCCTTTGAGCAAAAGCTGCGCGCCGCCCAATTGCCCTACCGTGTCTCGGGAGGGCAGAGTTTTTTTGATCGCATGGAGATCAAGGATCTGTGTGCCTGGCTGCGCTTGTGGGTCAATAGCGACGATGACCCGGCGTTTTTGCGTGCTGTGACCACGCCCCGAAGAGGGATCGGGCACCTCAGCTTGACGGCACTGGGCGAATTTGCTGCCCGATTCAAGATCAGCCTGTTTGAGGCGGTGTTCTCACCCAGCGTGAGCGCAGTGCTCAAGGACCGTGCGCTTCACGGGCTGCAAGAGTTTGCGCAAGAGGTCAACACCTGGTCTCACCGGGCGCATCAGGCGGTGGGTGCCGATGCCGCGCGCGAGGTGATGATGCAATGGCTGCGAGAGTTGGGCTACGAGCAGCATTTGCACGACTCGCAAGACCGTGAGGTTTTGGCCGCAGCCCGCTGGACCCATGTGTTGGATTTTGTAGATTGGATGTGTCGGCGCTGTGGTGGCCAGCCGGCTCGCGGTGCGGGCGATATCGCGACACCCGCTCGCAGCCTCTTGGAGGTGGCGCAGACGGTCAATGTCTTGCTGAGCCTAGCCGAGCGAGAAGACAGTGCCGATGTGATCACCTTATCGACGTTGCATGCTGCCAAGGGACTCGAGTGGCACCACGTCGTATTGGCTGGTGTGAACGAAGGGTTGTTGCCCTTTCAGGCCTCGGACGAGCCCTTGAGCGCCGCGGCGCTGCAGGAAGAGCGCCGCCTCATGTACGTTGGCATTACCCGTGCCCGCACCACCTTGGCCGTCAGCACCTTGAGACGCCGCCAACGTGGGCGCGAGTTGGTCGCGGCCCGGCCGAGTCGATTCATCGCCGAGATGAAACTTGACGAGACGCTCATCAAGGAAGACCCGCGCGAGCGCCTTCGCCGGCTGCGCCAGACCTTGGCAGAACAACCCAGTCAGCCGCTCACATCCCCTTGAACAAACCCGCGTAGCTGCGGCTGACCTCCAGCAGCTGGCCATGCCCCTTGAGCTTGACGCGCTGGCGACCGTGGGGATCGCGACTGACCTGCTCGATGGCCTGGACATTGACCACGGTGCTGCGGTGAATCTGCCAAAACACGGTGGGGTCGAGCTCCTCGACAAGCTCCTTGATGGGCTTTCGGATGAAGGCCTCTCGCGAAGCGGTTTGCACCCGTGTGTACTTCTCATCACTGACGAAGAACAAGACCTCCTGTACGGGGATCAGGTGTACCGTGGTGCCGACGCTGGCCTGGATTATGCGCAAGTACACACGAGGCGTACCGGTGTCAGACAGCTGGTGCAGCAGGTGTTGCAATGAAGGGGCAAACACCTCGTCGCTGCGACCCCGGGAGGACAGGCGCTGTGACAAGCGCAGCGCAGTACGCAGCAAACGCTCCTGCTGCACGGGCTTGAGCAGGTAGTCCGCCGCCCCTTGCTCGAAGGCTTGGACGGCATGTTGGTCGTAGGCGGTGACGAAGACTATCTCGGGCAGCCACTCGTCGGGCCCTACGGGCAGCTGGGCGATGCTGCGGGCCGCTTCGATACCGTCCATGCCCGGCATTCGAATATCCAAGAACACCACATCTGCGCCGTGCCGTTGGACTTCTTGCACTGCTTCTGCGCCATGACGGGCCTCGGCCACCACCTCCAGTTGTGGCCACACCTGTGCCAGACGGGCGCGGAGTTGTTGGCGCAGCAAACGCTCGTCATCGGCGATCACGGCGCGCGCCCTTGACAGGACGCCAGGGGCCACATCGGAAGGTGCGCTGATCTCGTTCATGGCCTCATATTCGGTTCAGGCGTCGGTATTGGGGCCCACGCGATAGGGCAATGTCAACGTGGCGATGGTGCCGGTGCCGGCCCCGTCGCGCAAGTCCAGTCGGGCCTGCGGGCCGTACAGCAGTTGCAATCGCTCGCGGATGTGGACCAGACCGGTCCCCGTACCTGGGGCGCTGGACTTTCCCAGTCCCACACCGGTGTCCGCCACCTCTACCACCAACTGTCCGTCCACCACTTGTGCCCGCACCTGCAGGCTTCCGCCCTCAGGCTTGGGCTCCAGCCCGTGCTTGACGGCGTTTTCCACCAGGCCTTGCAGCATCAGGGGAGGAAACTGGGCCGAGCGCAGTCCTTCGGGGATGTCCATCAGCACCCGCAGGCGCTCTTCCATGCGGACCTTGAGGATGTCCAGATAGGGCACGATCACCTCTACCTCCTGACCCAGGGTGCGCACTGCGCCGATGGGCTCGCGCAGTGAAGGCAGCGTGGCCCGCAACAGCGCGATCAGACTCTTTTGCATGCGGCTGGCTCGAGGTGGATCGGTCTCGATGAGGTGGTCGATGCTGGCCAGCGTGTTGAACAGGAAATGGGGCTCCACCTGCGCCTGCATGGCCGCCACCCGTGCCTCGGCCACCTGGCGCTTGAGCTGCTCAGCCTCGGCTGTTTGCTCGGCGCGTTGTGCATCGGCTCGAGCCAGCATCTGACCGCGGTAGGTAATTTTCATGATGATGGAGGCCACGATCCAGGCCAGCGCCATATCGCTGAGCGGGTCTCCGAGATGGGCGTGGCGTACCTTGTCTAAGGTGTCGTGCTCGTCGCTGTCCATCGCCTCTTGCCGAGCCGCCCTAATTTCCTCGCGGGCTTCGCGCGCCACACGCTTGAGCTCCTCGGCGGCTGAGCGCAAGGCCTCAACAAGTGCTGCGCCATCCTCTAGGGTGGTGGGCACGGAGATGGCTACCGATGCGCCTGCGCTGGCGGCTGCGGCCGGCGCGGAGGCGCCCGCCTCAGAGGGGGTCGAGGCCTTCGGGGTCACGCGGATGCCCCGCTCGTCAATGGAGATCACCACCCCGTCGGCCTGACTGTCCTTGGGCGCGGGCTCGATCTGGAGCCAGGGCTCCGGGTTTGCGGGGGTGCGGGGTGACTGCGCCGGTTTGGTGGGGGTGGGCGCATCGCCTCTCATGCGGTCGATGGATGAACCCACGTGCCAGCTGAAGGGGGGCACTTTTTCCAGGATGGAGACAGTGATCATCAGCAACAGGGCGAGCAAGAAAAAGCGTTTCCAGCTGATGGAAACCAACCAACGCCCATAAGCATGAAAACCCCTCAAGAAGCCAGCACGCAAACGGCTCCAGCGACTGGCGGGTTGAGCGCTCGCATGGGGCGCGGGGGAGGCTGGAGGCTGTGTGGGGTTCAAGGGGTCGTCCTAACGTATGACAGGCTGGAGACGATAACGCAGCCCCTTGCGGCGCGACCACCCCCTGGCGACAGGTGGGAACCTGGCAGGTATGAGGCGCTGCCGGTGGCGATGAAGCGAGTACCCTCACCTGGATCCGCTTGACCACAAAGCCCAAATTGCCCTTACACTGCGGCGTCGGTCATGAGCTCAGACAAAGACACCACCGAATCCGCCTCAGCCTTCATGAGGTTTGTCAATTTGCTGCACGCGATTCGGCAGCTGCCTACCTTTCCGGCGTTGGATCCGGTGGAGGAGCGCTTGTTGCACGAACTGGCGGCGTTGTGGCACGAGGGCAAGCGCGTGACAGTGCTGCATGCGATGGAGTTGGGTGCGGCGGGTTCGTCGTCCACCGTGCACCGCCGTCTCAAGGGTTTGCGCCGCAAGGGGCTGATCGACCTCATCCCCGACGAGGTAGACGGGCGTGTACGTTATGTGGTGGCCACCGCCGAGTCGGCTCGCTACTTCCAGCAACTGGGCCGCTTCATGCACGAAGCGGTGTACAAGCCGGCGTCCTGACCAGCCGCGCCAATCGGGCGCTGATGTCCCGCCGCAGATGATCGGGCACCCAGTGGTGCCGCAAAGCAAAGTCCACACTGACCAGCGCGGCATCCTCCGTCATCTCACCGGAGAGCGCCAGGTCCAGGGCCTCATCTGCACCCACGGTGAAGAACTCGGCCACTTCGCCGTCTTGGTTCTGGGGCTGCACCTGGGCACTCAAAGGCAGATCAAACACGTACAGCCATTCCCATTGGCAGCCCTGCGGGACATCCCGGTGCAGCTCCAAAATGCCGTGCACCGTCGCTGCACCCACCTGTTGTGGCTGCAGCCCCGCTTCTTCCCAGGCCTCACGGACCAAGGCCTCGCGCGGCGTTTGCCCGTACGGTACGCCACCTCCCACGAGGTTATCGAGCCGATTCGGGTCGGTTGATTTGTGGGGGCTGCGACGCGCTACCCAAAGCCGCAGGGGTCTGCCCTGCTCATCGGCCACATAGCCGTTGGCATGTGCGCCCCGGGTCAGACTGCCCCAAAACCTGGCAGCGCAACGCTCGATGCGCGCCAACACGCTACCGCTGTTGGCATCCCACAGCGGGAACAGTTCGTCTCGCCACCCCTCCAGTACCCCCTCGTCTCGCAAACGCTGGTGCAACTCGTGCAAGGCCTCGTCGCGCCGGTGCTCGGGCAGGTCCAATGTGACGGCCCGATCGGTGACGCCCAGCCACGGCGCGTACTGCCGCAGCCAGATCAGATGCTCATGCGCCACCGACCCCACGAGGACATCTCCCACGTAAAACGGCAGGCGTGGCCGCTGCCGCTGCTGCGCGGCTTCCAGCGGATCTGGCTGGAAGCGGGCGCGAGCACGCATCAAGGGAGTTATTTGTAGAGGACCTGTGGCAGCCACAGACCGATGCCAGGGAACAGGTACAGCAGCACGATGGCCACGATCTGTATTCCCATGAAAGGAATCATGCCGGCAAAGATCTGGTTCAGCGTCACATGCGGCGGACTGACCCCCTTGAGATAGAAAGCTGCCATGGCCACGGGCGGGCTGAGGAAGGCGGTTTGCAGGTTCAGTGCCACCAGGAGACCGAAGAACAAGGGATCCACGCCAAAGTTATCCAGCAGCGGAATGAAGATGGGCATGAAGATGACGATGATTTCTGTCCACTCCAGCGGCCAGCCCAGAACAAAGATGATGACCTGGCTGAGGATGAGAAACTCGGTTTTGGTCAAGTTCATCGACATGACCCACTTTTCCACCAGCTCTTGCCCGCCTAAAAGGGCGAAGGCCGCCGAGAAAATGGCCGAGCCCACAAACAACCAACACACCATAGCGCTGGTCTTGGCCGTGAGGTACACCGACTCTTTGAGTACGGACATGTTGAATTGCTTGTAAGCCACGGCCAGCACAAAGCCGCCGAAGGCGCCCACGGCAGCAGCCTCGGTAGGGGTGGCCAGCCCGAAGACGATGGACCCCAGCACGGACAAGATGAGGATCAGCAGCGGAAAGAAGCTGCTCAGCAACATCTTGAAGATCTCCAGCCGAGCGAAGCTGAGCAACGCATAAAAGCCCAGCAACGCGATGCCTCCCACGGCCAAGCCTATCCAATAGCCCCGGGTGGGTGCGGTGCGCTGCGCTGCTGGCGCGCTAGCCTCGCTGGCAACCGAGGGCGGCGAAGCCGTGACCCCCGCGGCTTCTGATGTGCCCGCTTGTCCCGCCGCGCTGGCGGTTGTCGCATTGGCGCCCGGTGGCTCTTGAACACCACCGGTTGATGTTGTCGGTTCTGATACCCGAGCGGCGCCCGGTGGCTCTTGAACTCCCCCCGCACCCGGAGGTTCTTGGACACCCGACGTGCCGGGAGGCTCTCGCAACGCCGTGGCACCTGGGGGCTCCTGCACGCCGCCAGCCCCAGGTGGCTCCTGAACGCCGCCGGCTGAGGCGCCAGGTGGCTCTTGCACACCCGAGTCTGCCGTCGCGGCCGAGCTCGCCGCCGAGGACGGTTCATTCAATGAGGCGGGCTCACCCAATGCGCTGCTCCCGACCGTGGCGGCCAGATTGTCGGTATTGGCCGGGCGCGTATTGAGATGCCAACTCAGCAAGGCCACGGCCAAAAAGGCCACAGCGGGCAACAGGGCCACACCCAGCTGTCGCAGCAAGTAGCCAGTGGGCACCTGTACATTGCGCGCGCCCTTGAGCGAGCGCAGCAAGGCCGGCAGCGCCGACCCGGCGAACGCCTCGGACACCCGCTGGGTCATGGCGGGCAGGGGGACTCGGCGATCCTGCGCCGACAACGGCGGCATCAGGTGGGGCTTGAACGACGCCAAGACGATGACGTACAGGATGTACAGGCCTGCCAACATCAAGCCCGGGAAAAACGCGCCAGCGTACAACTGAACCACGGAGACCCCCGCGGTAGCGCCATAGACGATGAGCAAGACGCTGGGGGGGATCAAGATCCCCAGACAACCTCCGGCGGTGATGGCCCCGGCTGACACGCGCACGTCGTAGCCGTTCTTGAGCATTTGCGGCAGCGCCAGCAAGCCCATGAGCGTGACCACTGCCCCCACAATGCCCGTGGCCGTGGCAAAGACGGCACAGGTGAACAAGGTGGCCACGGCCAGCGACCCCGGCACCCTCGCCATGGCCAGGTGCAGGCTGCGAAACAACTTTTCGATCAGGTTGGCCCGCTCCACCAGATAACCCATGAACACAAACAGGGGAATGGAGATGAGCACATCGTTGCTCATCACCTTGAAAGCCGACTGCACCATCAGGTCCAGCGTCTTGCTGGTGTCGCGTTCGTAGGCCAGCCAGGTGAAGAGCATGCCCATGCCCATGAGCGTGAAGGCCGTGGGAAAGCCCAGCATGATGGCCACCACCACCAGCGCCAACATGGTCAGGCCCAGGTGTCCATTGGACAACTGGGGCGACAGCAACAGCATGGCTGCCGTGCCCGCGATGATCAGGCCCATGAGGATGAGCCCGAACCACAGTTCTTTGCGGATGGTCATGAGTGACTCCCCTTCACCATCTCCTTGAGTTTTTCAACATCCACCTCTTCCACGTCCTGCTCACGCGAAGGCCATTGACCCTCGCGCAAGCACTGCACGCAGCGCACGATCTCCACCAGCCCCTGCAGCAGTAGCATGCCCCCAGCGATGGGGATGACGAACTTGAAGGGATACAAGGGCAGCGGTGTGGCCGAGAAGGTCTTCTCGCGGATGGCCAGCGACTCCTGGGCGTAAGTCCAACCCGCGTAGGTCAGCGCGACGATACCGGGCAGGAAGAACACGATGTACAGCACCAAATCTATGGTGGCTTGCGTGCGGGGCTGGAAAAAGCCGTACAGCACGTCGCCTCGTACATGGCCGTTTTTGCTCAGCGTGTAGGCGCCGGCCATCATGAACACCGTGCCGTAGAGCATGATTTGGGCGTTCAGATTCCAATCGTGCGGGTCGTTGAGCACGTACCGTGAAAACACCTCGTAGGTGATGAGCACGGTCAGTACCACGATCAACCACGCGAAAGCCTGACCGAGCCGGGTCGAGACGCGATCGATGAAGAGCAAAAATTTTTGCACGGCAGCAGACCTCAACAATGCGTGGGTGGGTGCATCAGCATAACGCCTCACCCACCAGACAAAGAGGCCGCCGGCCCGTGAGGGGCCGGCGGCCTCGGCTGTTAAGCGGTGAGCTTAAGCCTTCTTGGCGGGGCCCTTCGCTGGGCGGAAGTAGTGGTTCCACGCCATCTTGAAGTCGACCATGTAGTCGTTTTGCCAGGAACCGGCGCGCTCAGCAAAGGCGCGCTGGCTGTCCAGCACCTTCTTGAACAGGGGGTTCTCGCCGCCCTTCTTGGCCATGATCTTGTCCCATGAGGCCAACTGGGCGCGCAAGATGGCGTCGGGCGTCTTGTAGAACTTCACCCCGGCCTTTTTGAGCTCGATGTAGTCCTGGGAGTTGCGCTGCACCGCCTTCCAGCTCATGTCGGCACTGGCGGCCTGTACGGCGTAGTCGATGATGGACTTCAGCTCCGCGGGCAGTGAGTCGTACTTGCCCTTGTTGAACAGGATCTCAAACTGCTCGCCACTTTGGTGAAAGCTTTGCAGCATGCAGTTTTTCACCACATCGGGGAAGCCCAGCACGCGGTCAGACGAAGCGTTGTTGAATTCAGCGGCATCGATGAGGCCACGGTCCAGGGCGGGCACGATTTCACCGCCTGGCAGGGGGTTCACGGCAGCGCCGAGCTCGTTGAAGATGTCCACGGCCAGACCCACAGTGCGGTACTTGAGGCCTTTGAGGTCTTGCACTTTGGCAATGGGCTTTTTGAACCAACCCAGGGGCTGGGTGGGCATGGGGCCATACACATACGACACCACATCGATGTTGAGCGACTTGTAGATGTCTTCGAGCAATTGACGGCCACCGCCGTGCTGGTGCCAGGCCAGGACCATGTTGGGGTCCATGCCAAAGGCCGGACCGGATCCCCACAGCGCCAGCGCCGAGCTCTTGCCATAGTGATAGGCCAGCACGCCGTGGCCACCGTCGAGGGTGCCCTTGTTCACGGCATCGAGCAGCTGGAAGGCAGGCACCACAGCGCCCGAGGGCAACACTTCGATCTTCAGGCGGCCGCTGGCCATGTCATTGACCTTCTTGGCAAAGTCGTTGGCGTATTCGTGAAAGATGTCTTTGGCAGGCCAAGTGCTTTGAAAGCGCAATGAAACGGTATCGGCGCGGGACACCATGGGGGCGGACATGGTGACGGCTGCGACGGCAGCGCCCTTGAGCATGCCGCGACGGCCACGGGTGTTTTTGGTGTCTTTCATCAAGCTACTCCTAGGTCAATGGATTGAAAAGAAGCAACCATTGTTTGAGATTTGTCAGACTGCCCTATAGGGTTTTTACCTAGCGAAGGGTTATTCCAAACCCCTTTGTCCTTCAGTGACCCGATGCGGTAATGCGATTGATCAGGGTGCCCACCCCCTGGATTTCAACCTCGATGGTGTCGCCAGGCTGCATCCACACCGGGGGCGTGCGCGCATAACCCACACCCGCAGGT
This sequence comes from uncultured Rubrivivax sp., assembly GCA_964400135.1. Classification (GTDB taxonomy): domain Bacteria; phylum Pseudomonadota; class Gammaproteobacteria; order Burkholderiales; family Burkholderiaceae_C; genus Rubrivivax. The sequence goes on along the minus strand of CAYNSW010000045.1, from coordinate 17 downwards.
GTGCCGGTGATGATGAC
>CAYNSW010000044.1:4581-22041 GCA_964400135.1 uncultured Rubrivivax sp. | reverse complement strand
CCGGGTAAGCGGTGGGTTTTGAAGTCCCATTTGCCGGGCGGGTCGTTCAGAGTCCTTACAATTTGGATATGCACCAAAATGGTGCATAAACCAGGCCGAGTCCCTGAAAACTCTTTGAATTTCAGGCTAGTCGGTAGCCAGATATTGATACGGCCAACAGCGCCAAATCCTCGCCAGATTAAATATGACCAAATCTGACTAAATGTCCAACTGGACAGGTAGACAGACAATGTCGGGATTCGATACCCTGAAGGGGCACTATGTTTTCCACCACCATCGCCGGCAGCCTGCCCAAACCCGAATGGCTGGCCGAGACCCAAAAACTCTGGCCACAGTGGAAATGGCAGGGCCAGGCCTTGGCCGATGCCAAACGAGATGCCACGCTCTTGTGGATCAAAACCCAGGAAGACGCGGGTTTGGATGTGATTGGCGATGGAGAGCAGTCGAGACAGCACTTTGTCCACGGGTTCTTGGAGCAGGTCGACGGTATCGACTTTGAGAACAAAGTGCAAATGGGCATCCGCAACGATCGCTACAAGGCGATGGTGCCCCAGGTAATCGCACCGCTGCGTCTCAAAGGGCGGGTGCACGAGGCCGAAGCCAAAATCCTGCGCTCCCACACCGTTCGTCGCACCAAATTCACCCTGCCCGGGCCCATGACCATCGTCGACACGGTGGCCGATCGCTTCTATGGCGACCGTGTCCAATTGGCCATGGCCTTCGCCGAATTGCTCAATCAAGAGGCGCGCGCCCTGGAGGCCGACGGTATGGACATCATTCAGTTTGATGAGCCTGCCTTCAATGTTTATATGGAAGAGGCTGCGCAGTGGGGCGTCAAAGCCTTGGAGCGAGCCGCCCAGGGCCTGAAGTGCACCACGGCCGTTCACATTTGTTATGGCTACGGCATCCAGGCCAATGTCGATTGGAAGCGCACGCTGGGCCACGAATGGCGGCAGTACGAAAAGGTGTTTCCGGCGCTGGCCCAAAGCAGCATCGATCAGGTCAGTCTGGAGTGCATCCACTCGCATGTGCCGCCCGAGTTGATGGCCCTGCTCAAGGGCAAGGATGTGATGGTGGGGGTGATCGATGTGGCCAGCGATCAGGTGGAAACGCCCGAGGAGGTGGCCTCTACCATCGAGCGGGCCTTGCAGTTCGTGCCAGCTCAACACCTGATGGCGTGTACCAACTGCGGCATGGCGCCCATGTCACGCGAGGTGGCGCAGGCCAAGCTGCAGGCCCTGGTGCAAGGCGCCGCGCTCGCCCGTCAACGTCTGGCCGTTTGAGCAAACGTCCATGAGTCTGGCCATTCGCTTTGACGATGTCCGTGCCGCCGCGCACGTGCTGCTGGGGCATGCCCACCGCACGCCGGTTCTCACCTCTGAAACCGCCAATGCCTTGACGGGTGCCCAGCTGTTCTTCAAGGCCGAAAATCTGCAGCGCATGGGAGCCTTCAAGTTTCGGGGGGCTTTCAATGCGCTGTCTCGGTTCACACCGCAGCAGCGCCAAGCGGGCGTGATCGCGTTTTCCTCAGGCAATCACGCGCAGGCCATTGCCTTGTCGGCGCGTATCTTGGGCATGCCCAGCATCATCGTCATGCCGCGCGATGCCCCAGCGGCCAAGGTGGCCGCCACCCGCGGCTATCAAGCCGGCGTGCCCGGCAGTGAGGTGGTGCTGTACGACCGCTACACCGAAGACCGTGAGGCCATTGGAAAGCGCATCGCGAAAGAGCGGGGCATGACCCTCATCCCCCCGTACGATCATGCGCATGTCATGGCGGGGCAGGGCACGGCCGCACTCGAGTTGGTGGAGCAAACCGCCGCAGGCGGACCACTCGACGCGCTGGTGGTGTGTGTGGGCGGTGGCGGGCTCATCGCAGGGTGCGCGGTGGCGGCCCATCACCTGTGTCCGGGCATTGAAGTCATTGGCGTGGAGCCTGAGGCGGGCAACGACACGCAGCGCAGTCTGGCCGAGGGCCGCATCATCCACATTGACACCCCAGTCACCATCGCCGATGGCGCCCAAACCCAGCACAGCGGCAAGCTCACCTTCCCGGTCATCCAACAACTGGTCTCCCGCATCGTTACGGTGACCGATGAGCAGCTGGTGCAGGGCATGCGATTTTTTGCCGAACGCATGAAGCTGGTGGTGGAGCCCACGGGGGCGCTGGCAGCAGCAGCGGTGATGAACCGTGTTCAGGGCATGCCCGCGCTCTCAGGCAAACGTGTGGGGGTGATCATCTCGGGTGGCAATGTCGACATCACCCGCTTTTCGCAGTTGCTGTCTTCGTGACGCGCCCCAGGGGAATACGCCGCCTGAGCACCTGACGCCCCCGATCGCTCTCGGGGCACGGCATCAAAACCAAGACTGGCAGGCGTCGTGAAACCGCACCAGATCGGTGACGTGTTTGAAGCCGAATCGATGCATCATCGCTTCACGGTGCATCTTGACCGTTCGTGCCGAGATGCCCAGCTGCTGTGAGATCTGGGGGTTGGACAGCCCGCTGGCCACACCCTGGAGCACCTGCCTTTGTCTGGGCGTCAGGCGCTCGAACATCTGACGGGTGCGCAAGTCGACATCGGGTGTTTCAGCTAAAGCGGTGGTGGCACCGTCAGCGGCTGCTCGAGTCGCAAAAGCGTGTTCAACGGCCGACAGCAGCTCATCGGGTGTGAACGGCTTGAAAAGAAAATTACTCGCGCCTTCGCGCCACGCACGGTTCACATCGCGCGCGTCTTGCAAGGCGCTGATGAAAACCACCGGCACGTCGATGCCCAAATCGCGTAATGTGCTTTGCGCCTCCAAGCCGTTGTCGCCATCGAGATGCACATCGAGCACCACGGCCGAGTCTTGCCAATGCCCCGAGGGTTGATGCTGCAAGAAGTCAATCAAGGCTTGACCCGAAGAAAAGCTTTGCGCCGCGTAGCCACAGATGTGCAGCAGCTGCTGCATCGAAGTGCGAAGCTGCGCGTCATCTTCAACCACCAAGACCTGTTTCATTTGCAGCGTGTCTGACGGTTCAACCCCTGTCCAGATGGACAGGTGGTCAAGTGCTTATCTTTGAATCAAGATGCAAGAGCTAGCACTATGACAGATTCTCACAGCTTGCAGGTCATTCCTGAGTCAGTCCATCAAGACCATGTTTGAGCTCCAGAGCCTGGCGTTTCATATGCAAACCGCGTTTCTCAGCGCGGGGTTTCTCTTCGTTTTGGTGCCCATTTCAGGGTGGATCATGCTCAAGGGGCAGGGTACCCATGCCCCGGCTCTGTGGTTTTCCGGTGGGTTGGCCATGGGGGTGAGCTTCGTCTTGATTGGCCTGCGCTCGCAGATTCCCGCGTGGACGTCTTACCTGCTGGGCAATGCATTCTTGGTGTTGGGCAATGTGCTGCATATCCTGGCGTTGCGCAAGGAGTTGGGACGCTCCACGCCCATGATCTGGCCTGCGGCCGTTTTTGCTGGGGTCTTGGTCCCCCACGAATACTTTCGTGTGGCGCTGGACAACGCCTATTTGCGCTTTACCTGGGTCGTCTGGTGCTCGGCCTTTTTGATTGGCATCACCGCCTGGTACGCATGGCACATCGTCAAGCGCGAAGGCGGACAAAGCGCGCGGTGGCTCACCGGCGTGTATGCCTTGATGACGTTTTTGCTCATCCTTCGAGGGACTCAATCGCTCTTGGGTATGTCTCCTCCCGAGGCCACCGCCCCCGGGGTCGACTCCATGCTGACCTTGCTCGGTGTCTTGGTCACGGCGGTACTGGGCAATTTGGCCATCATGGGCATCTACCTGGAGCGCCTGGGCCGGCAGACGCTGGCCTATGCGGTGGAGCGAGAGCGCCAATGGGTCATCTCCAAATTTGGCGATCGGCTCACGCTGGAGGATCGTGGCCGCAGCCTGGACGAAATGACCGCCGTCTTGGCCCACGAAATGGCTCAACCGGTGACGGGCATCATCATTGAAAACGATCTGATCAAGATGCGAAGCGCCCGTTTGGGTGTGGACGACCCCCAACTGAGGCAGGCGGTGCAAAACGTCTCCCACTACGCCACACGCGCCCGAGACATCATCAACAGCGTTCAGCGCATGGCCAAGTCCAGTGAGTTGCGCATGGACAGGGTCGACATGCGCGACGTGGTCGGTGACGTGCAAGCGCTATTTGCCTGGGCCATTCGCGAGGGCAAGCTGACGATTGCGGTCCACCACAGTGGGATGGCTGCGCAGGTAATGGGCGATGCGGTTTTGCTCTCCTTGATTTTCCTGAATCTGTTTCGTAACGCCTTGCAGTCCAGACTCTCCTCGGCTCCCGTGCACATCAGCGTCACCTTGGATGTGCAAGGCCAACAAGTTCTCATACGGGTGGAGGATGACGGTCCCGGTTTTGCACCAGAGCTCATCGACCGGGTGGGGCAAATGCGCTTGACGACCAAGCACGAGGGCATGGGGGTGGGTTTGGCCTTATGCCGGCGCATCACCGAGCAGCACGGGGGACGATTGAATTTCCACAACCGTGTGGACAGCTCGGGGGCTGTGGCCGAGCTCGTCTTGCCCCGCGCTGAGACTGCTGGCCTCGGGTTCTCCCTGAGGTGACCTGACCGATTGGACACTTGTGCTGAGAGGGCGGTAAGCGCATAGTCCCCACCATCGTCAGCCAACGGCGCAGTGGGCATGTCGGACACACCCTGGAGCGAGGAGCAAGCCCAGACCCTACGCGACTTGATGTCGCAAAAGGGGCTGAGCGAGCCTCAACTCGCCCATCTGGGCGCCTTGTCACTTGATCAGGTCAAGTCGCTCTTGATGTCCTCGCATCAAGGCCTGCCTCGGCACTTTTACTCGCATGACATCATGGTGCATGCGGGCCGTCGCCTCATTCACCGCTTGCAAGGCTTGCTGGATGTCAGTGCCCCCGGTGTCGGGCTTCAGCACTCGGCGCCTCCTTCTTAGCCTTCACGCCTCTCGCTCCACGCTTCACGCTTCACGCATCGCGCACATCGGCCACCACCTGAGCCCCAAAGTCGGCGCGCTGCAAGTACTGCAGCACCTTGCGCGCGGCCTCCTGGGGGCTGTCGAGCTGACCTTGCGTCTTGAGCGCCGCAAAGCGCACCTGCTCGGCAAACCGCGTGGGACTGGCACTGCGCAGCTGCACCTGCATGTCGGTATCGATGACGCCCGGCGCCAGTGATACCACGCGCGCTCCGTGAGGCTTGGCCGCTTCTTCCAAGGCCAAGGCGCGACTGTAGTGATCCATCCCGGCCTTGACCGCGCAATACACGCTGCTGCCAGCCATGGCGCGACGGCCCAGTCCCGAGGAGATATTGAGCACCTTACGCGGCGCGGTCCAGGCCGCCGTGGCATGCAAGCAGGCGGCCGTCAGCACCAGCGGCGCTTCCAGACCCACTCGGCAGGCGGCCGCAATCTGATCCACGGCGGTGTCGCACAAGTCGCCAGGGTCACTCAGCAATGCGGCGTTGTGGATGAGGTTGAACTCGCGCACGCTTGCCGGCGCCATATCCCCCAACCATTGAGACAGCCGGTGGGCCACGGGTTGGGGGTCTGCCAGATCCACAGCCCACTGCAACAGCACGCCGTGCGACGGCGCTTGCAGCTGGGAGCTGGGGTGACGCTGCAGGGTCAGCACATGGTGGCCCTGGTGCAACAGGGCCTGGGCCATGGCCAGTCCCAGCCCCCGAGAGGCGCCGGTCATGATGGTCAGGGCGGTGGTGGTCATGTGAGGTCCTTCAAAATGGGTCGGGGCTTTCCAGAACCCAGGATACGCCAGTACCCGGGTGGGTCAGTTCCAGGCGGCAGGCATGCAGGCACAAGCGGGGGCTGAGCGCGCGCACCTCAGGCGGGGCATACAGCGGATCGCCCAAGATGGGGTGGCCCAGGGCCTGCAGATGGACGCGGATCTGGTGCGAGCGGCCAGTGACGGGTCGCAGCCGCAAGCGACTGACGGTCACGGGGAAGCCAGGGGCTTCATCCACCACCTCGTAGTGGGTCAACGCGGCTTTGCCGTGCATCAGGTCCACCTGTTGTCGCGGCCGCTGCGGCCAGTTGGCCGATAAGGGCCAGTCCATCTGTCCGCTTGCGGGGTTTGGGGTGCCGCTTACCAAGGCCGTGTAGCCCTTTTGGATACGCCGCTTCTCAAACAAGGCGCTCAACTCTCTTTGCACATCCAGACCCCGGGCAAACAGCAGCAGCCCCGAGGTGTCCATGTCCAGGCGATGCACCACCCGCGCATCGGGCCACAGGGCTTGAACGCGTGAGGCGGCGCAGTCTTGAACGTGGGCCGCGCGTCCGGGTACCGAGGGCAAGCCAGAAGGCTTGTTCACCACGATGCAGTGCGCATCAGCGTGAACGATCCAGCGGTCGTCGGTCATGTCCAAAACAAAGCGGCCCGTAGGCCGCCTTGGAAGGGAGAGGCAGGTGCCTTATTGCGCCTGCTGAATACCCGCAATCGCCCAGGCGCGGCTTTCGTCCACGGGGCGGCACAGATGCCACACCTCGTCGAAGGCCTCGGCTGCCTCTTGATCCTCGCGGATCATGCCGTGGAAGCGCACGCTGACCACTTGCTGCCCCTCCTGGGTGGCGAAATCCAGAATCTGGGCATCCACACGTTGCACATCGGTGACCTGCACAGAGCCCGTGCGCTCCTGAATTTCCAGGCGGATGGCGGCAAACATCTCGGGTGTGGTGAATTGGCGCAGGTCTTCCAGGTTGCCCGCATCGTTGGCGGCCTGCAGACGGATGAAGATCATCTTGGCCACGCGTTCAAATGCCGCAGCGTCAAACCCTTCGGGCAGAACCGGAGCACCCCAGGTGGCGGACGTTGCGGAAGACGCCGCAGCCCCTACGGGCGTTGCCGCTGCTGGGGTTTCGCTTGCGCCAGAGGCGCCCGCTATGCTCAAAGGCGCCAAAGGCTGGCCCGTGACGGAAACCTCGCCGGCAGAAGTCGGGGTGAAGGCCGTGGTGGTGGCTGCCGCTGGTGTTGCACCAGGTGCAGCGGCAGCCGTCTCACGCTGCCAGGGGGTGGTACTCACACCGCCTGACGAACCAGTTCCGGCTCCCGCGCCGGCCATGGCCGGCGTGCCCTGGGCACCGCGGAAGCGGCGAATCAAAAAGCCGATGAGCAAAGCGCCGGCCAGTACCAGCAGGGCCATCATCACAAAGTTGGCCACAGCCTCGCCCATGCCAAAGTGGCTGAGCAAGGCGGCAATACCCAAGCCGGCAGCCAGACCCGCGATGGGCCCGAGCCAAGAGCGCTTTTGCGCAGCCGCTGCTGCTGGAGCGGCTGCCGCCATGGGGGCGGCGGCGGCAGCGGGCTGGGGCGCTGCCTGAGGCGCGCCCGCTGGCGTGTTTTGAGCCGGCGATGCTTGTTGGGCCGGCGGGCTGTTGGGTGAATTCTTGGCCGGAGCGCTGCGTTGCATGCCCATGGAGCCGCCTCCGCCCAGGCGCTTCTTGGCCTCAGCCTCTACGGCAAAACTCAGGGCCACCACCACCGCAGTGGCCAGTGCAACAACTTTGGACAGGTTCATCGATTCTCCCTTGGGGTCAACCAATCAAACATCAGGCGCCCAGTGTGGGGCATACCCCCCGGTTTGTGAAGCGCCCGCTCTAAAAAGGTGGTGTTTTGAAGGGGAATTTCAAGCGGTGAGCCTGTAAGCTTGCGACGATGTTCGTTTTGTCCAAATTGCTCTCGGCCATCACCCAGCCGGCCTTTTGGTTGGCCCTGTGGTGGGGCTTGGCCCTGCTGCTGTTGCCGCGCTGGCAGCGGGTTGCGGTGCCCATGCTCTGGGTCGGCCTGGCCGCGCTGGGCTTGCTGGGTTTTCGGGCCCTGCCCGATGCGGTGCTGCGGCCGCTGGAAAATCGCTACGCCGTGCCTGCCCCGCAGGTATTGGGCCAGCAGGTGGGCGTGATCGTGCTGGGCGGGGCGATTGGCCATCCCGAAATCTTTGCCGCGCATGGCCAAGTGCCGCTGGGTGAGGCGGGCGAGCGCATGAGCGCACCCGTGGGCCTGATGCGCCGTTACCCCCAGTGGGAGTTGGTCTTTTCAGGTGGTGAGGGGCGGCTGCTCAAAACAGGGGTGACCGAGTCCCAACTGGCGCGCGCGTTTTACGAAGAGCAGGGTTTGGATCTGCAACGCCTGCAGTTTGAAGACGGCTCGCGCAATACCCGTGAGAACGCGCAGCGCGTGGCGCAACTCCTGGGGCCGCGTTGCCAGCAACCTTGGCTCTTGGTGACGTCTGCCTCCCACATGCCGCGCTCCATGGCCGAGTTTCAGGCCGTGGGCTGCCGAGTCACACCGTACCCAGTGGATTTCCTCACGGGCGATTCCACGCCCTGGACAGAATATGCATTGGCCCAGAGCTTGATGCGCTGGCAAACGGGCCTCCACGAGTGGCTGGGCCTGGGGGTCTACGCCCTGACGCGCCCTGCTCAATAAAACGCCTGCAACCCCGTCTGCGCACGCCCCAGGATGAGGGCGTGCACGTCGTGGGTGCCCTCGTAGGTGTTGACGGTCTCCAGGTTGATCATGTGGCGGATCACGTGGTACTCGTCGTGAATGCCATTGCCCCCGTGCATATCGCGCGCGGCGCGTGCGATCTCCAGGGCCTTGCCGCAGGAGTTGCGCTTGATCAATGAAATCATCTCGGGCGCTGCGCGGTGTTCGTCCATCAAACGGCCCACGCGCAAGACGGCCTGCAGGCCCAGCGCGATTTCGGTTTGCATGTCGGCGAGCTTTTTCTGGATGAGCTGATTGGCCGCCAGCGGCCGGCCAAATTGTTGGCGGTCCATGGTGTACTGCCGCGCCGCCTGCCAGCAATACTCGGCGGCGCCCAGCGCGCCCCAGGCGATGCCGTAGCGTGCTTTGTTCAGGCAGCCAAACGGCCCTTTGAGGCCCCTGACGCCGGGCAGGAGCTGAGAGGCCGGCACCCACACATCGTCCATGACGACCTCGCCCGTGATGCTCGCGCGCAGACTCATCTTGCCTTCGATCTTGGGCATGGACAGCCCCTTCATGCCCTTTTCCAGAATGAAGCCGTGGATGCTTTCCTGACCCCCCACCTGCCCGTCGGGGTCTTCCAGCTTGGCCCACACCACCAACACATCGGCAATTGGCGAGTTGGTGATCCACATCTTGGCGCCTTTGAGCACATAGCCGCCGTCCACAGGTTTGGCGCGGGTGATCATGCTGGCCGGATCGCTGCCGTGGTTGGGCTCGGTCAGGCCGAAGCAGCCCACCCATTCGCCCTTGGCCAGCTTGGGCAGGTATTTTTGTTTTTGCTCCTCGCTGCCATAGGCATGGATGGGGTGCATCACCAGCGAGCTTTGCACGCTCATGGCGCTGCGATAGCCCGAATCCACCCGCTCCACTTCGCGCGCCACCAGGCCGTAGCACACATGGTTGAGCCCCGCGCAACCGTAGCCCTCGATGGTGCTGCCCAACAGGCCCAACTCGCCCATCTCGCTCATGATCTCGCGGTCAAAGGTCTCGTGGCGAGCCGCCATGAGCACACGCGTTTGCAGTTTGTCTTGGCAGTAGGCGTGGGCGGCATCACGCACGGCCCGCTCGTCATCGCTGAGTTGATCGCTCAGCGCGAAGGGGTCCATCCAGTCAAATGTCGAGGCCATGGCAGGGCAGTGGGTTTTGAGCGAATAATCCCCGCAGTGTAAAGAATTGGAGTTCATCACCATGGGCCAGCAAGCCATCACCTTGGGCGGCGGGTGTTTCTGGTGCACCGAGGCTGTTTTTCTGCGCGTTCGTGGCGTCCTGGCCGTGGAGTCGGGTTACTGCAATGGGCAGGTGGCCGCGCCGAGCTACGAGCAGGTGTGCACCGGCCAAACCGGCTGCGTGGAGGTGGTGCAGGTGACCTTCGATGAGGCGCTGGTGAGCTTGCGCCAGATCCTGGAGCTTTTCATGGCCACACACGACCCCACCACCTTGAACCGGCAGGGGCACGATGTGGGCACCCAGTACCGCTCTGGCATTTACTTTTCCAGCGCCGCTCAAGAGGCGGTCGCGCAAGAGGTGGTGCGCCAGGCTCAGGCGCACTGGGACGAGCCCATCGTCACCGAGGTGGTGCCCCTGCAGCAGTACTCATGCGCAGAGGAGTACCACCAAAACTACTTCGCGCGTCACCCCACACAGGGCTACTGCGCTGCCGTCATTGCCCCCAAGGTGGCCAAGCTGCGCCGCGCTTTCGAGCCCTTGCTCAAGGCGCCAGACGCTGCCTGATCCATTCGGTGCCGCCGGCACTGGCGGCCGTTGCGCTGTCACGCTGGTAGAGCAGGCGGTCGTGCAACCGGGAGGGTCGACCCTGCCAAAACTCCATGCGGTCGGGCACCAGCCGATAGCCCCCCCAGTGGGGCGGACGCGGCGGGTTGAGCAAGAACTGCGCGCTGTACTTGGCCGCATTGGCCACCAGCACTGCGCGCGAGGCAATCGGCTGGCTCTGCGGCGAGGCCCATGCGCCAATGCGTGAATCCAGCGGTCGGCTGGCGAAGTAGGCGTCCGACTCGGCGTCCGAGGTTTTTTCCACGCGCCCTTCAATCCGCACCACGCGCTCCAACTCCACCCAGTGAAACTGCAGTGCCGCCTGGGGATGGGCTGCCAATTCGCGGCCCTTGCGGCTGTCGTAGTTGGTGTACCAAACCAGACCGCGCGCATCCACGCCCTTGATCAGCACCACGCGGGTAGAGGGGCGGCCATCGGCCCCCACGGTGGCCAGCGTCATGGCGTTGGGCTCGGGCAGGCGGGCATCCAAGGCCTGACGCATCCACAGTTGGAACTGCTCGATGGGGTCGGCCAGGGCGCTGTCTTCGTCCAGCGCAGCCCGCTCGTAGCTCTTGCGCAACGAGGCGAGGTCTTGTTCAGGCGTGGTCATGCCCCAAGTATAGGAAGGGAATTACAGGCAAGGGGTAAACGAGTAAGGGGAAGGTCTTAGGTAGACATCCGATGGCGCCCGGGCCCTTTCCCGGGCATCCTTGCTTCCTATTTTGGACATTTTAATTTGTCCAGTTAAATTGACACTTTAGATTGCCGCTCATCACCCATGTCATCGGGCATTGTCATCGTCATTCCCGCTGCGGGCCAGGGCCGGCGGTTTGGCGGGGCTTTGCACAAACTGCTGCAGCCCTTTGGCGAGGGCACGGTCTTGACCACCACCTTGCGCTCGGCGCTGGCCAGCGGTTTGGAGGTGGTGGTGGTCACCACCGCTGCTTTAGCGGCCGAGGCGGCGCGCCTGCTGCCCCGACGCAGCGTGGTCTCCATCAGCGAGGCCGATGCGGCCATGGGCATGGGTCGCACCATCGCCACAGGCGTGGCCGCCCGCTCCGATGCCTCGGGCTGGTTGGTCTTGCCGGCGGACATGCCCTTGATTCGACCCACCACCTTGCGCGCTGTGGCGCAGGCCCTGGTGCAGTTGCCGGTGGCCCATTCGCAATACCGGGGCCGCAGGGGACATCCCGTGGGCTTTGGTGCCGAGTTGTTTTCCGAACTGCGCATGCTCTCGGGCGATGAAGGCGCGCGTCGCCTCTTGGCCCGCTACCCGGCGGCCGCTGTCGAGGTGGATGACCCGGGCGTCTTGCTGGATGTGGACACGGCAGCCGATTTGCAGGCGGCGCAGTCAGTGGCCCAAGGCCTGGCACAGCCCGTGGTCCTGGGCCAATCGGACCAGTCGCTCGACCTCCCGGTCGCGAATTCCGCGTGAGCGCAATGCCTGGTGCGTCATCACCAGGTAGTCCAGCGTGGTGCCATAGCGGCCTCGCGCGTGGCGCAAGATGTCCAGCATGTGGGCATCGCCCAGCGGCGCCAGGCAGGCTGGGCTGCGTCGGCTCAAGGTAAAGGCCAGGGCGGGCACCTCCCCCTGGGGAGTGCGCGCGCGCAACCACCGGGGGTCGTAGACACCGTTGGGCATCTCACGCAGCCACAGTCGTTCCAACTCCTGGGCCACATCGCGTTGCCGAATTCGATACACCGCCCCTTGGCAGGCGCCGCCTGGCAGCAGGGCAAACACCAGGCCCGGTCGCTCGGGTGTGCCCCGGTTCACCCGCGAGCGCATGCGCAAGGCGCGGTGCCACCCGTAGACCAGGGCGCTGCGCTCTTCCGCGGCGTCAAATTCCGGGCGCCACAGCAAGGACGCGTAACCCAGCACCCACACATCACGCCGACCTCCCCACTGGGCCAGCGTGCGCTGCAACAGGGGCGCGGGGTCTCGCGTATCGGGCAGGCCAGGGGCGGGGAGAGGTGGCTGCAGCGTCATGGCAAGAGGGGTTCAATGCTCGCAGATTTCAAGGGCCATGTTGACGATGTAACCAAGTTACATCATAATCAGAGCGGTAGTTACATCCCCTGCTCATGACGCTACACCCCACCCTGGCGGCTGTCACCCAACGCATTCGTGAGCGCAGTCTGACGCTGCGTGGCGACTATTTGCAACGCGTGCGACAGTTGGCCCAACGCACGCGCGGCAGTGACCGCATGGGGTGCGCCAATGTGGCCCACGCCATCGCGGCCTTGCCCACGGCCGACAAACTGCGCATCGTGCAAGAGCGCGCCCCGCATCTGGCGGTGGTCACGGCCTACAACGACATGCTCTCGGCGCATCAGCCCTACGAGAGCTTCCCGGCGCTTTTGCGAGACGAGGCGCGCCGTCAGGGCGCCACCTTGCAAGTGGCCGGCGGTGTCCCGGCCATGTGCGACGGCGTCACGCAGGGCCAGCCCGGCATGGAGCTCAGCCTGTTCTCGCGCGATGCGATCGCCATGGGCACGGCAGTGGCCTTGTCGCACGACGTCTTTGACGGTGCATTGCTCTTGGGCGTGTGCGACAAGATCGTGCCGGGTCTGTTGATCGGGGCGCTGCACTTTGGTCACCTGCCTTGTGTATTTGTGCCCGCAGGCCCCATGAGCTCGGGCCTGTCCAACAGCCGCAAGGCCCAAATCCGCGAGATGGCCGCACAAGGCCAGGTGGGACGCGACGCGCTGCTGCAAGCCGAGTCCGAGGCCTATCACGGCCCGGGCACCTGCACCTTCTACGGCACCGCCAATAGCAACCAGATGCTGCTCGAGGCCATGGGCCTGCACGTGCCCGGTGCGGCCTTTGCGCACCCGCACTCGGCCCTGCGCGAGGCCCTCACCCGTCACAGCGTGCGCACGCTCTTGCATCGCACCCGGGCCCAGGCCTTCTTGCCCATCGGTGAGTTGGTGGACGAGCGCGTGATCGTCAACGCCCTGGTGGCGCTGCTGGCCACGGGTGGCTCTACCAATCACCTCATCCACTGGGTGGCCGTGGCCCGCTCGGCTGGTCACCTCATCGATTGGGGCGACTTTGCCGACCTCTCGGCGGTGGTGCCCCTGTTGGCGCGCGTTTATCCCAACGGGCAAGCCGACGTGAACCAGTTTCAGGCCGCGGGCGGGCCGGGTTTTGTGCTGCGCGAGTTGGCCCAGGCCGGCTTGTTGCACCGAGATGTGGCCACCGTGAGCCCGGGCGGTTTGTCCGACTATTTCCGGGTACCCACTGCAGAGCCGGCTGCATCGGAGTCCTCCGTTCAGTGGCACGACCTACCCGCCGACAGCCCCGACGAGACCGTCTTGCGTCGCGCGGCGCATCCGTTTTCGGCCACGGGTGGGCTGCGCCTGCTGCAAGGCAATCTGGGTCGGGCGGTCATCAAGGTCTCGGCCGTGCCCGAAGAGCGCCATGTGGTGCAAGCCCCGGCGGCGGTATTCGAATCGCAAGCGGCGATGCTCTCGGCTTTTGAGCGTGGCGAGTTGACGCGCGATGTGGTGGTGGTGGTGCGATTCCAGGGGCCGCAGGCCAATGGCATGCCCGAGTTGCACAAGCTCACGCCGGCGCTGTCGGTGTTGCAGGGCCAGGGGCACCGGGTGGCCCTGGTCACCGACGGGCGCATGAGCGGCGCCTCAGGCAAGGTGCCCGCGGCCATTCACGTGTGCCCCGAGTCCGCGGCCGGCGGGCCACTGGCTCGGGTGCGCGATGGTGATGTGATTCGGCTCGATGCCGTGGCGGGCACCCTGCAGGTGATGGTGGACGAGGCGAACTGGGCGGCACGCACACCCGCACAGTTGGGCGAGGCCGCGCGCGCCGAGGCGGGTCATGGCCTGGGCCGCGAATTGTTTGCCGGCATGCGACGAGGTGTGCGCAGTGCCGAAGAAGGTGCCATCACTTGGTTGTGAGGTCATGAATCCCATCGATCTGGCCGATCACGGCCCCGTCATTCCCGTCATCGTCTTGCGCCGCGAGGAAGACGCCGTGCCGCTGGCGCGCGCCCTGGTGGCCGGGGGTGTGCGCGTGTTGGAAGTCACCCTGCGCACGCCCGTGGCGCTGGCGTGCATGCGCCGCATCGTGCAGGAGGTGCCCGAGGCGGTGGTGGGGGCGGGTACCGTGCGCAGCCCGGCCGATGCCCAGGCCGCCGCAGCCGCAGGGTGTCGCTTTGCGGTGAGCCCGGGCTACACGCAGGCCGTGAGTCAGGCCTGCGCCGATCTGAACCTGCCCTTGCTGCCTGGTGTGGCCACGGCCAGCGAGGTGATGGCCGCACAAGACGGCGGCCACTCGTTCTTGAAGTTTTTTCCCGCGTCGGCAGCGGGTGGATTGCCCCTGCTCCAGGCCCTGACCGGGCCGTTTCCCGATGTGCTGTTTTGCCCCACCGGCGGCATCACCCCGCAAACAGCAGCAAGCTACCTGGCTTTGCCGCAGGTGGCGGTGTGTGGCGGCAGCTGGCTCACACCCGCCGATGCCGTGCAGTCGGGTCAGTGGGCGCGCATCACGGCCCTGGCCCGAGAGGCGGCGGCCTTACCAAGAGCCCGTGTTGGGCATGGAAGCCCAGGGCTCGGCCGCGGGTAGCGGATCACCGGCCTGCAGCAGCTCAATCGAGATCTGATCGGGCGAGCGCACAAAGGCCATGCGGCCATCGCGTGGCGGACGCAAGATGGTCACGCCGTGATCCACCAGGCGCTGGCAGGTGGCATAGATATTGTCCACCGCGTAGGCGATGTGGCCAAAATTACGACCACCGGTGTAGGTCTCGGCCACTCCGTTTTGGGGCCAGTTGTAGGTCAGCTCCACCTGCGCAGCCCGATCGCCTGGCGCGGCCAGGAAGACGAGCGTGAATTTTCCCGCCTCGTTGTCGCGCCGCGAGAGCACTTCCATGCCCAACGCGTCACGGTAAAACTTCAGCGAGGCCTCGATGTCGGTCACGCGGACCATGGTGTGCAGGTACTTCATGGCGCTATTGTCGGCGATCGCGGTCCAACCACACGGCAATGCCTTGTGCGTTGAGTTCCACATCCAGAGCCAGGGCCTGACCAATGGCCTCTTCGCCCAGGGTGCAGCCGTGTTCGTGCAGGCTTTGCAGGTACAGCGCCAGCAACTCGTCTTTGAGGGCAGCGTGTCGAGCTGACGCCTCCAACTGGCGCGCATCCACCTCGCGGGCGCGTTGCACGGTGGCCTCCAGCAAGTCGAGCAGCAACTCACCCAGGCGAGGCACCTCGCCCACCCGACCGTAGTGGGTGAGGTACATGCTCTGTGGCGCGGCCGACAGCAGGGTGCCTACCGACTCGCGCAGGGCCTCGGGCTCGAACTGCACGGGGGTGGAGGTGGGCAAGATCCACGCACCGCGGTCGGTATCGAATTCGCGATAGCTCAGGCCAAAGGTGTCGCCCGTGAACCAGCCACGCGACTGCGCATCCCAGATGCAGTGGTGGTGCTTGGCGTGGCCGGGGGTGTCGATGAGCTTCAAGGGCCGACCGCCCACGTGCACCACCATCTCATGGGTGGACGAGACCACCCGCTCGGCGCGCACGGGCACGAGCGCGCCGTAGGAGCGGTCCATCTCCTCTTGCCCATACACCGCCAGGGCGCCTCGGTACAAGGCACTGGGGTCGATCATGTGTCGGGCACCGCGCGGGTGCACCAACACGCGCGCACGCGGCAGGGCTTGCATCAGGCTGCCCACGCCACCGGCGTGGTCCAGGTGCACATGGGTGGGAATCACCCAGTCCACCGCGCCCGGCGACAGGTTCAGGTGTTCCAGGGCGGCCAGCAGCCGCGGCACGGCGTGGTTGGTGCCGGTGTCCACGAAGGCGGCCCGACGATCGTGCACGATGAGGTAGGCGGCATCGAAGTGATCGCGCTGAAACCCGGTGTCGATGGCCCAGACGCCGTGACCCAGGTCTTGCAGGTGAGCAGATATGTCCATGCGAGTGATTCTAGGCGGGGCCGCTACACTTGACCCCCTATGCGCATTGTTTGCATCGGCGGAGGCCCAGCGGGCCTGTACTTCGCCCTCTTGATGAAAAAGCTCGACCCCACTCACCGCATCACGGTGGTGGAGCGCAACCGGCCCTACGACACCTTTGGCTGGGGCGTGGTGTTTTCCGATGCCACCATGGACAATATGCGTCAGTGGGACGCGCAAACCGCCGATGAAATCGAGGTGGCCTTCAACCACTGGGACGATATCGAGCTGCACTTCAAGGGGCAGAGCATCCGCTCGGGAGGGCACGGCTTTGTGGGCATTGGCCGCAAGAAGCTGCTCAACATTTTGCAGTCGCGCTGCGAGGCGCTGGGTGTGGAGCTGGTCTTTGAAACCGAGGCCGACTCCGATGCCGATTACCCCGACGCCGATCTGATCATCGCCAGCGACGGCGTCAACTCGCGCGTGCGCCAGCGTCACGAGGCGGTGTTCGAGCCCGATATCGTCACCCGGCCCAACCGCTTCATCTGGCTGGGCACCACCAAGCTGTTTGACGCCTTCAACTTCCTGTTCGAAAAAACCGAGCACGGCTGGTTTCAGGCGCATGTCTACAAATTTGACGACCGCACCACCACGTTCATTGTGGAAACACCCGAGGCGGTGTGGAAGGCCCATGGCCTGGATGCCTACAGCAGCGACGAGTCGGTGGCGTTTTGCGAAAAACTCTTTGCCCGGCACCTGAACGGCCACCCGCTCATGACCAATGCCCGCCACCTGCGCGGCTCCGCCTGGTTGAATTTTCAGCGGGTGCGCTGCAAGCGCTGGCACATGCACAACGGCCGCAGCCATGTGGTGCTGATGGGAGACGCCGTGCACACGGCGCACTTTGCCATCGGCTCGGGCACCAAGCTGGCCCTGGAAGACGCCATCGAGCTCACGCGCTGCTTTCGCGATTTGGGCAATGACATCCCCGCCGTGTTGCAACGCTACCAAGCCGAGCGCGAGGTGGATGTGCTCAGGCTGCAAAACGCGGCGTGGAACGCCATGGAGTGGTTTGAGGTGGTGGGTACGCGCTACTGCGATCAGCTGCAACCCGAGCAGTTCATGTACTCCATGCTCACGCGCAGCCAGCGCATCAGCCACGAGAACCTGCGCCTGCGCGACAAGGGCTGGCTCGAGGGCTATGAGGCCTGGTTCGCCAGCCGCGCCGGGGGAAGTGCGAGCCAGGGCGCCCGCCCCCCCATGTTCACGCCCTACACCCT
>CAYNSW010000044.1:0-4571 GCA_964400135.1 uncultured Rubrivivax sp. | reverse complement strand
TGCTCACGCGCAGCCAGCGCATCAGCCACGAGAACCTGCGCTTGCGTGATGCGAAGTGGCTCCAAGGCTACGAGCGTTGGTTTGCGCAGCGCGCAGGGGTGGCGCCCGAGGCGCTGGGCCCCAATGTCAAACCGCCCAGCCCCATGTTCACGCCCTACACCTTGCGCGGCATGACGGTGAGCAACCGGGTGGTGGTCTCACCCATGGCGGTGTACTCGGCGCAAGACGGCGTGCCTGGCGATTTTCATCTGGTGCACTTTGGCGCACGGGCCCTGGGTGGTGCGGGGCTGATCTATACCGAGATGACCGCGCCCAGTGCCGATGGGCGCATCACCCCCGGGTGCACAGGGCTGTGGAACGACGAGCAGGCCAACGCATGGCGCCGAATCGTCGAATTTGTGCACACCCACTCGGGCGCGCGCATGGGCCTGCAGCTGGGCCATGCCGGGCGCAAGGGCGCCACCTGCCTGCCCTGGGCCGGCGGCGGCGATGAGCCCTTGCCCAGCGGGCAGGGCGACTGGCCGCTGATCAGTGCGTCGCCCTTGCCTTACCTGCCGCACTCGCGCGTGCCCACGGCCATGACCCGCGCCCAGATGGACCGGGTCAGAGATGAGTTTGCAGCGGCCGCCCGTCGCGCGGCGGGATGCGGCTTCGACATCTTGGAGCTGCACTGCGCGCACGGCTACCTCCTGTCCAGTTTCCTCTCGCCGCTGACCAATCAACGCCAGGACGAGTACGGCGGCTCCATTCCCAACCGCGCGCGCTATCCGCTGGAGGTGTTTGCTGCGGTGCGCGCAGCCTGGCCGCAAGATCGACCCATGGCGGTGCGTCTGTCGTGCCACGACTGGTACCCCGGGGGCAACACGGCCGATGACGCCGTGGCCCTGGCCCGGCTTTTCAAAGACGCGGGCGCCGACATCATCGATTGCTCTTCTGGCCAGGTGGTGGCCGAGCAAAAGCCCGTTTACGGCCGCATGTACCAAACCCCCTTTGCCGATCGCATCCGCAATGAAGTGGGCATTCCCACGGTGGCCGTGGGAGCCATCTCCGAGGCCGACCACATCAATATGGTCATCGCCGCAGGCCGCGCCGACTTGTGTGCGGTGGCGCGGCCGCACCTGGCCGACCCGGCCTGGACGCTGCACGAGGCGGCCAAGATCGGTCACGCGGCCATCCCGTGGCCGGCACCCTATCTGTCGGGTCGCAGCCAGTACGAGACCTTGCTGCAGCGCGCGCAAGCGGCCGCTGCCAACGCCGCAGGCCCCGCATGAGCACCGACGCCTGGGACCTGCCGTTTTTTGAGCCCCACCACCAGGCGCTGGCCCGCGAGCTCGATGCGTGGGGCGCCCAGCACCTGCAGGCCGTTGATCACCACGACGCTGACGGCAGCTGCCGCCAACTGGTGGCCGCGCTGGGCCAAGCCGGCTTCTTGCGTTGGTGCGTGCCGGCTGCTCACGGTGGGGTATTGCCCCAGATCGATTCGCGCGCCTTGGTGGTGGCCCGCCAAATCCTCGCGCGCCACGATGGTCTGGCCGATTTTGCTTTGGCCATGCAGGGCCTGGGTACGGGCGCCATCAGCCTGGCGGGCTCGGCGCAAGTGCAAGCCCAGGTATTGCCCCGGGTGGCCCGTGGGGAGTGGATTGCCGCCTTTGCGCTCTCGGAGCCACAGGCCGGATCGGACGTGGCGGCCCTGAAGTGCTCGGCGCGGTGGGACGGTGACCATGTGGTGCTCGATGGACAGAAGACCTGGATCAGCAACGGTGGCATTGCCGATGTCTACACCGTGTTTGCGCGCACGGGCGAGGCCCCGGGCACGCGCGGCCTGAGTGCCTTTGTGGTGCCGGCGGATACGCCGGGCCTGGAGATTGCCGAGCGCATCGAGGTGATGGCGCCGCATCCACTGGCGCGTTTGCGGTTCACGCAGTGCCGCATTCCGCGCACCCAGATGCTTGGCGAGCCTGGTGAAGGGTTCAAGCTGGCCATGCGCACCCTGGATATCTTCCGCGCCTCGGTGGCAGCTGCGGCCTTGGGCTTTGCACAGCGCGCGATCGACGAGGCGCTGCGTTATGTTCAGCAGCGCCAGATGTTCGGTCAGACGCTGGCGGATTTTCAGCTCACGCAGGCGGCGCTGGGCGAGATGGTGGCGGCGGTGGATGCGGCGGCCTTGCTCACCTACCGGGCCGCTTGGTTGCGCGATGTGCGCGGGGTGCGCACCACGCGCGAAGCGGCCATGGCCAAGATGGTGGCTACCGAGAACGCCCAGCGCGTCATCGACCGTGCGCTACAGATGCACGGCGGACTTGGGGTTCAGGTGGGGCAGAAGGTGGAGTCGCTGTACCGCGAGATTCGCGCCTTGCGCATCTACGAGGGTGCCACCGAGGTGCAGCAGCTCATCATCGGCAAAGACGTCCTCACGCAAGGACGCTAAATCACGCGCACAGTGCTCGGGTCAGGCCCGCGCCGGGCCGCCCCAGAGGTGACCGAAACCCCCACTGAAGCGCCGACTCAGGCGCCCACCAAAGTCCACAGGCGCGCGATCTCTGCCGAGCCGTCGTTGCCGCCCACGCTGCGCAAGACGCCCAAGGCCTTGGCGCGGTTTTTTTGCAGCTGGGCCATGCCCAGTCGCAGCTTGGCTTCTTCGGGGCGCTTGAGCCCGCCCTTGGCAATGCCTTGTTCGATGAGCTTGACGCCTTCGTCCACATTGCCCAAAGAGGCTTGGGCGTAGCCCACCTTCACCAGATCATCCCCGGTCTTTTGCTCGCCCGCTTCGCGCGCCTGGTTGGCAATGGCCGCGCGCGCTTCTTCTTCGCGCTTGACGGCCAGGTCCTTCAGGCGCTTGTGTCGCTCGGCCTCGGGGCCCGTGCCCAGGACCTTGGCGGCATAGCCACGCTCCACGATGCGCCGGCCCTCGGCGGGCAGGCCCGCTTGCAAGGCCAGCTGCGCCATCTCCACAAAATCTTCGGTCTTGGTCAATGAGCCCGTTTCCAGTCGCAGCCGCATCACATCGAGCGTGAAGCGCTCAAAACCCGAGCGGCGGGCCAGACGACCCAGGTAGGCATCCCAGTAGGTCTTTTTGCCCGGGTAGTTGAACAGCAGCTTCTCCAGCGTGGCCGACTGGCCCGAGGCATTGCCCGTGCGCTGATAGGCATCGGCCAGGCGCAGCAGGTCGTTTTCATCGGGTTTGCGGCCCGCCGCCTCGGCGGCCGCCACCGCGGCGGCTGCATCCTTGGCAATGGCCGCGTAGTCGCCACTGGCGCCTTGCAAATAGCTTTGCAATTGTTTGAGCGAGGCGCTGTTGTTGCCCGCTTGCTGCGCCTTGCCGATCCACTCGCTGGCCTTGGCGTTGTTCTTCAGTTGCGAATACGCAAAGGCAATCTGCTCGGCAATCTGTCCGGCTTCTGCCCCCGAGGTCTTGGGGTGTATGGCTTCCAGCGCCTGCACGGCCACAGCGTGCTCACCCGCGCGCTGGGCAGCAGCGGCCTTCATGCGGTCCACCGTGAGCTGCTCGGCCGCACTCTTGCCTTCTACGGCCTCGGCCTCGCGCACCTTGGCCAAGGCCTCGCGACCCTTGCCTGCCTTGACGAGTTCGGCCGCTTGCTGCAGCGGCCGGCCGATTTCAGCGCGCACGCCCTGCGCGTGGGCAGGGAAGGCGGACCCCAAAGAACAGGCCGCCACCGCGGCGGCCAGGAACCAGGCGTTGTATTTCATGACGGTGAGGCTAGAGAAACTGTTCGTTGCCGACGATGCCGATCTTGGTCACGCCCAAGCGCTGCGCCGAGGCCATGATCATGGCCACCACCTTGTAGGTCACCAACTTGTTGGGGCGCAGGTGCACCTCGGGTTGATCGGCGGCGCTGGCCACCTCTTGCAACTTGGCCTCCAGCGTGGCGCGATCGGGAATCACCACCCCGTTCCAGCCAATCGTGCCGTCAAAGTCCACATCGATGCGGATGATCTCTGGGGGCTTGGGCGGGGGCGAGTTCTTGGTGGGCACGGGCATGTTCATCTTCACCGCGTGCGTTTGAATGGGGATGGTGATGATGAACATGATGAGCAGCACCAGCATCACATCGATCAGCGGCGTGGTGTTGATGTCCACCATCACCTCACCGTCGTCATCCGAGCTCGCCTTGCCTACGTTCATACCCATGTTGTCTTCTCCCTTGGCACTGCCTCAGCGCGTGCCGCTGCCCATAGGCGGCTCGGTAATGAAACCCACCTTGTAGATGCCCGCACGCTGGCAGGCCACCACCACGCGTCCCACGGCCTCGTAGCGCACCTCGCCATCACCGCGGATGTGCACCTCGGGCTGGGGTTCTTTCACCGCCTCGGTCTTCAAGCGGTTGACCAGCGTCTCGTTGTCGGGCATGCGCTCCATGCCCCAATACACCTCGCCATCACGGTTGACCGCGATCACGATGTTCTCGGGCTTGGTCTGCGTGGGCAGGTTGCGCTCCTTGGGCAACTCCAGCTTGATTGACTGCGTCACCACCGGAATGGTGATGAGGAAGATGATGAGCAACACCAGCATCACGTCCACCAGCGGCGTGACGTTGATGTCGCTCATCACG
>CAYNSW010000043.1:10062-22171 GCA_964400135.1 uncultured Rubrivivax sp. | reverse complement strand
CGTGGTGGTGCCCATCGTGGTGGGTCTGGTCTTGGGTGCCGAGGCGCTGGGTGGTTTGCTCATGGGCACCATCGTCACCGGTCTGTTTGTGGCGATCTCGATGTGTACGGGTGGAGGCGCTTGGGACAACGCCAAGAAGTACATCGAAGACGGTCACCACGGTGGCAAGGGCAGCGATGCCCACAAGGCAGCCGTGACGGGTGATACCGTGGGTGATCCCTACAAGGACACGGCAGGCCCTGCGGTCAACCCCTTGATCAAGATCATCAATATCGTGGCACTGCTGATCGTGCCCTTGTTGCCCGCTGGGGCCACCAAATCGGCCGCGCCGCCCCCTGCGCCAGCGGCCATCGTGGCGCCGGCACCCGCGGCGACGCCTGCCGTGCAGGCAGCTTCAGAGGCGAGCGCACCCGCACCGGCGGCCTCCAAGTAAGCCTCCAAGGCGTTTCCCACGCAGCCCCTTATCGGTCTGGCCGAAAGGGGCTGCGCGCTTTAAGCGCTTGTTGATACTCGTCGACAGCCTGACTTTCCTCGCTGAGAAAGCGGTCAACCGCCTGCGCAAATCTCGTATCGCTCAGCCAATGGGCGGAATAGGTGGGTTGCGGCATCAGGCCTCTGGCCATCTTGTGTTCGCCTTGGGCTCCGCCCTCGAACCGCACAAAGCCCTGATCGAGGCACCATGCCAGCGGCTGGTAGTAGCAGGCCTCGAAGTGCACGGCATCCAGCTCGCGCACGCTGCCCCAGTACCGTCCCCAGGCACAACCAGAGGCACGATCGATGGCCACCAGCGATGCGGCCACACGTTGCCCGTCCTGCCAGCCCACGAACATCAGCCAATGCTCAGGCATTGACTGGGCCATGCGATGGAAGAAGTCGCGGGTCAGATACGGCTTGGAGCCACGCACTGCATAGGTGGCCTCGTGGCAGCGGTAAAAGTGGTCCCAGTCGGCCGGGCTGATCTGCGCGCCCTCGTGCGCCGTGAAGGTGACACCCGCCTCGCGCACCCGACGACGTTCCTGCAGGATGTTCTTGCGCTTGTGGCGCTGAAGTCGACTCAAGAAGTGCTCAAAGTCCTCGCCCGCATGGGCCGGGTCTTGATGCCAATGAAACTGCACCTGGGTGCGCAGCATCCACCCCAAGGCGTCAAAGTCTTGCAACGGTGCGCGGTCTTTGTCTGACAGGAACAGCAGGTGTATCGACGACAGGCCATTGCGCGAGACCAACTCGGGCAGGAGGCTGACCAGCGCCTGGCGCGCGGCGGGCGTTTGCGCCAGCAATCGAGAGCCGGTACAGGGCGTAAAGGGCACGGCGGCCAAGAGCTTGGGGTAGTAGCGCAACCCATGGCGGCGGTAGGCATCGGCCCAGGCCCAGTCAAATACGTACTCGCCATATGAGTGCGACTTCAGATACAGCGGGGCGGCAGCCTGCAGCTGACCGTGGCGGTCATGCAGCAG
This sequence comes from uncultured Rubrivivax sp., assembly GCA_964400135.1. Lineage (GTDB taxonomy): Bacteria > Pseudomonadota > Gammaproteobacteria > Burkholderiales > Burkholderiaceae_C > Rubrivivax. The sequence goes on along the minus strand of CAYNSW010000043.1, from coordinate 20,717 downwards.
CACCCACTGTGGCAACCACCCTGTGTCGGGCACTGCGCTGCCTGAATCGTGCAAGGCTTGCAGATACTCAAGCTTCAAAAACGGGGTGGGGTGGTCTTGCGCAGACAGCAGCAGCGACCAGGCGCTTGGATCTACCGCGCCTGGCGAGCTCACGATGTCGATGACATAATCGCCGATCGTGTCAGGTCTTTCGAGCATCCCTTATCGCGCCGGAGCGCTCCCATGGTGAAAGTGGCGTGGGCCCAAATCAATCCGGTGGTCGGCGACCTGGCCGGCAACGCCCAGCTGATCGTGGAGGCGGCGCGTCAGGCGCATGAACAAGGCGCCCAGGTGTTGTTGGCTCCCGAATTGGCCCTCACCGGATACCCCCCAGAAGACCTGCTGTTGCGCCCGGCCTTCATGCACGCCTGCGCCCAGACACTGCAAGCGCTGGCTGAGCAATTGGGGCAATGGGCAGATTTGCATGTGGTGGTGGGGCATCCGCAGTCGATTCCGGATGCGAGCGGACGGTCTAAGTCTATGTCCTGCGCGCAAGCCTTCAATGCCGCCACGGTCTTTCATCGGGGTGCCATGGTGGGGCATTACTTCAAGCGCGAGTTACCCAACTACCAGGTCTTCGATGAAAAGCGCTACTTCGCCTCCGGTCGCGACAGTGGTGCTGGCGCACTGGTTTTCAGTGTGCAAGGTGTGAAGTTGGGTGTACTGATTTGCGAAGACGCCTGGTTCGAGGAGCCCGGGCTGCTGGCTCGAGATGCTGGCGCCCAGGTCTTGTGTGTGCTCAACGCCAGCCCCTTTCATTTGGACAAGGCGAACGATCGCGAGGCACGCATGGCCCAGCGGGCCAAAGCCCTGGGCCTGCCGCTGGTGTATGCCCATCTTGTGGGCGGACAAGACGAGGTGGTGTTTGACGGCGCCTCCTTCGCGGTGGATGCCCAGGGCCGATTGGCCGCTCGTGCTCCCTCGTTTGAGCCTGATGTGCAAACCATTGCCATCGAGGCTGCGGGTCACGTACGCGGGCAGATTCACCCCTTGCCGGGTGTGGAAGAGCAGGCTTGGAAGGCCTTGGTGCTGGGGGTTCGCGACTATGTCAACAAGAACCGGTTTCCCGCCGCCCTCATTGGCCTATCAGGCGGCATTGACTCGGCTTTGGTCCTGGCCATTGCCGTAGAGGCCCTGGGTCCGCAGCGGGTGCGCACCGTCATGATGCCCTCGCCCTATACAGCCCCCATGTCGTGGGAAGACGCGCGCAAGATGGCCCAAGGGCTTAGCGTGCGCTACGACGAGATCTCGATTGCCCCGATGGTGGCTGCCTTTGAAGACGCCTTGCGCAAGGAGTTTTCGGGATTGCCCCTGGATGCGACGGAAGAAAACATCCAGGCCCGGGTGCGCGGCACCCTGCTCATGGCCTTGTCCAACAAGACCGGAGCCATCGTCTTGACCACCGGGAACAAGAGTGAAATGGCCACGGGCTACTGCACTTTGTATGGCGACATGGCGGGCGGATTCGCGGTGATCAAGGATGTGGCCAAGACCCTCGTGTATCGGCTGGCACGATGGAAGAACGAGCAGGCCGCCGCACAAAGGGGGCCCCAGGCGCCTGATTTGATTCCACAGCGCATCATCACCCGCGCACCTTCGGCCGAGTTGCGTCCCGATCAAACCGATCAAGACAGCCTGCCACCGTATGAGGTGCTTGACGCCATCCTGGCGCGGTACATGGAAGAGGACCAAACGGTGGAAGACATTGTCAGCGCCGGGTTCGCCCGAGCCGATGTGGAGCAGGTGGTGCGGTTGATCCGAATCAACGAGTACAAACGCCGCCAGGCTCCGGTGGGCATTCGCATCACCCACCGCGCCTTCGGTCGGGATTGGCGCTATCCCATCACCTCCCGTTTTCGGGACTAGCTACACTGTGCACTGTTGCCGCAGGAGAGCGCCATGAAAATGATCACCGCCGTCATCAAGCCGTTCAAACTCGAGGAAGTACGGGAGAGTCTGGCCGAGGTCGGGGTATCAGGTTTGACGGTCACCGAGGTCAAGGGTTTCGGGCGTCAAAAGGGTCATACAGAGCTCTACCGCGGAGCAGAGTATGTGGTGGACTTTCTGCCCAAGGTCAAGATTGAGGTGGTGGTCAAGGACAGCGAAGTCGATTTATGCCTGGATGCCATCGTCAAAGCCGCCAAGACCGGCAAGATCGGCGATGGCAAGATTTTCGTCACCCCTGTGGAACAAGTGGTGCGGATCCGCACGGGCGAGACCGACGAGGCGGCGGTCTGATGCCGATGGATTTCAGATTCGGCTGAGGTCTTGCGTGCCCGTTGTTGTGCGGGCTTGTTGATAAAGCGTATCGAGCATGGCGCCTACTTGCGCATGTTGATGGACCAAGCCCAGTTGCTCGGGACCCAAGAACCCCTGGTCGCGCACCAGGTCCATGAAGCCCAGTAGCGTGTCGTAAAAGCCTTGCACATTGAGTAAGCCGATGGGCTTGTCGTGGTAGCCCAGTTGCCGCCACGTCCACACTTCATACAACTCCTCCAGCGTGCCGATCCCCCCGGGCAACGCCAAGAATGCGTGCGCGTGCTCGGCCATCATGTGCTTGCGCTGGTGCATGGTGTCCACCACGTGCATCTCGTCGAGGCGGGCATGGCCCACCTCGCGCTCCATGAGGACGCGGGGGATGACGCCCACCACACGGGCACCGTGTTGCAACGCGGCGTCGGCCACAATGCCCATGAGGCCCACCTGACCTCCGCCGTAGACCAGCTGCCAGCCGCGTTTGCCAATTTCTTGTCCCACCGCGTAGGCCGCCTCTGCAAAAGCGCTCTGTACGCCACGTCGCGAGCCGCAGTAGACACACAGGGAAAAACGTTGAGCCTTCATGAGGGGATAGTCACCTGGGGCTGGGGCGGGTTGTCGATGATGCAGGTGCCGCAAATCCAATCATGCAGGAACTGCCGGTCTGGCAGAAAACGGGCCACCAACACGTAGGCCAGGATACCGGTGAGCATCATGCCAAAAGTCACGCCAGCTCCTTGTAAACCGGCAGCCGCTTGCGCTGCCAAGGCAGGCAGGAACCACAACCAGGCCAAGACATACCGGCAGCAGGCACGCACCCAGCCAATGCCCGCGCCGTCGGCGCGAACCAGGCGAAGTCTCCAGGTCCGCATGGCCAGAGTCTGCCCGTGGCGGCTCCAGAACCACACGAAATAGGCACCTAAGACGAGAAAAACGAAAATCTTCAGGCCGGTTTGGCCTTGTAAAGCGTGTCGTTGTTGGGTCAAGGTGCCGTAGATAAAGCCTGCCAGCATGACCACGCCAAACAACAGCAACCCCTCGTAGACGAAGGCGGCCAGCCGCCGCCACAGGCCGGCCACCACCGTCATGGGGTGGGGCCGGAATTGCCTTCAGACGTCTCGCCGGAGCTTTCCACCGCCGCGATGGCCGCTTGAGGCCCTTGAGTGGGCAGCAGCGTCACCGGATCGACAAACGGTTTCTTGGATGCCACTTTGGGCTGTCCGGAGATCACGGGTGCGCGCTGAGTGACTTGACGCGCGGTGACCAAGGTGGTGCTGGCACCGGGCCGGGCCTGCACAACGGTGGGGGCGACGGACTGAGCGCGGGGCAGTTGGGCCAAAGCCGGAGCAGTGCCCTTTTTCTCGGCAGCCAGCGCAGAACCGGGCCGAGCCACAGCGGGGGGAGCCACCGGTTGACGCGCCGCTTCGGCCAGCGCCTGGCGTTGGTCTGCGGGGAGCGACTGGTAGGCCTCCCAGCGCTCTTGGCGGGTCTGCGCGCTCCATTGCTGAACCTCTTGGTACTGCAGCCGCGCCTGTCCTCTCTGCGCCGGACTCATGCGCGCCCAATCGGCCATGCGTTCTTGCACGCGGGCACGCTCCTCAGGGCGCATGGCCTCAAATCGAGAGGCCACCTCCAGCCACTTGGCCTTTCGGGCCGCATCAATTTGCGACCAGTCGCGTTGCAGCGGAGCCAGGGCGCGCTGCTGGCGCTCAGACAGCTGATGCCAGGCGGGCCCCCGTTCAGCCGCCGGACGCCCTGCGGTTTTCTCGTTGCTCCAGGCGTTGGCGCTCAAAAGGCCCACCAAGACGAGCCCACAGGCTCCCAGCTTCCAAGAGCGGTGAGGGATCCTCATGGAGAAGACTGCCTCAAAAACTCGGCGAAGCCCGGATCCACAAAGGCTTGAGGAGGCAGGTCGTCGGCCAACAAAAACGTGTCGATTTCAGCGGCGGCCTGGATTCTTTCCCACTCGTTGAAGTGGCCGATGCCCCAAAGACCGGCCACCAGCACCAGCAGCGGCAACCAAGACGCCAGCCGCAGCCACCACGGCGGCATGAGGGCCACCGTGGCATTGCCCAGCGTGACCCCCGCTACCGCCCCTTGAGCGGCCAGGCGGGCATGCCGCGCCGCTGTCAAAGCATGCTGACGGGCCACCCGCAGGCGCTGGTCAATATCGTGAGGCAGGCCATCTCCCAGACGCGCATCGAGGGCTTGAATCAGGCGATGGGCAACCCGTGACTGCGCGTGGGACTGCCGGCCGTGCCCATCGGCCCAGGACTCCGGCTTGGACGCGGCATTGGACTCGAAGCGGGCAGTCACAGAGAAATTCCTTTAGATTTCAAAGAGTTAGCCAAAGACTGAACGGCTCGGGAGCAGTGGGTTTTGACACTGCCTTCCGAGCAACCCATGATTTGCGCTGTCTCGTTGACGTCGAACTCCTCCCAATAACGCAGCAGGAAGGCTTCGCGTTGACGGGCGGGCAGGGCGGCGATCTCGGATTCGATGAGCAGCAGCAATTCCCGGCGCATGACGGTGTGGTCGGCGCCTTGGGTCCAGGGGTCGTCATCGGCCACACCCTCCCCCGGCAACTCTGAGCCCAAGGTGTCTTCGGGGCGTTCCAGATCGCTCAGCGGACTGATGATGGCGTCGCGAACCTTTTGGCGCCGAAACCAGTCCATGGTGGCGTTGACCAAGATGCGCTGGAACAGCAGTGGCAACTCTTCGGCCGGGCGCTGGGCATAGCGCTGGGCCAGTCGAATCATGGCGTCTTGGACGATATCGAGCGCTGCATCCTCGTCCCGAACGGAAAACACCGTGCGACGAAACGCCCGGCGCTGCACGTCTTTGAGAAATTCGGCGAGTTCCTGGTCGCTGGCCAAGTGTTCGGTGCTTCAAAGCGCCTGAAGGGACCCTGATTATGGCATCTGCGATAATGTTGGGTTCGCAAAACGTTTCCGGTCTGAATCCATCCCGTGGACCGCCGCGGGTGGCGTCTTGGCTGCTTGCTCCGAAACCGCCTCACAAGGGTGTGTCGCAGGAGCGCCGATGGTTTTTCGTCAGAGAAATTCACAGAGGTGTTTTTATGGATCTCACTGCAGCGGAAGTGACCCCTGCCGTCTCGGCATCGTCTTCCCATCCCACTACCGAAATCAACGGCTCGGAAATTCTCGTCCGGTGCCTGCAAGCGGAGGGCGTGCGCTTTGTCTGGGGTTATCCCGGTGGCGCCGTGCTCTACATCTACGACGCGCTGTACAAGCAAGAGTCCATCGAGCATGTGCTGGTACGCCACGAGCAGGCGGCGATCCACGCAGCCGATGGCTACGCCCGAGCCACCGGAGAGGTGGGGGTGGCCCTGGTGACCTCTGGCCCAGGGGTGACCAATGCCGTGACCGGCATTGCCACTGCCTACATGGACTCCATTCCCATGGTGATCATCACCGGACAGGTTCCCACGCCCGCTATCGGTTTGGATGCCTTTCAGGAATGTGACACCGTGGGCATCACTCGGCCCATCGTCAAACACAATTTCTTGGTCAAGGACGTCAACGACCTGGCCATGACCCTGAAGAAGGCCTTTCATATCGCGCGCTCGGGGCGACCAGGTCCGGTGGTGGTAGACGTGCCCAAGGATGTGTCTCTGAAGACGGCCAAATTTGCTTACCCGGATCATGTGGAGATGCGCTCCTACAACCCGGTACGCAAGGGCCACGCGGGGCAAATCCGCAAGGCGGTGCAGCTGCTGTTGAACGCGCAGCGACCCTACATCTACACCGGTGGCGGTGTGATCCTGGGCGAGGCCTGTGCCGAGCTTCGTGAGCTGGTGGACTTGCTGGGGTATCCCTGCACCAACACCCTCATGGGTTTGGGTGCCGTTCCCGCCAGCCACCCACACTTTCTGGGCATGCTCGGCATGCACGGCACCTATGAAGCCAATATGACCATGCAAAACTGCGATGTCTTGTTGGCCGTCGGGGCGCGATTCGATGACCGGGTGATTGGCAATCCCAGCCACTTCGCACAGGTCTCGCGCAAGATCATCCATGTCGACATCGACCCGTCTTCCATCTCCAAGCGGGTGAAGGTCGACGTGCCTATCGTGGGCCATGTCAAGGATGTCTTGCAGGAGCTGCTCGCGCAAATCAAAGAGGCCCGAGCGCGTACCCCCGCTCAAGCCCTGGCGCCCTGGTGGGAACAGATCCAAGCCTGGCGTGGTCGCGAGTGTCTCAAGTACCGCCCCAGCGATGACGTCATCAAGCCCCAGATGGTGGTGGAGACCTTGCATCGGCTGACCCGTGACCGCGAGGCCTACATCACCTCCGACGTGGGGCAGCACCAGATGTGGGCCGCCCAGTACTACGGCTTTGAGCAGCCACGCCGTTGGATCAACTCTGGCGGGCTGGGCACGATGGGCGTGGGCCTGCCCTATGCCATGGGGATCAAGCTGGCCAAGCCTCAGGCGGACGTGTTCTGCGTGACGGGAGAAGGCTCGATTCAGATGTGTATCCAAGAGCTGTCCACCTGCCAGCAGTACAAGACGCCCGTCAAGATCGTCTCATTGAACAACCGCTATTTGGGGATGGTGCGTCAGTGGCAGGAGTTGGACTACGGCAAGCGCTATTCGCACAGCTACATGGATGCGCTGCCCGACTTCGTCAAGATCGCCGAGGCCTACGGGCATGTCGGAATCCTGGTGGAGCGTCCTGCCGACGTGGAGCCTGCCTTGCGCGAGGCCATGCGCTTGACCGATCGCACCGTCTTTTTGGACGTGAGAACGGATCCGACGGAAAACGTGTGGCCCATGGTGCAAGCCGGCAAGGGCATCACCGAGATGCTGTTGGGGGCAGAAGACCTCTAGGCGCCTGCCAGTCGTCTTGACCGATTCGGAATTCAGGCCCGTCAATGCCCACCCGAAATCCGCGCAACCTGAGCGGTTGTAGCGGTCCGGATCCTGTGGCGGGCCTCAGTCACTTGAAGTCATGAAACATATCATTGCGGTACTTTTGGAAAACGAGCCCGGGGCCCTGTCTCGGGTGGTTGGCCTGTTCTCAGCTCGCGGCTACAACATTGAAAGCCTCACGGTGGCGCCAACCGAAGATGCCTCGTTGTCGCGCATGACCATCGTCACCACGGGCTCCGATGACGTGATCGAGCAGATCACCAAGCATCTGAATCGCCTGATCGAGGTGGTCAAGGTGGTGGACCTGACCGAAGGCAGCTACACCGAGCGCGAGCTCATGCTCATCAAGGTGCGAGCAGTCGGCAAAGAGCGAGAGGAAATGATGCGCATGGCCGATATTTTTCGCGGGCGCGTGATCGATGTGACCGATAAGGCTTACACGATCGAGCTGACGGGGGATTCGGCCAAACTCGATGCCTTTTTGCAGGCCATCGAGCGAAGCGCCATTTTGGAGACGGTGCGCACCGGTGCGAGCGGCATCGGGCGTGGCGAGCGGATTTTGAGAGTTTGACACTGAACGGAGAAACAACAAATGAAGGTCTTTTATGACAAGGACGCCGACCTCAGCCTGATCAAAGGCAAGCAGGTCACGATCGTGGGTTATGGCTCTCAAGGTCATGCGCATGCTCAAAACCTCAACGACAGTGGCGTCAAGGTCACCGTGGGACTTCGCCGTGGCGGAGCATCGTGGTCCAAGGTGGAAAAGGCCGGTTTGCGCGTAGCCGAGGTTGCCGAGGCGGTCAAGCAGGCCGATGTGGTCATGATCCTGCTGCCTGATGAGCAGATTGCTTCGGTGTACAAGAACGATGTGGAGCCCCATATCCGACAAGGCGCCTCGTTGGCTTTTGCCCACGGGTTCAATGTGCACTACGGCCAGGTGGTGCCCCGCGATGACCTGGATGTGTGGATGGTCGCGCCCAAGGCACCGGGCCACACGGTGCGCAATACCTACACCCAGGGTGGGGGGGTACCGCATCTGATTGCCGTGCATGCCGATCGCTCTGGCAAGGCGCGTGATCTGGCGCTGAGCTACGCCGCGGCCAACGGCGGCGGCAAAGCCGGCATCATCGAAACCAACTTCCGCGAAGAGACGGAAACCGACCTGTTCGGTGAGCAGGCCGTGCTGTGCGGTGGAACGGTAGAGTTGATCAAAGCAGGGTTTGAGACGCTGGTGGAGGCTGGCTACGCTCCCGAGATGGCCTACTTTGAGTGCCTGCATGAGCTCAAGCTCATCGTAGACTTGATCTACGAGGGCGGCATTGCCAACATGAATTACTCCATTTCCAACAACGCCGAATACGGCGAGTACGTCACGGGGCCCAAGGTGGTCAATGACCAAACCCGTGAAATCATGCGGCAGGCCTTGCGTGACATTCAAACCGGTGAATACGCCAAGAGTTTCATTTTGGAAAACCGCGCTGGTGCACCGACGCTGATGTCACGGCGCCGCTTGATGGCCGAACACCCAATTGAGGTGGTGGGAGAGAAACTTCGAGCCATGATGCCGTGGATCAAGGCCAACAAGCTCGTGGACAAGAGCCGCAACTGATATGCCCGATACCGATCGCCAGACCCACGAGACGATCGCCGCCCCCGAGCCCGCGCGAGGGCCCCGCAAGGGCTTGTATGTGCTGCCCAATTTGTTCACGCTGGCAGCGCTGTTTGGGGGGTTCTACGCCGTGGTCATGGCCATGGAAGGACGCTTTGAGCACGCGGTTTTGGGGGTGTTTTGCTCCATGGTGCTGGACAGCCTGGACGGCCGCGTCGCGCGCATGACCAACACCCAAAGCGCCTTTGGCGAGCAGATGGACAGCTTGTGCGACATGGTCTCGTTTGGGGCCGCCCCGGCGCTGGTGATGTACGAATGGGCGCTTCGGGGGTTGGGGCGCTGGGGTTGGTTGGCCGCCTTTGTGTACTGCTCTTGTGCGGCTTTACGCCTGGCTCGCTTTAACACCAACATCGGTGTGGTGGACAAGCGTTACTTTCAAGGTCTGCCCAGTCCGGGCGCGGCCGCACTGCTCGTGTCATTCATCTGGATCATGGAAGACTCGGGCATGCACGGTCTTCGCCAGGGGATGTGGCTGGCGTGGGTGGCTTTCGGGGTGACCCTGTACGCTGGATTGACCATGGTCACCAATGTGCCCTTTTACAGCTTCAAAGATGTCAGTCTCAAGCGCTCGGTGCCGTTCATTGTCATCGTGGCGATCGCCTTGTTGATTGCCGTCATCACGCTGCACCCGCCCGCCATCTTGTTCGGTCTGTTCATGTTCTACGGGTTGTCGGGATTCGGTGTGTATGCCTGGAAGCGTCTCAAGGGACGACCGGTCAGCGTGATTGCCACCTCCACTGACGAGCCCGATGAAGCGGGTTTGCACCGCTGAATCTCCACGCGCGCCCAATCGTGTTAGAGTATTTCGCATGACAAGGCTACTGGCGCTACTACGACTGCGGTTTGCCGCAGTGGCGCGCGCGCGTTGAGTAGACTGTTCGATTCTTATTCTCAACGGCCCGCCGCCTCCCCGCTGCGGGCCGTTTGTCTTTCAGGAGCCAGTGATGACCGACAAGCTGATCATTTTTGACACCACCTTGCGTGACGGCGAGCAATCGCCTGGGGCCTCCATGACCAAAGATGAGAAGTTGCGTATCGCCCGTCAGCTGGAGCGACTGCGGGTGGATGTGATCGAGGCGGGTTTTGCCGCCTCCAGCAACGGCGACTTCGAGGCGGTGCGGGCTATCGCTGGGGTCATCAAGGACAGCATCGTGTGCTCATTGGCACGGGCCAACGACCGTGATATCAGCCGCGCAGCCGAGGCGCTGAAGGTGGCGCCGCGTTGTCGCAGCAGTCGGTGCGCTACGCGCGCACGCTGTGAGACGACGTGGAGTTTTCGCCAGAAGACGGCTACCGTTCAGACCCGGACTTCCTGTGCCGGGTGCTCGAGACGGTCATCGCCGAAGGGGCTACCACCATCAACATTCCCGATACCGTGGGCTATGCCATCCCCGAGTTGTACGGACAGTTCTTGTTGAATCTGCGTCAACGCATCCCCAATGCCGACAAAGCGGTGTGGTCGGTGCACTGTCACAACGATCTGGGCATGGCGGTGGCCAACTCGCTGGCGGGTGTGAAGGTGGGAGGTGCCCGTCAGGTGGAGTGCACCATCAATGGCCTGGGAGAGCGCGCGGGCAATTGTTCCTTGGAAGAGGTGGTGATGGCGGTGCGGACTCGGCGCGATCACTTTGGTCTGGAAGTGGGCATCGACACCTCCCAAATCGTGCCGGCCTCACGCATGGTGGCGCAGACCACAGGCTTTGTGGTTCAGCCTAACAAGGCCGTGGTAGGCGCCAATGCCTTTGCCCATGCCTCTGGCATCCATCAAGACGGCGTGCTCAAGGCACGCGATACCTA
>CAYNSW010000043.1:0-10052 GCA_964400135.1 uncultured Rubrivivax sp. | reverse complement strand
ATGCGCGCCGAGGATGTGGGCTGGACCACCAACCGCATTGTCTTGGGCAAGCTGTCTGGGCGCAATGCATTCAAGCAGCGCTTGCAGGAGTTGGGCATTGCGTTGGACTCTGAGCAGGAGGTCAACGCGGCCTTTGCGCGTTTTAAGGATCTGGCAGACCGCAAGACGGAGATCTTTGACGAGGACATCTTGGCGCTGGTCAGCGATGAGAGCGTCACGCAAGAGCAGGAGCACTACCGTTTGCTGTCCTTGGCTCAACGCTCGGAAATGGGCGAACGTCCTCACGCTCAGGTCACGCTGGCGGTGGGTGAGCAGGAGTTCCGTGTGCAAAGTGATGGCAATGGCCCGGTGGATGCCAGCCTCAAGGCCATCGAGTCCCAGGTTCGCTCTGGGGCCGAGATGCTGCTGTATTCGGTCAATGCCATCACCTCGGGCAGTACCGAGTCGCAAGGCGAAGTCACGGTGCGACTCCAGCACGGTGGCCGGGTTGTCAATGGCGTGGGCGCTGACCCGGATATCGTAGTCGCGTCGGCCAAGGCCTACCTGGCCGCACTCAACAAGCTGCGCGCCAAGACCGAGCGGGTCCCGGCGCAGGGCTAGGCACCCAGCCCGTTGAGCCGCTCAAGCACTTGAACAAATGCAGCCAAGCCGATGATATTGCGTGATTTTTTAAGCTGAAGTACACTCAGTCCCGTCGGGCTCCGACTCGAGGAGCCCAAGGGGCAGTTTTGCGCTTAGGCTTGTGGGCATTCAACGCGATTCGGGCAAGCGGCTGTTTGGCGGCGGCATTGGTGTTTTGTGGCACCGTCGGGGCGCAAGATGTCGCCGGCGCCAAGGCTCAGCGAAAGCCCACGGCACAAGCGCCGGCAGCGGGTAAGTCGACAGCCAAACCAGGCCCCAAAGCCCAAGCCCAGGCCAAGCGAAAAGCGTCAACGGCATCGACTGCCAAATCGCCGGCGGTGTCCAAGGCTCGAAAGCCGGCCGTGCCGTCTCGCCCCTCCTTTGGACAGCTTGCCGGGCTGCATGCCACAGACGATCCGCTGGACCTGAAGTCCAGTGTGGCCTTGGTGGTCGACCCGGACACCGACCAGGTGCTGTTCAGCAAGAACTCCACGGCCGTCCTGCCTATCGCTTCCATCACCAAGCTGATGACGGCGCTGGTGGTGCTCGATGCCGGACTGTCCATGGACGAGCGCTTGCTCATCACCCAAGAAGATGTGGATACGGAAAAGGGCAGTGGCTCCCGACTGCGTGTGGGCACCTCGCTCACGCGTGGCGAGATGCTGCACTTGGCGCTCATGGCCTCGGAGAACCGGGCTGCGCATGCCCTGGGCCGAACTTTTCCAGGAGGAATGGACGCTTTTGTGCCCGCCATGAATCGCCGGGCCAGCGCGCTGGGTATGCACCACACCACCTTTGTCGAGCCCACGGGCCTGTCAAGTCGCAACCAGTCCACCGCGCGAGATTTGAGTTTGCTGGTGCGCGAGGTGGCGCGGCACGACACGATCCGAGACCTTTCTACCCGCCAAGAGGCGCGTGTGGCCGTAGGGCCGCGGCAGGTGGAGTTTCGCAACACCAACGCCTTGGTGCGCAACCCGGCTTGGGACATCGTCGTCCAAAAGACCGGCTACATCTCTGAGGCGGGACGCTGCGTGGTGATGGAGGCGCAGCTGGCCGGCAGACGTTTGATCATGGTTTTGCTGGATTCGGCGGGTCGATATTCCCGCGTAGGTGACGCCGAGCGCTTGCGTGCTTGGCTCAACCGCCATTCGCCAGAGCCGACCCTTTAGCGTCGGGGTTTGCGCGCTCAGGGCGCCATGGCGCAGCCCAAAGCCCTGGAGATGGTTGCTGCGGTGGCCCGCACTTTGTCCAACCACGCTTCTTGCAGTCGGTCTGCGGGAGAGGAAATCGAAAGCCCCGCCACCAGGCGTCCTTGATCATCTCGTACTCCGGCGGCCATGCATCGCACGCCCAACTCCAATTCTTCATCGTCGCGGGCCCATCCGTGGTTACGCACACCGGCGAGTTCGCGATCCAGTCTGGCAAGCTCGGTGATGCTGTTTTGGGTATGACCGCTCAGCCCCGTGCGCGTGGCGTAAGCGCGCACCTTGGCAGCATCATCTTGGGCCAGGAAGAGTTTGCCCACGCTGGTCAGGTGCAAAGGCGCTCTCCCGCCAATGGCCCTGACCACCTGCATGCCAGATCGCTCACTGTAGACGCGCTCGATGTAGACGATCTCATCGCCTTGCCTGACCGAGAGGTTCACAGGTTGGTGCGTGGCCCGATGCAGCTCCCGCATGGGCTCCAGGGCCACTTGCCGCACATCCAGTCGGGCTTTGACCAGATTGCCCAACTCCAGCAGCCGCATGCCCAGGCGGTAGCTGCCAGGTTGGGCCCGGTCGACGAGGCGGCCGACCGTCAAATCGTTGAGGATGCGATGGGCGGTGGAGGGATGCAGACCGGTGCGCTCGCTGATTTCCTTGAGAGAAACCGAATCGGGATGAGCGGCCAGCACGTCAAGCAGCGCAAAACTGCGCTCCAGAACTTGAATGGCGGGGGCCTGGGGTGCCTTGGATTTCATGCCAGAGCAGGTGTCAAGTTGGGATGACATTTTACATGGCGAAAAGCCCCCATGCAAGGCACCTCACTCTGGGGGCACCAGCAGGCCGGGTTCAGGCAGTAGGCAGGAGATCGGTCACGGTTTGTGCACTGCGCACCGCCGCTTCCAGGGTAGACGGGTAGGGCGCGAACAGATAGTCGCCCACGGCCCACAACCCCGGCGCCACCTGAGCCGACGGTACCGCGCGGCCCACTCGCGCACGGAAAGTGGCGCGCTTTTCGGCCAGCACAGACACCACGCGGGCTGAGGACTGGGCCGCAGCGGGACACAACTGCTCTTGTGCCTGTTGTAGCGCGGCCTGCGCCAAAGCCGGCAGGCCTGCTTGCAGTGCGGGCGCTGCATCACTGATGACCAGCGCCAGGCGTCCTGGGGGCCCACCGAGTTGGCCGTGGTCGAATACGAATTGGGCCGGACCGGTGCTCAGGCAGACCATGGGGGCGCTCAAGCGGGTACCCGGTGCGTCCACGATGACGGTGGCGATGGGGTCAAACTCCTGCGCCTGTGCCGCGTGCGACCACGCCGGTGCGTGGGGCAAGGCCAGACGCGCCGCCTCCCAGGCCGGACACGCCAATACCACCTGATCAAAGGCTTGGCCCTCAACGCACCAGTGTGGGCTGCCAGGCCCTGGCGCCCCCAGTTCTCGCACCCGGTGGCGCCAATGCAGCGTGGCGCCTTGGCCCTGGAGCCACTCCACGGCAGGTTGTGGGAACAAGGCGCTGAGGGGGCGGCGGGGGATGAGCAGGTCTAACGATCCAGGCGGGCCGAAGAATGAATCGGCCAGTACCCTCAGAAACACCCTGGCACTGGCATGCTCTGGTGGCGTGTTCAAGGCTGCAATGCACAGCGGATCGATGAGCTCACGACGCAAGGACAAGGACCACTTGCCACACAGTTGGGCTACCGTTTCGGTCTCATCGCACGCAAACCCCCTCATGGCCTGTCGCCCCGACCAGGCCAGCAGGGTCATCTTGTCCACCCACGACCATCGCGGGTGACCCAGCACGGCGCAGGCAAAGGCCCACGCAACCGGTCCGCCAGGAAAATTCAGGCCACGACCCTGTGGATCGACCAACTGCAATCGTTGTCGAAGCAATACGTCTTGCGGCTCAACGCCCACTGTTTGCATCAGGGCCAGGCAGGTGGTGTAGGCACCGATGAGCAGGTGCTGCCCGTTGTCACGCCAGCCGATGTCGTGGGCCATGCTCCGCGCACGCCCTCCGGGGTGGTCGGCCATCTCGAAGACACTGACCTGGTAGCCGCGCTGAACCGCCCCAATGGCCGCGGCCAGGCCCGCCCATCCTGCCCCGATCACGGCCAGGCGCTTGGTGCCGGCCCCCGGGGACCTTAGCGGCCCTTCCACTGGGTGCGCGCTGCAATCCACAGCTTTCGCAGGGGGGTCAGCGCAACGCGTTGGTGCAAGACGGCAAACCCGGTGCGCTCGATTTCACGCAGCAAGGTGCGGTAGATGTTGGCCATCATCAGCCCACAGCGCTGTGAGGCGGCATCCTCATCCGGCAGCAACGACAACGCTTCGTCGAAGGTGCGGTGGGCGCGTTCCGCCTGAAAGGTCATCAACGCAGAAAAGCGCTCGCTGTAGCCCCAAGGCGAGCGGGTTTGAAGCAACTCATGCGCCTTGACGCCATAGGTCTGCAATTCAGACAAAGGCAAGTAGATCCGACCTCTGCGGGCGTCCTCGCCTACATCGCGGATTACGTTGGTCAGCTGCATGGCCAGCCCAAGGCGGTGTGCAAACTGTACGGTCTGCTCCTGCGTGCGTCCGAAGATATTGGCCGCCACCTCGCCCACCACGCCGGCCACCAGGTGGCAGTAGTGTTGGAGCGCCGGAAAATCCAAAAACCGATTTTGGTTCAGGTCGATTCGGCAGCCCTCTACAACCGCGAGCAGATGTTCCGGTCGAATCCCGAAGCTGGGGCAGTGGGGCATCAGGGCCAGCATGGCCGGGTGGCTGGCCGCGCCCGCAAATGCACGCTCGACTTCCTGCGCCCACCACCCCAACTTGGCCGCCGCCACGCCCGGGTCGTGGACCTCGTCCACCACATCGTCTACCTCGCGGCAAAAGGCGTAAAAGGCCGTGATCGCCTGGCGGCGCGCAGGCGGCAGAAACAAAAAAGCGTAATAAAAACTCGAGCCGCTGGCGGCGGCTTTGGACTGGACATACTCTTGGGGCGTCATCTCGAGGCGGGGGAGAACTGCGAGCGATAGCGTACCGCCCGAGCGCACATCTGCGCCACATCCCAGGCGTGGAGCACGGGACGCTGGCCAAGGGTTCGACAGGACATGGTCCGAATTTTCTCAAGAACCCGCAGCCCCCCCAGAACCACCAGTCGAAGCTCCCAACCTACGCGCCCGGGGAGGGCCAGCGCCAAAGGGGCACCCTGGTGCAGCAGCGTCTCAGCCCAGGAGCACAACTCACCGACCAGCGCTTGCGTGGCCGGACTGTCGACCAGCCGAGCCGGCTGCGACAGATCCACACCGTGACGCTGGGCATCTTCTTGAGGCAGGTAGATGCGCCCGCGGGGCAGGTCGACTGACAGGTCTTGCCAGAAGTTCACCAGCTGTAGGCCGGTACAGACACGGTCACTGAGTTGCTCCAAGACGGCGTCCTGCAGGCCATACAGGTGCAACAACAGCCTGCCAATGGGGTTGGCCGAGCGGGCGCTGTAGGTCAGCAAGTCGTCGCGGGTGGCGGGGGCGATGTTGTGGGTGTCGTGTTCGAAGGCATCGAGCAGGTCTTCCAATGGCCGTTGAGGCAATCGGTGATCCTGAACAGCCCGTTGCAGACCGGCAAACACTTGAGCCCACGGGCCGCAGGGAGCTTGCCCAGCGAAGACCGAGCCGAGATCTTGTCGGTACTGGGCCAGCAGTGCTCGACGCTGCGAAGCGCTCATGTCCCCTTCATCTGCCAGGTCATCAGCCGTGCGAGCAAAGGCATAGAGGGCCGCGATGGGCTGGCGCCAGCGGGGCGGGCACAGCAGCGAGGCCACAGGGAAATTTTCGTAATGGTTGACACCCACAATGCACATTGTCCCTCCTCGCGGGGTGCCTGTGCACGGCTGGCGGCCCCGGTGCCCGTGCTCGGGGTAGAATTGAGAGATTCGCCCAGCAGCTGGCTTGTCCTCCTGATCGAGGGTGCGTCCGCTTCGGAGTTTTTGCGCGGGTGGCGAAATTGGTAGACGCACCAGGTTTAGGTCCTGACGGAGGCAACTCCGTGTCGGTTCGAGTCCGACCCCGCGCACCAGCTGTTCAATTCAATCGCACTGCAACACTTTTCTCATGTCCATCAACGTCGAAACCCTAGACAAGCTGGAGCGTCGCATCACGCTCACCCTGGCCGCAGCCGATATCGGCAAGGAAGTGGATGCGCGCCTGAAAAAACTCTCACGCACTGTTCGTGCTGACGGGTTTCGCCCTGGCAAAGTGCCCATGTCCGTTGTCGCCCAACGGTATGGCTACTCCGTGCAATACGAAGTGCTCAACGACCGCGTGGGCCGTGCCTTCAGCGAGGCCACCAACACCGCTCAGTTGCGGGTGGCGGGCTCGCCCAAGATCACCCAGAAGGAAGATGCGCCGGAAGGCCAAATGACCTTCGACGCCACTTTCGAGGTCTACCCCGAGGTGGTGCTGAGTGATCTGTCGGCGGTCACCGTGGATCGCATCGAGTCCGAGGTCACGCCCGAGGCGATCGATCGCACCGTCGAAATTCTGCGCAAGCAGCGCCGTACGTTTTCAATTCGTCCGGCCGCGGAAGGTGCCGGGGTCGATGACCGGGTGACCGTGGACTTTGAGGGCAAGATCGACGGCGAGCCCTTTGCTGGCGGCAAGTCGGAGGGATTTCAGTTTGTCATTGGCGAAGGGCAGATGCTGGAGCAGTTTGATCAGGGCGTACGCGGCATGAAGGTGGGCGAGAGCAAGACCTTTCCGCTCAAGTTCCCCGATGACTACCAAGGTAAAGACGTCGCTGGCAAGGAGGCCGACTTTCTGGTCACGATGAAGAAGATCGAGGCCGCGCACTTGCCCACCGTGGACGATGCCTTCGCCAAGGCCCTGGGCATCAAGTCCGGCGACGTGGCGGGTTTGCGCGAGGATGTGAAGAAAAATCTCGAGCGTGAAGTCAAATTCAGGCTACAGGCGCGCAACAAGACGGCTGTGATGGATGCCATCAGCCAGGCCGCGGAGCTGGAGCTGCCCAAGGCGTTGGTGACGGCAGAGGTCGAGCGCATGGTGGAATCAGCCCGTGCAGACCTCAAACAACGCGGGGTCAAGGATGCCGAGTCGGCGCCCATCCCAGCGGAGATCTTCCAGGCTCAGGCCGAGCGCCGGGTGCGACTGGGTCTGATTGTGGCCGAGATGGTGAAAAAGTTCAGTCTGCAGGCCAAGCCTGAGCAGCTGCAAAAGCACATTGAGGAAGTGAGCCAAAGCTACGAAAAGCCCGCCGAGGTGATGCGCTTTTACCTGAGCGATCGCCAGCGTATGGCTGAGGTGGAAGCCTTGGTGATCGAAAACAATGTCACCGAACACGTACTGTCCCAGGCCAAGGTAAGCGCCAAGGCGGTACCCTTTGATGAATTGATGGCTGGGGCCTGACCGGCTCACGGGTCGTTGCGGCAAACAGGAGCAGGGATGAGCGCTTTGGAAACTGTGGGTTTGGGCATGGTCCCCATCGTCATCGAGCAGTCAGGGCGGGGAGAGCGGGCCTACGATATCTACAGTCGCCTGCTGCGTGAGCGGATTGTCTTTCTGGTGGGGCCTGTGACCGACCAAAGTGCCAACCTCGTGTGCGCCCAGCTGCTGTTTTTGGAAAGCGAAAACCCCGATAAGGACATCTTTTTGTACATCAACTCCCCAGGGGGCAGCGTCAGCGCTGGGTTGTCGATTTTTGACACCATGAACTTCATCAAGCCTGATGTGTCGACGCTGTGCATGGGTTTGGCGGCCAGCATGGGATCGTTCTTGCTCATGGCGGGCACCAAGGGCAAGCGCCTGGCACTGCCCAATGCCAAGGTCATGATCCATCAGCCCTCGGGAGGGGCTCAGGGCCAGGCGACCGATATCGAGATCCACGCCCGGGAGATCATCAAAACCCGCGAGCAGCTCAACCGTATCTATGCCGACCGCACGGGCCAGAGCCTGGAGCGGATCACCTCCGATATGGAGCGGGATTTCTTCATGTCACCGCAAGAGGCGCTGGAGTACGGCCTGATTGACCAGGTGATCGAAAAGCGCCCTTGAAACCGATTGGCGCTCATCGGCTGTTTTCCTGCTCGGGATGGTCTATCATCCCTTTAAATTTCACTCACCAGGACGTCGCGCGCATCCATGGCTGAAAAGAAGGGCGGCTCTGCCGAAAAAGTGCTATACTGCTCGTTTTTCGGCAAGAGGCAACACGAGGTCAAGAAACTCATCGCCGGGCCGTCGGTCTTCATCTGCGACGAGTGCATCGAGCTGTGTAACGACATCATTCGCGATGAGGCGCCCGCCGAATCGGGTACGGGCAAGCCCGCCAAATCGGATCTTCCCATTCCCAGCGAGATCAAGGCCAGCCTAGACCAGTACGTCATCGGGCAGGAGGCCGCCAAGCGCATCTTGTCGGTGGCGGTTTACAACCACTACAAACGGCTCAAGCACCTGACCGGTGCCAAGGATGAGGTGGAGCTCAGCAAGAGCAACATCCTGCTGATTGGCCCCACGGGTTCTGGCCAGACCTTGCTCGCCCAGACGCTGGCAAGGTTGCTCAACGGGCCTTTTGTCATTGCCGACGCCACCACCTTGACCGAAGCGGGATATGTGGGCGAAGACGTTGAGAACATCATCCAAAAGCTCCTGCAAAACTGCAATTACGACGTGGAGCGTGCCCAGCGTGGCATTGTCTACATCGATGAGATCGACAAGATTTCACGCAAGGCCGACAACCCCAGTATCACGCGTGATGTTTCAGGTGAGGGTGTTCAGCAGGCTTTGCTCAAATTGGTGGAAGGCACGATGGCCAGCGTGCCGCCTCAAGGAGGCCGCAAACACCCCAACCAAGATTTCCTGCAAATCGACACCACCAATATCCTGTTCATTTGCGGCGGCGCTTTTGACGGGCTGGAAAAAGTCATCCAAAACCGTACCGAGAGGTCTGGCATTGGCTTTGCCGCCACTGTGCAAAGCAAGAGCGACAAGCGGGCGGCCGACCTGTTTGCGCAGGCCGAGCCCGAAGACCTCATCAAGTTCGGTCTGATTCCGGAGTTGGTGGGGCGTTTGCCGGTGGTGGCGACCCTGGGCGAACTGACCGAAGAGGCTTTGGTGCGCATCCTCACCGAGCCGCGCAACGCCTTGCTCAAACAGTACCGCAAGCTTTTTGAGATGGATGGCGTTGAGCTCGAGGTGCATCCCTCTGCCCTCGGGGCCATTGCCCGCCGCGCTTTGGAGCGCAAGACGGGGGCTCGCGGCCTGCGCTCGATCGTGGAGCATGTCTTGATCGACACCATGTTCGATTTGCCTACCTTTGAGGGAGTCGCCCAGGTGGTGGTAGACGAGCACACCATCGAAGACGGCACCCGCCCGCTTTTGGTCTACAAGGAACAGGCCAAGGCCAGTGCCTGATTCTGCCTGGGGGTCTTGGGAGACCTTTTTCACCGTTCACGCCCCGTTGTGGGGTGCGTTGCCCTTGTGTTTGAGCCCTTGAGCCCCAACTCGGCTTGAGAAGGAGAGTCTGATATGTCCGGACACCCCGTTTTACCTGCTGAGCCTCTTGAACTCCCCCTGTTGCCTCTGCGCGACGTTGTGGTTTTTCCCCACATGGTCATCCCGCTGTTCGTGGGACGGCCCAAGTCGATCAAGGCCTTGGAGGCCGCCATGGAGGCTGGCCGGCAAATCATGCTGGTGGCCCAGCGCGCTGCAGGCAAGGATGAGCCCAAGCCCGACGATATGTTCGAGGTTGGTTGCATTTCCAGCATCCTGCAGATGCTCAAGTTGCCCGACGGCACCGTGAAGGTGCTGGTCGAGGGAATTCAGCGCGCGCGCACTCAAAGCATCACCGACCAAGGCGAGCTGTTCAGTACGTTGGTGGTGCCCGTGCCGCCTGCGGCAGAGTCTTCTCCGGAGGTGGAGGCGCTTCGTCGGGCGGTCACTCAACACTTTGACCAGTACGTCAAGCTCAACAAGAAGATTCCGCCCGAGATCCTGACCTCGATTGCCGGCATCGACGATCCAGGTCGGCTGGCCGACACCATAGCGGCTCATCTCCCGCTGAAGCTGGAGGCCAAGCAGTCGGTGTTGGACTTGTTTGACATTGCCAAGCGACTGGAAAAACTGCTCGAGTTGCTTGAGCACGAAGTGGACATCCTCCAGGTAGAAAAGCGCATCCGCGGGCGGGTGAAGCGCCAGATGGAAAAGAGCCAGCGCGAGTACTACCTCAACGAGCAGGTCA
>CAYNSW010000042.1:7653-23176 GCA_964400135.1 uncultured Rubrivivax sp. | reverse complement strand
ACCGCTGACCTCTTGCATGCCATGCAAGCGCTCTCCCAGCTGAGCTATACCCCCCAGGGGCCGCAACCCATGCCGATTGACCGTAGCCCATCATTATAGCCAGGAACTCAAACCTGCTGCAATCGACGCAAAACCTCGGCCCGGTCAAACAGTGCCAATACGGCATCGATGGAAGGGGTTTGCGTGCGAGCACACACCAAGACGCGCACGGCGGGGGCCAGCTGGGGCATTTTGAGCCCATGCTGCGCCAACACGCCCTTGAACGCCTGGGCAATATCGCCGGCTTGCCAGGTCACGGCAGCCAAGGCATCGCGAAGATCGCGCAGCGCCGGCACCACGGTCGGCACGACATAGGTACTCACATCTTCCGGGCGGGGCTGCACAGGCAGGTGCAACACACTCACCCAATCGGCCAACTCCACCACGGTGTTGCACCGGTCCTTGAAAAGCGCACAGGCGGCCACCGTATCCTCAGGCCGGTCCACCGCTATACCTCGCTCGCGCAAATAGGGCTGCACCAAGCGCGCCAAACGCAGGTTGTCGGCTTGCCGCAGATGTTGGGCGTTGACCCAGGCCAATTTGGCAGGATCCCACTGCGCCGGACTGCGCGCCAGATGCGAACCGTCAAACCACTGCACCATCTGCGCAGCGGTAAAAACTTCCTCATCACCATGACTCCAACCCAGACGAGCCAGGTAATTGAGCATGGCTTCTGGGAGATACCCCGCCTGCTCGTAGGCCGTCACGCTCACGGCACCACGACGCTTAGACAACTTCAAACCATCGTCACCCAAAATGATGGGGCAGTGACCAAACTGCGGCAGCGGCGCTTCCAGGGCATGGAACAAATTGATTTGCCAAGGCGTGTTGTTCACATGCTCATCGCCACGAAACACATGCGTGATGCGCATGTCCCAGTCATCGACCACCACGGCAAAGTTATAGGTGGGAACACCGTCGGCTCGCACCAGAATCAAGTCATCAATCTCGCGATTGCTGATGCTGATGGGGCCTTTGACCAGATCGTTCCAGCTCACGTCCCCATCGGGAGGATTGCGAAAACGAATCACGGGGTCAACACCCGGTGGCGGTGCGGGCAGCTTCTTGCCAGGCTCTGGCCGCCAGCGACCGTCGTAGCGGGTCTTTTCACCGCGTTCCTTTTGTGCCGCTCGCATCGCCTCCAACTCCTGCGGGCTGGCATAGCACCGATAGGCCAAGCCACGATCGATCAGCTGTTGCGCCACTTCCCGGTAACGATCCAGGCGCTGCATTTGGTAGATCGGGCCTTCGTCATAGTCCAGACCCAACCACGACATGGAGGCGAGAATTTGGTCGACCGACTCTTCTGTTGATCGCGCCACATCCGTGTCTTCAATGCGCAAGATGAATTGACCACCGTGGTGGCGAGCGTAGGCCCACGAATACAGCGCGGTTCGGGCGGTGCCCAAGTGCAAAAAGCCTGTGGGAGACGGCGCAATACGGGTACGAACGGTCACAGCGCTACACCTCCTGGCCGCCGAAGTCCACTCACAAACACGTCAAACCTGCTGACAGGTCGTTTTGAAGATCTTGAACGTCTTCCAAACCCACAGCCACACGAATCAGCCCCTGGCTGACACCGGCTGCCTGGCGCTGCTCTTCGCTCAAACGACCATGCGAGGTACTCGCCGGGTGGGTGATCGTGGTTTTCGTATCGCCCAAATTGGCCGTGATGGAACAAATACGCGTGGCGTCGATCACGGCAAAGGCGTTTTGCCGCAACTGGGCCGCGTGGCCGCCCGTGACGACAAAGGACAGCACGGCACCACCGTAGCCGTCTTGTTGCTGCATGGCCAAGCCATGTTGGGGATGCGAGGGCAAGCCAGGGTAGTGCACGGCCTGAACGCCCGGTTGATCCTCCAGCCACTGGGCCAATGCCATCGCTCGACGGCTCTGCTCCTGCATGCGCACTGACAGGGTCTCCATACCCTTGAGCACCACCCAGGCGTTGAAAGGCGACAGACTCATGCCGGCACTGCGCATCACTGGCAACAGCTTCGACTCAATCAACTCCTCGGGCCCGCATACGGCTCCGGCCATCACGCGGCCCTGGCCGTCCAGGTACTTGGTGCCGGAGTGAATGACCAGATCGGCCCCCCATTGCACGGGGCGCTGCAAGGCCGGTGAGCAAAAGCAGTTGTCCACCGCCAAGAGTGCACCCGCTGCGTGAGCCACCTCAGCCAGCGCGCGCATGTCACAGACTTCGGTCAAGGGGTTGCTGGGGGTTTCAGCAAACAGCAGTCGGGTCTGGGGTGTGATCGCTTCGCGCCACTGCCGCACGTCGGTTTGCGACACGAAGGTGGTGCGCACGCCAAACTTGGCAAAGTCCTGCAGCAACTTGATCGTGGCCCCGAACACACTTTGCGAGCAAATGACATGGTCTCCCGATTGGAGCAGCCCCATGAGCATGAGCGTGATGGCGGCCATCCCGCTGGAGGTGGCGATGCAACCCGAGGTGCCTTCCAGCGCCGCCAAACGCCTTTCCATCATCATCACTGTCGGATTGGAAAACCGCGTGTAGACAAACGCCTCTTCTTCATTGGCAAAGCGTGCAGCAGCCGTGGCCGCATCCGGATGCACGAAAGAGCTGGTCAAAAACAGGGCTTCGGAGTTTTCACCCCATGCGGTTGCCGGCAGGCCCTGGCGCACCGCCAAGGTATCGCGTCCCACACCTTCAGGCAAGTCCACGCGGGGCAATCGTTTCTTGGTCACGACTCAGTCCCCTTCTCGCTCGTGCAATGCCAGTCGGCCGGCCTGCGCGGCGTCTTCGTCTTCACCGGCTTGTCCGCGCTGACTCAACCGCGCAAGGTCGTCTACGGACACATCACCGGTGATGTAGTGCCCGTCAAAACAACTGGCCTCGAAGCCCTGCAAACGCGGGTTGAGCGCGCCCACCACTTTTTTCATGGCCTCCACGTCCTGATAGATCAGCGCGTCGGCCCCAATGAAGGCCCGAATCTCTTCCAGCGATCGCCCATGAGCCACCAGCTCCTGCTCCGTGGGCATATCGATGCCATAAACGTTGGGGAATCGCACCGGGGGGGCCGCCGAGGCCATATAGACCTGACGCGCCCCGGCCTCTCGGGCCATTTGCACGATCTCGCGGCTGGTATTACCACGCACGATGGAATCATCGACCAACAAGACATTGCGATCCTTGAACTCCATGCCAATCGCGTTGAGTTTTTGCCGAACGCTGCGACGACGCACCGACTGACCGGGCATGATGAAGGTTCGGCCCACGTAGCGGTTTTTGACAAATCCTTCGCGATAAGGCTTGCCTATGCGGTGCGCCAACTGCATCGCGCTGGGTCGACTGGACTCGGGAATCGGAATGACCACGTCAATTTGAGAAGGCGGCATGGTGGAGATCACGCGTTGTGCCAAGGTCTCACCCATGTTCAGCCGCGCCTGGTAGACGGAAATACCGTCGATCACCGAATCCGGCCGCGCCAGGTACACGTACTCAAAGATGCACGGGTGTAACTGCGGGCGCTGCGCGCACTGCTGCGCGTGTACCTGACCGTTCAAATCAATGAACAGGGCTTCTCCGGGCAGCACATCACGCTCGAGTCGAAAACCCGTGCCCTCCAAGGCCACTGACTCGCTGGCCACCATCACATCGGCCTGGCCGGCAGCGGCCGAACGCCCAAAGCACAGGGGCCGAATGCCGTACGGGTCTCGAAATGCCAAGAGACCATGGCCCGCGATCAGGGCCACCACCGCATAAGACCCCTTGAGCCGGCGGTGTACGGCGCTAACGGCACGAAACACCGCCTCTGCACTGAGGGGCAAATCGCGCGCCGCCGATTCCAACTCATGGGCCAGTACATTGATCAGCACCTCGGTATCACTGCCGGTGTTGATATGGCGACGGTCCACGGCAAACAGTTCGTCTTTGAGGGCAGCGGCGTTGGTGAGATTGCCGTTGTGCACCAGAACAATGCCGTAGGGAGCGTTCACATAAAAAGGTTGCGCCTCTTCTTCGCTGTAGGCATTGCCCGCGGTGGGATAGCGCACCTGCCCCAGCCCCACAAGACCCGGCAGAGCACGCATATTGCGCGTTCGAAATACATCACGCACCATGCCACGCGCCTTGTGCATGAAACACTTGGTACCTTGCATGGTGACAATACCGGCCGCGTCCTGACCTCGGTGCTGCAACAGCAACAAAGCGTCATAGATGAGTTGGTTGACGGGCTGAGCCGACAACACGCCCACAATGCCGCACATCAGTGGCCTCCCTTCATACTGGGGAAGTGGGCGGCAGCCAGCGTGCCAGTGCCTCGGGCAACAAGGGCTTGATGCCCTGCACCGAGACCATCAGCCAATGCGCACCCTGCGAATCTTGCCAAGCGCTGGACTGCGCTGCCGGCGTCAGGGCCACCAGGGTGGCCACCACCAACAGCAACACCACGCCGCGCACCAAACCGAACACGCCCCCCAAGACCCGATCGGGTAGGGTCAGCGGCGTGGCGCTGACCACCGCTCGGGCCAGGCGCGCCAACAAGCTCCACGCCAACAGCGCCACCACAAAAGACGCGAGCAATGCCGCCGCATGATTGAGCGCACCCCCGGGGACCCCCACGGGAATCTGAGACGCCCACTGCGGCGCAGCCCAACCCGCTACCACATAGGCCACGATCCACCCGGCCAGCGACATGAGTTCAAACACCAAGCCTCGAATCAAGCCCGAAATGACCGAGATCAGCAGCACCGCACCCAGGGCAAAGTCCACCCAATCGGAGGATTTGGAAAACCAGGTGTCCATGCGGTGTGCTCACAGCGCCAAAATGGCCGCGGGCAACTTCGCGGCCTTGAGCTTGGCAGCGGCCTTCTCAGCCTCTTCGCGCGTCGCAAAAGGCCCCACCCTCACCCGCGTGCGTTTGCCCGCCTCCGTCTCCACCATCTGCGTGTAGGTCTTCAGGCCCAGCTTTTCCACTTTCGTTCGGGCCTCGCGCGTGGCATTGGAGTCCGAATAGGCGCCCACCTGCACCACAAAGCGCCCTCCCTTGGCCGCCACCTCAGTGCTCCCACCGCCAGCGGGCGTCTGAGTGGTCGGCTGCCCTGCTGCCACTGCGGCGGCCGGCGCAGCGGCTTTGCTGGCCTGGGTCGCGGGTGCAGGCGGGGCCGGCGGTGTTGGCACCGCAGCGGCAGTGGCCAGGGCCGGTGATGGCACAGAAGCCACGGCCGGCGCGGCGGCAGAGGCAGCAGGCGGTGTGGCTTCGTTTGACACCGCGGCGGCCGCGGTCACCGGAGCGGACGCCGCGCGCGCAGCCGATGCGCCAGGCGCTGCCACGGCGGCGCTGGATGCGGGCGCAGCAGTTGACGAGCCCGCAGGGGTGGCCACCGCCTGCGCTGGCGTGGAGGTGGTGGCCGAGGGCGCTACCGTGATGGGTGTGTCCATAGACACCGGTCGCGGGCGGGTCTCAAACAAGAGCGGAAAGGCCACCACGCCCAGCGTGAGCAGCAGGGCCGAGCCCACCAAGCGCCGTCTGGCCCGCACACGGGCGTCTTGCACCGCGTCGTCTGACGGACCACCGGACGGGCCAGATTGGAGACGTTGGATGAGGGACTTCAGGTCCATGATCAGGTCAGGCCGTTCGTCAACACGCCACCCACGGTGTAGAAAGATCCGAAGATCAAGATTCTATCAGCGGGGGCTGCCTCAGCGCGGGCCGCGCGCCAGGCCGAGACGGGGTCATCGTGACAATGAACGGTCGCGGCGGGCCGACCCGCCGGCCTGGGCAGCGAGGCCCAAATCTCGGCCAGGGCCTGGGCCGTGGCCGCGCGCGGGCTTGCCAGGCTGCAAAAGTGCCAAGAATCGATCCACGGGCCCACACGGGTCATGACATCAGCCAACGCCTTGTCTCGCATGGCCCCAAACACCGCCACCGTGCGCGGATAAAACCCCATCTGGTCGAGGTTTTGCGCCATGACCGAGACGGCCTGTGGGTTGTGGGCCACATCGAGCACCACTGCCGGCTGCCCGGGGAGAATTTGAAAGCGCCCCGGCAAATTCACGGTCGCCAGGCCCTGACGCACCGCCTGCGCCGATACCGGCAAACGATCGCCCAAGGCTTCCAAGATGGCCAGCGCCGCACTGGCATTGAGCAGCTGGTTCACCCCCCGCAAAGCCGGGTAGGCCAGCCCGCTGAGGCGGCGCTGGCGTCCACGCCACGACCACTGCTGCCGGTCACCCTGGTGACCAAAATCCTGCCCGGCCCACCAGGCATCGGCGCCCACAGCACGGGCATGCGCCACCACACTCATCGGTGGCGAGGGGTCCCCCACCACGACCGGCCGTCCTGGTCGCATCAGATAGGCTTTCTCGCGCCCGATCGATTCCCGATCGGGCCCGAGGATCTCGGTGTGATCCAAATCGATGCTGGTCAACACCACGCCATCAGGCTCGAACACATTGACCGCGTCATAACGCCCTCCCAAGCCCACCTCCAAAATCACGAGGTCCAAGTGGGAACGACTCAGACACCGCGCAATGACCAGCGTGGTGAACTCAAATCGATTGAGCACCACGTCGCCGCGGGCGCGCTCAACGGCTTCAAAGTGCTCCAAAAGGGCCTGGGCCTGCACCGGTTGGCCCAGCACGCGACAGCGCTCCTCAAAGTGCACCAACTCGGGCTTTTGGTACAAACCAACGCGATACCCCGCCGCCAGCGTGATGGCCTCCAACATGGCGCAGGTCGATCCTTTGCCATTGGTGCCCCCCACCACAATCAAGGGACAGTCGAAAGTCAGGTTCAGGCGCTCGCGCACCTCGGTCGTGCGCTCCAGCGAGGCCTGCATCGAGGCCGGCTGCAACCGGTCGCAGTGCGCCAGCCAGTCGGCCAGATCCACGGTGTCAGGCCACCGCGTCGATGGTCTGGCGCTGCAGCTTGGCCAAGGCACTGGCCACCGTCATGCGCAGCTCGCGACGATCCACGATCATGTCGATGGCACCCTTTTCCAACAAGAACTCCGCTCGCTGGAATCCTTCGGGCAACTTTTGACGCACGGTGTTTTCAATCACCCGGGGTCCAGCAAAACCGATCAACGCCTGGGGCTCGGCAATCACGACGTCCCCCATGAAGGCAAAACTGGCGGATACCCCTCCCATGGTGGGATCGGTCAACACGCTGATAAACGGCAATCGCGCTTTGGACAAGCGTGTGAGCGCCGCCGTGGTCTTGGCCATTTGCAGCAGGCTGAGCAGTCCTTCTTGCATGCGCGCGCCTCCCGAGGCCGCAAAACACACAAAAGGTACTTTTTGCTCCAGCGCCGTGTGCACGCCGCGCACAAAGCGCTCGCCCACCACCGAGCCCATCGAGCCGCCCAGAAAGTCGAACTCGAAACATGCCGCGACCAGCGGCACACTGTGCACCGCACCGCCAAACACCACCAGGGCATCGGTCTCACCGGTCGATTCCAGAGCAGTCTTCAGGCGCTCGGGGTACTTGCGGCTGTCACGAAACTTCAAGGCGTCCACCGGCAACACTTCCTGGCCGATTTCGTAGCGCCCCTCTGCATCCAAAAACGCATTCAACCGGGCCCGTGCTCCGATGCGATGGTGGTGGCTGCACTTGGGACATACGTTGACGTTTTGCTCCAGGTCGGTGTTGTAGAGCACCGATTCACACGAGGGGCACTTCACCCACAGCCCCTCGGGCACCGTGCGGCGCTCGCTGGGGTCGGTGTGTTGAATCTTGGGCGGCAGCAGTTTGTCCAACCAGCTCATCGGGGTCTCCTCATGCGTCCAGGGCAGCACGGATCTCGCGCATGAAATCGCGCGCCACTCCGCAAACTCGATCCTCAGGTTCATTTTCCATCAGTTGCACCAGCCGTGAGCCAATGACCACCGCATCGGCCACCTCGGATACCGCCCGCGCGGTGGCGCCATCGCGAATGCCAAAACCCACCCCCACGGGAACTGACACATGGGCGCGAATGCGCGGCACCACCTCGGCCACCGCCTGCGTGTCCAGGTGTCCCGCGCCCGTCACACCCTTGAGCGAGACGTAATACACATAGCCCGTGGCCACTCGGCCCACGGCCTGCATACGCTGCTCGGTAGAGGTGGGGGCCAGGAGGAAGATGGGGTCCAGGCCCTGGGCCTGCAGCTGCGCAGCAAAGGATTCGCACTCTTGGGGCGGGTAGTCCACGACCAGCACACCGTCCACTCCGCTTTGCGCGGCGGTGCGCACAAAGGCGCCCGGCCCCGATTTCAAATCAAACCGCTCCACGGGGTTGGCGTATCCCATGAGCACGACCGGGGTGGTGTCGTTGTCTTGCCGAAAGGCCGCCACCCAGCCCAGCACCTGGGTCAGGCCCACCCCTCGGGCCAAGGCGCGCTCACTGGACTTTTGAATCACCGGTCCATCGGCCATGGGGTCTGAAAACGGCACCCCCAACTCAATCACATCGGCCCCGCCCTCAACCAGCGCATGCATCAGGTCCACCATGCGGCCAGGAAAGGGGTCGCCCGCTGTCACAAAGGGGATGAGCGCGGTGCGCGAGTGAGACTTCAAGCGCTCAAAGGTTGCGGGAATTCGGCTCATCGCCCACCCCCCTTGACGCTTTGCCCGCGACACGAGGGGCGGCAATAGAAATCCGCGCCCGATAAATCTGCGACCGTTCCAATGTCCTTGTCACCCCGGCCGGACAGATTCACCAGCACATGCTGGTCTGGTCGCATCGTGGCGGCCATTTTCACGGCCTGTGCCACCGCATGGCTGGACTCCAACGCCGGAATGATGCCCTCGGTGCGACACAAGCGATGAAATGCCTGCAAGGCTTCATCGTCGGTGATGCCCACGTACTCGGCGCGACCGATGTCTTTGAGATAAGCGTGCTCGGGTCCCACGCCAGGATAGTCCAGACCTGCGGAGATGGAATGGGTCTCGGTGATTTGGCCGTTGTCGTCTTGCAGCACATAGGTACGATTGCCGTGCAAGACACCCGGGGCGCCGGCATTGAGCGATGCCGAGTGCTTGCCGCTGTCCAGACCCTGCCCAGCGGCCTCTACCCCAATCAGGCGAGTGCCTTCATGAGGAATGTAGGGATAGAACAGGCCCATGGCATTGCTGCCACCTCCCACACAGGCAATGACGGCGTCGGGCTGTCGACCGATGAGTTCTGGCATTTGCTGCAAACACTCCCGGCCGATGACGCTTTGAAAGTCTCGCACCATCATCGGGTAGGGATGAGGCCCGGCTACCGTGCCGATGATGTAAAACGTATGCTCCACATTCGTCACCCAATCGCGCAGGGCCTCGTTGAGGGCGTCTTTGAGCGTCTTGCTGCCCGACTCAACCGGTACCACCCGAGCGCCCAACAGGTGCATGCGGTACACATTGGGTGACTGGCGCAAGACGTCTTCGCTGCCCATGTAGACCACACACTCCATGCCGTAGCGCGCGCAGATGGTGGCGGTGGCCACGCCGTGTTGTCCGGCTCCCGTCTCGGCAATCACGCGCGGCTTGCCCATTCGCCGGGCCAGCAAAGCCTGCCCAATGGTGTTGTTCACCTTGTGCGCACCGGTGTGGTTGAGGTCTTCCCGTTTGAGGTGGATTTGAGCGCCCCCCACCTCGCGCGAGAGTCGCGCGGCGTGATAGATCGGCGATGGCCGGCCAACGAAGTGCTTGAGTTCGTGCTCGAATTCGGCCATGAACGCCGGGTCGCGCTGCGCCTCTTCATAAGCCGCCTTGAGTTCATCGAGCGCGTGGATCAAGGTCTCGGCCACAAAGGTTCCCCCGTAGGGACCAAAGTGCCCACGCGCATCGGGCTGGTGGTAGTTCAGCATGGCAGTGTTCAGCGAAAGGGGGTGGCCAGCTGCTCGTCAGCCTGGCGCACCGCTTGGCAAAACCGGCGCATCAGCTGGGCATCCTTGATGCCCTTGGACTGCTCCACGCCGGAGCTCACGTCAACGGCCCAGGGCCGCACCCGCGTGATGCCATCGATCACATTGGCAGAACTCAACCCACCAGACAAAACGACCGGAACGGGCACGTCGTGAGGAATCAGTGACCAATCAAATGTCCTTCCGCCACCGCCGTAACCCTCTACATGAGCATCCAACAACAAGCCCTGGGCGCCAGCGTATTGGCGTGCCCAGTCTAGCAAATCGGTTTGAGGCTGCATGCGCACGGCGCGCAAATAGGGTCGCTTCCAGCGGTCGCACTGCTCGGGGGTCTCGTCGCCATGAAACTGCCACAGCGCCTGGGGGACCGCCTGGGCCGCCTCGCGCAGCAGGCCCTCCTGGGCATTGACAAACAACAAGACGGGCGTCACCAAAGGCGGCAGCAGTTGCGCCAATCGCGCGGCGTGCGCCACGCCCACTGCTCGGGGGCTCTTTTCATACAGGACAAAGCCCACGGCGTCGGCACCGGCGGCCACGGCCTGGCGAACATCGTCCTCTCGCGTGAGGCCGCAAATCTTGATTCGGGTACGGCTCATAGGAGTGCGGGTCGGCCCTCGTGGATCCTAGGGCAGCCAATCCATGGCCGGCGTATGGGTGGGAATGTCATGGTGCGCATCGTAAAGCGGCCCCAGAAAGTACAGGCCACTGGCTGAAAACGTGGGGGCGGCCTGCTCTCGCGAGCGTGAGGCCAGCACCTGTGCCATCCAAGACGGCGGGTACTGCCGGGTGCCCACCGCCACCAAACAACCCATCAAATTGCGCACCATGTGGTGCAAAAAGGCGTTGGCCTCAAAGTCAAAGCGCCAGTAGTGACCGTTTTGAACTATCTGGATGGCATGCAGCTGCTTGACGGGTGAATGGGCCTGGCACTGGGCAGCGCGAAAGGCACTGAAGTCGTGCTCACCCAGCACCATAGCGGCTGCTTCGCGCATGGCCTGGCCGTCTAGCGGGCGAAATACCCACCCGCACCGCCCGCTTTCCAGCGCGGGGCGCACAGCAGACTCCAACACGACATAGCAATAGCGACGTGAACGCGCGCTGTTGCGTGCGTGAAACTCGGCGCTCACCGGCCGGCACCACTGCACCGCAATGTCGGCATGGAGGTAGCGGTTGGTGCCGCGTACCCAAGAAAACGGCTCGCGCTGGACAGGCACATCCACATGCACCACCTGGTTGCAGGCATGGACGCCAGTGTCGGTGCGGCCCGCACATACTGTGCGCACGGGGCTGCCCACAAAGGCCGCCAGCGCCTGCTCCAGGCGATCTTGCACCGTGCGTCCATGGGGTTGCGATTGCCACCCTTCGTAGGCCTGGCCGGCATAAGCCACCCCCAGCGCTAGCCGGGTGGTGCTGCCGTGGCCAGAGGCCGCCCCGGGGGCCTGGTCTGGCAGCACCTCAGAAGTCCTCGCCGGCCGGGCCAGGCTGCCGTTTCCACGATCGCGCCCGATACAGCACCACCCCCACCATCAGGGCCAGAAGCAAACCTGCCAATGGCAGCAGCACCGGACTGTCCAGCCAGGCCCGAAGCACCGGCGACCCCGGCGCAGTGGCCCCCACCGCCGCGGGGGCTGCCACAGCGGTCAACCCGGCGGCTACGGTCGAGGCTGAGGCGGCTGAGGAGGCGGAAGACGCTACCGCCTCCGGTGCTGACGCAGCGGCAGACGCCGGTGCAGAAGCGGCAGCTGGCAAGGACTTTTGCAAGGCTTGCAACTCGCGCAAATTGCGGCTGAGCTCGCTGTGGCGGGCGGCTTGCTCCTTGGCCGCATTGTCTTGGGCCAGCTGCGCCGCGGCCTGCTGGGCCTGAGCGGTGGCTTGCGCCAACACCAACCGGTCTTGGGGACCAGCGGCATCTGCTCGTCCCTCGCTGACCTGGGCTTGTGCGGCTGTCGCGGCGGCAGTTGTGGCGGCCGCTCCTGCTCGCGCCGGCTGTTGCGCCAAACGCTGTCGGTAGCGATTGAAGTCCTCGGTGTGGGCCGCCACGGTGGTGCTGGCTTGCCCGGTGGACTCGCCGGCGGCCTGAGCCGCCGAGGGCAGCACCAGATCACTGCCCGCGCGCAGACGATTCATATTCCCGTCCACAAAAGCACCGGGGTTGGCTTGAAACAGCGCCACCAACATCTGATCGAGGGAGATACCCTGCGGCTTGTGGTTCAGCGCGATCGCTCCCAAGGTGTCGCCTGGCTTGACCTTGACGGTAGCAGGCGCGTTGGCCTTGGGCGGTGTTGTCGACGCCGCGGCCGGCGCCGCAGCGGCCAAACCTCCTGCCCCGCCCGCACCGGCAAGGGCAGGCGCTTTGCCCGCCTCAGCTGTCGACGGTCCCGATGAGAGGGGCACGCTGTCATCCTCGGGCAATACCGGCAATCGGGCCGGTGTTTCCATCACCGCGGTGTATTCACGCTGCTGTTGCTGGCCGCCTTGGCGCGCTTGGAGCAGCACGTCGAGCAGCGGCTCCTGCACTGCTTGCGCGGTGGTGATACGCGCAAACACACGACCATCTGCGCGGCGGACCAAACTCACCTGGGCATTGGACAAAGCCGCCGGAAACGCAACGCCAGCCGCCTGGTACTGCTGTGGGGTGGCCAGCTGGATCTGCAACCCCTGCGCCTGATCAGGCGCCAGGTCTCGAACCTCCACTTCAGCCCGCAAAGGCTGCCCCACGGCCGAGCGCACCGACAAGGCACCCAGCGACCACGCCTGAGCCCCGGCGTGAACCGCCCACAACACCAGGGCCAGGAGCGGGAGTCTCATGACTGTGGCGGCGCCGTCAGACGCCTTCTTGCAGCAAGATGCGCAACATGCGGCGCAGAGGCTCCGCCGCCCCCCACAGCAGTTGATCGCCAATGGTGAAGGCACCCACATAATGAGCGCCCATGGCCAATCGACGGATACGTCCCACCGGAATGGTCATGGTCCCGGTCACGGCCACTGGGGTCAGGTGCTTCAGGGTGGCCTCCCGTGTGTTGGGAACCACCCGCACCCACTCGTTGTCCGCGGCAATCAGCGCTTCGAGGTCGGCGCTCGATACCGTCTTCTTGAGCTTGAAGGTCAGTGCCTGGCTGTGGCACCTCATGGCCCCCACACGCACGCAAAAACCATCGACGGGCACTGCCTCAGACCCAAACGCTTCGCCCTGACCCAAGATCTTGTTGGTCTCGGCCATGCCCTTCCACTCTTCTTTGGACATACCGTCACCCAGATCCTTGTCGATCCAGGGAATGAGGGAGCCGCCCAAGGGAACTCCGAAGTGCTCGATCTCCGAGCCCGTCATCGAACGCTGACGTTGCGTCACCAGACGATCAATTTCCAAGATGGCGCTTTGGGGATCATCCAGCAGGTGACGCACCTGGGCGTTCAAAGCGCCGTACTGGGTGAGCATTTCGCGCATGTGCTGCGCGCCACCGCCCGAGGCCGCCTGGTAGGTCATCGTACTCATCCACTCCACCAAGCCCGCCTTGTACAGGGCGCCCACGCCCATGAGCATGCAGCTGACCGTGCAGTTGCCGCCAATCCAATTGCGCAAGCCGCGCCGCATCCCGTCTTGAATCACCGGCAGGTTCACCGGGTCCAGAACGATCAGCGCATCCGAGCTCATCCGCAGGGTCGAGGCAGCGTCAATCCAGTGGCCCTTCCAGCCCGACTGCCGCAGCGGCCCAAAAACCCCGGAGGTGTAGTCACCGCCTTGAGCGGTGATGATGATGTCGCAACGCCGCAAGGCCTCCAAGCTGTAGGCGTCTTGCAGTTGGGTTTCATTCTTGGCCATCGCCGGGGCGGCACCCCCGACGTTGGATGTCGAGAAAAACACCGGCTCGATCAGTGAAAAATCGTCCTCGGTGCGCATGCGGTCCATCAGCACCGAGCCGACCATTCCGCGCCAGCCTACCAATCCCACCAGCTTCATCTTCTTCTCGCCTTTTCCGTTCAGGGAACCCGGTTTTCCCGGTTCGTATCGCCGGGCTCCAGAGGGCGAAACGAACCGAGAGCCGTCAGCTCTTCTTGGTCTTGATCGTCTTGCCGGTCAGGGCAGACACCACGGCGTCGCCCATCTCGCGCGTACCCACACGCTGTGTGCCTTCACTCCAGATATCGCCCGTGCGCACCCCAGCCGACAGCACCGCCTGAACCGCCGATTCGATTCGATCGGCAGCCTCGGGTTGTTGCAGGGAATATCGAAGCATCATGGCAGCAGACAGGATTGTAGCCAGAGGATTGGCCACCCCCTGCCCGGCAATATCGGGGGCGCTGCCGTGACTGGGCTCGTACAGGCCCTTTTGGTTGGCGTCCAACGAAGCCGAGGGCAACATGCCGATCGATCCGGTGAGCATGGCGGCCTCATCTGACAGGATGTCGCCAAACATATTGCCGGTGACCACCACATCAAACTTCTTGGGCGCACGCACCAGCTGCATCGCCGCGTTGTCCACGTACATGTGCTCCAGCGCCACGTCGGGGTACTGGCCATGGACCTCGGTGACCACATCCTTCCAGAACTGGAAGGTCTCCAGCACGTTGGCCTTGTCCACGCTGGTCACCTTGCCGCCTTTCCCGCCTGCGCGCTGTCGGGCGGCCCGGAAGGCCACGTGGGCAATGCGCTCAATCTCCGGACGGCTGTAGCGCATGGTGTCAAAGGCCTCTTCGCTGCCGGGGAACAGGCCGTCGGTGGCCTGTCGCCGGCCACGCGGCTGACCGAAGTAGATGTCACCCGTGAGCTCGCGGATGATCAGGATGTTCAGGCCCGCCACCAACTCGGGCTTCAAGCTCGACGCTGCCGTCAGCTGCTCGTAGCACAACGCAGGACGGAAATTGGCGAACAAACCCAAGTGCTTGCGAAGACCCAAGATGGCCTGCTCGGGCCGCAAGGCTCGCTCCAACTTGTCGTACTTCCAGTCGCCCACGGCGCCAAACAGCACGGCATCGGCCTGCCGGGCCAGCGCCAGGGTGGACTCGGGCAGCGGGTGTCCGTGCTGCTCGTAGGCCGTGCCGCCCACGCTGGCCCACTCCATCGTCATGGGCAACTGCAGCGCTTGCAGCACCTTCACCGCCTCGGCCATGATCTCCGGGCCGATACCGTCACCAGGCAGGATCGCTACTTTCATTGCGCACTCTCGGGTTGGCCATGACGCATGGGGTGCGCGTCATCAGCTGGGGTTGCGATGGGCCAGCCACGGCATGCGGGCCAGGCGCTGGGCCTCAAAGGCGCGGATCTTCTCGGCGTGACGCAGGGTCAGGCCGATGTCATCAAATCCGTTGACCAGGCAGTACTTGCGAAAGGGCTGCACGTCAAAAGGCAAGGTGGTGCCATCGGGCTTGATCACCACTTGCGCAGGCAAATCAATGGTGAGCGAGTAGCCAGGAAAGCCAGCCACCTCATCGAACAAGCGCTGGACATGGGTCGCGCCCAGCACGATGGGCAGCAACCCGTTTTTGAAGCAGTTGCTGAAAAAGATGTCGGCAAAGCTCGGCGCAATGAGCGCGCGAAATCCATACTGGGCCAGGGCCCAGGGTGCGTGCTCGCGGCTCGAGCCGCACCCCGAGTTCTCCCGCGCCCGCAAGACCTACGCGCCCGCATCG
>CAYNSW010000042.1:2442-7643 GCA_964400135.1 uncultured Rubrivivax sp. | reverse complement strand
GTCAGGGTTGGGTTTGCGCGAGGCCAGGTCTTGCCCGGGCTCGCCCTTGTCCAGATAGCGCCACTCGTCAAACAGGTTGGGTCCAAAGCCCGAGCGCGCGATCGACTTGAGAAACTGCTTGGGGATGATGGCGTCGGTGTCCACGTTTTCGCGGTCCATCGGCGCCACCAGGCCGGGGTGAACGGTGAAGGCTTGCATGGTGTGCTCCTCAGGCCAGGCGACGGACGTCTACGAAGTGCCCATTGAGGGCCGCGGCGGCGGCCATGGCCGGGCTGACCAGATGGGTGCGGCCTCCGTTGCCCTGTCGGCCCTCGAAGTTGCGATTGCTGGTGGAGGCGCACCGCTCACCGGGCTCGAGCCGATCGGCGTTCATGGCCAGGCACATGCTGCATCCGGGCTCGCGCCATTCAAAACCCGCAGCCCGAAACACCTGGTGCAGCCCCTCGGCCTCGGCCTGCGCCTTGACCAGACCCGAACCGGGCACCACCAGTGCCTGCTTGACGGACGGGGCCACCCGCCCCCCCACGCGTCGCACCACGGCTGCGGCCTCTCGCAAGTCCTCGATGCGGCTGTTGGTGCACGAGCCGATGAAGACTTTGTCGATGCGAATATCGGTCATGGCCTGATTGGGCTGCAGTCCCATATAGCCCAGCGCGCGCTCGATAGCGCCACGCTTGACCGCGTCCTTTTCGCGGTCGGGGTCTGGCACCCGATCTTCGATGGAAACCACCATCTCGGGCGAGGTACCCCAGGTGACCTGGGGGCGTATCTGTGCGGCGTCCAGCTCCACCACCGCATCGAACACCGCCTGCGCATCCGAATGCAAAGTGCGCCAGTGCGCCACCGCCTGCTCCCATTCGGGTCCCCCCACAAAGCGGCCGGTGCGCGCATCGGTACCTGGTGCAAAGGGCCGTCCTTTGACGTACTCCAGGGTTTTGTCGTCTACGGCCACCAAGCCTGCGCGCGCGCCCGCCTCGATGGCCATATTGCACACCGTCATGCGCCCTTCCATGCTCAAGGCACGAATGGCCGAACCGGCAAACTCAATGGTGTAGCCAGTACCCCCTGCCGTGCCGATGCGGCCGATGATGGCCAACACAATGTCCTTGGCCGTCACGCCCCCCGCCAAGGGGCCTTCGACTTTGACCAACATGTTTTTGGCCTTGCGTGCCAGCAGCGTCTGGGTGGCCAGCACGTGCTCGACCTCACTGGTGCCAATCCCGTGTGCCAGGGCCCCAAATGCGCCGTGGGTGCTGGTGTGCGAGTCACCACACACCACCGTCATGCCCGGCAATGTGGCGCCTTGCTCAGGTCCGATGACGTGCACGATGCCCTGGCGCTTGTCCAGGAAAGGAAAATACGCCGCCGCGCCGTGCTGGCGGATATTGGCGTCCAGCGTCTGGACCTGCAACTTGCTGATCGGGTCGCGGATGCCGTCGTAGCCGTCTTCCCAGCCGGTGGTGGGCGTGTTGTGGTCGGCCGTGGCCACCACGGAGCTGATGCGCCAGACCGGGCGGCCGGCCAGTCGCAATCCCTCAAAGGCCTGTGGGCTGGTGACCTCGTGCACCAGGTGCCGTTCGATGTACAAAACGGCCGTGCCGTCTTCTTCGGTGTGAACGACGTGCTCGTCCCACAACTTGTCATACAGGGTGCGCGCGGTCATGGCAGTGGCTCAGGCAAAGGCTCAGCGGAAAACCCCTGATTTTCCTTTAATTTGTCCCGAGTGCGGCAATCACCTGTGGCGGGGCCTGAACCAGCTCGATCAGCACGCCTTCTCCGCCCAGCGGAAACTCCTCATTGCCCCGGGGATGGATGAAGCAAATGTCGTGGCCGGCCGCACCGCGGCGGATCCCGCCCGGCGCAAACCGCACCCCCTGCTGCGTCATCCAGTCAACGGCCGCGCCCAGGTCGTCGACCCACAGGCCCACATGATTGAGCGGCGTGGTGTGAACCGCGGGCTTTTTATCGGGGTCCAGCGGCTGCATCAGATCCACCTCCACCGCATGCACACCGTGGCCCAAGGCACAAATGTCCTCGTCTACATTTTCACGCTCGCTGACGAAGGTGGATTTCACACTCAAGCCCAGCATGTCCACCCACAACGCGCGCAAGCGCTGCTTGTCGGGGCCGCCAATAGCGATTTGTTGAATGCCCAAAATGCGAAAGGGCTTGGCCGCAACGGTCATGCGCTCTCCTCAAATCGAATGATGGGCTGATCCACGGCCAAACTCTCGCCGGCCTGGGCCAGCACCTGCGCCACCTGGCCATCCTGAACGGCGGTCAGGACGTTTTCCATCTTCATGGCCTCGATGACGGCCAGCTTCTCGCCGGCCACCACGTTTTGCCCGGGCGAGACC
The DNA here is from genome assembly GCA_964400135.1 of uncultured Rubrivivax sp. GTDB lineage: Bacteria > Pseudomonadota > Gammaproteobacteria > Burkholderiales > Burkholderiaceae_C > Rubrivivax. The sequence goes on along the minus strand of CAYNSW010000042.1, from coordinate 5,286 downwards.
ACCACTTGGGTGAGCAGTCCGGGCATCGGCGAGAGCACAAATCGGCTCATATCGGGTGGTGCCTTGTGGGGCATGAGGCGCAAGAGCTCGGCCGCGCGGGGCAACAACACCAGCATCTCGATTTGCGCACCGTTGTGGGCCACCCGAATTCCCAGCGGATTTTTCACCCCGCCGCGCTCCACCTGTGCCGTAAACGGCTTGCCATTGCAGGTGCCGGTCATCACCCGATCGCCCAACTTCGAGCTGCTTTGAATGGCAAAGTGCCGCTCCCCAATGACCACATCGGCCTTGGCGGCCGAGGCGTCAAACTCGTCAATGCGCACCGCATGGTGCGCCGTCGGGCCGCCCTCGCCCAACTCCACCACCACCAGGTCTGAGCTGGTCTTCACCCCGTGTCCGGGCAACTGGCCGCTGATAGAAGAGGATCGCTCCCGCGCCTTGCGCCGGACAAAAGCGGCCAGCGCCACCAGGAACAAGGGGTCGTCATGCGCCACATCGGCCGCACGGAAGCCCTGGGGGAAGTGCTCGGCAATGAAGCCTGTGTGGAAGTCGCCGCTGACGAATTGGGGATGCGCCAGCAGCGCGGCCTGAAAGGCGACGTTGCTGTGGATACCACGGATGATGAAGGCATTGAGCGCATTGCGCATACGCGCAATGGCGTCTTGCCGATCGGCACCGTGCACGATGAGCTTGGCAATCATCGAGTCGTAGTACATCGGGATCTCGCCGCCTTCGTACACGCCCGTGTCCACGCGCACTCCCCCACCCTCAGGCATGGGTTGGCCTGCATGCAGGGTGACCTCCGGCGGCTGATAGTGCACCAGTCGACCCGTCGAGGGCAGGAAGTTGCGCAGCGGGTCCTCCGCGTTGATGCGGCACTCAATGGCCCAGCCTCGCCTCGGTATCTCCTCCTGCGTGAAGGTCAGCTTTTGGCCGGCGGCCACACGGATCATCTGCTCCACCAGATCCAACCCGGTGATGCACTCGGTCACCGGATGCTCCACCTGCAAGCGGGTGTTCATTTCGAGGAAGTAAAAACTCTGATCTCGACCCACCACAAATTCCACCGTGCCCGCGCTTTGATATTTCACGGCGCGCGCCAGCGCCACCGCTTGTTGGCCCATGGCCTGACGCGTGGCATCGCTGATGAAAGGCGAAGGAGCTTCTTCAATCACCTTTTGGTGTCGGCGCTGTATGGAGCACTCGCGCTCATGCAGGTACACCACATGACCATGCGCGTCGCCCAGCACCTGGATTTCGATGTTGCGCGCTTCGTTGCGGCAAGAGTCAAAGCCCTCGAGCGCCTGGGCATCGTTAAAGGCCACTCGCAGCCCCTTGCCTCCGCCACCGGCACTGGCCTTGATCATCACCGGATAGCCGATGTCGCGTGCGATCTTCACGGCCTCTTGGGCGGAGCCAATCGGCTCGTTCCACCCCGGGATGGTGTTAACACCCGCCTGGCGTGCGAGCTTTTTGGAGGCGATCTTGTCACCCATGGCCGCAATGGCCTCGTGCTTGGGGCCAATGAAGATCAGCCCGCGCGCTTCAACTTCGCGGGCAAAGTCTTCGTTTTCTGACAAAAAGCCATAGCCCGGGTGAATGGCCTGCGCTGCAGTGTGAATGGCCGCATCAATGATCTTCTCACCCAACAAATAACTCTCCCGGCTCGCAGGCGGCCCCAACAGCACGGCCTCGTCGGCCAAGGCCACATGCCGGGCATCGCGATCCGCCTCGGAGTACACCGCTACCGTGGCGATGCCCATGCGGCGGGCCGTTTGAATGACCCGACAGGCGATTTCGCCTCGGTTGGCAATCAAGATCTTGGTAAACATGGTCGAAGACTCCTTGCGCATCACAACGGAATGTTGCCGTGCTTGCGCCACGGGTTTTCCACTTTCTTGTCCTTGAGCATGGCCAGACTGCGGCAGATGCGCTTTCGCGTCTCGTGGGGCTGAATCACATCGTCAATGAAGCCCCGGGCGCCGGCCACAAAGGGGTTGGCAAATCGGGCCTTGTACTCGGCCTCTCGCGCGGCCAGTTTGGACGGATCGTTCTTGTCTTCACGGAAGATGATCTCCACCGCCCCTTTGGCGCCCATGACGGCAATCTCGGCGTTGGGCCAGGCGAAGTTCACATCGCCTCTCAAATGCTTGGAGGCCATCACATCGTAGGCGCCGCCGTAGGCCTTGCGCGTGATCACGGTCACCTTGGGCACCGTGCACTCCGCGTAGGCATACAGCCGCTTGGCCCCGTGCTTGATGATGCCCCCGTATTCCTGGCTGGTGCCGGGCATGAATCCGGGCACATCCACCAGGGTCACCACCGGGATGTTGAACGCATCACAAAACCGCACAAATCGGGCCGCCTTGATGCTGCTTTTGATATCCAGGCAACCCGCCAGTACCAGCGGGTTGTTGGCCACCACGCCCACCGTGCCACCCGCCATGCGCCCAAAGCCAATCACGATGTTCTTGGCATAGTCGGGTTGTATCTCGAAGAAGTCGCCGTCGTCGACGATCTTGAGAATCAGCTCCTTCATGTCGTAGGGCTTGTTGGGGTTGTCGGGCACCAGCGTGTCGAGCGACATATCGAGTCGATCTGCCGGGTCTCCGCTGGGCCGTACCGGCACTCCACTGCGATTGTTCAGCGGCAGGTAGTTGAAAAAGCGCCGCAGCATCAGCAGCGCCTCCACATCATGGTCAAAAGCCAAGTCCGCCACGCCGCTTTGCGTGGTGTGGGTCAAGGCGCCGCCCAATTGCTCGGCCGTGACCTCTTCGTGGGTGACGGTCTTGACCACCTCGGGCCCCGTGACAAACATATAGCTGCTGTCTTTGACCATGAAGA
>CAYNSW010000042.1:0-2432 GCA_964400135.1 uncultured Rubrivivax sp. | reverse complement strand
TCGCCGGTGAATACACCGCGCCGCCAGCGCTGGGGCCCATGATCAGGCTGATTTGCGGAATCACCCCGCTGGCCAACACGTTGCGCTGGAACACCTCCGCGTATCCCCCGAGCGAAGCCACGCCCTCTTGGATACGAGCGCCCCCCGAGTCGTTCAGGCCAATCACCGGGGCGCCCACCTTCATGGCTTGGTCCATGACCTTGCAGATCTTCTCGGCATGCGATTCCGACAGCGCCCCGCCAAATACCGTGAAGTCTTGGCTGTACACAAACACCAGACGACCGTTGATCATGCCGTAGCCGGTGACCACGCCATCGCCGGGAATTTTGTTGTCCGCCATGCCAAAGTCGGTGCAGCGGTGCTCGACAAACATGTCCCACTCTTCAAACGTGCCCTCATCCAGGAGCAAATCGATGCGCTCGCGTGCCGTGAGCTTGCCCTTGGCATGTTGTGCGGCGATGCGCTTGTCCCCGCCGCCCAAGCGCGCGGCGGCGCGCCTTCTTTCCAGTTCTTCAACGATATCGTGCATGAGGACTCCCTCGGTGGTCTGCTGGTGTTTTCAGTCTGAATCGGTGCGGGCTGGATGGGCCGCCGGGTGGCCATCCATCAAGTCCAGGAGTTGCTGTGCGGCCAGCGAGGCCATGAGCCGGCCCTCTCGCACCGCCTGGCTGAGTTCGGCAAGCGCAGCGCGCACAGCAGGGTGTTGGTCAAATCTCTGGCGCAGTCCGGCGTCCACGCGCTCCCACATCCATGCCAAATCCTGCTGGTGGCGTCGGTCCTGCCAGCGGCCCGATTGCCTTTGCACCTGGCAAAACTGCGCGACCGTCTGCCACAACGCCTCCAGTCCGCTGCCATGCAGCGCACTGATGGACAAGACGGCGGGCTGCCAGGTGGCAGACGCCCCCTGTTCGGTACCGAGGTGCCGCCCGTGCAGCCCCATCAAACGCAAGGCGCTGGTGATATGGGCCTGGGCCCGCGTGGCCGCATCGGCATCGAGATCGGCTTTATTGATGACCACCACATCGCAACGCTCCATCACCCCGCGCTTGATGGCCTGCAGGTCATCGCCCGCGTTGGGCAGCTGCATGAGCAAGAACAAGTCGGTCATGCCTGCCACGGCAGTCTCGCTTTGACCCACCCCCACCGTCTCCACGATGATGATGTCGTAGCCGGCCGCCTCAAACACACGCATGGCCTCGCGCGTGGACTGTGTCACTCCCCCCAAGGTGCCCGATGAGGGGCTGGGCCGGATGAAGGCCTGCTCGTGTGTGGACAGCCGCTCCATGCGCGTCTTGTCGCCCAGGATCGATCCGCCCGAGACCTGTGACGAGGGATCCACGGCCAGCACCGCCACCCGATGGCCGCGCCCGATCAAAAACAGCCCCAACGCTTCAATGAAGGTGCTCTTGCCCACACCCGGCACACCACTGACGCCCAGGCGCAAGGCCTGTGCGCGCCCCCGGTCAGTGGCCATCAGCTCCTGCATGACCTCAGCGGCGCGTTGGCGGTGCCCGGGCAGTGTGGATTCGAGCAGGGTGATGAGCTTGGCGATGGCGCGGCGCTGAGAAGCCCCAGGGGCAGCCCGCAGCTGGGCCACCAAGGTCTGATCGTCGGGGTCGGTCAGCCGCACGCGCGTCTCAGTGGAGTCGGTGTCCAGGGCCAAGTCGGTGCTCAGGCCGCAGGCCCGCCTGAAACCGCCTGCCGGATGTGTTCGAGCACATCCTTGGCGCTGGCCGGAATCGGGGTGCCAGGACCATAAATGCCCTTGACGCCTGCGCTGTAGAGAAAGTCGTAGTCCTGCTGCGGGATCACGCCCCCGACGAAGACGATGATGTCGTCGCCGCCTTGTTGCTTGAGCGCCTCGATGATGGCCGGCACCAAGGTCTTGTGTCCGGCGGCCAAGGTGCTCACCCCCACGGCGTGCACATCGTTTTCGATCGCCTGACGCGCACACTCCTCAGGGGTTTGAAACAGCGGGCCGATGTCCACATCAAAGCCGAGATCGGCAAAGGCGGTGGCCACCACCTTGGCACCCCGATCGTGGCCGTCTTGGCCGAGCTTGGCAATCATCACCCGCGGCCGGCGGCCGTGGTCTTGCGCGAATTGGGCAATCTCGCCTTGCAATTGCGACCAACCCTGGGCGCTGTCATAAGCGGCTGCGTACACTCCGGTCACCTTTTGAATCTCCGCACGGTGGCGTCCATACACCTGCTCCAGGGCATCGCTGACTTCACCCACCGTGGCGCGCAGCCGCATGGCCTGAATGCTCAAGTCCAGTAAGTTACCTGAACCGCTGCGGGCGGCCTCGGTCAGGGCGGCCAGGGCGGCCTGCACGGCCGTCGTATCGCGCCGTGCGCGAATCTGCGCGAGGCGGGCAATTTGCTGCTCGCGCACCTTGACGTTGTCCACCTCCAAGATGTCCACCGCATCGC
>CAYNSW010000041.1:24461-24684 GCA_964400135.1 uncultured Rubrivivax sp. | reverse complement strand
GATGTCTTCCATCTCGAAGACCTGGTCGTAGGGTACCTCGGCCTCGGCCAGCAACACATTCATGTGTCCGGGCATGCGGCCCGCCACGGGATGGATGGCGTACTTCACCGTCACGCCCTTGGCCGACAGCTTGGCGGCCAGCTCCTTGACCGCGTGCTGCGCACGCGCCACGGCCAAGCCATAGCCGGGAACGATGATCACCGTCTCGGCGTTGCCCATGATG
>CAYNSW010000041.1:23880-24451 GCA_964400135.1 uncultured Rubrivivax sp. | reverse complement strand
CATGGCCATGCGCATGAGGTAGGACAGGATGGCCCGCACGGATCCCACCAATGAGCCCGCGATGATCAACAACAAGATGTTGAGTGAAAAGCCAATACCGGCTGCCGCCCAACCCGAGTAGCTGTTGAGCATGGACACCACCACCGGCATATCGGCCCCGCCAATGGGGATGATGATGAGTACGCCCAGCACGAAGGCCAGCACCAACATCAGCGCAAAAGACGTGGGGTCCTGGCTGACGGTATAGACCACCCCCAAGGCGATGGTGGCCAGACCCAACACGAGGTTGAGCATGTGCTGGCCAGCAAACACCACCGGCGCGCCTTGGAAGAGGCGAAACTTGTACTTGCCACTGAGCTTGCCAAAGGCAATCACCGAGCCGCTGAAGGTGATGGCGCCAATGGCCGCACCCAAGAACAGCTCCAATCGATTGCCCATCGGGATGGGCGGCACGGTGCCGTCAGCCGCAGCTTTGACGATCTGAAAGGCCTGCGGCTCCGCTGCAGCAGCAATGGCGATGAACACGGCAGCCAAACCGATCATGCTGTGCATGAAGGCCACCAGCTCGGGC
>CAYNSW010000041.1:0-23858 GCA_964400135.1 uncultured Rubrivivax sp. | reverse complement strand
TCATCTCCACGCGCTGGGCCATCACCGCGCCGGCGGCACCGCCTAGCAGCAGGCCGGCCAGCACATAGACCATGCCCGCCCCCCGGTCCGCAGACAGCTCCACGATCAACGCCGCCGTGGTCAAGACGGCGATGGTCATGCCCACCATGCCAAAGACATTGCCTCGGATGGACGTGGTCGGATGCGACAGGCCTTTGAGGGCCTGGATGAAGCAGACGCTGGCCACCAAATACAGCAGCGTCACAAGGTTCATGCTCACTTGCGTTCCTTTTTCTTGAACATTTCCAGCATGCGGCGGGTCACCAGGAATCCACCGAAGACGTTGACAGCGGCCAACGCCACCGCCAGCACGCCCATGGTCTTGCCCAGGGTCGTCTCGGTCAAAGCCGCGGCCAACATGGCCCCAACAATGACGATGGCCGATATCGCGTTGGTCACCGCCATCAACGGGGTGTGCAGGGCCGGCGTGACCGTCCACACCACGTGGTAGCCCACGTAGATGGCCAGCACAAAAATGATGATGTTGGTGATGGTGGGTGAGACGAATTCCATGATGGGGGTCCTCGCTGAGGGGTCAGGTCTTGCGCAACACCTGGCCGCCTTGGGTCATCAAGCAGGCGGCCACGATGTCGTCGTCCATGGGGGTGTGCAATGCGCCCTCGGTGTTGACGATGAGCTTGAGAAAATCGAGTACGTTGCGTGCATACAAGCTGGACGCATCGGCGGCCACCAGGGACGGCAGGTTGGTGTGCCCGATCAGGGTCACGCCATGACGCTGAACCGTCTGGCCGGCCACCGTCAGCGGGCAATTGCCATCGGTGCCGCCCGGGCCACGACCGGCGGCCATGTCCACAATGACCGAGCCAGGCTTCATGGCGCGCACCATTTCCTCGGTGATGAGCACCGGAGCCGCTCGGCCGGGAATCAACGCGGTAGAGATCACCACATCGGCCTGGGCCACGCGCTTGGCCACCTCCGCCTTTTGCCGCTCCAGCCATGAGGCGGGCATGGGCCGGGCATAGCCGCCCACGCCTTCGGCCGCCTCGCGCTCTTCAGCCGTCTCGTAAGGCACATCGATGAACTTGGCGCCCAAAGACTCCACCTGCTCTTTGACACTGGGGCGCACGTCGGAGGCTTCAATGACGGCACCGAGTCGCTTGGCCGTGGCGATGGCCTGCAGCCCCGCCACGCCCACGCCCAAGACCACCACGCGCGCGGCCTTGATCGTGCCTGCAGCGGTCATCAACATGGGAAACAGGCGCTGGTAGCAGTCAGCCGCCAGCATGACGGCCTTGTATCCGGCGATATTGGCTTGCGACGACAGCACGTCCATGCTCTGCGCGCGCGTGGTGCGTGGCGCCGCCTCCAAGGCATAGCTGGTCAGCCCCGCTTGGGCCAGATGCATCAGGCCCTGGGCGTCAAAGGGGTTGAGCATGCCCACCAGCGTGGTGCCGCTGGTCATCTGGGAGAGCTCGGCAGCACTGGGGCTGCGCACTTTGAGCACCAACGGCGCCCTCAGCGCGGCCGCCCCGTCCACAATCTGGGCGCCCGCCGCCTCATACGCCGCATCGGTGGCGCTGGCGGCCAGGCCTGCGCCCGACTGCACCAGCACCGTGTGACCTTGCGCCTTGAGCTTTTTGGCCGTCTCGGGGGTGACGGCCACCCGGGTCTCGCCCTGCGCTGTTTCCTGGGGCACTCCAATGTGCATGTGTGTGATCCTCGTCTAGAAAGAGGCGGCCCGAGGCCTGCCCAGGCCGTATTGTCGCGCGAGCGGGGTCTGCGCGTCAGTCCCCGGGGCTGGGGCTACCATGGTTGCCCATGACCGAGCGATTCCGCCCCAGTGTGACCGTGGCCGCCCTCATCGAGCACGAGGGCCGTTTTCTCATGGTGGAAGAGCACACCCCCGAGGGGTTGCGGCTGAACAACCCGGCCGGACATTTGGAGCAGGGTGAAACCCCGTTGCAGGCGGTGGTGCGCGAGGTGCTGGAAGAAACGGCCTGCGCCTTCACGCCCGACGCCCTCCTGGGCGTTTACCTGTCGCGCTTTGTGCGATCGGCCACGGGCGAGGACATCACCTACCTTCGGTTGGCCTTTTTGGGGCGCGTGGGGCCGCCCCAAGCGGGGCGCGCACTGGATGCGGGCATTGTGCGTACGTGCTGGATGGACGCCCCGGCCCTGCGCCAAAGCGCCCACCGTCACCGCAGCCCGCTGGTGTTGCGATGCGTGGAGGACTATCTGCGTGGGTGCCGCTACCCCCTGGAGGTCTTGCAAGCGGACGCTTGCGTGCACCAACCTTGGGCGCTGGGACCCACGTAAGAGCGTCCAAACTTGCTGCTGGGGCATACCCCCAGATCCCATGGGGGCCTGGGGATTGGCACAATTGCCTCCTGCCGCATTTAAGGCTACCTTCGCCGGCCCGCTTGACGGACCGGCACGCCGGGCCCCTGCGGCCTGGCAACCATTCGATTGATCGAGGAGTTCTCAACATGTTGAAAAAAGTTCCCTTACTGGCCGCCATGGGCGCCTTGTTGGCGGGTGGCTTGTTGGCCACCGCCCCGGCTCACGCTGGCAAAACACTAGACGCCATCAAGCAACGTGGCCAATTGGTGTGCGGCGTCAACCCCAGCCTGCCGGGCTTTTCGGCGGCAGACAGCCAGGGCAATTGGGCTGGCCTGGATGTGGACGTGTGCCGCGCCGTGGCCGCCACTGTGCTCAATGACGCCACCAAGGTGAAGTGGACGCCGCTGAACGCTTCCCAGCGCTTTGCCGTGTTGCAGTCTGGCGAAATCGACATGCTCTCGCGCAACACCACCTGGACGCTCACGCGCGATGCGTCGCTGGGTCTGCACTTCACGGGCGTGACCTACTACGACGGTCAAGGCTTCATGGTGCCCAAGAAGAGCAAGGTCACCAGCGCCAAGCAGCTGCGCGGCGCCACGGTGTGTGTGCAGTCGGGCACGACCACCGAGAAGAACCTCAATGACTACTCCAAGGCGATGAAGCTGAACATGAAGCCCGTCGTCTTTGACACGCAAGAGGCCACGAACAAGGCTTACTTTGCCGGACGCTGCCAGGCCTACACCACCGACGCCTCTGGCCTGGCTTCGGTGCGCAACAAGGAAGCTGCCAAACCCGATGACCACCTCATCCTGCCCGAGCTGATCTCCAAGGAGCCCCTGGGCCCCTCCGTGCGCCGTGGTGACGATGAGTTCTTCGCCATCGTCAAGTGGGTGGTCTTTGCCCTGATCGAAGCCGAGGAGTACGGCATCACCCAGGCCAATGTGGACCAGATGAAGAGCAGCACCGATCCGGTGGTGCAGCGTATTCTGGGTGTGTCTGAGGACACCGGTAAGCTGCTCGGCCTGGACAAGGACTGGGCCTATCGGGCCATCAAGGCCGTGGGCAACTATGGCGAGATCTTCGATCGCAATGTTGGACCCAAGACAGCGCTGAAGCTGCCGCGCGGTGCCAACAACCTGTGGAACAAGGGCGGCCTGATGTACGCCCCCCCGGTACGCTGATCGCCTGAGCGAGCAACAGGAGCCTGTGGTGCCTGCTGGCGCAGCACCCGGGCCCCTGTCGGTATCTGGATCTTTGATAGTCTGACCGTCGAGGTCACATGGTGCAGCCCGATTCCCCTTCTGTGACCTCGCGGCCGCCGCCCCAACAGCGGGTGTGGTCTTGGCGCAGCCAGGCCTTTCGCGGAACGGTCTACCAAATTTTGGCCCTGGCGGTACTCCTGGCCGCAGCGGCTTACCTGCTGCACAACACGTTTGCCAATATGCGGATGCGCGGCATCCAAAGTGGCTTCTCCTTCATCTTGCAGCCTGCCGGCTTTGGCATCGGCGAGAGCCTGCTGCCTTTTGATTCTTCCAACAGCTACTTGTACGCTTACGTAGTAGCACTGTCCAATACCTTGCGCGTGGCGCTCTTGGGTATCTTGCTGGCCACCCTCTTGGGGACGGCCATTGGCATTGGACGGCTGTCGCGCAATGCACTGGTCAGCGCCTTGTGCGGCGCGTATGTGGAAGTCACGCGAAACGTGCCACTGCTGCTGCAGCTGTTCATCTGGTACTTCATCCTCACCGAAACCTTGCCCCCCATTGAAGAGGCGTGGCAGGGGGGTGGGTTTTTCTTCAGCAAAAACGGTTTGCAGTTTCCTCTGCCCGTGGCAGAGCTGGGCGCCCATTTGACCACCCTGGGCGGCGCTGCATGTGGCGTGGCCGCGGCCTGGGCCTACGCGCGACAGGCCAGGCGGCGCCGCGAAAGCACGGGCGTGGTGTGGCCGGTGTGGTGGCCCGCCGCCTTGCTGGTGGTGGGCATGACGGTGCTGGGCTGGGTGGCCGGCGGTATGCACACCGAGTGGGATATCCCCGAACGCACGGAGCTCAATGTGGTGGGTGGGGGCTCGGTCACTCCGGAGTACCTCACGGTGCTCTTGGGGCTGACGGTGTACACGGCCGGCTATATCGCCGAGGTGGTGCGTGCGGGCATCCAGTCGGTGCCCTACGGTCAACACGAGGCGGCCGCCTCGCTGGGGCTGACGCGCACCCAAGAGTTGCGCCTGGTGCTGCTGCCCCAGGCCTTGCGCGTGATCATCCCGCCCATCACCAGCCAGTACCTGAACCTCACCAAGAATTCTTCGCTGGCCGTGGCGGTGGGGTACCCGGATTTGGTGTCGATCAGCAGCACCGCGCTGAACCAGACGGGTCGCGCCATTGAGTGCATCGCATTGGTCATGGCCTGCTACCTGACGATGTCACTGCTGACCTCGGCCTTCATGAACTTCTACAACGCCCGCGCCCGGCTGAAAGACCGGTGATGAGCACCGACACCTTCGAGCCGATTGCCAGCCGCCCCCCGCCGGTGTCGCACCTGGGCTGGAATGCCTGGGTTCGGCGCAGCTTTTTTGACGGCTGGGGCAATACCGCGCTGACGGTGATCACGCTCATCGGACTGCTGCTGGTCGTGCCACCGCTGGTGCAATGGGCCGTCATCTATGCCATTCCCGATGCCGATAACGACGCCTGTCGCGCCGTCCACGGTGCGGGCGCCTGCTGGGGTGTGGTGGCCGAAAAAGGTCGCCTCATTCTGTTTGGCCGCTTCCCCTATGAAGAGCAGTGGCGCGCCTGTCTGGCCAGCCTGGCCCTGGTGGTGCTGCTGGTGCTCAGCTGTTTGCGCTCGATGTGGCGTCCGGCCCTGGTGGTGGCCTGGGTCGCCGTATTGAGCCTGTTTTTCGTGCTCATGCGCGGCGGCGTGCTCGGCTTGAGCCCGGTGGAGACGGCGCGTTGGGGCGGTTTGCCGCTGACGCTGTTGCTGTCCACCGTGAGCCTGGTGCTGGCCTTTCCGTTGTCCATCTTGTTGGCCTTGGGGCGTCAGTCGCACCTGCCGGCCATCCGCACCCTGTGCGTGTTGTTCATCGAGTTGGTTCGAGGCGTGCCCCTGATTTCGGTGCTGTTCATGGCCTCGTTCATCTTGCCGCTGTTCATGCCGCAAGGCACCACCATCGATGTCTTGGCGCGGGTGCTCATCGGCATGACCCTATTTGCGGCAGCCTACCTGGCCGAGGTGATTCGAGGCGGCTTGCAAGCCGTTCCCAAGGGGCAGCTGGAAGCCGCGCAGTCGCTGGGCCTGTCGTACTGGCAGATGCAGCGCAAGATCGTCTTGCCCCAGGCCCTGCGACTGGTGGTGCCGGCCATGGTCAATACCTTCATTGGCGTTTTCAAAGACACCTCGCTGGTGACCATTGTGAGCCTGTACGACCTCACCGGTGCGGTGCAGTTGGCCCTCGGCGATGCCGACTGGCGCAAATTCTTCCTCGAGGGCCAGCTGTTTGTGGCCGCTTTGTACTTTGTGGCCTGCTTTGCCATGTCGCGCTACAGCGTATGGCTGGAGCAGCATTTGAACACCGGAACCCGACGCCAATGAACGCCTCAGACCCCATCATCGAGTTTCGATCGGTCAACAAGTGGTACGGTGAGTTCCATGTGCTTCGAGATATCGACCTACAAGTCGCTCGGGGCGAGCGCATTGTCATTTGCGGACCCTCCGGCTCAGGCAAGAGCACCCTGATTCGGTGTATCAACCGCCTGGAAGAGCACCAGCAGGGCCAGCTCATCGTGGACGGCCAAGAGCTGTCCGATGACGTGAAGGTCGTGGAAGCGGTGCGACGGCAAGTGGGCATGGTGTTTCAGCAGTTCAATTTGTTTCCACACCTCACCGTGCTGGAAAACCTCACCCTCTCGCCCATGTGGGTGGGGCGGGTGCCCAAGCAAGAAGCGCAGGAGCGGGCCATGCTGCAGCTGCAGCGGGTACGCATTGCCGAGCAGGCCCACAAATACCCCCTGCAGCTCTCGGGCGGTCAACAGCAACGCGTGGCTATCGCACGGGCGCTGTGTCTGACCCCCAAGATCATGCTGTTTGACGAGCCCACCTCCGCGCTGGACCCGGAGATGATCAACGAAGTGCTCGATGTGATGATCGAGCTGGCGGGACAGGGCATCACCATGCTGTGCGTCACCCACGAAATGGGTTTTGCGCGCTCGGTGGCCGATCGGGTCATCTTCAAGGACCAACGCCAGATCGTCGAGCAAAACGCGCCGCAGGCCTTCTTCAACAACCCCCAGCGCGAACGCACGCGCGACTTTTTGTCCAAGATCCTGGCGCACTGAGCCGCGGGCTCAGTGTCGGTCAGGGGCCCGCATTGGGCCCACAATCACGGCATGGCATTGCGCGAACGTATCGTCGTGGGTCTCAGTGGCGGGGTGGACTCGGCCGTGAGCGCCTGGCTTCTCAAGCAACAAGGCTTTGAGGTGGTGGGCGTGTTCATGAAGAACTGGGAAGACGACGACGACAGCGAGTACTGCGCGGCCAATGTGGACTTTGTGGATGCCGCAGCCGTGGCCGATGTGCTGGGCATTGAACTCGAGCACGTGAACTTTGCTTGCGAGTACAAAGACCGCGTCTTTGCTGAATTCTTGCGAGAGTACAGCGCCGGCCGCACGCCCAATCCCGATGTGCTGTGTAATGCCGAGATCAAATTCAAGGCCTTCTTAGACCACGCCCTGTCGCTAGGGGCGCAGCGTATCGCCACGGGGCACTACGCCAGGGTGCGCCCCAGTCCCACCCACAGCGGGCGATTCGAGTTGCTCAAGGGCCTGGATCCCAGCAAAGACCAGAGTTACTTCTTGCACCGGCTGAATCAATCTCAGCTCTCGCGCACATTGTTCCCGGTGGGTGAGTTGCACAAGACGCAGGTGCGCCGAATTGCACAAGACATCGGCCTGCCCAATGCGGCCAAAAAGGACTCCACGGGCATTTGTTTCATTGGCGAGCGGCCGTTTCGTGATTTCTTGCAGCGCTATGTGCATCACCGACCAGGCCCCATCGTCGATCCGCAAGGTCGGGAAGTCGGACGCCACGTGGGCCTGAGTTTTTACACCATCGGCCAGCGACAGGGGCTGGGCATCGGAGGCCTGGCCCACACTCGGGGCGAGCACCGGCCCTGGTACGTGGTGGGCAAGGACTTGCCTGGCAATCGGCTGCTGGTGGTGCAAGGCCATGATGACCCAAGACTGCTCTCGCTTCAGCTGCGGGCCCAGGACGTGAGTTGGGTGGCTGGCTGCGCACCGGTCAATCAAAGCCGTCTGCACGCCAAGACCCGTTATCGGCAAGCCGATGCGCCGTGCCAATTTGTCGAACAACCGGATGGATTTGGTTTGACGTTTGACTCGGCCCAGTGGGCGGTCACCCCAGGGCAGTCGGCGGTCCTCTATGACGATCAGGTGTGCTTGGGCGGCGGGGTGATCGCCTCGGCTTGCAGCCACTGAAGCAGGTGTGTGTTGACCTGATCGGGCCGCTCCCAGGTCAACAGGTGCCCACATTGGTCGATTTGCGCATAACGTGCATGGGCAACGGCCTGCACAATTTCCTGGCTGCACGCTGGCGGCGTGAGGGCATCGTGGTCACCCCACAGAACCAGCACCGGGCATTGGATGCGGCTTAAGAGGTCTCGGCTGTCCGCACGGTCCATCACCGCACGGTTTTGTGCGATCAATTGGCTCGCGCCGCTGCGGTGAACCATGTCGAAATAGCGCTTGACGAGCTGCGCATCGGCGGCGTGCTGCGGGTGAAAGGCCAAGGGCACATTGGCCTGCAACACCTCATCGATTCGACCCTGTGCGAACAGCGCCATGGCCTGCTGTCGCAAGACCTTGATCTGCGCCGTGTCAGCGCGCGCCGTGGTTCCAAGCAGGCCCAAGGCGGCCACCCGTTGCGGCGCCTGCCGAAACACCTCCAGAGCCAGCATGCCGCCCATGGAGGAGCCTACCAACGTCAGCGGTCCGTGCAGCATGTCCAGCAACCGGGCTGCCATGGCCGGCAAGGTGTCGGCCAGGGTGTGTGCGGAGCTGATCACCACCTCATGCCCGGCTGCGCGCAATGCGGCGCTTTGGTCAGACCACAGGTCCTCGTCACAAGCCAGTCCCGGCAGCAGCACCACGCGCGTCATGGACCGCAGTGTGCCAGCCTCGGCACGCCAGGGCCAGTGTGTGCATTGGTGAGACACTTGCGCCATGGAATGGTTTCTTGCCTACGTGGCCACGGGCGCAGCCGTGGGGTTTGTCTCGGGGATGCTGGGCATAGGTGGGGGCATGGTCATGGTGCCGGCCCTGGCGGCCCTGTTTGCAGCGCAAAGTCTGTGGCCCGCCCATGGCTTGCATTTGGCCTTGGGCACCTCCATGGCCACCGTGCTGTTCACTGGCGCCTCCAGCGTGCGCACGCACCACCGCCTGGGCGGTGTGGACTGGGCCATCGTCAAGCGTCTGGGTCCCGGGATGGCGCTGGGCGCTTTGGTGGCCTCGGGGATATCGGGCTGGCTGCCTCAGCGCGCCCTGGCCTTGACCTTTGCCATCATCGTGTACGGAGCAGCAGCGCAAATTCTGCTCAGCAAGAAGCCTGAGTCGGCCGCCCGCGGGCTGCCTGGCACCTGGGGGCTGTGGGCGGTGGGGCTGTTGATTGGGGTGATTGCTGGCCTGGTGTCGGCGGGCGGGGCCTTTTTGAGCATGCCCTTCTTGCTGTGGTGCGGTGTGCCCATCCGCACTGCCATCGGCACAGGGGCCGCTTTGGGCCTGCCGGTGGCCGCCTTGGGCATCTCGGGATACGTGGGCTCGGGCTGGTCCGTGGGCGGTGCGCCCTGGGGCGCCTTGGGCTTTGTGTACACGCCCGCGCTGGCCGCGATTGTGGTGGCCAGCATGCCCATGGCCCAATGGGGCGCACGGGTGGCACACCGCCTGCCCGTGCAAACGCTGCGCCGCTTGTTCGCCTTGCTACTGTTTGGGGTGGCCACACGCATGGCGTGGTCGTACTGGTAGCGTACGACCTACCCCCGTCGGACACTCACTGCCAACTCATGGCAGCCACATCATTGGCAAAGATGGGCATGTCCTTCCACAGGCCCTTGACCCGGGCATTGGCCACCGTGATCCAGGTAGGCTGATACAGATAAGCCGCCACCGCGTCCTGAGCCACCAGCCTTTGTGCCTCACCGATGAGCTTGTTGCGCTCTTCGGGCTTGATGGTGGCATTGATCTTGGCCCACAAGGCGTTGAACTGCGCAGAGTCGTAGTTCCAGTAGTAGTTGGGGCGAGCGAAGTTGCCCATGTCCAGCGGCTCCACGTGGGCGATCATGGTCAGGTCATAGGCCTTTTGACCGTAGACCCCCGACAGCCACTGGGCCCACTCCACGTTCTCGATTTTGGCCACGATGCCCACCTTGGCCAATTGGGCGGCGATCACCTCACCCCCTTGACGGGCATAGGGCGTGGGCGGCAGCTTCATGGTCAGCTCCAGCGGCGGTGTGATGCCGGCTTGATGCAGCAAAGCGCGCGCCTTGGCCTGGTCAAAGGGGTTGATGTCGGTGGTGTCCACATAGCCCGGGGCGCCAGGCACATAAAAGCTGCCAATGGGCACACCATAGCCGTCGGCGGCCCCCTCGATCACCGCCTTGCGATCGATCGCAGCGGCAATCGCACGCCGAACGCGCACGTCGTCTAGCGGCTTGCGCTTGTTGTTGATGGCCAGGATCGTCTTGGCCCGTGAGCCGCCAATCAGCACTTGATACTTTTTGTTTTGCTCAAAGGCCTTGAGGCTTCGGGCAGCCGACACACGGGGAAAGACATCGACATCGCCAGACATCAGGGCCGCCACCTGCGCAGCCGGGTCACTGATGAATCGCATCACCACGCGGCGAAGGGCCACGTCTTTGACGGCCCGATAGCCGTCCCAGCGCGACAAGGTGACGCTGGCGCCTCGGTTCCAGGCCTCGAGTCGATAGGGGCCGGTACCCGTGGGTTGGGTGTTGTTGGTGGCCACACTCTTGGGCTCGACCATGATCGCCGTGGCCTGCCCGAGCTTGAAGAGCAAATCGGGGTCGCCGTTTTTGAGCTGCAGCACCACCGTGTCTGCCTGGGGTGTGTCAATGCGCTCGATATTGGCAAACACCGCCTTGTCTTTGTTGGTGCTGTCTTTGGCGGCAGCACGCTCAAACGAGTACTTCACTGAGCCGGCGTTGAACGGCTCTCCATTGTGAAACTTCACCCCCGATCGCAGCTTGAACTGCCAGGTCTTGAGGTCTGGCGAGATGGTCCAGCTTTGGGCCAGCAGCGGCGTGATCTTGCTGTCGGCATTGATCTTGGTGAGGGTCTCAAAGATGTTGTACAGCGTGATTTCCGCAATGGCCGAGGCGGCCCCCGCAGTGGGGTCCAGGCCAGGGGGCTCCAGCGTCATGGCCAGCACCAGCGAGTCTTTCTTGGTTTGGGCCCACGCACTGGGCGCCACACCCAGCGCCAGCACGGCCGCTGCGGCCCCCGCCAACGTCAAGCCATAACGACGAGACCTCTCAAAGACCGAACGCATGGGACGACTCCTGCATAGGTGCGGCCAAGGGCCGCCAGTGGCTGCACAGGTGGGGGCGCCCAGCCCCCACTACCGAAGACCCCATCGTAGGGCCTTTTGGGCTGGCCCACCACCGTGGTCACCCCCATGCGCCCTGCTGGCGCCCGCAATGGAACAAGTCTGGTCACCATGCGAACGCCTGGTCAGGGCCCTTGCGTGTCAAAACGGGATGTCGTCATCCATATCGTCAAAGCCGCTGGCCGGCTTGCCGCCAGCCGCCTTGCCCGCAGGCTTGGCAGCAGCGGGGGCCGGCGCGCGGGCAGCCGCGGGCTCCTCGGCGGCTGCGCCGTCGCGGCCCCCGAGCAGTTGCATCTCGGTGGCCACGATGTCGACCGTGTTGCGCTCTACCCCGTCTTTGTCGGTGTACTTGCCGTACTTCAGGCGGCCCTCGACATACACCGGCCGTCCTTTCTTGAGGTATTCGCCGGCAATTTCAGCCAGGCGATCGTAGAAGGTGACGCGGTGCCACTGGGTGTCCTCTATGGTCTCGCCGGAGGTTTTGTCCTTTCGGCGACTGGACGTGGCAATGGAGACGTTGCAGATGGCCGCACCGCTGGGGGCATAACGCACCTCGGGGTCGCGACCGCAGTTTCCGATGAGTATGACTTTATTGACCGAGGCCATGGGGCTCTCTCCTGCAAGTGGTTGTGCAAATGGTGGCGATAGATGGTCATGATACCCAGGCCCATGCGAAGGGCGATCCCTCCCTCGGGGGAACCCCTTGGGGCTGAACCGACGGCCGCGCCACCGCCGGGTATCGATTACCATCCTCCCCGCCCATGCTCGCTGCGCAACAAGTCCTCAAAGAGGTTTTTGGCTACACCCAGTTCCGCGGCCAACAAGCAGCGGTGGTCGACCACCTGTGCCGCGGCGAAGATGCCTGGGTGCTCATGCCCACTGGGGGCGGCAAGAGCTTGTGCTACCAAGTTCCCGCCGTCTGGCGTCACCGACACGGCCATGGGGTGAGCGTGGTGGTCAGCCCCCTGATTGCGTTGATGCAAGACCAAGTGGGGGCACTCGAAGAGGTCGGCGTGCGCGCCGCCTTCTTGAACAGTACGCAAGACAGCGAGGAGAGTCGCCAGATCGAGCGTGAGTTGCTGGCCGGCTCACTGGTGCTGCTGTATGCCGCGCCCGAGCGCATCCTCACCCCACGCTTTTTGGCCATGCTCGACTCCCTCTACGAGCGTGGTTTGCTCAGCCTGTTTGCCATTGATGAGGCCCATTGTGTGAGCCAGTGGGGGCACGACTTCCGCGCCGAATACCTGGGCCTGTCGGTCCTGCATGAGCGCTTTGCCGGCGTGCCCCGCGTGGCGCTCACGGCCACAGCCGACGCCCACACGCAACAAGACATCGTCTCTCGCTTGTCACTGCACAACGCCCGACCCTTCATCGACAGCTTCGATCGGCCCAACTTGTTCTACCGCATCGTCGAGAAGAACGGCTCGCGCCAGCAGCTGCTGCGCTTCATTCGGGAAGAACACGCCGGACATGCGGGCATTGTCTATTGCCAGAGTCGACGCAAGGTGGAAGACACCGCGGCCTGGCTAGGCGAGCAAGGCGTGCGCTGCTTGCCCTATCACGCTGGGCTGGACAGTGCCACGCGAAGCCGTCACCAGATGCAGTTTGTGCGTGAAGACGGCTGGGTCATGGTGGCCACCATCGCGTTTGGCATGGGCATAGACAAGCCGGACGTGCGCTTTGTGGCCCACCTGGATTTGCCTCGCAATATCGAAAGCTACAGCCAAGAAACTGGGCGTGCGGGTCGTGACGGTGAGCCCGCAGATGCCTGGATGGCCTATGGCTTGTCCGATGTGGTGCAGCAGCGCCGCATGATCGATGAGAGCGAAGCGAGCCAGGAGTTCAAGCAACTGCAACGGCAAAAGCTGGAGGCTCTGCTGGCCCTGGCACAGGCCAGCGACTGTCGCCGCGTCCGGCTGTTGCACTATTTTGGCCAGGCATCGCAGCCCTGCGGCTACTGCGACAACTGTGTGCAACCTCCCCAAACCTGGGACGCAACCGAGGCCGCCCGCAAGGCCTTGAGCTGCGTCTACCGTTGCGCGCAACACAGCGGCGTGCACTTCGGCGCCTCGCACCTGATTGACGTGCTGTGCGGCAAGCCTACCGAGAAGGTGCGCCAGCACGGCCATGAGCGGCTGTCTACCTTTGGCATTGGTGCCGATGTGTCGGTTGCCCATTGGCGCGCCGTGGTGCGCGAACTGGTGGCGCTGGGCCATCTGAGCCCGGAAGGCGAATTTGGTACTTTGCAGCTCAGCGAGAGCGCCCGTGCGGTCTTGCGCGGCGACGTCTGCTTGCGGCTGCGAGAGCCTGCCACAGCGCGGGCCCACACCCCCTCGCCGCGACTGCGGCGCGGCCTGGGGCCCGCGGCGTCAACCCACACAGCACTCGAGTTGGACGCCTCCGCCCAAGCGCTGCTGCAGCGGCTCAAGACCTGGCGCGCCCAAACGGCACGCGCTCATGGGCGAGCCGCCTACCTGATCTTTCACGACAGCACCCTGGCGCAGATGGCCCAACAACGCCCCGAGGACCCTCAGGCCCTGGCCAACATCCACGGGGTGGGAGAGCAAAAACTTCGCAGCTACGGGGCGCAATTGCTGCAAATCATCAGCCAGGCTGAGTCGGCTGCTTGAGCGCGCCTTGCGCGGCGCCTAACGCTGTGCGTATCATGGTCGGTTTGCCCCAACACCCCGGCCCATGTCCAGCCCCTTGCCTGTAACGCCCCCAGTGGGACAAGCACCTGAAGCGCTCGCTCGCGCCCCGGGCTGGATCCGCGTGCGGGGCGCACGTACCCATAACCTGCAAAACATCGATGTCGACCTGCCCCAGCACGCCCTGGTGGTGATCACGGGGCTGTCGGGTTCGGGCAAGTCGAGTCTGGCGTTTGACACCCTGTATGCCGAGGGGCAGCGCCGGTATGTCGAAAGCCTCTCGGCTTACGCGCGTCAGTTCTTGCAGCTGATGGACAAGCCCGACGTTGACAGCATTGAAGGCCTATCCCCGGCCATCAGCATCGAACAAAAGGCCACCTCGCACAATCCCCGCTCCACGGTGGGCACGGTCACCGAGATCCACGACTACTTGCGTTTGCTATACGCGCGGGCAGGCACACCCTTTTGCCCTGAGCACCACCGCGCGCTGCAGTCGCAAAGCGTCAGTCAGATGGTCGATGCCTGCCTCGAATTTCCCGAGGGCACGCGTTTGCTGGTCATGGCGCCGCTGGCGCGTTCGCGCAAGGGCGAATTTGCGCAGACGCTTGCCGAGTTGCAGGCGCAAGGGTTTGTGCGGTTTCGCATCGACGGGCAGATCATGGAAGGCGCCGATCTTCCCGCGCTTCGCAAGGGCGACAAGCACGATGTGGATGTGGTGGTGGACCGGCTGCGAACCAGTGGCGCATCGCGTCAACGCCTGGCCGAAAGTCTGGAGACGGCCTTGCAGTTGGCCAGCGGCAAGGCCGCGGTCGTGCAGGTAGACGACCACGGGCAGGCCGTGGCCGAGCACCCCTTTAGCCTGGCCTGGGGCTGCCCGCAGTGCAGCTACAGCCTGCCGGAGTTGGAGCCGCGGCTGTTTTCTTTCAACTCTCCCCTGGGCGCCTGCCCCACCTGTGACGGTCTGGGACAGGTCACCGCGCTGGACGCCCAGCGGGTGGTGGCCTTTCCGTCACTGAGTCTGGCCGCCGGCGCCATCAAGGGCTGGGACCGCCGCAACACCTACACCCATCAATTGCTGCAATGTGTGGCGGCCCACTACGGCTTTGATGTGGACACACCTTTCGAGCAGCTCAGCCCCGAGGTTCAAGCCGTGGTGTTGCACGGCTCGGGCACTCAAGACATTGCCTTTGTTTACCAAGCCGAAGGCGCATCGGGTCGACAGCGCAAGGTCAAACGCTGGCACCCGTTTGAGGGCATCGTTCCCAGCTTCGAGCGGCGCTTGCGCGAGACGGATTCGCCTGCTGTGCGTGAAGACATTGGGCGCTATCTGGCGGTGCGTCCGTGTGGGGCTTGCGAGGGCACACGCATGCGGCGCGAAGCGCGGCATGTGTTCTTGCAGAGCGCACGCGATAGCGCCCAGGCCCAAGGCCGACAAGCCGGGCAGCCCCTGTATGCGTTGGAGCACAGCACCCTGTCGCAGTGCCTGGCCTACTTCGATACCTTGGAATTGGTGGGGCCCAAGGCCACCATCGGTCACAAGATCATCTCCGAGATCCGATCGCGCTTGCGTTTTCTCAACGATGTGGGCCTGACGTATCTGAGTTTGGACCGGTCAGCCGACACGCTGTCGGGCGGTGAAGCGCAGCGCATCCGGCTGGCCAGTCAGATCGGGTCGGGCCTCACGGGGGTCTTGTATGTGCTCGATGAACCGAGCATTGGGTTGCATCAGCGTGACAACGAACGCTTGCTCAAGACGCTGTTGCGACTGCGCGATCTGGGCAATTCAGTGGTGGTAGTGGAGCACGATGAAGACCTCATACGGGCCGCTGACCATGTGGTGGACATGGGCCCCGGTGCAGGCGTGCACGGGGGTCGGGTGTTGGCGCAAGGCACACCGCACGAGGTGGCCGCCAACGATCAATCGGTCACGGGAGCCTATTTGCGTGGACAACGGCGCATAGAGGTGCCCGCCACGCGCCGCCTGAGCGCTCAGGCCTTGGCGCCGCAGCAGCTGTACATCCGAGGGGCACGGGGTCACAACCTGAGGCAGGTGGATGTGGCCATTCCGCTGGGCGTGTTCACGTGTGTGACTGGGGTGTCGGGTTCGGGCAAGAGTACGCTGATCAATGACACCTTGTATGCGGCGGCGGCGCGGCGGCTGCACCACAGCAACGCCGAGGTCGCGGCCTGCGACAGCATCGACGGTTTGGAGTTGCTCGACAAAGTCATCAACGTCGATCAAAGCCCCATTGGTCGAACGCCGCGCAGCAACCCGGCGACGTACACGGGTCTGTTCACACCCATTCGCGAGCTGTTTGCCGAGGTGCCGGCAGCCCGCGAGCGTGGATACGGTGCGGGCCGCTTCAGCTTCAATGTCAGTGCGGCTGCAGGCGGCGGTCGATGCGAAGCGTGCCAAGGCGACGGCGTGATCAAGGTGGAGATGCACTTCCTGCCCGACGTCTACGTGCCCTGTGAGACCTGTGCCGGCCTGCGCTTTAATCGTGAAACGCTGGAGGTGCGCTACAAGGGCTTGAACGTGGCGCAGGTGTTGGCCTTGACGGTGGAAGATGCCCACGCGCTGTTTGCGGCGCAGCCCCATATCGCCCGGCGACTCAAGGCGCTGCTGGATGTGGGCCTGGGGTATGTGCGCTTGGGCCAGAGTGCTACCACGCTGTCTGGCGGCGAGGCCCAACGCGTGAAACTGGCTCTCGAGCTGGGCAAGCGCGATACGGGGCGCACCCTCTACATCTTGGACGAGCCCACCACGGGGCTGCACTTCCACGACATTCAGTTGCTGCTCAAGGTACTGCACCAGTTGTGTGACGCTGGCAACACGGTGGTGGTGATTGAACACAACCTGGATGTCATCAAGACGGCAGACTGGGTCATCGACCTGGGCCCCGAAGGCGGCGCAGGCGGCGGGCAAGTGGTGGCGCAAGGCACACCCGAGCAGGTGGCGCAATGCGAAGCGAGAAGCTACACCGCGCAGTACTTGCGCGAGGTACTACAGCGCCCGCCAGGCCGCACAACGGGCCACTGAAATGAAAAAGGCCTGCATCGCTGCAGGCCCTGTGAAGACAAAACTCTGAATCAGATCACTTGAGGTGATTGCTGATGAGCTTGGTCATCTCGAACATGGATACCTGGCCCTTCTTGAAGATTTCCTTCAGCTTGGCATCGGCATTGATCATGGTCTTCTTGGCCTTGTCCTGCAGACCGTTCTTCTTGATGTACTCCCACACCTTGCGGGTCACTTCCGTGCGGGGAACGGGCTTGTCACCAATGACCGCAGCGAGCATCGCGCTGGGCGTCATGGGCTTCATGAAGGCCGCGCTGGGGGTGCGCTTCTTCTTGGGTGCAGCCTTCTTCGCAGGGGCCTTTTTCGCAGCAGCCTTCTTGGCCGGGGCCTTCTTCGCAGCCGCCTTCTTCGCGGGGGCCTTCTTGGCCGCGGGCTTCTTAGCCGGGGCCTTCTTCGCAGCGGCCTTCTTCGCGGGGGCCTTCTTTGCAGCTTTCTTTGCAGTTGCCATTGCAGCGTTCTCCGATAACGTTTTTGAGTGGAGTCTTTGATGTGTGCCGAGGTGGCACGGGTGCGATGGTAATGCCTATGCGCTCGCCTGGGAAGAGCAAGGGTCTTCTGCCGTCGTGCGGATACCACCGCAGGCGCCTGGAGACACAGCGTCTGGGCCGGCTACAGGCGAGGCGGGAGGTCGTCGCCCGGTGGCGGATTTCTTCCTCCGGGGCCGCCTCGGCTTCGCAGGTCTTGGGCCCATTGGCGGCGCTGCCGCTCCAGCTCGCGCAGCCGGGCATCGACCACCGAGGCTTCGATGAAGTCGCTCGAGCCAGGCCGGCGGGCCAGGTTCTGCGCCGCCCGCATCAAGTCGATGGCCGCCGAGAGGTCCCCCAACAAGGCCCTGGCTTCGGCCTGGGCGCGCAAAGCACGCAGGCGCTGGCCGCGCAGCTCCTGCAGGCGTGACAGCTCCATCCACGCCAAGCCATCGCCCGGGTGCAGGGTGACCCAGGTTTGCACGGCATCGGCCGCCTCGGCCAGCGCTGAGGCGGTGGCAGCGGGCCAGGGGGGTGCACTGGCGCCCGCCGCTGTGGCGGTCAGCACGCCAGCGTCGCCCTGGGCGGCTTCACGGACAGCCTGGGCATGCAGCAGCAAGACCGAGCGTGCAGGCGAAGGCCCCGATCGGATATCGGCCAGGGTACGCAACGCTGCCTCGGGCGCACGGGCAGCCAGTGCCACCTCGGCCTGCAGCAGCAGAGTGCTGCGATGCGCCAGCCCCCTCGATTGACGGTCGGCAGCCGTAGCGCCTGGGCTGATGGGCCAGGCTTGTGCCCAGGCCTGCCACTGCGCGTGCAGTTGACGGGCGGCCTGGGCTGCCCGCTCGTGCTCGCCCAAGCGTGCACAGGCCAGGGCCACCGCATAGCGGTTGGCCAAGCGGGCCACGGGGTCGGCTGCGTCCTCGAGGGGCGCATCGGCCAGGCGCCGCCACCCGTCTACCCCTGGCTCCATCAACACCTTGGCGCGCGCACGCATCAAGGCGTGCAACAGCTTGGGCACGGCCTGTTCAGCGCTCACGGGTGCCGCTGCCGCGCCGGCCGTGAGCGAAATAGGGGCGGCCAGCGGGGCGCGCAGCCGCGCCTCGGACAGACGCTCCACAGTGAGCGGGTGGGTGCGCAAATACGCAAAGGCACCGCTGTCGTTGAGGCGGGCGCCTTGATCGAGCTTTTCAAACATGGCCGCCATGCCCGAGGGCGCAAAACCTGCTTCGGCCAAAAGAGCAAAACCCACCCGGTCAGCCTCGCGCTCCATGTCGCGCGAAAAGTTCAACTGCCCCTGGATCATGGCCGCCTGACTGGTGGCAATGGCAGCCTGTGCCGCATCGGGGTTGTTGGCGCGTGAGGCCACCAGCAGTCCCAAGATCATGCCCACCACGCCCAGGGCCGCCTGACGGCCTTGCTGGCCGATGCTGCGGGCGATATGGCGTTGGCTGACGTGGGACAACTCATGGGCCAAGACCGAGGCCAGTTCCTCCGGGGCACCGGTCAAGGCCACCAGCCCCAAGTGCACCCCGACATGGCCACCGGGCAACGCAAAGGCGTTGACGCTGCGGTCGGCCACCAAAAACAATTCCCAAGCGAACTGGGTCTGGATGTCAGCTCCAATATCGCCACGGCGCTTGGCGGCCTCCACCAGGGGGCGCCACAAGCCCTCCAGATACTCGCGCAACACCGGGTCGTCCAAGAAGGCGGGGTCACGACGCAGCTCGCGCATGATCTGCTCGCCCAAGCGCCGCTCGGCCGGCACGCTCAGGTCATCGCTGGCCGAGTCACCCAGCGACGGAATACGCACCTGTGCGACTGCAGGCGGCACGCTCAAGGCGATGGCCAGCACCACCGCCAGCGCGCGCGCGGCTCCTTGGATCAGGCCTTGACGGGCCCCGTGGGCAACGGAAAGTGGGCTCATGTGTGAGCAGCAGGCGCAATGGAGCCTGTTGCCTCGCTATGATGACACCATCAGATTGCTGACCTGTTGCTGGGCCAGCCGTTTTTGTTTGATCGCAACCGGGCTGCACCATGGCCGCTACTGACCCTGGCGACACCTCGCCGCTGACCCACTTCAACGATGCCGGGCAAGCCCACATGGTGGATGTGGGCCACAAAGATCGCACCCACCGCACGGCGCGCGCCAGTGGCCGCATCTGTATGCAGCCGGCAACGCTGGCGCTGATTCGCCTAGGTCATGCCCGCAAGGGTGATGTCCTGGGGGTAGCCCGAATTGCCGCCATACAAGCGGCCAAACGAACCAGCGACCTGATTCCCCTGTGTCACCCCTTGCCCCTCACCCACGTGGACATCTCACTGGACATCGACGAGGCCGCCAGCGCCGTGGTGTGCACAGCGCGCGTCGAGACTGTGGGGCCCACGGGTGTGGAAATGGAAGCCCTCACCGCGGTCCAGGTGGGCCTGCTGACCATCTACGACATGTGCAAGGCCGCTGATCGGGGCATGATCATGAGCGACATCCGGGTGCTGGAAAAGCACGGGGGCAAGTCGGGGTCTTGGGCGGCGCAGGAGTAGCCCCTGCCCTAGCGACTGATCACGTTGCTCACGAGCTTGCGCGGGATCACAAAGTTCGACGCGCTCATGACCATGGCATCTGAGGCTCGCACCATCTTGAGGGTGACGTAAATGCCGGTTGGGCCGGTATCGGCGTAGGTGCCCACCACCACCGCATCGGCGTTGTGCGACTGGCTGACTTCCTTGACCTCGCGCGACAAGAGCATCTCGCCGCCACGCTCAGACATGAACAAGCTGCTGCGCAACTTGACCTCCACCACCGGGATGCCTTGCTGCACCAAGCGGCTGGCCAATTGTTCGGCCATCATCTTGCCAAAAACGCTGCTGCGGTTGAGCTGATTGACATCGACCCAAGACGCCACCAGCACACGCTTGCCCGAGACCAGCAGCTCTTTGCGAACCGAGTCGCTCAGCAGGCGGTCGGCGGCGGCGAAATTGCCCGCAATGAGCGCGTTTTGCGCCTCGCCCTCGGTGGCCGGAGCGTTGTTGGCACAGCCTGCTGTGATCAGCACGCACAGCATCAGACCCAGCACGGCCTTCATCGCTGGGCCCCTGCACCGACCACGGGGAACTCTCGGGCCGTGGGCGGCTGGCCGGTGCGCTTTTCGTATACCTGCACATCGTCGGCCGAGAGGTAGTAGACATCGGTCTTGGCCGCCAACAGTTGCGAGGCCCGCTGCAAGCTGGTGGACAACACCAACTCAAACTCGGGCGGCGGACCATGGCGAGCCACGGCCATATCGGCACCCATCATGCCCACCACGGCACCGGCGTTGACCAGGTTGTAGGAGTTGTGCAGCACGATATCGCGCAGCACCAGCAAACCTGAGCCCAACACGGTGATGGTGCCCGCACGGTACACCGGCGCGTGGCTGACTTTCTCGACCGCCACTTTGAGCTCGGCAGCGCCATCCGCCCGGGTGGATACGTCGACCCCGCGGGCCATCAGGGCCGATCGCAGCATGGGGGTGAACACCCGAGAAAACACCGTACCGTAGGGGTCATCCGGCAGATACACGGCCACCTGGGGCTGGTCACGCAAGGCGCTGGCCATGTGGGCTGCCACGTCTTGAGCAATCAATTGCCAATGCGCTGCCGACTTGACCTTGTACTGCGTGGCCGAGGGAAAGCTGGCTTGGCGTGACACGCCGTCGATGCTGGTGCATGCGCCTGACAGCGCGACCACCGCGGACAACACCGCCAGTCGAGAAAAGGTCACAAACTTCACGGCAGACCTCGCAGAGGGCTTAACCGCCTCATGATAAGGCCGAAGCGATCTCAGCGGCCAGAGGACGCCGCGTCTGGGGCCTTGGGCGGTGGTGGCCACCCAACGCGGGCGCGCGCCTGAGCGCCCGACTCGTGGGTGAAGTCTCGCCAGGTCAGCGCCTGCTGGGGGGCCTGGCAGGGAAACTCGGCCGCAGGAGGCTCGGCCTGGCAGGCGGAGAAGAAGTCGCGGCTCAAGGGGTGGCCGAACTCGCGCAGCCTGTGGGCCAGGTAGGCCGCACGGTCGTGGTCGCCCAGCGCGTGCCAGGCGCGCGCCCAGGCCATGAGCAAACGGGCATCGAGCAGAAAGTGGGCGGCGTACTCCAAGGCGGGCCACTGCGCGGTGCTCTCAGCTGAGGAGGTGGCCGCGGCATAGTGCGCATGGTGAGCAAACAAAATGCTCGACTGGCCTCGCGCGATGCGCTCAGCCAGGGGCAAGGAGGGGGCGCGGGACTTGAAAATCGCGACCACGCGAGCGTAATCGGCCACCGACCACAGGCTCAAAGCACACAGCACCACCCCAGCAGCCACCGCCGTGCGGCGGGCAAGTGCCTGATCCACAGCGCGAGAGTCCTCCTGCGGTGCCGACGCAAAGCCCAGGGCCCAGGCGGCCGGGAGCATGAAGTAGGCGTACCACAGCGGATACTCGATGAGGCTGTGGACCAAAACCAAGAACATCATCATCCAAGCGGCTCGGCGTGCAAGTCCTGGTGGGCCCGGCAACCGCCAGGCACGCTGTGCGGCCAGGGCCACGGCTGCCAACAGGCACACCGTGAGCAGCACGGCCGCAGGCAAGCCCAGTTCCACGGCCCACTGTAAAAACAGGTTGTGGGTGTGATCAAAGAACGCCGGGGGGCGCTGGTTCACGGGCGTGAGCGTCCAGACGAAGTTGAATTCACCAAACCCAACACCGGACCAGGGGTGTTGGCGTACCAACTCCCAGGCCTGTTGCAACACCGCCGTGCGCGAGACCCCCAAGCCAGACTCGGCCAAGCGCGCGGCACCCCCAAAGCTGCGCTGGGCCCAAGAGGCCCACGCGAACAAAAGCAGCCACCACAGCCCATAGGCCAGCGGGGCGAGCCACAGGAGTCGACGCGCCGGGCGGGCCATACGCGTGTCACGCCATCCCCACAGCGCCAGCAGGAGCAGGCACAGCGCGCCCGTGCGCGATGCGCTCAGGGCAATGGCACCCACAAATGCGAACACACACAGGCCCGCCCAGCGCGCTTGCATACGACCAAGGGCACACAAGGCCACGGTGGCCACACAAGCGCTCAACAAGACTGCCGCCAAGTGGTTGGGCTGACGCAGATTGCCCACCGCTCGGCCGGCCACGCCCGAAGCGGCCAGCCATACCCCATCGGCCAAGTCTGGGGTGAAGACCTGCATCAGCGCGATGAGCGCGTTCAAAATGCCGGCCAACCACGCGCCAAAAGCCACTGCGCCAAACACCGCCAGCGCCTGTGACTCATGGCGACAAGCCGCGCCACTGCACATCACCACCGCAGCAGCCGCCACCGCCAAGATGGCCGAGAGACTCAGACTCGCGGGCAAGTGCCCCCAGACGGTGGAAGCCCACGCGCTCAGTGCGGTAGCACCCATCACAGCCAGAGCCGGGACAACCGCGCCCACGCGCCAGCGTGGGGCGGGCCTCGGGGTGGACATGCCCCAGCCCCATTGCGGCATGACCAGCGCCACCAACAGCCCCCACCCGAAATACGCCAGGGCCTGATTCAAGAAGGTGGGGGAAGGCGATACGTTGTAGGCCAGCAGCGTGGGCAAGGCCATGGCCGCAGCCCCACACAGCAGGTGCGCGCGCTGCCAGGTGGGGGGCTGCAAACCGGCGCGTGCTGACATGAGCCCGTCAGGGGCAGGGCTTAGCCCTTGCAGGTGGCCGGCAGGTATTTGGCCGGCAAGGGTTGTGCCGCCGCTGGGCCACACCGCCACGCGCTGACCGTCTTGCCCCCATCGGTGGCGCCTACCAGCGCTGAGCCTGATTGCAAGGGGGTCAGCGAAATGGCGTTGGCCGACTCGCTGGTGTGGCCGCCCAGCGCCTGGGCTTGACCCACGACCGTGATCACCCCGTTGGCGTCCACGCTGCCGCTGGCCACAAAGCGCGTGGCGTTGACGGTACACACGGTGGGCAGCAGCGCCGAAACATCTTGTTGGCTGGCCGTTTGAACCGCCTCGCTGACTGCAGCACGGCAGGCACTGGCGCCCAACATCATCTCGGCGACCTTGGTGCGTATGGTGTGCTCTTGGTAGGTGGGCAGGCCCAGCGCGGCCAAGATGCCCACAATGGCCACCACCACCATGACCTCAATGAGGGTAAAGCCCGCAGACGGGCGACGGGGACTGCGCAAACCTGGTGACACGGCAAACCTCCTAAGCGTTGTGGGTGACGAGATGGCGCCATCTTGGGCGATCACCTCGGCGCGCACCAGCCTCAGGTGGGGGCCCTCCGGTGGGGGATGGACCCGCGCCTGGCAGCGTTCAGAGCAAAGCCTTGAGCAGCTTGCCCATCTCCGAGGGGTTTCGGGTCACTTTGAAACCGCACTCCTCCATGATGGCCAACTTCGCATCGGCAGTATCGGCTCCGCCCGCGATCAGCGCGCCGGCGTGACCCATGCGCTTGCCCGGTGGCGCCGTGACGCCGGCAATAAATCCCACCACCGGTTTTTTCATATGGGCCTTGCACCACCGCGCCGCTTCGGCCTCATCGGGGCCGCCAATCTCGCCAATCATGATGACCGCATCGGTGTCGGGATCGTCGTTGAACATGCGCATCACATCGATGTGCTTCAAGCCGTTGATGGGGTCGCCCCCAATGCCCACGGCGCTGGATTGGCCCAAGCCGATTTCAGTGAGCTGGGCCACCGCTTCATAGGTCAG
>CAYNSW010000040.1:0-25948 GCA_964400135.1 uncultured Rubrivivax sp. | reverse complement strand
CTCACGCGCGATGGCAACAGCAGCTACTACATCAACAACCAGCCCGTTCGCCGGCGCGATGTGCAAGATGTGTTCATGGGCACCGGCCTGGGCCCCAGGGCCTACGCCATCATCGGCCAGGGCACGATCAGCCGCATCATCGAATCGCGCCCTGAAGAGTTGCGTCTGTTCCTGGAAGAGGCCGCCGGCGTCACCAAGTACAAAGAGCGTCGGCGCGAGACCGAAAACCGCCTGAAGGACACGCGCGAGAACCTCACCCGCGTTGAAGACATTCTGCGCGAACTCAACGCCAACCTCGAGCGGCTGGAGCGGCAAGCCGAGGTGGCCCAGACCTATCACAGCCTGCAGTCTCAGGTGCGCCTGAAGCAGCACCAGCTGTGGTTCTTGAAGCATCGCGATGCGGCGCAAGAGGGCGAGCGCGTGGCGCAAGACCTGGCGCAGGCCACCACGGCACTGGAGGCCAGGGTGGCCGAGTTGCGTCAGGCCGAGGCCACCATCGAGACGGTTCGCCAAGAGCACTACGCCAGCGCCGATCGGCTGCAGGCCGCGCAGGGCAGCCTCGCGGAGGCCTCATTGGAGGTCAGCCGCCTGGAAGAGCGCATTCGCTTTGTGGTGGAGGGCCGTCAGCGCGTGGAGCAGCGCATGGCCGATTTGCGCGCGCAAAATCAGCAGTGGGCCCAGCGTCACGACGAAGCCCAGGCCGAATTCGAGGCCAGTGGCCCGCGCATTGAGCAGGCCCAGGCCGATGCACAGGGTTTGCAAGACCAGGCCCAGGCGGTGCAGGCGCAATGGCCCGCGCTCGAAGAGGCCGTGCGCGATGCCCAAGTTCAGGCGCAAGCCCAGCGTGATGCGGTTTCCCAGGTTCAGCAACAGATCCAAGTATTGGCCGCCGAAGGCCGCAGCGTGCAAGAGCAGTTGCGCCAAGAGCAAACCCGCCGTGATCGCTTGGCAGCCGAGCAGCAGGGACTGAATATTCCCGATGAGCAGTTGTTGACCCAACTGCAGCAGCAATCCGAGAGCGCTGCCGCGGCGCAGGCTCAGGCCCAAGAGCGGTTGCAGGCCCTCGAGGTGCAGATGCCCCAGCTTGATGAGCGCCGGCGCTCACAGCAACATGATGCCAACACCCAGTCGGCCCGACTGGCCGATCTGAACGCCAAGCTGCAGGCCCTGCAGGCTTTGCAAGACAAGGTGGTCACCGAGGGCAAGCTCAAGCCCTGGCTGGCGCGTCACGGCCTGGAGGCCATGTCGGGCTTGTGGAGCCGCATCCACATAGAGACCGGATGGGAGACCGCCCTGGAGTCCGCGCTGCGCGAGCGCCTTGGTGCCTTGGAGGTCAGTCGCCTGGACACCGTGCGCGCCTTCGCACAAGATCCACCGCCGGCCCGCCTGGCCTTCTACACCACGCAAATCAGCGCTGGTGCCTCCGCGTCTGCATCACTGCCGCTTCTGTCTGATCGGCTGCGGCTGGAAGACGCGGGCTTGCGTGCCCTGCTTGGCGACTGGCTACAGGGGGTCTACACGGCCGATAGCCTGGATCAGGCCCTGTCCCAACGCGACCGGCTGGGCCACGGCGAGGTGCTCATGACCCGTGATGGGCATGCGGTGTCGTCTCACTCGGTGGCGTTTTACGCGCCCGATTCCGAACAGGATGGGCTGCTGGCGCGTGCCCAGGAAATTGAAAACCTGCAGCGCGAATCGCGAGCGCAGTCGCTCATGGCCGATGAAGCCAAGACGGTCTTGGTACGGCTGGACGCCGAGTTCGCTTCCTTGTCGCAGCAACTGGTCAGCGCGCGCACCGAGGCTGCGGCGGCGCAGAGCCGGGCCCACGCCCAGCAGGTGGAGTACATGCGGCTGTCGCAACAAGCCCAAGCGGCGTTGGCCAGACGCCAGCAGGTGGACGGCGAGTTGGCCGAGGTCGACGAGCGGGTTGCGGCCCTGCAGCTGCGGCGCGATCAGTCTCAAGAGCGTTTTGAGTCGCTCGACCAGGAACTGGCCGCTGCTCAAGAGCAGCACGCAGCCTTGGACGATGTGGTGTTGCAGGCTCAGACCCAGGTGGAGGCCTCTCGCCAGTCTTACCGTGATCTGGAGCGACAGGTCCAGGAGGCCGGATTTGCGGTTCGCACCTTGCAAGCGCGCCAGCAAGAGTTGCAGCGATTGATGCAAACGGCCAACGAGCAGGTCTTGAGCAATGAGCAAACGGGTGCGCAGTTGGAGATGGAGCTCGGTTCTTTGAACGACGCAGCCATGCGCACGGGCTTGCAAGATGCCCTGGCGGTCAAGCTCGAACGCGAGACGGCGCTGGCGGCGGTGCGCAGCCAGTACGACGATCTCACGGCGCGCCTGCGGCAGTCGGAGGAAGACCGCATGGCCATCGAGCGCAGCTTGGAGCCCATGCGAGAGCGCATCACGGCCTTGCAGCTCGAAGCCCAGGCCGCCCAGCTGGGGGGCGCGCAGTACCTCAGTCAGCTCGAGGGTGAGGGTGCCGATTTGCAGGCTCTGGCCCAATCCATCGAGGAGGGGCAGGTCAAGCTGTGGGGCTTGCAGACCGAAATCGATCGACTCCACAAAGAGATCCAGTCTTTGGGTGCCGTCAACCTGGCGGCGTTGGAAGAGCTCACCACGTCACGCGAGCGCAAGACGTTCCTGGATGCCCAAAACGCCGATCTCCAAGAAGCCATGCGCACGCTGGAAGACGCCATTCACAAGATCGATCTGGAGACGCGTGAACTGCTCAAGCAAACCTTTGATCAGGTCAACGACCATTTCGGTCGCATGTTCCCTGCGCTGTTCAGCGGCGGCTCGGCGCGACTGGTGATGACGGGCGATGAGATCTTGGATGCCGGGGTGCAGGTCATGGCCCAGCCGCCGGGCAAGCGAAATTCCACCATCCACCTGCTCTCAGGTGGCGAAAAGGCCCTCACCGCCATCGCGTTGGTGTTTGCCATCTTCCAGCTCAATCCGGCGCCGTTTTGCCTGCTGGACGAGGTGGATGCACCGCTGGATGACGCCAACACCGAGCGGTACTGCAAGCTGGTGAGCTCCATGAGTGAAGCCACGCAGTTCCTGTTCATCAGCCACAACAAGATCGCCATGGAGATGGCCGAACAGCTCATCGGCGTCACGATGCAAGAGCAGGGTGTGTCCCGCATCGTGGCGGTGGACATGGAAGCCGCGGTCTCCATGGCCGAAGCGGCCTGAGCGGAACTCCCTTGCCATGTCCTTGGCCTTAGGACTCGCGGTACTGGCCCTGGTGGTGCTGGCCGCCGTGGGCCTGCACAGCTGGTGGTGGGTGCGCCGCTCAGAACCCCGGCGGGCCGATGGCCACGACCCCGCCGCGGAACGACAAGAGCCCAGCCTGGGCCCCCTACCGGTCGGCGTGGACGAGGCCGAAGCATCGCTGCAGCGGCCCCAAGAGCCTGGGTCTGTCCTGGCAGGGGCTGCTGCGCGCAGCCTGTTGCGCGTGGCCGCCGTGCGCAAAGTGCCACCGCTGGATGCCCTCATCGACGCTATCGTCCCCATGTTTGTCGATGAGCCTGTACCAGGCGAAGCCGCGCTGGCCCACTTCCCCTCCACCCGCAGGGCAGGCAGCAAACCCATGCTCATCGAGGGACTCAATGCCCACACCCAGGAGTGGGAGCATCCGGTGCCGGGCCAGATGTACGCCGAGTTCCAGGCCGGTGTGCAACTGGCCAACCGGGTGGGCGCGCTCAACGAGATCGAGTACTCCGAATTTGTGCAAAAGGTCCAGGCATTTGCCGAGGGCATTGGCGCTGAGGCCGAGTTTCCCGACATGCTCGAGGTGGTGGCGCGGGCGCGCGAGCTCGACGACTTTGCCAGCCCGCTCGATGCGCAGATCACGCTGACGCTGAGGGCCCGAAACGCGGCCTGGTCCGTACCGTACTTGCAGCAAAGCGCCGCGTCGTTGGGCTTTGTGCCCGGTGCCTTGCCAGGGCGCTTGGTGGTGCCCGGCCGCGAGGAGGGTGACCCGCCCATCTTGGTACTGGGCTTTGATGCCCAAGCGGCGCTGGCCGACGAGCCCACCGACGCACCGTTGCGCGAGGTCACGCTCAGCCTGGATGTGGCGCAAACCGCGCAAGAGCTTGAGCCGTTTGGCGCTTGGTACCAGGCGGCCACCGATCTGTCGCGTTTGTTAGATGCCATGCCCCTGGACGATCGCGGCCAAGCCTTGCCTCTGAGTGCATTTGAATCCATTGCCAAGCAATTGGCAGATCTGTACGCCGCCTTGGCCTCGCGAGACCTGGCTGCCGGTTCGGTGGCGGCGCGGCGTTTGTTCAGCTGATATGAGCGCAGCGCCTGCCAGCGACGTGGCAACGCGTGCGCAGCAGTTGCGTGCCTGGCTGCATGAGCACGCGCACCGCTACTACGTGCTTGACGCCCCCGTGGTGCCCGATGCCCAATACGACCAATGGTTTGCTGAATTGGTGGCCTTGGAGGCGTCCCATCCACAACTGAGAACACCCGATTCGCCCACCCAGCGTGTGCTCGGCCAGGTGCTGGAAGGATTCGAGCCGGTGCGCCATGCGGTCGCCATGCTCAGCATCCGCACCGAAACCGACACCTCCCCCGAAGGGGCGCGTGCCTTTGATGCGCGAGTCCGAAAGGAACTGGGACTGAACGAGTCGGACCCGCCCGTCGAATACGCCGCCGAACTCAAGTTTGACGGGCTGGCCATCAATCTGCGCTACGAAGGCGGTGTCTTGGTCCTGGCCGCCACCCGCGGCGATGGCGAGACAGGCGAGAACGTCACGCAAAACATCCGCACCATCGGCCAGATTCCCCTGCGTCTTCATGCCGACTCCTCTCATGCGGTGCCTGCCGTCTTGGAGGTGCGTGGTGAGGTGTACATGCGCCGCGACGACTTTGAGGCTCTCAATGAGCGTCAACGTCAGGCTGGCCTCAAGACCTTTGTGAACCCGCGCAACGCCGCTGCCGGCGCCGTTCGGCAGCTCGATCCGGCCATCGCCGCCAAGCGGCCCTTGAGCTTTTTTGCCTATGGCCTCGGTGAGGTCGCTGGCGTTACCGCGTGGTCTTCCCACAGTGACCTCCTCGACCACCTGCAGGCCTGGGGCTTGCCCGTGTGTGGTGATCGTCAGGTGGTCGCAGGAGCGCAGGGCCTGATCGACTTTCACCAGCGCATTGCAAAGCGGCGCGATGGCTTGCCCTTTGACATCGACGGGGTGGTCTACAAGGTCAACGCCCTCGACTTGCAGCGCCAACTGGGTTTCGTCACGCGTGAGCCCCGCTGGGCGGTAGCCCACAAATACCCGGCCCAGGAACAGGCCACCACACTCAACGCCATTGAAATCCAGGTCGGACGCACCGGCCGGCTCACCCCGGTGGCCAAGCTCGAGCCGGTCTTTGTGGGGGGCACCACGGTCAGCAACGCCACGCTGCACAACCTATTTGAGCTGCGCCGCAAGGGTGTGCGCGTGGGAGACCAGGTCATCGTGCGCCGCGCGGGCGATGTCATCCCGGAAGTGGTGGGGCGCATGCCTATAGCGCGGGCTCACTATGTGCCCAACTTTCGCATGCCCGCCCAGTGCCCGCAATGCGGCAGTGCCGTGGTGCGCGAGCGCGGCAGCATGGACCACCGCTGCAGTGGCGGGCTGTTTTGCGCAGCGCAGCGCAAACAGGCCCTCTTGCACTTTGCCTCCCGTCGTGCGCTGGACATTGAAGGCTTGGGCGACAAATTGGTCGATCAACTCGTGGATGGCGGCCTCATCCGCACGCTGCCCGACCTGTATGCCTTGACCGTGCCCACGCTGGCAGGCTTGGATCGCATGGCGCAAAAGAGTGCGGCCAACCTGGTGGAGGCCCTCTCACGCAGCAAGGCCACCACCTTGGGTCGATTCATCTTTGCCCTGGGCATCCGACACGTGGGCGAAACCACAGCCAAAGACTTGGCGCGTCACTTTGGCGCCTTGCAGCCCTTGATGGACGCGACAGAGCACGCCCTGCTGCACGTTCGCGATGTGGGGCCCGTGGTGGCCCAGAGCATCCACACCTTTTTTCAGCAGCCGCACAACCGAGAGGTCGTGCAGGCCTTGCAGCACGCCGGTGTGCACTGGAGTGAATCAGAGGGTGCTGCCGCCTCCGAGGGGCAGGCGGGTGTCCTGGCAGGCAAGACCTTGGTGCTCACCGGCACGCTGCCCAACTGGTCGCGCGAGGAAGCCAAGGCGAACATCGAGGCTGCTGGCGGTAAGGTGGCCGGCTCGGTGTCTCGCAAGACCGACTACGTGGTGGCTGGCGCAGAAGCCGGCTCCAAACTCGACAAGGCCCACGAGCTCGGTATCGCCGTGGTGGATGAGGCGCAGCTGCGCCTGCTGCTGGGGCTATAGGGGGCGGCCCGGTGACAGCACGCTGCGCAGGTGGGGCCAGACGTTGGCCAAAATGCGCGGGTGTGCCTGGGCCGTGGGGTGGATGCGATCGGCCTGAAACATGGCTTCCGCATCGGGTGCATCGGCCACGTTCTTGAGAAAAAACGGCACCAATGCCACCTTCTGCGCCCGGGCAATGTCGCCATACAACGCGGCAAAGGCTTGGGCATAGGCGGCTCCGTAGTTGGGGGGCAGTTGCATCCCGGCCAGCAGCACACGGGCGCCCGCGGCTTGGCTCTGGCGCACCATGGCGCTCAGATTCTCGCGGGTCATGTCAAGGGGCAGACCCCGCAGGGCATCATTGCCCCCCAATTCGATCACCACCACCTGCGGGCGGTGCTTGCTCAGCAAGGCCCCCAGGCGCGAACGGCCACCCGATGTGGTGTCTCCGCTGATGCTCGCGTTCACCACCACCTGCTTCATGCCTTCTTGACGAAGACGCTGCTGCAGCAGCGCAGTCCAGCCGCTATCGCGAGCAATGCCGTATTCGGCTGACAGGCTGTCGCCCACCACCAAAATCACGGGTGCCCCCGTCGCTGCACCGTCCTTCTTGTCAATGCTTTGCGCGATCGCAGCGTTGCCGGACACCAGTGCCCACAGGGTCAAGGCAAGCGCGCTACAGTGTCGGGTCCACCGCAGCCCACACAGCGTCTGAAGGCGCTTGAGGATAGTTCCATCCATGTCTGAAATTCCTGTTATTCGCGTCGAGCAGGTGACCAAACAGGTCAGCGACTCCACGGGCACGCTGGTCATTCTCCACGAGATCGACTTCAGCGTGCCAGCTCGCCAATCGGTGGCCATTGTGGGCGCCTCGGGCTCGGGCAAGAGCACCTTGTTATCGCTCATGGCCGGCTTGGACACCCCAAGCCGCGGCACGGTGTGGGTGGCCGGTACCGACCTGTTTGCCCTAGACGAAGATGCCCGGGCCGCCTGGCGTGCGCAGCACTTGGGCTTTGTCTTTCAAAGTTTCCAGTTGCTGGGCAATCTCACGGCTGTGGAAAACGTCATGCTCCCGCTGGAATTGCAGGGTCAGCGCGACGCGCGCGAGCGTGCCCGGGACATGCTCGAGCGCGTGGGACTGGGGCAGCGTTTGCACCACTACCCCAAGGTGCTCTCCGGTGGTGAGCAGCAGCGGGTGGCGCTGGCGCGTGCCTTCGTGGTGCGACCGGCGGTGCTGCTGGCTGATGAACCCACCGGCAGCCTGGATTTCGCTACCGGTGAGCGCGTGATGCAGCTGATGTTCGACCTCAACCGCGAGGCCGGCACCACGCTGGTACTGGTCACTCACGATGCGGCGATCGCGCAGCGCTGTGATCGGCAGCTGCGCATCGAAGCCGGGCGCCTTACTGGCTGAACTTGTAGTCGGTCTTGGCGGCCTTGCGCAGGTCGTCTTGGTACTTTTGCAGCTTCATCTCGCTCATGCGCTGTTTGAGCTGGTCTTTGACCTCGTCAAACGGGGGGAACTGCGCTTCGCGCGTGTCGTCCAAGCGGATGATGTGAAAGCCAAACTGTGACTTCACGGGGGCATCGGTCATCTGGCCCTTCTTCAATGCGGCCATGGCCTTGCCAAACTCGGGCACATAGGCATCGGGTCGCGCAAAGTCCAGGTCACCGCCGCGCTCACCCGATCCGGGGTCCTTGGAATTCTTCTTGGCCAAATCCTCAAACTTGGCCCCCCCCTTGATCTGGGCGATCAACGCTTTGGCCTCGTCTTCCTTTTCCACCAAGATGTGGCTGGCGCGGTACTCGGTGCCGGAGTTTTGCTTCTTGAGCTCTTCGTACTCCGACTTGGCCTCGGCGTCGCTCACGGGGTTCTTCTTGCGAAAACTCTCAAAGAGTTCGCGAATCATGATGCTTTGCCTGGCCAGCTCCATCTGCGCTGCAAACTCTGCCGTGCCCGGGATGCCCCGCTTCACGGCCTCTTGCGCAAAGATTTCGCGCAGCACCACCTGGTCTCGCGCCTGCGCTTCCGCCCCAGGCGGGATCTGCTGACCGGCGCGCGCCGCCTGCTGCAGCAGCGTGTCCACGCGTGACTTGGGAATCGCCTTGCCATTGACGATGGCGATGTTTTGCGCCTGGGCGGCCCAGGGGCTCATCAGAGCAGCGGCCATCACGAGAGACAGGCCCCAAGGGGCCGCGGATTTGAACTTCATGGGGTGAAACTTTCTTGAAACAGGTCAGGGCTCGTCCGGCGTGCGGGCGTCAATGGCCAAGGCATGAATGCCCGCGCTCATCATCGGACCCAGCGCATGATAAACGAGGCGGTGACGCGCCACGCGGCTCAAGCCGGCAAATTGTGCGCTGCGCAAACGCACCGAGAAGTGGCTGCCCGCGGCCGCACCCGCATGCCCGGCGTGCAAATGACTGTCGTCGGTCACTTCCAGCGCGGTCAATTCCAGGGCCGCCCGCAAGGCGGCTTCCACAGCCTGAGCCGAGACACCAGCCCCACTCACGGGATCTTGGTTTCGGCAGGTGTGGCGGAGGTGTCCTGCGCATGTCGGCTCAGGTACACGGCCTGCGCCAGCACAAAGACCAGCATCAGCCCCACGCCGCCAAACAACTTGAAGTTCACCCACACGCTGGTGGTGAAGTGATACGCCACCCACAAATTGAGCAGCCCCATGAAGCCAAAGAAGGCCACCCACGCAAAGTTCAAGCGGTGCCACACCCGAGCCGGCGCCTGAATCTGCTGCCCAAGCATCATCTGCACCAAATTGCGCCCAAACATCAGCGGGCTGATCCAAAACGCCGTGCCCATGGCCCAGTACAGGGCACTGGGCTTCCACTTGATGAACGTCTCGTTGTGGAAGTACACCGTCAGCCCGCCCAGCACCACCACCAGCGCCAGACTCACCCACAGCATGGTGTCCACCTTGCGCCCCCGGGCCAGCAACCACGCCACCTGCGCAGCCGTGGCCACGATCACCACGGCAGTGGCCAGCAGCACGGGCGCTTCGGTTCGCCCCACCAGACCGCCCGACACCATCCACCCCAGCCACTGCGAGGCCCACTGGGCCGCCTCCTCAGGGCGGGCCTCGGCGGTCTTGAACGTGCCGAAGAACAGCACGATGGGCAGCAGGTCGAAGAGCCACTTCATGCGCGCATTGTGCCGTCAACTTCCCGTAAGGTGATGCCCCACTCGGGAAACCCCTCGGATCTCAGGGCCGGCCCGCCGGATGGAGCTCAGCCCTGGCTGTCAAAGTCGATCGACGCCGAATTGATGCAGTAGCGCAGTCCCGTGGGGGCCGGGCCGTCCTCAAACACATGGCCCAGGTGAGAGCCGCAACGGCGGCAGCGCACCTCTACCCGCACCATGCCGTGGCTGTCGTCGTGCACTTCCTCAATCACCTCGGCATTCACCGGTTGCCAGTAGCTGGGCCAGCCGCAGCCGGCGTCAAACTTGGTGGTCGACTCGAACAGTGGGGTGCCACAGCCGACACAGCGGTACTGCCCGGACTCAAAGTGATCCCAGTACTTGCCGGTGAAGGCCCGCTCCGTGGCCGCCTGTCGCGCCACCTGGTACTGCACCGGGTCGAGTTGCGCCTTCCACTGCGAGTCCGACTTGCGAACTTCGTAGCGGGGGTCATCATGGGGGTGAGGGGTCGGCGGGGTGGGGCGCGTACTCATAGACCCATATTGTCTGAGCTTTGTGCGCGGACTTGGCGGCAAAGGGTCAAAATGGCGCCGCTGTCACCCCTAAACACGCTGGAGATCGCCATGCTGGGCCTCATGCAAGACCAACCCCTGCTCATCTCGTCGTTGATGGATTTTGCCGAGCAGCACCACGGCGATGCGGCCATCGTCTCGCGTCGGGTGGAGGCAGACATCCACCGCTACACCTACGCGCAAGCGGCGGTGCGCGCGCGTCAGGTGGCCCAGGCGCTGGACCGCTGGCAAGTGGGTTTCAGTGACCGCGTGGCCACCTTGGCCTGGAACGGCTACCGCCATTTCGAGTTGTACTTCGGGGTTTCCGGCAGTGGCCGGGTCCTGCACACCATCAACCCTCGCCTGGCCCCCGACCAGGTGGTGTGGATTGCCAACCACGCCGAGGACCAGGTGTTGTGCTTTGACATGACCTTTTTGTCCTTGGTCCAGTCGATTTGGTCGCAATGCCAAACGGTCAAGCATTGGATCGCCTTGTGTGACGCCCAGGCTTTGCCGGCCGATACGGGCATCGCGGGCCTGCGCAGCTACGAGGAATGGATCGGCGGCGAGTCGGGTCACTACGATTGGCCCACCTTCGATGAGCGCAGCGCCGCCGCGCTGTGCTACACCAGCGGCACCACGGGCAACCCCAAGGGGGTGCTCTACAGCCACCGCTCCACATTGCTGCACGCCTATGGCGGGGCCTTGCCCGACAGCCTCAACCTCAGCGCGCGTGACACCGTGCTGCCGGTGGTGCCCATGTTCCATGTCAACGCCTGGGGTTTGCCGTACGCGGCGGCCATGACCGGTGCGCAGCTGGTGTTGCCTGGCCCGGCGCTGGACGGGCAGTCGGTGTACCAGCTGATCGAATCTGAGGGCGTGACCATGGCAGCGGGCGTGCCCACCGTGTGGCTGGGATTGCTCAACCACATGGCCCAAACCGGTCAGCGCTTTTCAACCTTGCAGCGCACTGTCATCGGCGGTTCGGCGTGCCCTCCGGCCATGATCAAGACCTTTCAGGAGCAGTACGGGGTGGCCGTTTTGCACGCCTGGGGCATGACGGAGATGTCGCCGCTGGGGACGGTGTGTCAACTCAAGCGAAAACACACCCAGGCCTCTCCCGAGGCCCAGATGCAGGTCTTGGTCAAACAGGGCCGCGCCGTGTTTGGGGTGGAGATGAAAATCGTGGACGACCGCGGTCATGCGCTGCTGTGGGATGGCACCACCAGTGGCGACTTGCTGGTCAAGGGACCGTGGATTCTCAACGGATATTTCAAATCGGAGGGTGGCGACCCGCTGCGCGAGGGGTGGTTTCCCACTGGCGATGTGGCCACCATCGATGCGGATGGGTATATGCAAATCACCGACCGCAGCAAAGACGTGATCAAGTCGGGTGGCGAATGGATTTCGTCCATTGACATTGAAAACATCGCGGTGGCCCACCCCGCAGTGGCCATGGCCGCTTGCATTGGCGTAGCGCATCCCAAGTGGGATGAGCGGCCCTTGTTGGTGGTGGTGCTCAAACCGGGGCAGTGGGTTGACAAAGACGAATTGCTCGCGTTTTACAACGGCAAGGTGGCCAAGTGGCAAGTGCCGGACGATGTGGTCTTTGTTGACAGCATTCCCCTGGGGGCCACCGGCAAGATGCAAAAGATGAAATTGCGCGAACAGTTCAAGGCCTACCGTTTGCCTACGGCCTGAGCCAGTTGCTGTGGAGCTGTGGATAGCCTTGCTCAACAGCCTGAGTTACGGGCTGTTGCTGTTCATGCTCAGCGCAGGGCTGACCCTCATCTTGAGCCTCATGGGAGTGCTCAACTTCGCGCATGCGGGCTTTTACATGCTGGGGGCCTATTTGGGTTACGGCTTGACCAGGCAGTGGGGATTTGCCGTCGC
Source organism: uncultured Rubrivivax sp. (assembly GCA_964400135.1). Taxonomy (GTDB): domain Bacteria; phylum Pseudomonadota; class Gammaproteobacteria; order Burkholderiales; family Burkholderiaceae_C; genus Rubrivivax. Next base: position 14,012 of record CAYNSW010000040.1, on the reverse strand, counting down.
GCTAGTGGGCGTGCCGCTGTTGGTAGGTGTCGTCGGCGCAGCGGTGGAGCGTTGGGTCTTGCGCCGCGTGCGGCCTCAAGGTCATGTGGCGGAACTGCTGGTCACCGTGGGCGTGGCCTATGTCCTCATCGAAGCGGTACAACTGGGTTGGGGCCGGGCGCCGCTGCCTTTTGAGCCGCCGCCCTTCCTGCAGGGGCCGGCCTTTGCTTGGGCGCAGATCCCGGGTCAGGGCGTGCAGTGGCTCAGTGCCCAACAGGCCACCGCGTCGTGCGCGTCAGTGGTGGCCCAAGGTGGCCGTTGCGACCCCTTTCCGGCAACGCGCGCGTTCATCATCTTGTGTGCGCTCATCAGCCTGGGCGCCGTGGCGGCGTGCTTGCGGTGGAGCCGCTGGGGCCTGATTCTCCAAGGTTCACTGACCCATCCTCACATGATGCAGGCCCTGGGCCACAACGTGCCGCGGGTGTTCACGCTGACCTTTGCGGCCGGCTCGGCCTTGGCCGGTTTGGCGGGCCTGCTCTCGGGCATGAGTTTGGTCACCGAACCCGGCATGGCCGCCTCGGTGGGCTCCTTGCTGTTTGTCGTGATCATCGTGGGCGGCTTGGGCTCATTGGCCGGCGCGTGGTGGGCCTCGTTGGCACTGGGCGCCTTGCACACGCTGCCCATTGGCATCAACGCGCCCGTTCTCTCGGTATTGGGCATCACCGAGCCGCGCGTCTTGGCGGCCTTGCCACCCGACTGGACCTCACTCACCGTCTCGCAGGTGGCTCCGCTCCTGCCATTCATCTTGTTGATCGTGGTGCTGGCGTGGCGACCCCGCGGGTTGATGGGGCGTCGTGACACTTAACCGGCTGAGGGCCCTGGCGCTCCATCACTCACGTCCGCTTGTGGGTACAGGCTTGGCATTGGCCCTGCTGGTGTTGCCTGTCTGGGGGTTGCCGGGGTGGGCTTTGGGTTTGTGTTGCCAATTGGCCGTGGCGGTCGTGCTGTGCCAGTCTTACCACCTCTTGCTCAAGCAAGCGGGCATGCTCAGCTTTGCTCACGCGGTGTTCAGCGCAGCGGCCGCGTACGCCGTGGTGCACCTTCTGAGAGCTGTGGTCTCCCACGACAGCGTGTGGGTGGTGGTGAGCGCGCCTATGGTGGGCGGTGTGGCCGCCGCCGCGCTGGCCTGGCTCATGGGGTGGCTGGCCACGCTGCATGGGGGCACGGCCCTGGCCATGATCACCTTGGGGTTGGGCGAGCTGGTCTTCTTGGCTGCCTGGATGCTGCCGCAAAGCTTTGGGGGTGAAAGCGGGCTGAGTGCGAACCGGGTGGGCGATCGTCAGGCGCTGGCGTTCAATTTGTCGAGCTTGTGGCAGGTCTACGTGGTGTTGTGGGGCTATGCCGTGCTCAGCACGGTGGCCTTGATGGTCTTCTTGCGTTCCCCCTTGGGCCTGTTGGCGCGCGCCGTTCGCGACAACACGGCTCGTCTGCCGTTTGTCGGATACGAACCGCGCCGCGTGCGCCGCCGCGTCTTCGTGTGGGCCGGGTTTTGGGCCGGGGTGGCGGGGGGCATGACCGTCTTGCACGTGGAGATTGCCACCCCCGAGATGTTCAACCCCTTGCGCACCGTTCAGCTGCTGATCTTTACCTTTTTGGGCGGCGTGCATGCCCTGTGGGGGCCATGGGTGGGTGCCTTGGGCATGGTCGTATCGCACTCGGTGTTGTCGGTCTGGAGCCGAGCCTGGCTCTTGGTGTTGGGCTTGGTGTTCATCGCGGTGGTGTGGGTCCTGCCAGAGGGCTTGAGCGCGCGGCGGCTTTGGCAAGGCGTCCGAGACCAAGGTCACAGCGCTGCCCACGCGGCCTGGTGTGGTTTGGCCTTGGCTTTGACCGCGACCATGGGCTTGTTGGGGCTGACCTGGTGCCTGGAGATGCTCTACCACTGGCGACTGGAGGCGTCCTTGAAGCAGCCCCTGGTGCTGCTGGGTCAGCCCTTGGACTCGGCCGATATCGATGTGTGGGTGGGCACGGTGATGTGGATGGTCACCGCTTTGGTGCTATTCGAAACACTGCGGCGACACGCCTGGCCCTCATCGGCGGGCGATCGAACATGAGCAGCCCCACACCCGCCTTGGAGCTTGACGGCATCCGCTTTGACCTGGGTGGTTTTCGGGTGCTCGATGAGGTGTCGCTGAGCATTCCGGCTGGCCAATGCTGGGCCGTGATCGGACCCAACGGAGCAGGTAAGACCACCTTGTTCCATGTCATCAGCGGCATGGCGGCGCCCACGGCTGGGCGTGTGCGGTTACACGGCCAAGACGTGACGGGCTGGCCGGCGCACCGGATGCGGCAAGCGGGCCTGTGCCGCAGTTTTCAGGTCAATCAGCTGTTTGGGCGCCTCAGCGTCTTGGATCACCTGGCCTGTGCAGCACTGTCTGCCGACAACGCCGGCTATGTGTGGTGGCGCCCTCTGGCGGCGGTGGGTGATGTCATGCATCAAGCCCGAAACCTGGCCGAGGCCTTGGGCCTGGAGCACCAGTTGCACAGCACGGCCCAAGAGCTGACCTACGCGCAGCAGCGGCACCTCGAACTGGGCCTGGCCCTGGCCGGCACTTCATCGGTCATCTTGCTGGACGAACCCACCTCGGGCATGAGCCGTCTAGAGGCCAGCGACTGGGCGCAGCGCTTGCGTCATCTGGCACGGGGGCGCACGGTGCTGATCGTGGAGCACGACATCTCGGTGGCCTTTGCAGTGGCCGATCAAGTGGCGGCCCTGCACCAGGGCAGGCTTCTGGCCCTGGCCCCTCCCAGCCAGATGGCGCATGACCCCCGTGTGCAAGCGGCCTATGGGCTGGGTGGCATCCCCCCTGTGCCGCCGCAGGAGACACCCCATGGATGAGCCGGCTTTGCAGGTGGCCCAGCTCAGGGCGGGCTATGGCTCCATGTCCGTGCTCAGGGGGGTGAGTCTCAGCGTTCATCCCGGGCAGGTGCTGCTGGTGCTGGGGCGCAATGGGTCGGGTCGCAGCACCTTGCTCAAGGCCCTCGTGGGACTCATCCCCTCTGAAGGCAGCATCCGGCTTCTGGGCCAGCCGTGTGAGCAATGGCCCACCCACCGTCGCGTCCGACAGGGGCTGGGCTATGTGCCCGAGACGCGCGACGTCTTTCCTGGCTTGACTGTAGAGCAAAACCTCAACCTGGGTCGGTGGCAGGGCGGCCTGCGAGTGGGGTCGTCCTTTCCCCGGACTCAGGGTCTGGAGGCGTCAGACATCCTGCAACAGCGCCTTCAGGTGCCCGCCGGGCAGCTTTCTGGGGGTGAGCAGCAGCTGCTCAGTCTGGCGCGTACCCTCGCAGCCCAACCGCGCGTCGTCCTGGCCGATGAGCCCACCGAGGGTCTGGCGCCGACGCGTGTCGGGCAAGTGGCCGAGCAGGTGCAGGCCACCGCACGCTCGGGCACGGCCTGGGTGTTGGTGGAGCAAAAGCTGCAATGGGCCTTGCCTTTGGCTCACCGCGTGGTGGTGCTGGGACGAGGCGAGGTGGTGTTTGAGGGCTCGCCCGATCAATTGCAGTCCAGCAGCACGCTGTGGCGGCAATGGATCTGGGGCTGAAAGACGGGGCCCGGGCGTCGCGGACTCGGGGCCTAGAATCCCCCTCCACCCACATTTCCTTCACTCGACTTGGGAGCTTGCATGGGCGCGCACTACGAGGTTCGCGGCGACGTGGCCGTTATCACCCTGGACAACCCGCCCGTCAATGGGTTGGGCTACGACACCCGGGTGGCCGTGGCCCAGGGTGTGCAGCGTGCCCACGACGACCCCCAGATCCGGGCCGTGGTGATCACCGGTGCGGGCAAGGCGTTTTCAGGTGGCGCAGACATCCGGGAGTTCAACACGCCCAAGGCCATCGCCGAGCCCAACCTGCTGTCGTTGATTCGCCAGCTCGATGACGCCACCAAACCGGTGGTGGCGGCGCTGCACAGCGTGGCCATGGGTGGCGGATTGGAGTTGGCACTGGGTTGTCATTACCGGGTGGCCAGCCCGGGAACCTCCATGGCCTTGCCCGAAGTCAAGCTGGGTCTGATTCCGGGGGCAGGCGGTACCCAGCGCCTGCCGCGCGCCCTGGGCGTGGAAAACGCGTTGAACATGATTGTCAGCGGTGAGCCGGTGCCCAGCGAGAAGCTGGCGGCCCTGCCAGGGCAGCAGCTCATCGACCAGATCATCGAGGGTGATTTGCTTCAAGGCGCCTGTGCTTTTGCTCAAAAGGTGGCGACGGTGCGTCCCTTGCCCCGCGTACGCGACAAATCGTGCACGCACCCCCAGGCCCAAGCCTACTTTCAGTTTGCCCGCAACACGGTCAAGGCGGTGGCCAAGGCCTATGTGGCGCCGGGCAAGTGTGTCGATGCGGTGGAAGCGGCGGTATCGCGTCCTTTCGAGGCGGGTATGCAGTTCGAGCGCGACATCTTCATGTCGCTGATGATGACGCCGCAATGCAAGGCCTTGCGACACGCCTTTTTCAGCGAGCGCTCGGCCAGCAAGATTGCCGATGTGCCCGACTCCACCCCGGTGCGCGATGTGGCACACGTTGCTGTCATTGGGGCGGGCACCATGGGCACGGGCATCGCCATGAACTTTCTCAATGCGGGGCTGCCCGTGACGATGCTGGAGACCCAAGCCGAAGCGCTGCAGCGAGGCGTGACCACCATCGACAAACTCTACGCCGCACAGGTCAAGAAAGGCAAGCTCACGCCCGCGCGCCAGGCCGAGCGCATGGGACTGCTCAAGACCACGCTGAACTATGCTGACCTCGCCCAGGCCGACCTGGTCATTGAAGCCGTCTTCGAAGACATGGGCGTCAAGGAGTCGGTCTTCAAGCAACTCGACAGCACCATGAAGCCGGGTGCCATCTTGGCCACCAACACCTCCACACTCGATGTCAATCGCATCGCGCAATTCACCGCGCGCCCACAAGATGTCATCGGCACCCACTTTTTCAGCCCAGCCAATGTCATGAAGCTGCTCGAAGTGGTGCGAGGCGAGAAGACGGGCCGGGATGTCTTGGCCACGGTCATGCGCCTGGCCAAAAAGATTCGCAAGACGGCCGTGGTCTCGGGCGTGTGCGATGGTTTCATTGGCAACCGCATGATCGAACAATACGCCCGCCAAGCGGGCTTCCTGCTCGATGAGGGCTGCTCCCCGCAACAGGTCGATCGCGCCATTGAAAAGTTCGGTTTCGCCATGGGTCCGTTTCGCATGGGCGATCTGGCGGGCAACGACATCGGTTGGGCCATTCGCAAGCGCCGCGCCATCGAGCAGCCCCAACTGCGCTACAGCAAGACGGCCGACTTACTGTGCGAGTTGGGCCGCTTCGGCCAAAAGACGGGGGCGGGTTGGTACGACTACGCGCCGGGCAAGCGCGATGCAACGCCCAGCCCCGTGGTGCACTCGCTCATCGACCAACACCGCCAGGGCTTGGGCATCACCCCTCGCCGCATTGACGATGACGAAATCGTGCACCGCCTGGTCTACGCCCTGGTCAACGAGGGGGCCCGCCTGTTGGAAGAAGGCATTGCCGCCAAGGCCAGCGACATCGATGTGGTTTACCTCACCGGCTACGGATTTCCCATCTGGCGCGGGGGTCCCATGTGCTACGCCGACGCCCAGGGGCTGTTCAATGTGGTGCGTGCCATGCAACGCTTTGCAGCCAATCCGCACGATGACCCCACGTTTTGGCAACCGGCCGCCTTGCTGCAAAAGCTCGTGGCCGAGGGCAAGACGCTCACCTGATCTTCATCGAGGACCCACCATGACCCAAGCCCTCATCGTCTCCACTGCCCGAACCCCCTTGGCCAAGAGCTGGAAGGGTGCTTTCAACATGACCCATGGTGCGACGCTGGGCGGCGCGGCCGTTCAAGCCGCCGTGCAGCGTGCGGGCATAGACCCCGGGGCCGTGGAAGACGTGCTCATGGGCTGTGCCAACCCCGAGGGCGCCACAGGCTGGAACATCGCCCGTCAGGTGGCGCTGCGAGCCGGTCTGCCCATCACGGTGCCGGGGGTGACCATCAACCGCTTTTGCTCCAGTGGCTTGCAAACCATTGCCATGGCGGCCCAGCGCATCGTGGCGGGCGAGGGCGATGTTTACGTGGCGGGTGGTGTGGAGAGCATCTCGTGTGTGCAGCAGGAGATGAACCAGCACATGTTTGAAGACCATTGGCTCAAACAGCACAAGCCCGAAATTTACTGGCCCATGCTGCAAACGGCCGAGATGGTGGCCAAGCGCTACCACATCAGCAAAGAGCGCCAAGACCACTATGGCGTGCAAAGCCAGCAGCGCGCCTGTGCGGCGCGAGCGGCCGGCCGACTGGCCGACGAGATCGTTGCCCTAACCGTCACCGCCGGTGTGGCCGACGCCACCTTGGGCATGCGCACGCGGGAGGTGACTATCGATGCCGACGAGGGCCTGCGCGAGGGCACCACCTACGACAGCATCAAAGACATTCGCACGGCGGTGGCCGGCGGCGTGGTCACCGCGGGCAATGCCAGTCAATTCAGCGATGGCGCCGGCGCTTGCGTGGTGGTCAGCGACCAGTACGCCCAGACCCACGGCCTCAAGCCTTTGGGCCGGTTTCTGGGTTTTGCCGTGGCCGGATGCGAGCCCGACGAAATGGGTATCGGGCCGGTCTATGCCGTGCCCAAGGTACTTCAGCGCCTCGGATTGACCGTTCAAGACATCGACCTGTGGGAGCTCAACGAGGCGTTTGCTGTCCAGGTCTTGTATTGCGCAGACCAACTCGGCATTCCCATGGAGAGACTCAACGTCAATGGCGGCGCGATCGCGCTGGGCCATCCCTACGGCATGAGTGGTCAGCGCTTGACGGGCCACGCCCTCATTGAGGGCAAGCGCCGTGGCGCGCGGCGTGTGTGCGTCACCATGTGCGTGGGGGGTGGCATGGGTGCGGCTGGCGTGTTCGAAGTGCTGTAAGGAGCAGACCCATGTCCACACCGTTGCGACAACTGTTCGATCTCAGTGGACAAGTCGCCTTGGTCACCGGGGGCTCACGTGGCCTGGGGCTGCAAATGGCCGAGGCGTTGGGCGAAGCCGGCGCCCGCATCATGCTCACCTCGCGCAAATCGTCTGATCTGCAAGAGTCGGTGGCCCACTTGAAGCAGCTGGGTATCGCCGCCGAGTACGTCGCGGCGGACTCCAGCGATCCCCAGCAGGTGCAGGCGGTGGTCGACGCCACCATCGAGCGTCTTGGGCCGGTGGACATCCTCATCAACAACGCCGGCGCCACCTGGGGAGCGCCGGCCGAAGACTACCCCCTGGAGGCCTGGGACAAGGTCATGAACCTCAATGTGCGCAGCCTCTTCGTCTACGCACAGACGGTGGCCCGCCAGTGCATGATTCCCCGGCGGCATGGTCGCATCATCAACACCGCCTCGGTAGCGGGTTTGGCCGGTTCGGTCAATATGGAATTCATCGCCTACGGCACCAGCAAGGGTGCGGTCATCAATTTCACCCGCACCTTGGCGGGCGAGTGGGGCGAACACGGCATCACGGTCAACGCCATCGCCCCGGGATTCTTTCCCAGCAAGATGACGCGCAACACCTTGGAGTCTATTGGGGTGGATCAACTGTGCCAGGCCACACCGCTGCGGCGCATTGGCGACGACGACGATCTCAAAGGCGCAGTGGTGCTGTTTGCCAGCGCGGCAGGCAAGCACATCACCGGCCAGGTATTGGCCATTGACGGTGGCGTGAGCGCCGTCCATTTTGGATGAACACGATGACCTTGAACGCACAAATCGTTTTGGCCACTCGCCCCACAGGGGCCGCGACGCTGCAGAACTTTCAGCTGCGTGAAGTGCCCATGGGTGAACTGAAAGAGGGGCAGGTGAGGGTGCAGCACCACTACCTCAGCCTGGATCCCTACATGCGCGGCCGCATGAACGAGGGCAAGAGCTATGCCTCACCCCAGCCGCTGGGCGAGCCGATGATTGGCGGCACCGTGGGACAGGTGGTGGACTCACGTCACCCCCAGTTTTCATCGGGTGATTGGGTGGTGGGCATGGGTGGCTGGCAACTGTTCAGCACGGTAGATGCCAACCAGGCACAAGCCCTGCACAAGGTCGATGTGCGCCACATCTCACCCTCGGCCTATCTGGGTCCGGTGGGCATGCCTGGCGTCACCGCATGGATCGGCTTGAATCGCATCATCGAGCCCCAGCCCGGGCAAACGGTGTGCGTGGATGCTGCCAGTGGCGCGGTGGGCAGTGTGGTGGGCCAACTGGCCAAGGCACAGGGGTGTCGTGTGGTGGGCCTGGCAGGTGGGGCCGACAAATGCGCCTATGTCAAGGAAGAACTGGGATTCGATGAGTGCCTGGATTACAAGACCTTCCAATCGGCGCCCGAACTGGCCCAGGCCCTCAAGCAAGCGTGCCCCCAGGGTATCGACGGTCACTTCGAGAATGTGGGCGGCATGATCCTGGATGCCGTCATGTTGCGCATGAATGCGTTTGGCCGCATCGCCTTTTGCGGCATGATCGCCGGCTACGACGGGCAGCCGCTGCCCATGAGCTATCCCACGCTCATCCTCGTCTCGCGCCTGAAGCTGCAGGGCTTCATCGTCAGCGAGCACCTGGAGCTGTGGCCCCAGGCCCTCAAGGCCTTGGGCCAGGGGGTGGCCTCGGGGCAAATCAAGTACCGGGAGTCGGTCGCCCAAGGTCTGGCCCAGGCGCCGCAGGCCTTCTTGGACATGCTGCGAGGCGGCAACTTCGGCAAGCAACTCGTCAAGCTGGTGTGAGCTTTCATGTCCGGCGCGTGGGTATGGCACTGGTGGCGGTTTCATGAGTTGAGCGTGGATCGGCTCTACGATGTCCTGGCCTTGCGCTGCCAGGTCTTCATCGTCGAGCAAGGCCCCTATCAAGACCTCGATGGCGTAGACCGACACAGCACACACCTGCTGGGGCGAAACGCCCAAGGGGCGTTGCAGGCCTATTTGCGTGTGGTAGACCCGGGCATCAAATACCCGGAAGCCTCCATTGGCCGTGTCATCACGGCCCCCGAGGTTCGAGGAACCGGCCTGGGGCGGCAGCTGATTCGCGAGGGCGTGCGCCGTTGCCACCAAGCCTGGCCGGGGCACGGCATCCGCATCAGCGCACAATCGCACCTGCAGCCCTTTTACGCCGAGGTGGGGTTTGTGGGGCAGGGCGATGACTACCTGGAAGACGACATCCCGCACCGCCAGATGCTGCTGGCCTGGCCCGAGAGACAATCCTGACCCATGAAAGCTCCTCATCTGTTGGAAGGCGTGGCCGTCATCACCGGCGCGGCCTCAGGCTTTGGCCTGGAGTTGACCCGCCTGGCGGCGCAACGTCGCATGCGTCTGGCCTTGGTCGACGTCCAAGAGGCTCCACTTCAAGCGTTGGCGCAGCAGTTACGCGCCGAAGGCCTGAATGTGTTGGCCCGCTGTGTGGATGTGTCGCAAGAAGAGGCCATGAACGCTTGGGCACAAGACGTGATTCAGCAATTTGGCGCGCCTCACTTGGTCTTCAACAACGCCGGCGTGGCCACAGGGGGCCTGATCTGGGAGGCCACACCCCAAGACTGGCAGTGGGTCTTGGGTGTCAACCTGATGGGCGTGGTGCATGGGGTGCGCCTGTTCACCCCGGTGATGCTGGCCGCGGCCCAGGCCGATGCGCAGTACCGCGGCCATATCGTCAACACCGCCAGCATGGCCGGTTTGGTCAATGCGCCCAATATGGGCGTGTACAACGTCAGCAAGCATGCCGTGGTCTCCCTCAGTGAGACGCTGTACCACGACCTCCAACTGGTCACCCCGGCCGTGCAGGCCCATGTGCTGTGCCCGTACTTTGTGCCCACGGGCATCAGCAACAGCCACCGCAACCGCCCGGCATCGCTGCGCAGCCGCGGCGTCAAGCCCACGGCCAGCCAGGCCATGGCGCAGGTCATGAGTGACAAGGCCGTGAGCAGCGGCAAGGTCTCTGCGGCCCAGGTGGCTCAGCTGGTGTTCGATGCCCTCGACGAAGGGCGCTTTTACATTTACAGCCACCCTCAGGCCTTGTCGGGTGTGCAACAGCGCCTGCACGATGTCATCTCGGGTGCGCGACCCAGCGATCCTTTTGCCCATCGCCCCGAGCTTGGCGAGCGCCTGCGCGAGGCCCTGCGTCGATGAGGTCGTGGTGGGTGCGCGGCCCGCGCCATGGGCTGGTGTGGGCCTGGGTGCTGGCCAGTGTCGGCGCCTGGGCCGATGAGGTGCAGCGCATCGAAGTCAAGGCCGACACCACCTCCGACACCGAGCAGCGCCGCCGTGACCCGGTGGCCAAGACGGTCTACGGCCGTGAAGAGCTCGACAAATACGGCGACGTCAGCGTCAGCGATGTACTCAAGCGGATGCCTGGCATCAACTTGCAAGGTGGCAATCCGCGTTTGCGAGGTTTAGGTGCTGGCTACACGCTGATCCTGGTCAATGGTGAAAAGGCGCCCCCCGGCTTTTCACTGGAGAACCTGTCACCGTCGCAGGTCGAGCGCATCGAAGTCACCAAGGGGCCGTCGGCCGAGCACAGCGCTCAGGCCGTGGCCGGCACCATCAATGTCATCTTGCGCGATGCGCCCAAGCAGCGGCTGCGCGAGCTGCGTTTGCTCACGGGCTACAACCGTGGGTGGCCCACGCACAACGTCAACGGGCAGTGGGGCGACCGCCTGGGCGACTGGAGTGTGGTGGTGCCCGTGGTTCACTACAGCTGGCGCGGCGGCAATGACACGCTCACCGACCGCACCACCCAAGACGGGCAGGGGCAACCGCAAGACCTGCTCATCCGGTCATGGGCCAAGTGGTGGGGGCAGGGGGGCTCACTCGGGCCGCGGCTGAAGTGGCACCTGGGCGAGCGCACCTCGCTGGAGTCGCAGACCTTTTTGCAAAAGCACCTGTTTCACAGCGCTGGCGAGTCGGCCACCACCGTGCTGCAGGGCTCGCCTCCAGCGAGCGTATTCGATCGGTGGTCCAACGCGGGCTATTGGCAAATGGGCCGCACGGGGCTGCAATTCAACCACCGCACGCCAGCAGGACAACGCCTGGAGGCGCGTGTGGGGCTAGAAGGCTCCAACAGCCGGGCACGCACCCTCACCTTGGGCGACAACACGCAAGGGCAGCGCAGCGTCGAGCGCGAGTCCATTGGGCAATCGCAGCAGCACAAGCAGAGCACGCTCGGCAAGGTGGTACTGCCCTGGCGCGAAGAGCACACCATTTCCATGGGCTGGGATCTGGAGGCCATGTACCGGCAGGAAAAGCGCACCATCACCGAAAACGGCCAGCCCCAGGTGCCTGGTGTGGAGGGCGAACCCTTCGAAGCTCGACTGGCTCGCCAGGCATTGTGGTTTCAAGACGAGTGGGAGTTGGCGCCGCGCTGGTCCACCTCCCTGGGCGTGCGAGCCGAGCGTATTCGCGTTCGCAGCCAGGTGGATGCGCAGCCGGTGGTCAACACCAGTCGGGTGGTCACGCCCATGTGGCACCTCAACCACCGCCTGGATGACAAGGGCCGAGATCTGCTGCGCGCCAGCCTCACCCGGGCTTACCGAGCGCCCGACTTGTCACAACTGCTGGCCCGACCGCAGATCAACGGCAACTACCCGGTAGATCGCACCAACACGGCCTTGCAGCCTGATCGGGTGGGCAATCCCTTTTTGACCCCTGAGCTGTCCACGGGAGTGGATCTGGCCCTGGAAAAGTACTTCACCGACTCCGGCGTGATCAGCGCGGGGGTGTTTTCGCGCCGCATCCGCGGCCTCATACGCCAGAGCCTCGGTCTTGAAAATGTCTCATGGGCGTCGGCACCGCGCTGGGTGGCACGGCCGGTCAATCTCACCGCCGCCACGTCCGTCGGCGTGGAGTTTGAAGTCAAAGGCCAGCCTGCTCAATGGTGGCCCCAACAGGGCTGGCCTGCCGGCCTGAGCGTGCGCCAATCGGTCTCACGCTACCGCTCCTCGGTGCAAGGGCTGCCCGGACCCGACAACCGACTCGAGGGTCAGCAGCCTTGGCAGACCAACTGGGGCTTTGATCACAACTGGAGCGGACTGCCGCTCACCTTCGGCGGCAATCTGGCCTTCAGCCCGGCCTACGCCGTGCAGCAAACGGCCACGCAGCGCTGGTCCACCGTGCGCAGCCGCAGCCTGGATGCCTATGCCATGTTCCACCTCAGCCGCGAGGCCACCTGGCGACTGTCACTGCACAACATTTCGCCGGTAGCGGGCCAAACCGAGTCGCGTGTGGTGGATGACGCGGGTCTTGAGCAAAAGAACCGGGCCCGCACCACGGTCAGTCCCTCGGTGCACCTGAGCCTGACGCTCAAGCTGTAAGCACCATGAGGGCGCTGGCCATCTACGCTGGGCCGCGCGCGCTGGCGCATCTCAAAGCTCAGGGGCTGCGGCCTCACGACGTCCATGCCGTGCCGGCTGCAGCAGGCGGACCCAAGGGGCTGGTGCTCAACCACCTGGACCGTTTCATCTTCGGCCATTGGCTCCAAGACGCCACGCAACCGTTGCACCTGCTGGGCGCTTCCATTGGGGCGTGGCGCATGGCGTGTGCCTGTATGCCCAACCCGCAGGCTGCCCTGGCGGAGCTGGCCGAGGACTACATCGCGCAGTCCTACGAGCACGAGCCCGGCAAGCCCCCCACACCGGAGGTGGTCAGCCGCATGTTCGGGCGCGCCATTGAGTCCCGATTGGGGTCGCGCGCCGATCAAATCCTCTCGCATCCCCACCGACGCTTGCATGTGTTCACCAGCCACGGGCGTGGGCTCTTGCACCGAGAAGGTCGCTGGCGCACCCCGCTGGGGTATGCGTGCGCATTTGCTGCCAACGCCGTTCACCGGCAGGCGCTGGGCCAGTGGATCGAGCGCGTGGTGTTCAGCGATCCGCGCGACCCCTTGCCCTTTGCCTTGAGCGACTTTCGCAGTCAGCAAACGAGCCTGCTGCGCCACAACCTCGTACCCGCTGTTTTGGCCAGTTGCTCCATTCCGTTTTGGTTGCGAGCGGTGCACGACGTACCCGGTGGCCCCTCTGGCGCGTATTGGGATGGGGGCATCACCGACTACCACCTGCACCTGAACTACCAGCAGATGAGCACAGGCTTGGTGCTGTACCCGCACTTTCAGCCGCAGGTCGTTCCGGGCTGGTTGGACAAGGCCTGGACCTCGCGCCACCGCGCCACCTCGGCGCTGAGCAATGTCATCGTGCTGGCGCCCAGTCTCCAGTGGGTCAGCACCTTGCCCCAGGCCAAGCTGCCCGATCGAAAAGATTTCACCTCCTTCGGCGATGACCTGGCGGGTCGTCAACGGGTCTGGCGTCAAGCTTTGGCCCAAAGCCAGCAGCTGGCCGATGATTTCGCCCAATTCCTGCGAGCACCTGAACAGTGGCCCGTGCAGCCCCTGGCGTAAACTATCTGCATGATTTCCATCACGCTTCCCGACGGCGCGCAGCGACAGTTTGAGCAGCCTCCCACCGTGGCCGATGTGGCCGCCTCTATTGGCGCCGGCCTGACCCGCTCCGCTCTGGCAGGCCGTGTGGATGGGCGCCTGGTCGACACCCACTACCGCATCGCCTCCGATGCCCGTGTGGCCATCGTCACCGACAAAGACGCCGATGGGTTGGAGCTCATTCGGCACTCCACCGCCCACTTGCTGGCCTATGCGGTGAAGGAACTTTTCCCCGACGCCCAGGTGACCATCGGCCCCGTGATTGAAAACGGGTTTTATTACGACTTCGCCTACAAGCGTCCCTTCACGCCCGAAGACCTCAGCGCCATCGAGCAGCGCATGGCCGAGTTGGCCCGCAAAGACGAGCCCGTGCAGCGCCGTGTGCTGCCGCGTGATGAGGCGGTGGCGCACTTCAAGGCCCAAGGCGAGCACTACAAGGCCGAAATCATCGGCAGCATTCCTGCCGACCAAGATGTCTCGCTTTACCGAGAGGGCGGTTTTGAAGACCTGTGCCGTGGCCCGCACGTGCCCAGCACCGGGCGGCTCAAG
>CAYNSW010000039.1:0-27573 GCA_964400135.1 uncultured Rubrivivax sp. | reverse complement strand
CGTTGAGCACGTCATCAATGCGGCCGGTGATGGTGAAGTACGTGGTCTTGGCATCGCGAATGGCCCCATCACCGGCCAGGTAGTAGCCCTTGAGCTCAGGCGGGTAGTAGCTCTTTTTGAACCGCTCGGGATCGCCCCAGATGGTGCGGATCATGCTGGGCCACGGTTTTTTGACCACCAAGATGCCGCCCTGCCCATGAGGGACGTCATTGCCGGTTTCATCCACGATGGCCGCTTGTATGCCAGGAAATGGCAAGGTGCACGAGCCCGGCACCATGGGCGTGGCGCCCGGCATGGGGGTGATCATGTGGCCTCCGGTCTCCGTCTGCCAGAAGGTGTCCACGATGGGGCAGCGACTGCCGCCCACATGTTGGTAGTACCACTCCCAAGCCGCCGGATTGATGGGCTCACCCACCGAGCCCAAGATGCGCAGGCTCGACAGATTGCTGTGCTTGGGATGCACAGCATCGTTGGTCTCGGCCGCTTTGATCAGCGAGCGAATCGCCGTGGGCGCTGTGTAAAAAATCGTCGCCTTGTGCTTTTCGATCATCTTCCAAAAGCGCCCGGCATCGGGATAGGTGGGTACGCCTTCAAAGACGATCTCCGTGGCCCCGAGTGACAGCGGGCCGTAGGTGATGTAGGTATGACCCGTGACCCACCCAATGTCAGCGGTACACCAGAAGATGTCGGAGTCCTTGAGGTCAAAGGTCCATTTGCAGGTGAGCGCCGCGTGCAGGAGATAGCCACCTGTGGCGTGCTGCACTCCCTTGGGCTTACCGGTGGAGCCCGAGGTGTACAGCAGGAACAAGGGGTGCTCGGCCTCGACCCACTCGGGCTCACAGGTGGTGGCCTGGCCCGAGACGACCTCGTGCATCCACAGGTCGCGCTGCGCCGACCAGCCCACCTGGCCGCCCGTGCGCTTGTAGACGATGACCCGGCCAATGGAGCCGCAGCCGGGCATGGCCAACGCCTCGTCCACGATGGCCTTGAGCGGCAAGTGCTTGCCCCCGCGCACCTGCTCATCGGCCGTGATGACCATGACAGCGCCGGCGTCTTCGATTCGATCGCGAAGGCTCTGCGCCGAGAACCCACCAAAGACCACCGAGTGCGTAGCGCCAATACGCGCGCAGGCTTGCATGGCCACCACGCCCTCCACACTCATGGGCATGTAGATGACCACGCGGTCGCCTTTTTTCACGCCCTGAGCCCGCAAGGCATTGGCCATCTGACAGGTCTTGGCCAACAACTCGCTGTAGGTCACGCGCGTGACTTCGCCGTTGTCGGCCTCGAAAATGAGGGCCGTCTTGCCGCCTCGCCCCTGCTCGACCTGGCGGTCCAGGCAGTTGTATGAGACATTGAGTAGCCCGTCTTCAAACCAACGGTAAAACGGCGCTTGCGAGTCATTGAGCACCCGCGTGAAGGGCCGCTTCCACGACACCATTTCGCGTGCCAGACGCGCCCAATAGCCCTCGTAATCGCGCTCAGCCTCTGCGCACAGGGCCCGGTAGGCCTCCATGCCACTGACCGCAGCGTTTTGCACCAAGGACGCAGGTGGCAAGTAGGTTTTCAGTCCGGTAGGGGCGGTATCCGACATGGGTGACTCCAACGGTTAACTGCAAAACAGGCCGCACAGACCAATGAAATCGACTGGGCGCCCGCAAGAGAGCGCAGGCATCGTGAAACTGAGCTCTGACAAGCCCCTTACTCTTTACCTCGGGACTGCGGTAAATACAATGCGGAATTGTCCTTCTCAGGCCGGTCTAGGCCTCACCTACTGGGTTTTCTCATGAAAAAGCCTGATGCGGGCGATCTGCGCCCCAACTTTTTGTCGTCCTTCATCTTTGCCAGCCGCTGGCTGCAACTGCCCCTGTACCTGGGTTTGATCGTGGCGCAGGCCCTGTACGCCTGGCACTTCTGGGTGGAACTGGTGCACCTGATCGAGGCGGCCATGGGCCACCAAACGGCCATCGAGACCTTGATGCGCAATATTGGTCAAAAGCCTGGGATGTCGGGCCCCGTGACCATCAACGAGACCTTGATCATGCTGGTGGTGCTGGGGCTCATTGACGTGGTCATGATCAGCAACTTGTTGATCATGGTGATTGTGGGCGGATACGAAACCTTTGTCTCCCGCATGCATCTGGATGCCCACCCCGATCAGCCGGAGTGGCTCTCGCACGTCAACGCCTCCATTTTGAAAGTGAAGTTGGGCATGGCCATCATTGGCATCAGCTCCATTCACCTGCTCAAAACCTTTATCAATGCCAGTCAGTACGACGAAAAGACGCTGATGTGGCAAACGATCATCCACATGGCCTTTCTGGCTTCGGCGCTGGCCATTGCCTGGACCGACCGCATCACGCATGGCACGATCGACAAATCACACTGACCCGCCCCACCATGAGCACCACCATCACCCAAGACGACCTCATTGAAACTGTCGCCGCTGCGCTGCAGTACATCAGCTATTACCACCCGGCCGACTACATTTCGCACTTGGCGCGAGCTTACGAGCGCGAGGCCTCGCCAGCAGCCAAAGACGCCATTGCGCAGATCCTCACCAACTCGCGCCTGTGCGCCCAGGGGCACCGCCCGATCTGTCAGGACACGGGCATCGTCAACGTGTTCCTCAAAGTGGGCATGCAGGTGCGGTTTGAGGGGTTTTCGGGCTCTGTGGAAGACGCCGTCAATGAGGGCGTGCGCCGCGCGTATGCCAACAAGGACAACCCGCTCAGGGCTTCGGTGTTGGCCGACCCCATCTTTGAGCGCAAGAACACGCGCGACAACACCCCCGCCGTGGTCCACACCACCTTGGTGCCTGGCCACACCCTGGAGGTGACCGTGGCTGCCAAGGGCGGCGGCAGCGAGAACAAGAGCAAATTTGTGATGATGAACCCCAGCGACAACCTGGTGGAGTGGGTGCTCAAGACCGTGTCGACGATGGGGGCGGGATGGTGCCCGCCGGGGATGCTGGGCATAGGCGTGGGTGGCACCGCTGAAAAGGCCATGCTGATGGCCAAAGAGTCGCTCATGGAGCCCATTGACATGTTCGATCTGTTGCAACGCGGACCCAGCAACAAGTTGGAGGAGTTGCGTATCGAGTTGTACGAAAAGGTCAATGCCCTGGGCATTGGGGCACAGGGGCTGGGCGGCCTCACCACAGTGCTGGATGTGAAGATCGCTACCTGCCCCACCCACGCGGCCAGCAAGCCGGTGGCCATGATCCCCAATTGCGCGGCCACGCGGCATGCGCATGTGGTGATGGACGGGTCGGGCCCGGCTTATCTGGACCCCCCCAGCTTGGACTTGTGGCCCCAAGTGAACTGGACGCCCGATACGCAAAAGAGCCGTCGCGTCAACCTGGACGTACTCACCTCGCAGGAGGTGGCTTCGTGGAAGCCTGGCGACACCTTGTTGCTCAACGGCAAGATGCTCACCGGGCGCGACGCTGCCCACAAGCGCATACAAGACATGTTGGCCCGTGGTGAGAAGCTACCGGTGGATTTCACGGGCCGGGTCATCTACTATGTGGGTCCGGTAGACCCTGTCGGCGATGTGGTTGTGTGACCTCCCGGCCCCACCACTGTCAAGCGTCTGGACAAGTTCACCGACATGATGTTGTCGCAAACCGGGCTGCTGTCGATGGTGGGCAAGGCCGAGCGCGGACCCGCGGCCATCGAGGCCATTCGAAAGCACAAAAGCGCCTACCTCATGGCCGTGGGGGGTGCCGCCTACCTGGTGGCCAAGGCCATTCGATCGGCCCGGGTGGTGGGTTTTGCCGATCTGGGCATGGAGGCCATCTACGAGTTCGAGGTGAAGGACATGCCCGTGACCGTGGCCGTGGATGCCACGGGCACTAGCGTGCACCAGACCGGTCCGGCGTACTGGCAAGCGCGCATTGCCGGCGTGCCGGTGGTGACCGCCTAAAACGAGAATAGAAGTGTCCATGAGTCCCATCAACTCACCGCAAGAACTGGAGTTCCAGCTCAAGCTATTCGGTCAAGAGCTGGAAAAGGCCCTGATCGCGCTCGATCCAACGGGCCAAATGCGCCAGGCCATGACCGCTTCGCAGGTGGAGCAGCTCTACCCTGAGGCGCGGGCGCTGCTGGCAAGCGGGCAGGTAGACGCCGCGCTCGAGCCGTTCACCCGATTGGTCGTGTGTGCGCCGCATGACGCGCGGTTTCAATTGGGCTTGGGTCTGTGTCTGCAGCGACTTGGACGCATTGAGGATGCGGCTCGTCACTACGGCATGGCCTACATCATGAATCCCAGTGATGCGGCCTGCGCGTTTCGACTCGCGGAGTGCCTCGAGTCGTCGGGAGATGTCACTGAGGCCAAGGATGCGTACTTGGCCGCCCTGCAGCTGTGCGATGTCCCGGGCGCTGCTCAGGAGCTCAGACCTTACGCGCAGGCCGGTCTCGACCGCCTCAGCGCGTAACGCGCCCCTCACAGGAGTTGGCATGGGAACTGTGGATGTGAATTCGCTCCGAGTCCCGGGCACGTATCCGGGCGCCACACAGGGTTCGACATCCACGCAAGGCCCTGCCCCAACCGATGGCACCAGCGGTACTCACGCCGCGGCGACGCCAGGCTCATCGGTGGTCATGGCCCCCATCGCTCTGACGCTGCCCGAAGAAAAGGGATTTGAGGTCAGCGCGCTCGATCAGGCGCAAGCCCCTTGGCGGGACGCCGAATCGCCCGGCTCCGACAACTCCCTCAAGCGGATCGAAGAGGGACTGCAAAAAGCCAATCAAGCGGGCGTGAACGCCGCCAAGCGTACTTTTTGGGGCAAGTTGGCCGGCACCGTGATGACGGGCATCGGTCTGACCCTATTTGCCATTGCGGCAGCGACTACCTTAGGCGCAGCCCCCTTGGTGGTGGCCGGTCTGGTCTTGACGGGTGTGTACTTGGTCAAGAGCACGGCCGATACGGTTGCCACCTTTCGGAATTTACGCAACGAGCAAGCCGTGGCCCGCGGAGAGGAAAAGCCCTATCACCAGCCCTGCGGGCCGGATGCGTTGGCCAATCTGTTGCACCCCCTGATCCTGAAGAAGACCGCCAAAGGCATTGACCCCGCCAATACGGCCGCTATGGAAAAGGCCATCAACCGGGCCAAGCTGTGGTCACTGGGCCTGAGTGCCTTCACCGAACTGGCGCTTATTTTTGCGGCAGCGGGCACCGCCGGCGCCGCCATGGGTCAGCTGGGCACCAGCTTGAGTTTGGTGGGCGTACGAGTCGTGGGTGGGGTGGCCGCCATGGCCATGGGCATGCAAAAGCCCGCCAGCTACCAAGAGGCGTCAATCGCCCTGGCGCAAGACTCCCTGAAGGAGGCTCGACAAGAAATTGACGCTATCCAGATCCCGATTCCCAGCACCCTGGATGATGAGAGCCTGAAGCTCTACCAGCAACTGTGCAATCAAAAGCTGGACCTGCAAGGCCGGTTCTCACAAGCATGGGACAACTTTCAAAGCAAACTCGACAGCTACCGCGAGGCCCTTAGCGCCGCATCGCCCGAGTTTTCCCATGGAGCACAGGCGGCCTTCGACGTCGGATTGGTCTACGGCACCGACCTCGTGGACAAGGGAATGGCCGCCGCCCAGTCGCCCGTTTTTCTGCCTCTGGCCGCCTTGGGTTCACTCGCGCGGGCTGGCGTGGTCGCTGGTCGCAATCTGGCGTCGCTGCGCAAGCAAGAATCCCTGGAGAACCAGCTGACGCAAGACTTCTTAGATCTGGATGCCTTGCTACAAAAAATGCGACTCGAGGGCGAACGTATGGTTGAAAAGGCCAGACTCAACTACTCAACGAACTGACGCTCACCTCCGTGCTGGGCAGTCGCACTCCGGCAGACTGAAGCACGCGCCAAATCGCCAGATTGACTTCGCTCTTGACGTTGCCCTGCCCTTGCTGAGGATCGTCGATCCAGAAGTTCACGGTTAACTCCAGTCCGTGCGGTGCAAAGCCTGATAGCAACACCACCACAGCGGGTTCGGACAATACGCGCGGTACTGCCGCCACAGCGCTGGCAATCTGCGGCATCAGTTCTTCCAGCCGCGTGCCATGCGCCACCACCACCGTGGTGAGTAACGCCATGCGCGTGTCGGCCAAAGAGGCATTCTCGATGCGCTGGGTCATCAGCGTCTCATTGGGCACGATGGCCTCGCGCCCGTTGTAGGCGCGAATCACCGTGTAGCGGGTTTGGATGTCGGTAACGCGACCCTCGAAGTTGTCCACCTTGACGATGTCACCGATGCGCAAGCTGCGCTCGGCCAGGATCACAAATCCACTCACATAGTTGGCCGCCAAGCGCTGCAAACCCAAACCGATTCCCACACCCACGGCGCCGCCTAGAACACCCAAGGCCCCAAGCGGGATACCCGCCGCCGACATGGCCAACAACACCCCCACCAACAGCAGCAAAGCGCGAACACCATTGGCAGCGATCTTGCGCAGGCTGGCGCGATCGCCGCCATCTTGCGCAGCAGGCAGCAGCCGGTGTTCGATCACCGAGGACACCCACAGCGCCGCCAGCATCACCACTACCGCACTGACCAGCCCCTGCAGCAAGGCCCACAGCGTCACCCGTGTGCCCCCTGCGCCTCCCAAGTGCCAGCTGATGGCCTGTAACGCCTCCACGACCTCGCGCAGCAATCCGGTGACCCACAGGGCAAAGACCACCAAGGCCACCCACGACAGGCTGCGCTCCATGGAGCGCGCCCACAACGATTCAGGCAGGGCCTGTCGCAAGACGCGTGCGCCCATGCGCACGACCCACCAACACACCAATACGGCAGTGGCCAAACGCAGCAAGACCAATGGCAATACTGGCGCCAGCGCCCACTGCGCCAGGCCAACCAAGATCAGGGCCAGCAGGGGAAACAAGGCGCCATCAATGACGCGCTCAGCCAGCCAGATACCAGGCTCGGGCCTGTGGCCGGCCCACTGCTTGACCATCAGGGCCGCCACCGCCAAGCAGGCAGCCAGCAAGGCCACTTCGATGAGGGCATTCCAAGACGTCAAGGCGCGCCAGAAGGTGTCGAGGTCGACAGTGGCGTAGCGCAAGAGATCCAGGCGGTGACTGTCCATCATGGCTGCGCCCCAGCCAGAACACGAACATGTGCACAGACGCTGCGGGCCAAGGCGCTGAGGTGATAGCCGCCTTCCAGGCACGAGACGATGCGGCCCTGGGCGTGGCGCTGGGCCCACTGCACGATGCGCTGGGTGATCCACGCGTAGTCGTCTTCCTCCAGGCCCAACTGCCCGAGTGTGTCTTCCCGGTGGGCATCAAACCCTGCCGATACGAAAATCATCTGTGGCGCAAAGGCCTCCAGGGCCGGGGCCCAATGGGCGTCAACGAGCTTGCGGATCGCAGGACCACGCGTGTAAGGGTCGACCGGCAGATTGACCATCTGCGCACCCGAGGGATGCTCTCCACAGTAGGGATACAGGGGGTGCTGAAAGAAGCTGCACATCAAGATGCGATCATCGTGGGCCACAATGTCTTCCGTGCCGTTGCCATGGTGCACATCGAAGTCGATGATGGCCACCCGCTGCAGCCCCCTGGCCTCCAAAGCATGCCGCGCCGCCACCACCACATTGTTGAAGAAACAAAATCCCATGGCGTGGTCGTGACACGCATGGTGCCCGGGCGGCCGCACCGCACAAAAGGCGTTGTCCACCCGGCCCTCGATGACGGCATCGGTGGCGTTGACGGCCGCCCCGGCCGCGTGCAGCGCCGCAGCCCAAGTGCCGGGTGAGATGAAGGTATCGGGGTCTACGGCCTCTGACCGAGATTGCGCATGGGATCGCTGCATCTTTTCCAGCATCTCTTGCACATACGACGGCGCGTGGGCTCGCGCCAGGTGGTGCGCCTGGGCCGCGGTGGACTCGCACTGAAGCACCTGCCCATACCCATCGGTGCTTCGCATGAGTTCGGCGATGGCCTGCAGGCGCTGCGGACACTCGGGGTGGTGGGGCCCCATATCATGTTCTTGACACTGCGCTGGCAGGTAAAAGGCCGTGGTCATACACAAATGGAAAAAGAAGGACCGTTTTCGGGTTAAGGTTGGCAGATGATTATCCGCTGTGTGGCAGGTGGTGGTGGGCTGTGGCAACCCGGGAGCCTGCGCGTGCTCATGGCGGGGTGGGCCGCCGGGGTGATCGGCCTGACGGCCTGCTGCGGTTCGTGGGCGCAGCCGTCCCCGCGAGCCTCGTCTGAACTTCGGACGAGCAGCACGGCCTCGGCTGCCAAGCGGTCTGCGGCTCACCGGGCACCACGGCCGCCTGCGCTGACCACGGACTCCACCCCGCTGTACGGTGACCGACCCGACGTGGTGGCCTATGGACAACAGATGGCTTCTGAACATGGGTGGGACCCGCAGTGGGTACTGTCGCAGCTGTCGGGCGCACGACGACTCCGTGATGTCCAGCAGCTGATGATGCCGCCACCGGCAGGAACCGCCAAGAACTGGGGGGCCTACCGCGCACGGTTTCTCACTCCCGATCGAATCGCGGCCGGAGCCCAGTTTTGGCACACCCATGCCACCTGGCTGGAAAAGGCCGAGCAGCACTGGGGCGTACCCGCCTGGCTGGTGGTTGGCATTGTGGGTGTCGAGACCTTTTATGGCCGCATCCTGGGGCGTTTTCGCGTCCTGGATGCCCTGGCCACCTTGAGCTTTGACTTCCCCAGTGGCCGCAGCGACCGCAGCGGATTTTTCCGAGAAGAGCTTCAAGCTTTGCTTATGCTGGCGCACCTGGAGCGCCAAGACGCCTCGAGCTGGCGAGGCTCTTATGCTGGGGCGATGGGTCTGCCGCAGTTCATGCCCAGCAGCATTTTGCGCTTTGCCGTCGACTTCGATGAAGATGGTCACATCGACCTGTATGGCAGCGCGGCCGATGTGATCGGCAGCGTCGCCCACTTCCTGGCGGCAGCTGGCTGGGAGCGTGACCTGCCCACGCACTTTGCCGTGGCCGCACCGGTCGAGACCGACAAGCGGGCCTACCTTTTGGGGCCCGACATCCTGCCGACCTTTACCGCCAGCGAGTTCATGCAGCGAGGCGCAGTACTGGAATCGGCTGCGCAATCTCACCCCGGGCTCTTGGCGTTGGTGGAATTGCAAATGGGCGAGGCAGCCCCGGTGTTTGTGGCCGGAACGCAAAACTTTTGGGTGGTCACACGCTACAACCGATCCAGCTACTACGCCATGGCGGTGATCGATCTGGGGCAGGCGGTGAATGCAGCGCGGCAAACGCCGTCTGCGGCTAGCCAGACGCTCGCTGCGAGTCGCGGTGTTGCCAGTAGCGCGGCTCAGCCGCGCGGTGGCAGCCGCCCTCGGGCCAGGTGAAGGCCCCACATCGGTCGGTTCGGTATACCCGGACCCCCCTGAGCCGGTAGCGCTCGACCACATCAGGTGCCGGGTGACCAAAGCGGCTGCGATAGCCGGCCTGCACCACGGCAATCTCGGCGGAGGTGGCCGCCACAAACGCCTCGGTAGACGATGTCCGACTGCCATGGTGAGGCACCAGAACACCGGTTGCACGCAGGTCAGGGCCCCATCGCTGAACCAACGCCGCTTCTTGGGCCTGCTCGATATCGCCTGTGAGCAGCCACACCTGTGCGGCCTGATTGGTGATGCGCAAGACGCAGCTCAACGCATTGGGCTTGGGTGCTAAACGCGTACCCCACAGAGACTGCGCAAAGTGATGATCTTGTGCACTCGGGTGCAAGAACTCAAACTTCACACCATCCCAATGCCAGCTCTGCCCGGCATCGCAGCGCGAGTGTGCCGGCAGGCGGGGCCACAAGGGGTGGTCTGGCGTCAGCGAAGATGCTGTGGACAACACCGGGACCTTGTGCAGCAAGGTGGCCGCGCCTCCCACATGATCGGCATCGCGGTGGCTCAACACCAGGCGGTCGATCACCCACTCGCCGCGTGAGCGCAGCAGCGGTACGAGCACCTTGTGCGCCGCATTGTGGTCGGCGGAGATGCCAGGCCCCGTGTCGTAGACCAAGACTCGGTGCTGGGTACGGACAACCACTGCGGTACCTTGGCCCACATCGGCTGCCAGCAACTCAAAGTGCCCCCAAGTGGGTCGCCAGGGTTGAGGCCACAACAAGGGCAGGGTCATGAGGGCTCCGGCCAGGCGCAGGCCTGCTGGGCCCGGCCACACCGCCACAGCGGCCCCCAACAAGCCCAGGGCCACCGCCCAGTGTGGGGCAGCCGCAGCGGTCCATTGGGCCGCTGGCCAGGAGCAGACCGCGGTCAACAACACTTGCAGGGCCTGCACGCCCAGTTCGGCAGCGGACCAAAACCCGGGCCATACCGCTCCTGCCAGACACAGGGGTGTCAGCACCCAGGTCACCCACGGCACGGCCAGCACATTGGCCAGCAGGCCCACCACCGACACCTGCTGAAAGAACACCATGGACAACGGGGCCAAGCCCACGCTGGCCACGCCCTGCGCTTTCAATGCGCTACACAGTGCCAGGACCACGCGCCGAGGCCTGTGCGAATGACGCGGCACGGCGTCGGCGGCGTCATCGCTGAGCATGAGCAGTCCCACGGCCGCAAACGACAACCAAAACCCCGCTTGCAGCAGGGCCCACGGATCTAGCGCCACCACCACGACCCCAGCCCACATCAACTTCAACAGGGGCGGCCAACGACAACACAGGCTGCGCAGCAGGACGATGACCGCCAGCATGAAGACTGTGCGCTGCGCAGGAACGCCCCAACCGGCCAGCAAGGCATAGCCCCAGGCGCACACCAACCCTGCCCAGCGGCTGGCCGACGGTGCGGGCCACCACAAGCTCACCGGCCATCCCCAATAGGATGCGGCGGCCCAAATGGCGCGCACGGCATGCATGGCCAGCCACGCAAATAAAGTGACGTGCAGGCCACTGATGCTCATCAGATGGGCCACACCCGTGACCTGAAACAAGTCCCAATGTTGACGGTCGATGGCCGCCTGATCGCCAACGGCCAAAGCGGCGATGATCCCTGCGTGCTGGGTGTTGGCGACTTGGCGATAGATGTCATCTCGTAGAGCCTGCCGCCACCGCTCGATGACCTCACCCGAGTGGGTCTGCAGTCTTACCGCCGGGGGACGCACCGTACCGCTGGCTCCCAGGTCCTGTTCAAAGAGCCACAACTCCGTGTCAAAGCCATGGGGGTTGCGGGGTCCGTGGGGCTGACGCAAGCGCACGGTCATCCGCCAGCGCTCGCCAGCGCGAACCCGAGCGCCAGCACCCGGTTGCGCCGTTTGTCCGTGGGGCTCGAACCACGCCAGCGACAAGGTGTGCGGCAGTGCTTCGCCCCGTGGACCCCGACTGTCAGGATCGAGCGTCAACTCAAACCGGGTGCCCCAGGCAGCCGCGTGCGGCATTTTGCTCACCACGCCCTGAACCACCAGATCCTGTCCTTCCAGCTCAGGGGCGAGGCGTTGTGCGAGCCGCTGATGGGCCCGCCAGTCGGTGAGTGCAAAAGCCAGCGCCATGACCGCCACCCCCACCGCCAGCGCCGTAGCAGCCCGTTGCCACCGGCGGCCCGAAGTGGACAAACCCAGACCAGTGAGTGAGGCCAGCGCAAAGACGGCCCAGGCCAGATCTTGAGGCCACAGCGCCGTATGGGCGCGCTGTAATTGCGCCGCCGTGCCTGCCACCCAACACAGGGCCCAACACCACAGTTGTGTCAGCGGTAAGGGCATGGGGCCAGTGTAGGATTGACCGATGATTGACACGTCCCCCTGAAGAGGGAGTTGGAGAGGTTTGACCATGTCCATCGCACAACGCCTGAATCAACTGGGCATCACCCTGCCCCCAGTGGCCACGCCCGCTGCGGCCTATGTGCCCTTTGTTCGCAGCGGCTCTTGGGTCTTTTTGTCGGGTCATATTGCCAAGCGTGATGGAAAGCCTTGGGTGGGCCAGTTGGGGCTGACCATGACCACCGATCAGGGTCGTCAAGCTGCCCGGGCGGTGGCCATCGACCTGATGGGCACGCTGCAAGCCGCCGTGGGCGATCTGGAGCGGGTGCGCCGGATTGTCAAGGTGCTCAGCCTGGTCAACAGCACGCCCACGTTCACCGAGCACCATCTGGTCACCAACGGGTGTTCCGAGCTGTTGGGCGAGGTCTTCGGCGCAGAGGTGGGGGCCCATGCCCGCAGCGCATTTGGCGTGGCCCAACTGCCCATGGGCGCCTGCGTCGAGATTGAACTGATCGCGCAGACCGACTGAGCGACATGACAACACGCGTCTGGGACACCCCTCGCATCGCGTGGGCCGCCATCACGTGGCTGTGCATGGCGGCCGTGTCGATGGCTTTGATCGGACAGCACGTATGGGGCCATGAACCCTGCCCGTGGTGCATCTTGCAGCGCGTGATCATGATGGCCATCGGCCTGTGCGCCCTGGTGGGCTGGCTGTGGCTGCATGCACGGCCCGCCTGGTGGGTGGGCCTGCCCGTTGGGGTGCTGAGCCTGTCGGGAGCCGCCTCGGCGCTGTGGCAGCACACGGTGGCCTCGCAATCGGCTTCTTGCAACCTGACCCTGGCCGACAAGATCTTGTATGCCTCGGGTCTGGATGGCGCCTGGCCCGATGTGTTTGCGCCGCGCGCGTCTTGTGCCGATGCACACTATGCGCTGCTGGGCGTGCCCTACGCCATGTGGGCGCTGTTGGTCTTCCTTCTGATCCTCGGTGTCAGCACGCGCTTGATGTGGGAGCGCGGCGCTCGCCTCGCCCACCCGCGGCCAGACACCGCCTGACGGCGCGGTGTAGAGCGCAACACCCTCACGGAGCGCGCAGGCGCTGAGGCTTGGGAAAGCCCTCCACCTTGCGGCCTTTGCGAGCGCGTTTGCCCACGTAGGCTGTCCAGGCGGTGCGTCGCAACACCTCCTCTTTGTCCTTGCCTCCTCGGCCCAGACCTTGCACCTGCAGCGCATCGGCAAAGGCCGCCACACTGAGCATGGGGGTGCGTGCGTCCACATCCATCAAGGTCAGACCCCGCCCGCCCTTGGGTTGATGCTTGAGCTCATCCAGGCCAAACACCAGCAGTCGACCATCAGCTGCCAGACAGCCGACGTATCGATGCTCGGGCGCAACCACCACCGGACCCAACACCAGCTCGGCGCTTTCCAAAGACAGGAAAGCCTTACCTGCACGATTGCGGCCCTGCAGGTCACCGGCCTGCGCCAAGAGCCCAAACCCAGCCGAATTGCTCAACAGCAGCATCGTCTCGGCGGCGCCCGCAAAGTAATGGGCCGGCTGCGTTGCGGTTTCAACGTCTATGAGCGTGGTGATCGGGGCTCCATCGCCACGCCCACCCGGCAAACTCGACACCGCCACGCTGTAGGCGCGGCCATTGCTGCCCAAGACCACCAGGGTGTCTATGCTGCGGCACGGGAAAAGCCCGTACAGGCCATCACCAGGCTTGAAGGTCAGCGACGGGGCCTCCACCTCATGGCCCTTGAGTGATCGCACCCACCCCTTGAGACTGACCACCACACTCACCGGCTCGTCTACGACCCGAACCTCGGCCACCGCCTTGCGGTCTTCTTGGATGAGCGTGCGACGATCGTCGCCAAAGGTCTTGGCATCGGCCTCGATTTCCTTGATCACGGTACGCTTGAGCGCCGAGGGACTGGCCAAGATGTCTTCGAGGTTTTGTTGCTCTTGGCGCAGGTTGGAGAGCTCCTGCTCGATACGCAAGGCTTCCAAGCGCGCCAATTGACGCAGGCGTATTTCCAAAATGTCTTCGGCCTGGCGCTCGCTCAAGGCAAACCGCTCGATCAAGGCAGGCTTGGGCTCATCGGATTCACGGATCACGCGGATCACCTCGTCAATACGCAGCAAGACGAGTTGACGGCCTTCCAGCACATGGATACGGTCGAGCACGCGGTCCAGGCGATGGCGAGTGCGTCGCGACACCGTGGCCTGCCGAAAGCCCACCCACTCCAGCAGCACCTGACGCAGCGACTTTTGCACCGGACGTCCGTCTGCTCCCACCATGGTGAGGTTGAGCGAGACACTCGTCTCCAAGCTGGTGTGGGCCAATAAGAAGCCAATCAGCTCCGAAGACTCCACCGTGCGAGTGCGAGGTTCAAAGACCAGCCGCACGGGCGCCTCCTTGCCCGACTCGTCGCGCACGGCATCGAGCAGTTGCAGCACATGGGTCTTGAGTTGCACCTGGTCGGCCGACAAGGTCTTCTTGCCGGCTTTGACCTTGGGGTTGGTCAGCTCTTCAATTTCCTGGAGCACCGATTGGGCGCTGGTACCCGGCGGCAGTTCGGTCACCACCAACTGCCACTGCCCGCGCGCCAAGTCCTCAAGCTTCCAGCGGGCCCTGACTTTCAGGCTGCCGCGGCCACTGGCATACGCGGTGCGGATGTCGGCTGTAGAGCTGATGAGCTGGGCGCCTGCAGCAAAGTCAGGGCCAGGCAGCAGGGAGAACAACTCGTCATCGCCGAGCTTGTCGTTGCGAAGCAGCGCCACGGCGGCGGCGGCCACCTCACGCAGGTTGTGACTGGGCACTTCGGTGGCCAAACCCACCGCGATACCACTGGCGCCGTTGAGCAGCACAAACGGCAATCGGGCCGGCAGCAGTCGTGGTTCTTCGGTGGAACCGTCATAGTTGGGAGTGAATTCCACCGTGCCTTCATCGATTTCATCGAGAAGCAGCCGTGCGATGGGGGCCAAGCGCGCTTCCGTGTAGCGCATGGCGGCAGCGCCGTCCCCATCGCGGCTGCCAAAGTTGCCCTGCCCGTCGATGAGCGGATAGCGTTGGGCAAAGTCTTGCGCCATGCGCACGAGGGCGTCGTAGGCGGCTTGGTCGCCGTGAGGGTGAAAGCGACCCAGCACATCGCCCACCACACGCGCACTCTTGACGGGCTTGGCACCGGTACTGCCACTAAAGCCCAACCCCATGCGTTGCATGCTGTAGAGAATGCGCCGCTGCACCGGCTTTTGGCCATCGCACACATCGGGCAAGGCGCGGCCCTTGACGACGCTCAGGGCGTACTCCAGGTACGCGCGCTCCGCGTACTGCGCCAAGAGGATGTCGTGTTCCGGCTCTTGGCCAGCAGCAGGTTCAGAAACCGGGTCAAACAAATCGTTCATGTTCTACACATCCCAAAATCCACGCGCGTACCCTGACGCCTCACGGCGTCCACCACACACGCTGGCCGTGGACGTCCAACAAAGCACCGTTTTCACGGATACGCACCAACACCACACCCGGTGCGAGGGTGTCGCCCTCGCGAGCCACCTGTCCGTTGGCCAGCAACATTCGGGCTTGCGGGTCCGGTGAGTACATGAATCCATTGAGGGGGGGCACCGCACGGCGGGTGGTTTCGGGAAGGCGCGACCACTCCAAGGCCGGGGCAGGGGCAGGTACCGGCGCTGCGGCCGACACTGCCTGGGCGGCGGTTGCTGTGGGAACCGTCGCCGCCACCGCTGCCGCGCTGGTTGGCGACCCCGGTGCAGGCAATGCTGGCGAAGAGACCGGCGCAGGGGCTGGCACTGAGGCGGGTGGGCTTGGCGCCGGCGCGGAGCTCGCGGACACTGGACCTGGCAGCACCTCCTGGGCCACTACCTGGGCCACTCCCTGGGCCACGGGAGCGGATGGCGCGGATCGCAGGGTCCACCACCCCCCAGCCGTCAGCACCAACAAGCACAGGCCCAGCCCCCATCCCAGACCCCGCCATCGGCGTGCCATTCGCTTCTCAACCCGGCCCGTCTGCGCGGCCGTCAGCCCAGAGGGCGACACGCCCGAAGACAGGCCATGCGCCGCTGCGCCTGAGCGCTGCGATTCAGCCTTGCGCAGAGCATCCAGAATGTAGGACATCAGGCCAGACCTTCCTTCACCGACGAGCCCCCCAGTCAATGCTCACCACGGGCCAGGGGCTGATGTAGCCGGCCTGATCGAGTAGCCAGCCTGCCAACAAGCCCAACAGCAAACCCAGCACCACCCCCCCAATCGTCCATCGCCATCGTGCCCCACGGCCAGCGGGGCGGTCGGCAGCAGGCGACGTGTCAGCAGCACTGCCGAAGATTTCGTCTGCGCAGCGCTTCACAACAGCACTCGAGACAGTGCCCAGGCCCGCCGACCACGCCCCCAACATGGCTCTATCGCACAGCAAGTTGATGCGCCGAGGCACTCCGCCGCTGAGTTGGTGCAGCACACGCAGCGCCCCCTCTTCAAACGGTGAGGCGGCGGCACGCCCAGCCACTGCCAGCCGATGCTCCACGTAGCGGCGGGTGTCCTCCAAGCTCAGCGGCTCGAGGTGGTAGCGGGCGATGATGCGCTGGCTGAGTTGCTCCAGATGGGGCTGGGCCAGCAAGGCCCTGAGCTCTGGTTGGCCAATGAGGATGATTTGCAGCAACTTGCGCTGCGCCGTTTCCAGATTGGTCAGCAATCGCAACTGCTCCAAGACGTCTACGCTGAGGTTTTGAGCCTCGTCGATGATCAGCAGATGCTGCAGGCCTTGAGCGTGCGCGCTCAATAAGTGTTCGTACAGCGCCTGAACCCTGCCATTGGCGGAGTGGGTATCGGGCTCGGCCAATCCCAACTCGTGGCAGATGGTGGCCAGCAGCTCGGCACTGGTTTGTCGGGGATTGAGCACGTACGCGACCCGACAGTTCTGGGGCAACTGCTCCAGGAATGCGCGACTGACGGTGGTCTTGCCTGCTCCCACTGCGCCAGTCAACAAGACAAAGCCTCCGCCCGATTGAAGCCCGTACAGCAAGTGAGCCAAGGCCTCTTGATGTCGCTGGCTCATGTACAAAAAACGCGGATCAGGCGCAATGGAAAACGGCTCGGCGTTCAGGCCGAAGAATGCTTGATACAGCGCCGAAGTTGCCATTGGGGGCCTTAGTCGGCGGCCTCCAAGCCCTGGGCTTGCCGGGCGCGGTATTCGCGCTCGAGCATGCTCATGACAATGAGCGAGTCATACGCGGGTGTGGGAGAGGCACTGAGGCGTACGCTTTCACGCAAGCGCCCCTCTTCCACAAAACCCAGACCCCGATACAGCTGCTGCGCAGGCGTATTGAGTGACTTGACATCCAACCACAGACGGTGCGCACCCAGACTGCCAAAGGCCAGGCGCTTGATCTGCGCGACGGTGGCCCGGCCGATTCCCTGGCGCTTGGGCTGCAACACCATGCGCTTGAGCTCGACGCTTCGGTGCGGATTGCGACATCCTTGCACGATCACAAACCCACAGCGAGAGGTGGAGCGGCCCGACTCGATGACGAAATGCCGAAAATCCGGGATACGCAGCGCCGCCTCGTGCTGGGTGCGCTCCCACGGTGTGATGAAGGGCAAGTTCTGCGGGTCGCGCTCGAGCGACAAGACGTAGTCCAGGTCGGAGACCATGGTGGGCCGCAGGTGCACCACCACCGGCTCGAGCCCATGGGGGGTACGCGCTGCGGGCGTCAGCTCAGACATCGACCGTCACCGCATCACCGTGCAATTCCATCAATTCGCGGCGCGCCGCAGCCTCTCCTTTGCCCATCAATTTGGTCATCGAACCCAACACGGCGGGCAGCCCTTGCGGACCCAGTCCCACACGCAATAAACGACGGGTGTCCGGATTCAAGGTGGTGTCCCACAGCTGCTCGGCACTCATTTCGCCCAGGCCCTTGAAGCGGCTGATCGTCCACGACCCCTCCTTGGCACCCTCCTTGCGAAGCTTGTCGAGCGTGGCTTGCAACTCGCCCTCGTCCAGGGCGTAAATCTTGGCGGCAGGCTTCTTGCCACGCGCCGGGGTGTCCACACGAAAAAGCGGTGGCTTGGCCACATAAACATGACCGCGCTGTATCAATTGCGGGAAGTGCCGCACAAACAAGGTGAGCAAGAGCACCTGGATATGCGATCCGTCCACATCGGCATCGCTCAAGATGCACACCTTGCCGTATCGCAAACTGGTCCAGTCCAGCACATCGTCAACCCCGTGCGGATCCACGCCAATGGCCACCGCGATGTCATGGATCTCGTTGTTGGCAAACAGCCGGTCGCGCTCCACCTCCCAGGCATTGAGCACCTTGCCTCGCAGCGGCAAGATGGCCTGGGTTTCCTTGTCGCGACCCATCTTGGCGCTGCCCCCGGCGGAATCGCCCTCGACCAAGAACACCTCGTTGAACAAGAGGTCGCGGCTTTCGCAGTCGGTGAGCTTGCCCGGCAATACGGCCACCCCCGAGCCCTTGCGCTTTTCCACCTTTTGACTGGCGCGCTGGCGGGTTTGCGCCTGCCGGATCACCAATTCGGCCAACTTGCGGCCATGGTCCACGTGTTGGTTCAACCACAACTCAAGCGCCGGTTTGACGTAGCCCGCCACCAGGCGCAAAGCGTCACGGCTGTTGAGCCTTTCTTTGATTTGCCCCTGAAACTGCGGATCCAAGACCTTGGCCGAGAGCACAAAGCTTGCACGCGAAAACACATCCTCTGGCATCAGCTTCACGCCTTTGGGCAGCAAGGCGTGCATCTCGATAAAGCCTTTGACAGCCGCAAACAAACCGTCTTTCAAGCCCGCCTCATGCGTCCCGCCGGCCACCGTGGGAATGAGATTGACATAGCTCTCACGCAACAAGGCGCCATCGTCCGTAAAGGCCACACACCAGCCAGCGCCTTCGCCTTCGGCGATGTTTTCGGTCTCGGCGGCTGTGGCGTATTGCTCGCCTTCGAACAGGGGAATCAAGGGATCTGATGCCAACGATTGCATGAGGTAGTCGCGTAGGCCGGCCGCGTACTGCCAGGTCTGGGTCTCTGCGGTCTTCTCCAGAGTCAGGCTCACGCTCACGCCGGGCATGAGCACGGCTTTGCTGCGCAACAGGTGCACCAAATCGTGGCGCGGCAACTCCGTGGCCTCAAAGTACTTGGCCTCGGGCCACACACGCACCCGTGTGCCCTGTCGCCTGTCGCCTGAGGAGCGCGGGCGGATCTTCAAGGCCTCCACAACATCACCATGGGCAAACGTCAGTTGCGCGCACTGCTCGTCGCGCCAGACGCTGACCTCCATGCGGCGCGACAGGGCATTGGTCACACTCACGCCCACGCCGTGCAAACCACCGGAGAAGCTGTAGGCGCCGCCCGAGCCTTTGTCAAACTTGCCCCCAGCGTGCAGGCGCGTGAACACAATTTCCACCACCGGCACCTTCTCCTGCGGGTGCAGGCCAAAAGGAATCCCACGCCCATCATCGTCAACGCTGACCGAGCCATCGGTGTGCAGCGTCACCGCGATGCGCTTGCCAAATCCGGCCAAGGCTTCATCCGCAGCGTTGTCGATCACCTCTTGCACGATGTGCAAGGGGTTGTCGGTTCGGGTGTACATGCCCGGTCGCTGCTTGACGGGCTCCAGACCCTTGAGCACCCGGATGGACGATTCGGCGTATGCCGCAGGGGATGATTTGGACGTGGCCATGGAAGGCGATTCTAGGAGGTGCACAATCCTCTGCGATGTCGGGCATTTCTCTTCCTCACTGCAGCACGACCGAACCGCCACCGTCTGATTGGGTGGTGCGCTGGTGCTCGGGCCTGACGCCCGGCGCCCGGGTGCTGGATGTGGCCTGCGGCAGCGGGCGGCACACCCGCTGGTTGGCTGCCCAGGGTCATCAGGTGACGGCCGTCGATCGTGATGCCCAGGCGGTGTCGGGTTTGCAGGCCGTGGCCGAAGTGATCGTGGCCGATTTGGAACAGGGGCCCTGGCCCCTGCCCTTGCGGGTCTTTGATGCCGTGGTGGTCACCCACTACCTGTGGCGGCCCCTGTGGCCGGTTTTGCGCCAGGCCCTGGCCCCCGCGGGTCGCTTGGTCTATGAGACCTTCGCCCAGGGGCAGGCGCAATGGGGCCGACCCCGGCGGCCTGAATTCTTGCTACAGCCGGGCGAGCTGCTCCTGGCCTGCCAGGGCATGCACATCTTGGCCTACGAGGATGGATTGCTGCATGCCCCCACGCGGCGTATCCAGCGCCTGTGTGCTGTGCATGCCGATGCCAGCGCTTCAGATCAGCTCAGCCTGAACCGGTAAACTGGCGGTTTGCCAAGCACCCGTCAAGCCCCCATGAAACCCATCATCGGCAGCATAGTCGCGCTGGTCACCCCCTTGCATGAAGACGGCAGCGTCGACTATGACGCCTTGCGTCGGCTGATCGACTGGCATATCGAAGAGGGAACCGATTGCATTGGGGTGGTGGGTACCACGGGCGAATCGCCCACCGTCACGGTGCAAGAGCACTGTGAGGTCATCCGGGTGAGCGTGGAACATGCCCGCGGACGGGTTCCCATCATGGCCGGCGCGGGCGGTAACGCCACGGCAGAGGCCATCGAGCTCACGCGTTTTGCCAAGCAGGTGGGAGCCGACTGCTCGCTTCAGGTCGTGCCGTACTACAACAAGCCGTCTCAAGAGGGCATCTACCAGCACTTCAAGGCCGTGGCCGAGGCGGTGGACCTCCCGGTGGTGCTGTACAACGTGCCAGGTCGCACGGTGGCCGATATGCAACCGGAGACAGCGCTGCGGCTGGCCCAATTGCCCAATGTGGTGGGCATCAAGGAAGCTTCGGGCAATATCGAGCGGGCTGCCTGGCTGATCAAGCACGCGCCGCGTCACTTTGCGGTCTACTCAGGTGATGACGGCACAGCTGTGGCGCTGATGCTCCTGGGTGGCCAAGGCAACGTGAGCGTGACCGCCAATGTGGCACCTCGACTGATGCATGAGATGTGCAAGGCAGCCGTGGCAGGCAATGCGCGCGAAGCCGCTCGCCTGCATTTGCAGTTGCTGCCCTTGCACAAGGCCTTGTTCTGTGAGCCCAGCCCGGCACCCACCAAATGGGCGCTGGCACAACTGGGTCGATGCCGCGAGCGGGTGCGTCTGCCCCTGCTTGCGCTGACGCCCGCGGGGCAGGCCACGGTGGCCGCCGCCCTGAGAGACAGCGGCGTGTTGCCCACCGCGTGAAGCCGCTGCTGCCCTGGAGAACCTGATGTTGATTCGCCCCCCGATGTGTCAAGCCACGAAGCGCCGCACCCCCTGTGCCGCCCCGAGCCCCTCTGGACCTTATGCCGGGATGCGCGCCTGGGTGGCCCTGAGCGTGGTGGTGGTCCTGAGTGGCTGCACCTCCATGGCCGAATGGGTGGCTGGCGACAAGGTGGATTACCGCACGCGCGCCGGCAAGACCACACCGCTGGACGTGCCTCCAGACCTCACGCAGTTGGCCCGAGATGGCCGCTACCGGGCACCTGGCGGTACCGTCACCGCCAGCACGGTGGCCGCAGGGTCGACTGCGGGATCGCCCACGGCAAGTACGGGCCCGGCCGTGGCGCCCACCAGTGTGGGGGCCATCACGGTGGAACGTCGGGGCGCTCAGCGCTGGTTGGTGGTGCCCACCTCGCCAGACCAACTCTGGCCCCAATTGCGCACCTTCTGGAAAGACCGCGGCCTGGAGCTGGAAGTGGACTCTCCCCAGGTGGGCGTCATGGAAACCGCGTGGGCGGAAAACCGCGCCAAGCTGCCCAATGACCCCATTCGCAATCTGCTAGGACGTGTATTTGACTCCGTGTACTCCAGCGGCGTGCGCGACCGCTTCCGCACGCGGGTGGAGCGAGTGGGCAATCAAACCGAGATTTACATCACCCATCGACGCATGGAGGAGACCACTCCCGATCTGCGCGACCCGGTCAGCCGCTGGGTGGTCAAGCCCTCAGACCCCGATTTGGAAGCCGAGATCCTGTCGCGGCTGATGGTGGCCCTGGGAACCCCTCAGGATCAAGCCCGTCAGAGGGTGGCCCAGGCTCCAGAGGGGGCATCGCTGGCCCGTATGGAGGCGCCTGCGCGGTCTGCCACGCCGGTCTACCCGGCACCACAGGCCACTTCGTTGACGGTGGATGATGGTTTTGAGCGTGCTTGGCGCCGGGTGGGGCTGGCCTTGGATCGCTCGGGCTTTACGGTGGAAGACAGAGACCGGGCTGCGGGTCTGTTTTACGTGCGCTACGTAGATCCGAACAATCTGCCACGTGATGACATCAGCCTGCTGCAAAAGCTCTTTGGCAGTGACAAACCCGGGCAAACCGTACGCTACCGGGTCTTGGTGCGTGCCGAGGGCGATAACCGCTCGTCGGTGGTTGTGCAGACCTCCCAGGGCCAGCCGGAAACCGGCGAAGCGGGCAAACGCATCCTCGGATTGCTACAGCAGCAGTTGCGCTGAGCGCCACACACGCTTGGTGCTTTCAGACCCACCAAGCGACGCTGAAACAACAAAAAAGCCGCCCGAGGGCGGCTTTTTCGCGAAGACCCGAAGATTACTTCTTGGCTTCGGGCGCAGGCGCTGCAGCGGCAGCAGCAGCAGGTGCTGAACCAGCGTCAGAGGCGGCCGGGGCCGGAGCCGGAGCAGCAGCGGGAGCCGGGGCGGGGGCCGGAGCGGGAGCGGGCTCGGGCTTCTTGCCGCAAGCGGCCAGGGCAACGGTGGCAACCAGGGATGCCAACAGGAGCGACTTCTTCATTGTGTGTCCTCGAATGTAGGTCTTGGGTTCAATCATTGAGGGCACTCTGGAAGAACTTTCTCAGAGACCCTGCCAAGTCTTTGCTGATTGCCCGCTAAGGGCTTTCAGCTCAGCCTCAACTGCGAAGTGTAACGCAGACCTAGGGCTTTTCCTTAGGTAGGAATCCCCAAGTGGCGGCCAAATTGTTGCGTCAATGCATCAGATGCGATAGACAGTCTGAATGTGTCATGTTAGCTAGACACCAGCCAGCCGACTTGCCACCAGGCCTGCAGCACCTGCTGGGCCTGGGCGCTCAAGCCCCGGCGCTGAGCGCGTGACAGCGCACGGGTATCGGCCAAGACCTCCAGCAGCTGCCGGTCTGGGCCCTGGGCGCTGAATGACTCGCCATTCAAGTAGACGTGGTGTTCGTCATAAAGCATGCGCGAGCGCGCTGAAAGTCGCCACTCTCCTGATCCGGGCCGACGCTTCGTGGGCGCCTCAAACCATGTGGTGGCCTTGGGCTCGGACAGCCACTCGCCCAGCGCGCGAGCCACCTCGGCCGGCTGGGCCAATACCTGTCGCACCGACTGCTGGGCGTGCCGGTGCATGGCTGCAGGAATGCGCGCCGGGTGGGGCCCTGCGCGCAAGCCGGGGTCGGCATAACGCGCCAAACCTGCCGCGCCCCCCTCCTCTGCCAGGCCCTCGGCCACCCGCGAGAGCACGGCGCTGGCCACCTCGCTGGCGCTGGGCGCACGAAAGCCCACCGAGCAGGTCATGCACTCGCCCCGGGCCACGCCATCGTGACCCCAGCCCGGAGGCAGATACAGCATGTCGCCGGGCTCGAGCACCCACTCGTGCTGCGGCTCAAACCGTTGGAGGATTTTCAGCGGTAGTCCCTGGACCCAGCGCGGGCTGTGCACCGGGCCGATGCGCCACTCACGTCGCCCATGCACCTGAATGAGAAATACATCGTAGGCATCCACATGCGGGCCCACCCCAGCGCCATCACTGGCGTAGGAGATCATGAGATCGTCCAGACGCGCATCGGGGATGAAGCGAAAACGCTCCAGCATCTCACGCGCACCCGGCGCATGCAGATCCACGCCATGCACGAGCACCGTCCAACCCGGTTGCTTCACGCTGGGCAGATCACGGCGCCGCAAGGGCCCCTGTCGAACCTCCCAGCGCGCGCCCTGGCGCACGACCACGCGCGCATCGCTGCCCACCCGACAAGCCAGCGTGAAGAGCTCCACCTTGCGAAGTGGCGGGGTCACGCCCGCAATCGCCTGACGAACAAGCAGCGGCCGCTTTTGCCAATACCGGCGCATGAAAGACTCGGCGCTGAGCCCTCCCAACAAGGCCAGCGGGCGATCGAAGGTCAATTCATCCTGCATGCGCGCATTGTCGCGCGTCAGGCAGCGCGCAGGTATGCCATCATCGGCCCATGCAGATTGAAAAGCCCTGCGTGGTCACCCTCACCTGGATCTTGACCGACGCACAAAATCGCCCCCTGGATGAACTGCGCGAGCCCACCGAGTTTTTCTTCGGCGGACACGACCTGCTGCCCCGCGTGGAAGAAGCCCTCGCCGGACAAGAGGCCGGTCACGAAGCAGCCCTGCAGTTGGAGCCCGAGCACGCCTTTGGTGAGTACGATGCCCAGCTGGTGTGCTTTGAGCCCAGAGCCCTGTTTCCGCAAGCGCTGGAAACAGGCATGCGCTTTGAGGGCTTACCGGCGGGCAGTGCAACCCAAGGCATGCCGGCGCACCAGATCTACACCGTCACCGAGATTTACCCCGAGCACGTGGTGTTAGACGGCAACCATCCACTGGCCGGGATGGCCCTGCGCATCACGCTCAAGGTATTGGACGTTCGAAGCGCAAGCGAAGAGGAAATTGAAGCCGGCAGCGTCAACGCCTCGACAGATGACGAAGACGGTGGTGCATCGCCGCTGCACTGACGGGCATTGGCCGATCAGCCCCGGCCGGTAGAGCCAAATCCCCCCGAGCCTCGTTGCGAGGCGGTGAACTCGTCCACCCGTTCAAACGTGGCCTGCACCACGGGCACGATCACGAGCTGCGCGATGCGTTCCATGGGCTGAACAACAAAAGCCGAACTGCCGCGGTTCCAGCAACTGACCATCAGGGGTCCCTGGTAGTCGCTGTCGATCAGCCCCACCAGATTGCCCAGCACGATGCCGTGTTTGTGCCCCAAGCCCGAGCGCGGCAGGATCATCGCCGCCAAGCCTGGATCCGCCAGATGCACCGAAATCCCGGTGGGAATGAGGTGCGTCTGCCCAGGCTCCAATGTCAACGGCGCCTCCAGGCAAGCCCGTAAATCCAGCCCGGCACTGCCGGGGGTGGCATACGCCGGCAGCTGATCGGCCATCCGGGGGTCCAGTACCTTCAATTCGATGGTGGTCATGGCAGGCTCCACTGTTGACCCAAGAAAGCGCGCAGGCGCTGCCGCGAGGCCTCGCGCGATGGCGGATGGCCGCCCACATGAACCCCCGCACCGGGCACGACCCCATTGGGAACATCGGTGCGATGACGAACGGGTGCTGTGCCGTCAAAACCGTGATAGGCACCGGGATAGGACACAAAGTCCAGCCGTGGTCCTTCTGCCGGCCAGCGGCGCGCCAACTCTTCGCAAGGCTGGGGCGGTGTCCAGTCATCCAACGCCCCAACCATCATCAGCAATGGCGCCGAAGGTCGATAGCCTGTTTTCTGCTCATCGGCGCAGCCGGGGTAGTACGCCACCGCCACAGAGGGACGCGCCGTCAGACGTGCCACCTCGGCCACATTGACATTGGTGGCCGCCAACACGGTAGAGCCCCCATTGGACCACCCCATCAAGCCCAGGCGCGTGGCATCTACCCCAGGCTGAGCAGCCAGCCATTGCAGGGCAGCCCAGGCGTCACGCCGGCGATGAACTTGCGTGACCTGGCGACCCCCCAGGGGCTGGGTACACAACTCCACTTCGCCTCGCGGCGTCAGCGAGTCCGTGATCAGCACGTGGATGCCCCAAGCATTGAGCAGTGCCGCGTACTCGCGCATCCGCACCGACAGTCGCTGAGTGCCCGCTGAAAACGGTCCTCCGCAGCCGTGCAGCAGCACCATGGCCGGTCGCATTGCAGCTGGCGAGGCTGCGGGCGCCTCTTCGGCCGCAGCCCACCACCACCCGGTGATCATCACCGGCTGTCCCCCACGCGTATCGAGACTGGGCAGTTGCACAGCTTGCGGCGCGGGTCGTGACGCCGGGGCCGTCGCGCCTACGGGTTGCGCGCCCAGGGCCATGCACCCCATTGCCGCCAGACCTGCGGCCACGCGGCGCCAGCAACTCCTAATGGTGGGCCTCACCCCAAGACCCTGCCGGCTACAGGCGTGCATCCACCCAAGCAGCCACCGAGGCCAAGGCCTGCGGCAGCGCCTGCGCGTCTTGGCCCCCCGCCATGGCCAGATCGGGTTTGCCGCCGCCTTTGCCGCCCACTTGCTGCGCCACAAAATTCACGAGCTCACCCGCCTTGACCTTGCCTGTGCTGTCAGCCGTCACGCCCGCAGCCAGCTGCACTTTGCCGCCCTCAACGGTGGCCAGCACGATGGCGGCCGTCTTGAGCTTGTCCTTGAGCTTGTCCAGGGTCTCACGCAATGTCTTGGCGTCGGCACCCTGCAATTGCGCGGCCAACACCTTCAGGCCCTTGACGTTGACAGCCTGTGCGAGCAACTCGTCGCCCTGGGCCGAGGCCAATTGGCCTTTGAGTGCCGCCATGTCCTTTTCCAGGCTCTTGATCTGCTCGAGCACCGCGCCCACGCGCGCGGGCACGTCAGAGAGCGAGACCTTCAAGGCGCTGGCAACGCCGCCCAGCGATGACTCCAGCTGCTGCAAATACGCCAGGGCATGCCCGCCCGTCACCGCCTCGATGCGGCGAACCCCGGCGGCCACACCGGTCTCGGCCACCACCTTGAACAGGCCGATGTCGCCCGTGCGCTGCACGTGGGTGCCGCCGCACAACTCTCTTGACGTGCCGATGTCCAGGACCCGAACCTCGTCGCCGTACTTTTCGCCAAACAGCATCGTGGCACCCAGCTTTTGGGCCTCTTCCAGAGACACCACCCGCGCCTGAGTGGCACCATTGCTGAGGATCTCGGCATTGACCAACGCCTCGACTTGCGCGATCTGCGCCTGGCTCACCGGGGCGTGGTGGGCGAAGTCAAAACGGGTGCGCTCTGGTGTGACCAGCGAGCCTTTTTGCTGCACGTGGGCGCCCAACACCTCGCGCAAGGCCTTGTGCATCAGGTGGGTCACGCTGTGGTGACGCATGGTGTGGGCTCGACGCTGCTCGTCAACGCGCGCCGTCATACGGTCGCCCACCTCCACCTCGCCTTCGGTGATGCGGCCCTGGTGTCCGTGCACACTGGCCTGGATCTTGACCGTGTCCTCCACCACCACACGGGCGCGCGCATTGCGCATCTCGCCGCTGTCGCCCACTTGCCCCCCACTCTCGGCATAAAAGGGCGTGTGATCCAAGACGATCACCACATCATCGCCCGCGCGGGCCCGGGTAACGGACGTGCCGTCTACATACAAGGCCGTGACGTGGGCGTTTTCGCACACCAGGTGCTCGTAGCCGTGAAACGTGGTGGCCGCACCTTGGTAGTCCAAGCCAGCGGCCATCTTGAACTTGGCAGCAGAGCGTGCCTGCTCTCGCTGTCGGGCCATGGCCGATTCAAATCCGGCCTGATCCACGCCCACCCCGCGCTCCCGACACACATCGGCAGTCAGATCCAGCGGAAAGCCGTAGGTGTCGTGCAATTTGAAGGCCGTCTCGCCATCAATGCCAGCGCCGCCAGCCAAGGCCGCCTCCAAAATCTCCATGCCATGCGCGATGGTCTGGAAGAAGCGCTCCTCTTCCTGCTTGAGCACTTCGGTCACCCGCAAGGCCTCGCGCTGCAACTCCGGGTAGGCCGCTCCCATCTCCGAGGCCAAGGGCGCCACCAGCGTGTGAAAAAACGGCTTGCGGGCCCCGAGCTTGTAGCCGTGACGAATCGCGCGGCGCGCAATCCGCCGCAAGACATAGCCGCGCCCCTCGTTGCCGGGAATCACGCCGTCGACCACCGTAAACG
>CAYNSW010000038.1:0-28712 GCA_964400135.1 uncultured Rubrivivax sp. | reverse complement strand
CGGCTTCCGTGATTGGGGCTATGCCCTGGCGCAGCGCGAGTTTGGCGCGCAGCTCATCGATGGCGGCCCATGGTGCAAATTCAAGAATCCCAAGACCGGTAACGAGATCACCATCAAGGACTCCATCGCCGATGCCTTCTTGCAGCAAATTTTGCTGCGCCCGGCAGAGTACTCGGTCATTGCCACGCTCAACCTCAACGGCGACTATGTCTCCGATGCGCTGGCTGCTCAGGTCGGCGGTATCGGCATCGCGCCGGGGGCCAATTTGAGCGACTCGGTGGCCATGTTTGAGGCCACGCACGGCACGGCTCCCAAGTACGCTGGTAAAGACTATGTCAATCCCGGCTCCGAGATCCTGTCAGCCGAGATGATGCTGCGCCACATGGGCTGGACCGAGGCGGCCGACCTCATCATCTCGTCGATGGAAAAATCCATTCTGAGTAAGAAGGTCACCTACGACTTCGCCCGACTGATGGAAGGCGCCACCCAGGTTTCCTGCTCAGGGTTTGGTCAGGTGATGATCGATCACATGTGAGGCGGGTCTTTGGCCAATTCGACACGCAGTCGATTGCACGACCCGTCGCGGGCGTAATCCATCGCTCGCGCCAACTGTCGGATCAGGTGCAGGCCCAGTCCCCCCATGTGGGCCTGATCCAATGAGTCGGGTAGCACCTTGTCGGGGACGGCCAGCGGATTAAAGGGTGCGCCGTTGTCGGAGAATTCCAA
Source organism: uncultured Rubrivivax sp. (assembly GCA_964400135.1). Lineage (GTDB taxonomy): Bacteria > Pseudomonadota > Gammaproteobacteria > Burkholderiales > Burkholderiaceae_C > Rubrivivax. The sequence continues at coordinate 27,986 of CAYNSW010000038.1, read as the reverse complement.
CTCCACCGCCTCAGGGGCATCTCTCAGTGCTACGCGTACCCAGGCGTCAGCGCAGTCGGGCAACTTCCCGTAGGTCATGGCGTTGAGCGCCCACTCTTCTGTCACCAGCTGCACGCGCATGGCGGTGGCCTCAGACCACTGCAGGTTCTGGCTGAGCCGCTCTAAAGCCAAGAGCACTTGCGGCCATTGAGCCGGATCGGCCGCCACCGTCATGTCCAGGTGGAATCCTGCAGGGGGTGTCGTGTTCACGTCTGTGCAGCGAGTGTGGGTCATTGTTGCATAATCAATTTATGAAACCCACCATCGGTTTGTACGCGCCCATGGGCCGCCTGGATGGTGCTAGCGCACCGGCAGCCGAGCAGGAAGTGAAGGCGTTGATCGACGCTGGCAAGACTTCTGTCGTGATCGATCTGGCGCAAGTGGACTACGTCAGCAGCGCGGGCTTGCGCGTGTTGTTGCTGGCAGCCAAAGGATGTCGTGCACAAGGTGGTCAGGCGGTGTTGGCTGGCGTGGCCCCGGGCGTGTTGGAGGTGTTGCGTATGAGCGGTTTTGACAAACTGCTCCAGGTGCTGCCCGATCGCGATAGCGCGGTGACCCGGCTGGAAGCGGCGGGTTGATCGAACAGCCGATATCAGCCCGATATCAGCCCGTCATCAGCCAGACAAAGCGGCCCCTAGGGGCCTGGGCTTCTGGCAAGTTCCTTTCGAAGCGACTCCACATCGGCCAGCGCCCGAGCGGCGGCTGCGCGCGTTTCAGTGGCCGCGCTGCGCTCTTCGGGCTTGCTCGTATCAAAGCCGCGCGACAGTCGGTCTCGCAATTGCTTGAGCTTGTCTTCGGCCTTGGCCAATTCCTGTTCCAGCACCCGGCGGGCACGCCGTTCGCGTTCAGACTGCGCTGCGGTGTCGGTCGGCGCCGCACCAGCTGAACCGGCAAGGCCGCTGGATCCCGGGTTGATCGCCGCCACCGGCGAGCCCGCTGAAAGCGGCGTGAGGCGCTGCATCTGTTCGGTCAACGGCTGCCCACCCGGGATGGGCCGGGATGCGGGCATCGAGCCAGCAGTCGTCACTGGCAAGGGCGTGGCTGCAGCGGGTCTGGGTGCTTCAGTTGCCGTTGCGACAGCGCCTGCTGCCGGCATGGCCAGCAGGTCCTGCGGATCGGCCGCGGCTTGCGCGGGTCCGGCCTGACCCACCACGCGCGTGCGAATCAGGAACAAGCGCTCTCGCCGCTGCACTTGGTCGGCCGCCGAGGAAAACAACAGGCCCACCAGCGGCACATCGCCCAGGATGGGGATCTTGTCTTTGCCCTTGACTGTGTGCACCGAGTTGTAGCCACCGATGAGCAGACTCTCGTCTTTGCGCACGCTCGCTTCCGTGCTGACCACGCCGCGCCTGACTGAGGGTAGGGTGCCCGCGTTGGTGGCAGATTGAATTTGACCGTCTTCGATGTCCACATACAGCCGTACGGGTGCCTCAGGCCCGTCTCCGACCAGTCGCGGTGTGACGCGTAATGTGGTGCCAGCGGTTACCGGCGTGACCAGCGCCGTCCGCTCGGAGGTGGTTTGGATATATACCGTCTCCGACAGATCGATCACCGCCCCTACATTCTCGGTGGTGAGGATAGACGGCCGGGCTTGGATGCTGGCATCTCCTTGCTGCTCCAGCAGACGCAGACGGCTGATGAAATAGTTGGAGGCGTTGGTGATGACGGTAGAGGGATTGGCTCCCGAGCCATTGGGCCCAACAAACATGGAGATGGTGTTGCGATCCACGGCCTGGTTGATGTTGCCAAAGCCCAAGGCCACACCGCCATTCAAGCCCACCGCGTTCCAGCTGATGCCCAACTCTTGAAGCCGGCTGGTGTTGACATCGATGATCATGGCCTCGATCTCGATGAGCGGGGTGGGCACATCGAGTGCTGCGATGAGCTGCCGGTAGATGGGCATGCGCTCAGGCGCATCTTGGATGATCAGGGCATTGATGCGGGGATCGGATTGGATGGAAGGCCGCACCCGCGATGTGCCAGCGGTGCCCGCAGCGGCGCTTGTGCTGGCGGCCGATGCTGCGTTGGCCCCGCCGCTGCCACCCGAGGCGCGCGAGGCTTCTGCTCCCGAGGGCGAGGTGGCCATGAAAGGGTTAAGACCCAAGACCAAGCCCGCAGCCGAGCCCAAACGCACTGGCATGGCGGCTGTATTGCCCGAGACCAGATTGCGCAGGATATTGGCCACACCAGGCGTGGTGATCTCGCGGTCACGGTAGCTGATGGAGCGGTCCTCCACCGAGGCGTGTCGCAGGCGGAAGACCGCCACCTGCAAGCCACCCGGGACCTTGGGCAGCGACGCCACGGTCGATTCCACCAACCGGACATAGGCGGGAGGACCGGAGACCACCACCACGCCTTGATCCGGTAGCTCGCCCCATCCGAATCGCGCATCCAGGACCCGCAAGTCGGTCAGCACCTGCCGTAAATTGGTACCCGAGCCCACCACAGCCGTAGGGATGGCGCGCACCTGAAGGTCTTTGTTGTGGGCGATGAACAGCGTGCCCGCATGGGTGAACCAGGTAAAACCGTAGACCCCCGACAGCCTGTCGATGAACTCGGTGGGGGACTTGGCGTTGAATCGCCCGCTGACCAAGAGGGTGTCAAATCCTGCCGGTAGATCCAGCGACAGGCTGAAACCGGCAGCGAATTCCCCCAACACCGTCTTGAGCGGTTTGGCCTCGGCGTAGTAGGTGAACGCTGCTTCTGGCCACGGGGGAGGGCCGGCCAGCGCAGTAGGCACACCGACACAGCCCCAGGCCAGGGCGAGCGCGGCCGCGCCTTGACGCCAAGACGCACGCAGCCGATGTGCTCTGACGTGCGGCCTGAGCCTCAAAGGGTGGCCCTCCACACATCAACATCATTGGCCAGCTGTTCAACGGCTTGCGAGACATCGGCGGGCGTGCTGCCAGCAGCCAGTACCCGCTGCAGGAACAGCCCCGAGGCGCTGGCATCGGCGACCAAACGGGAGCGAGAGGACTGGATTCGGCCGGTGGCAGTTTTCATGGCGCTTCGCAGTATGCCCTCGCGGTCTTGCTCTTCCATAGGCAGGTCTTTGATGCGCGATTCCAACAAGAGCGAGCCATCAGGGTTTTCACTGAGTTTGAGTCGTACTCGGTCCAGATTCACGGTCAGCTGACGCAGGGGGCCGGCGGGCACATCGGGCAACTTTTCCAAGGTGGTCCATTCGGCCAGCAGACTCACGGAGGAGGCTTGCGAAGATTTCATGTCGTCGATTCTTATCGCAAGGGCGGGACTTGACCATCGGGGTCATCGCGGTGCGCCAACTGCCGCACCAGGCGCAAGACGGCCGCCACGGGCTCCACCAGATCCGACGGAATGTATTGGTCCAGTGGCGCTTGATCAAACAAGGCGTGGGCCAGCGGAATGTCCTGCATCACGGGCACACCCGCTTCGCGGGCCGCTTCGATCATCTTTTCGGCCAATGCGCCTTCGCCCTTGCCGGTGACAATGGGCAAGGGGGTTTCGTCCTCCTCATAACGGATGGCAATGGCCAGGTGCGTGGGGTTGGTCACCACCACAGAGGCCGAGCGTGCGCTTTGCACGGCATCGTTTTGAAGCATCTCTTGGTGCAGTTGCTTGCGATGGCCCTTGACATGGGGGTCACCTTCGCTGGTCTTGTACTCTTGCTTGACCTCATCCTTGGACATCATGAGGCCTTTGGTGTACTGGAAGCGCTGCCACGCCAGATCGGCCAGCGAGATCACCACATAGGCAAATCCCGTTTGAATGATGAGGGTCTTGAGTAACTCACTGACCAGGGAGCCCAGCTCGCCCATGCCGCGATAGGGAATGTGCATGAGCAGGGGAAGCGCATCGCGCACCAGCAGATACACCACCCATCCCAAGATGGCGATCTTGGCTAACGACTTGAGAAACTCCACCAAGTTCTTCTTGGAAAACATGTTCTTGGCGTTGGCAATGACATTGAGCTTCTTGGCCGACGGCTTGATGGACTCAAATGCCACGAGCAGTCCTGTTTGAATGGCCTCGGCAAAAATGCCCACGCCGATCACGATTCCCAGAAAGGGCAAGATCAGCAGCACGGCGGCGCGTATGCTCTCATCTAGAACCAAGCCCATGGCCTGCTTGAAGTCTGCGCCAATCACCTTGTAAGGCAGCAGCAACACCCGGCTGAACTCGTCCACGATGGTTCCGCCTTGCGCGATGATGTAGGCAAACAATGCCACGATCAGCGCGGTTTGCGTGAAGTCTTTGCTCTTGGCGACTTCTCCGCGTTGCCGAGCATCACGCAGCTTCTTGGCGGTGGGTTGTTCGGTTTTCTCGCTCATGGGGCGCGAGGCTGCATCAAGGGGTTGAGGCGCTTGACCCAGGTGCCCACCTCGCGCATGGGCTCCATGCTGTAGTCCAGCAGCGTGCTCATGTACAAGATCAACACCAAGATGCCCAAGGCACTCTTGATGGGCATGGCCAGAAAGAACACCTGCAGTTGTGGCGCGAAGCGACTGACCAGCGCCAAACCCAGTTCAGCCAGGAACATGGCCACCAACACGGGCGCGGCCAGGAGTAAGCTGGCCAGCAACAGGCGGTTGAGTTGTTTCATCACCAACTCGGCAGCGTCCACGCTCCAGTGGGGCCAGAACTCGTAGGCGGGCCACAGTCGGTAGCTGTCGTAAATCAGCCCCAGCACAATCTGCAGGCCACCTGCCACAAAGAAAAAAACGATGAACACAAAGTTCATCATGATGCCCAGGGGTGAGCTGTCATGTCCGGTCATGGGGTTGAGCGTGGCCGCCATGCTGGCCCCTCGCTGGTTGTCCACAATGAAGCCTACCGCCTCCATCATCCAAAAGGGGATGGCCACCAAAAATCCCAGCAAGAGACCGATGCCCGCCTCCTTGACCAGCAGCATCACGAGCTCCAAGCCCGTGGGCATCTGGTAGGGCATCAAAATAGGTGCCACCATCAATCCAAAGCCCGCGGCGATACCAAAAGCGATGGTGCGCGGAACCATACTGCGGTTCATGAAGGGCGCCAGCAAGAACAGCGGCATCAATCGCGCCTGCACCAAACCCAGTGAGGCCAGGAAATGCTTGATGTTCTCGTAGTCGGTCAGTAGGGGCAGGCCTGCCACGCGATGATCTCCTGCCGGGTGCCTAGCGGGCAACCCGATGGAAGCTGTTGAAAATGGACAGGGTGTAATTCATCAACTCGCCACCCACCCACCCAGCTGTCAGGAAAAGCGTCACCCCCACGGCGATGAGCTTGACCGCAAACGACAGGGTTTGCTCCTGGATTTGCGTGAGCGCCTGCAACAACGAAAACAATGTCCCCACAATGGCAGCCACCAGGATCGTCGGCAAGGACAGCAACAAGGTCAGGTACAGGGCCTGAACCAAAAAGCTGGTGATTTCGGGCGCGCCCATGAAGTGGAGTCCTTATCGGTAGGTGTAGATCAGGCCCTGTATCAAGCGCGTCCAGCCATCGGCCATGACAAACAAGAACAGCTTCAATGGCATCGAAATCATCACCGGCGAGACCATCATCATGCCCATGGCCAGCAGCACGTTGGACACCACCAAATCGATCACCACAAAAGGCAAGAACAGCAAGAAGCCGATCTCAAACGCTTCGGTCAGCTCGGTGACCATGAAAGCCGGCACCAACACCAAGAAGTCCTTTTCGGTGGTCTTGGCCGACATCTCCTTGCCCCACAATTCGCGCGCGGTGCGGACAAAAAAATCGCGCTGCTGCTGATCGCTGTGCTTGAACATGAAGTCACGCAGTGGCTCCACGCCGCGACCCACGGCCTTCATCATCCCGTCGACGGTGCGCGTGGCCGTGGGCTCTTCCATGACTTTTTCGTAAATGTTTTGCCCAACAGGGGCCATCACGTACACCGTCATGATCAGGGCCAATCCGTACAGTGCCAAGTTGGGAGGAATTTGCTGCACGCCCAAGGCGTTGCGCACCAGTGACATGACCACGGTCATCTTCAAGAAGGTGGTCGTCACGATGGCCAAGGTGGGCAACAGCGCCATCAGCGCCAGTGCCAGGGCCAGTGAAATGGGGTCGAAGGTCACGAATGGGTCTCGTGCCGAGTAGGGCCTGGCTGCAGGCTGTCAATGGACACGCCCAACCGGTTGTCAATCTCCACCAAATGCCCGCTGCCAATCACCGCACCATTGGCGCGCAGGGTGACGTACTCAGTTGCCGGCCGATCCAGTACAAGCGAAGAGCCGGGCTGCAGCTGCTGCAACTGGGCCATGGTCACCGTCTTGTGGCCCACATCAAAACTCAATCGCACGGGGATGTCTTGCATCGCGATGGGGTGTTCAGTGGCGGCATCATCGGGCGTGGTGGTGGGGTCTGCCGAATCGGATGAGGGGGTGTTGTCCATGGCGCGAGGGGCCTCCACTAGGGTGAGATTGAGATCATCCAACTGCGCCAGCGCCACCACCGTGCCATGGCCGGCGGTTTCACAGCGCATCTGCAAGCGCATGTCTCCATTCGCGTAGTGATGGGAGATGAAGACCACATCACCTCGCTGCAGGGTTTGCAGCTGCGAATACGGCAAATCGGTGAAGCCCAGACTGAGCTGCCAAGTCACGGGCGTTTCCAACCCCGCGTTCTGCGATGCTGCCAAATCAGCGTCCAAGGGGGCTTGTGCTTGCTCGGCCAGTCCGCCCAGCAGTAACAGGCCCAGGGTGTCGGTGTGTAACACCCCGATGAGTGCATCGGTTGAATTCTCAAAGGTGACTTCTAAAGCGCAGCTGTGGCGGGATGCAGCGGGAGCCAGCGGGCCACAGTCTTGCGCGCCACTGAAGCGAGCATGGCCGCGCCCCGTGGCTGAGAGGGAGGCCACCACGCCGCCCAAAGCGGCTTCCAGCGCCGCCTCGCGCAGCGGCGCATCCAGATCCACCCAGGTAGACAGCTCCAGGCTCAAGTGGGCCCAGCGCTCAATGGTCGAGGTGGGAAAATCCAGCCAGAGGCGTCCGCCCGACCAATCAAAGGCCAAGCGGGTGACCTCATCAGGCCCCAAGATGGGGGCACCGGGGCCCAAAGGGCGCAGCCTGACCCAAGGATGGGGGCCTGGCCCATTCCATGGCGAGACGCACATCGGTTGCGAATGGCGAGCCAGGACGTTGCGGGCCTGGGCTTCACTGGCAGACCACCTGGGCAAAGGCCAGGCACGAGCGGCAGCGCTCATGGACGTCCTCTCCCAGGAATACCGCGCCGAGCGCCCAGCGGAGCCGATGCGTAGGCTTCAACGGTGAAGTCGGGACCATTGAAGTGCACTCCACGCACCCAGGCCCCGTGCGGATCCAAGCCATCGGGCACCACCTTCCACACGGCGTCTTGCGACAGCGCCTGGGCCATCTCGAAAGCCATGCGCTGGGCGGGTTGAGCCAGGCGGGTGAATGAGCCCTCGTGGCGGCAGGTGAACTCGGCCACCCAGGCGCCAGCATCTTCTTGCACCACCACCACCACGCCCGGCAGTACCGACTCGTCCAACTCGATGCGGGCCATGCGCCGGCCATCTTGTCCATCACCCACCATCAAACGGTCTACCAAGGCGGACAGGGCGGGCATCAGATGGGCCGATGGGTCGCAGGCGTCGGTGCCCGAAGCAGGGGGGTGGTTCGCTTGCGGATCGCGCGGTCGCAGCAAATGAAAGGGGCTGGGCAAGGGCGCATCTTGCGCTGCGGCCGGTGCGGCCGCCTCGGCGGGCTGCTGCATGGCGCGCGCGAAGTCCTGCGCGGCTTGTCGATCGGCCAAGCCGTGATGCGTCTGGCGCATCGGGACCTGCCCGGCCCCGTTTTCCTGAGGGGTGCGCAAATTCAAGGTGACGGGACGATCAGCCATCGACTTGCAAATCCACTTCCTCGCGCTCGCGCACGATGCTGGCCAGCTCTTCCAATTCGAGATCTTCCTTGCGCTCGGCTTCCTTGGCCACCAAGGCATGATGCTGGCGGGCCATCTCTTCAAACTTGTTGCGCGCGGTGGAGGCTTCTTTCATGTGTTGCGTGGCCTGGCTGAAGGAGGATTGTGCCTGCTCGCGGTGGGTCACTGCCGCGTCGCGCTGCTGCGCACGCGCCGCCTCCTGGGCGCGCAAAATGGCCACATCGGTTTGCACCGATTCAATATCCCGCAGCTTGACCACCCGTGAGCACAATTCGCGGTACCAGGACAGCTCGTCTTCACGGGCCTGGGCAATGAACCGCTCGAGCTCCTGCTGGGCGAGCTCTTCTTGCCGTCGGGCATCGGCCAAGGCCAAACGGGACTTTTGCAAGGCGGTTTCGGCCTGTTGCTCGCGAAACTCCTTGATGAACAGCAGTTGATCGACCATGGCCATGCGGGTTGCCTTCGTCAATTCTCGGCGGTGGACGCATCAACAGGAGGCGGCGGCATCCCGGTGATCTCGCACAGCTGCTCGATGGCCGGCTCGAAACCCATGCGCTCATCCGTTCGTTGGCGCAAGAAGGTTCGAATGGTGTCGATCTTGTCAATGGCCTCATCGGTGGTCTTGTCGCCACCGCGCTGGTATTCGCCGATCTTCACCAACAGCTCCACGTCGGCGTACTTGGCCATCAACTCGCGCATCCGTCCTGCCGCTGCCCGATGTTCCTTGCTCACCACATTGTTCATGACGCGACTGGCTGAGGCCAGTACATCGATGGCCGGGTAGTGGTTGGAGGCAGCCAACGCACGCGACAAGATGATGTGGCCGTCCAGAATTGAGCGGGTTTCATCGGCAATGGGCTCGGTCATGTCATCGCCTTCCACCAGCACGGTGTACAAGGCGGTGATGGAGCCTTTATCGTTCATGCCCACACGCTCCATCAGCTTGGGCAGCGTGGCAAAAACCGATGGGGGATAGCCCCGTCGCGTGGGAGGCTCGCCCGCTGCCAGACCGATCTCGCGCTGAGCTCGGGCAAAGCGTGTGACCGAGTCCATGAGGAACAGTACTTTCTTGCCCTGATCGCGAAAATACTCGGCAATGGCCGTGGCCACATACGCAGCCTTGGCGCGCTCCATGGACGACTTGTCCGACGTGGCGCACACCACGACCGAGCGTTTGCGTCCTTCAGGCCCCAGTTCGTGCTCTAAAAACTCACGCACCTCGCGGCCCCGCTCTCCAATCAAGGCGATGACCGTCACATCCACAGCCGCCCCTTTTACCAGCATGCCCAACAGCGTGGACTTGCCGCCACCGGCCGCAGCAAAAATTCCCATCCGTTGCCCCTCGCCGCACGTCAGCAGACCGTCAATGGCCCGTACACCCAGGGGGACGGGATCCTGGATGACGCGGCGCTTCATGGGGTCGGGTGCATCGGCAAATACAGGATAGAACTTGTCGGCCTCCAGGGGGCCGCGTTCTTTCTCGTCCAAAGGCTGCCCCAGGCCGTCGAGCACGCGGCCGAGCAACCCCATGCCCACGGGCACCATGTGCGCGCGTCCTGTGGGAGTCACCTCGGTGGATGCCGAAATGCCATACATATCGCCAATGGGCGTGAGCAGCGCCGCATCGCGGGCAAATCCCACCACCTCCGCCTTCATCTCGAAGTCTTCGCCGGGGTGGCGCAAGATGCACACTTCGCCGATCTTCACCGCCGGCACCACGGCTTTGATAATGGTGCCCACCACCTGCACGACGCGGCCCTTGATGCGCAAGGTGGGCGTGTCTTCCAGCGCCAATTGCATCATGTCGGTGACGTAGTCAAAGGTTTTCACAGCGATCTGCCATCAAACTCGGCTTCCGAGCATCTTGCGAAAGCCCTGTTCCAGCGCGCGCAGTTGCATCTCGGTGCTGGCCTCCACCACCCCGATCTCGCTTTCCAAGATGGCAGCGTCACCTTTGAGGCGCGAATCGGCCACGATGTCGAGCATGCCGATGCCTGGAAAGGCCTGCAGCAGCTCAGTGGCGCGCGCCTTGACCGTGTCCACGTGCTGCGGCGCCAGGCGCAAGGTGAGCTGTTTTTGATTGCGCAAGACGGCCAGACCGCTTCGTACCACCGCGATGACCCGCTCGGTATCGTCAAAATCGTCGACGATGCGGCGCATCGCATCCATGACCAGTCCCACCATGCGCTGTTCCACCGAGGCGAAGAAGTCCACCATGCGTGAGGCGTTGTCGATCATCCGTTCGGCTTGCTCCATCTGGGCGGCAGCCATGCCCTCCTCATAGCCTTTGCGCTTGTGGTCCTCCAACGCCTGCAGCGCTTCTTGACGAATGCGATCGGCGTCGTCGCGAGCGCGGTTGAGCAGGGCCTGGGCGTCCATCCACAAGGCCACCTCTTCACGACGCATGATGAGTTGGCTGGGGTCGACCTGGGCCCAAGATTTACCTGTGAGATCGCGAAACTGCAAGAAGGCCATGGGGCGAAATGGATGGGGTTAGAGATCCTGCAAGCGCGCTTCGATCAAGCCACGCAATTCAGGTGGGGATTCGGGCAGCGCGCAGAGCTTGAGCGCATCCTGATAGCTCTCGCGCGCATCGGCCGTCTCGCCCGCCGCTTCCAGGCACTCTGCAAGACGAAAGGTACTGGCCGCATCGCTGGGGTTGAGATTGACGCAAATAGCAAACTGGCGTGTAGCCCGGGCCCACTGCGCTTGCTGCTGCAGGCACAAACCCAGGCCAAAGTAAAAGCGTGACTCCATGGGGGCGGCATTCGTCAGGTCTTCGAAGCCCCGTTGAGCCCGACTCCAGTCGCCTGCTTGCAGATCTTGACAGGCCGTTTCGTAGCGCTTGAGGATTTGCGCAACATCCCAGGTGGAGGCAGTTGAGGGGATGGTCATGGCAAGGCCTCGTTGCGTTGCAGCAAGCCGCCTTTGAGGAGCGTCACCATTTCATGGGCCTGCTCGCGTTGCGGGGGCGGTGTTGTGCTGTGTGGGTCGCTCAGGCGCTGTGCCTCGGCCAAGGCATGCCGCAAGACATCGGCAGGCCATTGGGCCAGCGCGTCAGCGCGCTGTTCGGTGGGCAGCGCTGTCAGCCGGGTGAAGCTGCCCCACTGCACCGCTTGCCTGACCTCGGGCTCGTTGTTCTCATGCGCCTCGCGCAGCCGCTTTTCCAGGGCCGTCAGGGCACTTTGAGCCCGACGGTTGGCCGCTTCCGAGCCATCCTGATGGGTGATCTGGTCCAGGCTGATATCCAAACCATTCCAATCCAGTACCTCGCTCATGTGCTCGGCGTGAGCACGATGCGACTCTTGCGCTTCTTCCAACTTGCTCATCAGGGCATTGGCCGCCCCGCCAGAGCCGGTGTTGACCTCCAAGCTGCTGTCATCCTGATCCAAGGACTGCGGCGTCGCAGACGATGGGTCTTCTGTCAGCTGGGGCTCACGCAGCAAAGCCACAGCACCCAGACACAGCAGGGGCAACGCGATGGCCCCTACGGATGCTGCAGCCACGGTCAACCCCAGCAGCAGCATCCCTTCAGAGCGAAGCAATTTCTGGTACCAAGGGGCTTGAGTCTTCTTGGCCGGATCCACGTCGTTTTGGAGGGCTTTGCTGATGTTGTTCTTCAACTGCCCCTGCACCTGCTGCGGATCGGTGCTGACTTGCAACTGGGAAGCGCTGAGCGAAGCAGGAGGCGTTGCCGACACGGGTGCTGCGTGCGCCGATCCCGCGGGGCCAGGCGCGGCACTGGCAGCTGCCTTGCCGGCGGCGGGCGCTTGCGCCGCTTCCGTTTGCAAGGGTGCCGGCCGGGACACATACATGGACTGAGAGCGGGTAACGTTCATATCAACTTCTCAGCGCCAAGGCCAAGCTCCAATCGGACTCCCAGGTGGGGTCCCACCGATTGACCACCCGTTCATAGGTGGCGCGCCAGACTGCGTGCGGCGGGCTCATGCCGCGGTCGGTTGATGCAGCCCGCGGCAGCGCACCGGGGGGCCATTTCAGGGCCAAACGCTGCGATAGGGATTCGGGAAGTTGGGCCATCCATTGGCCCAAGAGGCGCAGGGCCTGCTGATGCAATCGCTCGGCCCAGTTCGACACGGGCAGCGGCTGTCCAGCCGTGGCCCAATCGGGCTCGGCGCCGGCACTTTCGCGCCAGGCAATCGCCCAGGCCCAATCGTCCAAGCCCAAGGCAGGCTGCAGGGCTTGCAGGTCAGACTGTCGGATCACGCGGGCCAAGGCGGGTGCCTCGTGAGTGGCCGCGAGCAACAAACTCCAGTCTTTCAACACCTCGAGGGGAAGCAGCGCTGCACGCAATTGCGGCGTTGACCAATCCACCAGACCCACAGGCGTCAAATTCAGCTGGCGCGCCACGGTGCGTGAACTGACGGGTCCCGCTTGCCAGGGCCAATGGGCCCCAAGACGGTGGACCACCTGATCAGGATGGATGTAGGCTGAAGGGTGAAACGCCAACTCCCACCACGCGTTGGCCAGGCGCTGCGGCCACTCCCACAAGTGGGCCTGGGGATTCACGAGACCTCCGGTTCAGCCTCAGGCGAAGTCTCGGCCGCTTTGGCCTGTCGGCGGGGCTCGACGATGTATTTCCAGGCCAGGTAACCGCTGCCGCCTAGGCCTCCCAATGCCAAGGCACCCAACACGAGTAACCACATGGTCAGGGGCGTGGCGGCACTGGCCTCTACTCGGTAGCCCAGAACCTGGGTCCACACCAGCTGCACCGATTGACGCGATGCCTGGCTGGGCACCAAGACGATGGACACGCGCTCTGCAGCCAGATTGGGGATACTGTTGACGACCAATCGGCGCACCTGCGGTTGCAGCAGCTCGAGGTCGATGTCCTTTTGGTGCTTGATGAAAACCGCGGCTGAAGACGGCGTGTCGGCTTCGTTGGCGGGTCCTCGCTCAGGCAGCACCAGGTGCACCCGGGCAAACAAGACGCCATCGATGCGGGACAGGGTGGCCGAGAGATCCTGGGACAAGGCCGAGAGGTACCGGGCGCGTTCTTCCACGGGAGACGAAATCAGCCCGTCTTTCTTGAACACCTGCCCCATGCCGCTGAACTGCTCTCGGGGCAGGCCCAAGACGCGCAAGGTATCAACAGCCCGAGCCGCCAAGGGGGCGTCTACCTTGACACCCACCATGCCTTCCTTACCCGGCACCTTCTGGGCATGGATGCCGTTGTTGACCAAAGCGGCGATCACTTCATTGGCATCGGACTCCGGGATGGCCGTGAGCAGCTCCACGCTGCCCGTGCAGCCCGCCAAGGTCAGCGCCGCAAGTGCGCTCAGTACAGCCGACTTGATCCGCGTCATTGCGTCTTCAGGATCTGATCCAGGTTGTTAGTGGATTTGGAGATGGCTTTGCCCAACAAATCGTATTGGATGCTGGTTTGCACCACCGTCATTTGCAAGCGCAGCATGTCGGCCATGTTCAAGTCGGGCTGTGTCACCATTTGCGCCGCGGCATTCCAGTTGCGCCCCATTTCGGTGGAGGCCGACTGCAGCGTCGAGATGATGGCCTCGCCCAGGTTTTTGGGTGGGGCCGTGACGGTTTCGGGCACAGGAGTCGCTACGGCCGGTACGGCAGAGTCTGCAACGTCTCGGGGAGCGAACAACACTTGTCGAAAGCGCTCTACATCGCTCGATCCGGCTGCAGCCGGACCAACAGCCGAGCCTGCACCGTCAGCCACGGTCACGGCTTGCGAGATGGCATCGATCATGGCGAGTTCCTCCTGAAACACGGGTTCGAACGCACGCTCGGGTGTGTCCACCGTGCAGTATGCGGCAAATCGGGGGTGATCACGGCCTTTGTCCCAACATGGCACGGGCCATCGCCGACACGGGAGAGGCGTCGCTCAGGGCCAAACTGTCGGCAAACGCCTGGTCGCTGCCGGATTGACGGCCCGCTGCCAGCAGGCTCAGACCCAGCCAGCCTCGTACCTGTGCCACATCATCGCCTGCCGTCTCGGGCGGCATCAGTCGCAAGGCCCGCTGCAAGACCCACACGGCGTCGTCGGCACGGCCCTGTCGCAGCAGGTGACAGGCCCAGCCAATCGGACCAAAGGCGCGGTGGGGGCGAAGACGGCTGAGGTTTTCAAACAAGGTCAGGGCAGGGCGATCCATTGCGGCGCCGCTGGCCATAAATCCCAGCGCGGTCAGCAGCCGGATGTCGTCGCCAGACAAGACCTCAGAAGACATCACCAAAGAGCTTTTGAAGGGCTTTGACCCGTTCGTGCAACTGGGCTTGACTGGGGGTGTCGAGCGTCAAGACTCGAACCTGCTCTAACAAACCCCAGGCGTGCGCCTTGCGGTCCATGGCGTAGAGAGTCTCCGCCAGCGGGACACGCAGGCTCAGGTTGTTGGCGTCCAGGTGAATGGCCAGGGCAAAAAACACACTGGCCTCATCCAACAGCCCCAGGCCGCGCTTGGCATGTGCCAGACCGGCGTAGCTGCGAGCCGCCTCGGGACTCAGGGCCAGCAGCACACTGAAGGCGGCCGCGGCATCTTCAAACTGCCGACGCGACAAGGCGGCCATGGCCGTGGCATAGAGCCCATCCAGGGTGTCGGCATCGGGGCGGGGGTGGGCGGCCGAGGCGCACAAGACATCGATCAGGGTCTGCGCATCTTGAGAGCCCTGATCCAACAGGGGCTGCAAGGAGGATGGGACGGTCATGTTGTGGGAGCCTAAATGTTTCTGACGATCCCGGCTTCGGTGGACCTCAAGGTTTGCAAGAGCTCTTGGATCATGTCACGCATTTTCCTGATGGCCTCATCCTGATTGCTTTCAGCCGATTGCATCTCCTGCTGATTGGCGCCGCGTTGGGTGGCCTGCGCCGAATCCTTTTTGGCCGCCGCATCGTCCATCTCGGCGTTGTAATTGCCAATGGCGCCCATCCCTTTGACAAGGCCTTCAGCCACATCGCCCTTGAGTTTGGTGACTTGGAGCTTGGAGTTGAGGTACTGGATCTGCTGACTCACCTGGTCAAATTTGGTTTTGTCCATGCCCACCAAACCGCCTTTGCCTGCCAAGCCACTGATCTCTTTGAGGTTCTTGACCGACGCGACCATATTGACACTGGAAATGGCAGCTGTGGCCAGGCCCGTTCCGATGGCCGTCCACATCCGCGTCGACGCGGCACTTTCCATGTTCTTTGCCTCGCTGAGCAGCGAGCTGATTTGGGTGTGGGCTTCGGCCCACTTGGCTTCGTTCGAGATGGACTTGAGCTTGGAGGAGATCATGTGCAGCAGTTGCAACACCTGCATGGTGTCGGGGTGGTCCCAATTCACTGCGTCATAGGCCGTTTGGAGTTGCTCGGTGGTGGGCACATTGCCCGTAGCCAAACCCTCAGGGAGTCCGCCCTGAGCCGTTGGCGTTGTGGCGGGTGGCAGTTGTACCTCCGACCCCATAGATCCCGTCACCGAGCCGGCCCCCTCGGTCTGGCTGCCGCCCGTGACGCCCCCTAGGGGACTGGTGGGCCAGTTGGTCCCGGGGTTGAATCTTTCAATTGCCATGGCGTTTCTCCGGTCTTGTAACGCTCAGGCCTCAGCCCGCCGCCGTGTACTGTTGGTTGATCTGATCGAACATGGGTCCCAACCCGGGCATCCAAGACCGGAACTGTTCATTGAGCGCTACCCACCCCTTGCGGCTGTTGTCGACATTGAGTTCAGTGGTGTTGTGCTCAAAGGTCTGAGCAAAGGCTGAAAACAGGGGGCCGAGCTCCAGTAACTTCTTGCTGATTTGCTCCGTCGAGGCGCCTTGTTGCCCCATCAAGAGCTTGACGGCGTCCTGGGCGACGTCCTCGACCTTCAGCGTCAATTTGTCCAGACCCATGAAGGACTGCGCCGATTGCCCGGACAGCACGTGTCCGGCAAAGTTTTGACCCAAAGTGGCCGCCATGCCGGCCGCTGTGGCCACCACCGCGGCCACATCGGGTGAGACCCCGGCGGCTTGCGCGACAGCGTCTACTGCCGAGCGGACCAACTCGGGGCTGATGGTGTGCTTGCCTTGGGTTGCCACTGCCAGCGCAACGTCGGCACCCAACGCAGCCAATGGCCCGACCACCTTGCCTATTTGCTCGGCGGTGGCGGCCTCCACACCCAAGGTCTTGAGCAAGTCGGTGACCATGCCCTGAATGAGCTTGTCAACCGGGATACCCGCCTCCTTGAGCACGCCAGCGGCCATGGCCGTGACTTGGGGCATGAGCGCTGGCAAGTCCGCTGCCAGCGACACGCCACCGGTGGCTACAGCAGTGGAAATGACCCGCACCACATCAGCGCCCAAAGCGAACGCCTGAGAGGGGTTGTTGTTCACCCATTTGATGAGGCCTTGGGCCACATCGGCCACGAAATGGTCGCCGGCCTTTTTGCCCAGTTCCTCGGCTGCGGCTTGCGAGATGACAGGCAAAAGCTTTCCCGCCAGACCTTTGGCCGCATCAAAGCGTGCCTGATCGTTTTGGGAGGTCAGCAGCGCCACCAGGTCTTGGAGGCCGCCCATGGCGAGCTCGTGGTCAATAGGCGGCAACTCGGGCGCACCGAGAGCTTGCAGACCCGTGTTGACGACATCGGGCAGCACGTCTAGCACCGCGGGCTTGCCGGAGTCGTCTTTTTTCTCCAGCAAATCTACGGCAACCTGCTTGACCACCCCCAAAAAGCTACCGGCCAGACGAGAAATATCCATGACGATGAGCGGGCCTCAGGCCATGGACACGGTGTTGGCCACAATGGTGGCCGTGGCCTCTCCCGCTTCGGCCACCGACTGCGAGCAACGCTTCATCGACTCGCCGCGCTTTTCCTCAATATCCTTGAACACAGTGGCAAATTCATCTGCAGCCTGCTGCAGCTTCGTAATCAGAGCCATCAGTTTTTTGACATCAGCGCGAGCTTGATCTGCGTCGTTACGATCCAAGGCTACCGAGATATCCGAGCCCGCTTTGCCAATGGCAGCGCCAGATTCCACTGAACCTTGCACACGAGCCACTTTGGCGGCCTGCATCTGGAACTTGGCCATGGCCTCAAAGACTTTTTCTGTCTCTTCCGCCGTCTTGGCCACCTTGCCGACTTTATCGGTCATGTTCAGCGCGGCAGTACCACCCTTGATCACCTTGCTCATGGCCTCTCCGGCCTTGAGCACCTTGCCCATGCGATTGGCCGCCAGCATGAGGCCAGCTCCGGGAATCATGATGGACATCGCAATTCCAATGGCCACATCGGTGACGATATCCACGCCCAATTTGATCCACTGTTGCGTCTCTTCGCTGGCGCCCAAGCCTTTGGCCACCAGGGCCGCCAGCTGGCCCAGCGAAGGCGACCACGACAGGGGCGGCAATCCCTTGGATTCTCGGACTGCGTTGATCGCATCCACGGTGACGTTGGCCGCCATGTAGGCACCCAGCGCAAAGAGCGCCACACCGAGACCGGCGCCCGCACCAGTCGCAATGAGCGCAGCGCCCACCACCATGGCCACTACAGAGGTGACGGCCGTCAAAATTTTGCCGACCCAGCCAAACAACTTGCCCCAGAAGCCAGGCTTGGCCTCGATGTCCTTCTTGATACCCTCCATGATCTTGTTGACTTTTTCTTCGTTGACCTTGGCCAGCTTTTCTTTGTTGGCCAAGATCTGCTGGGTGGTGACCTTGCTGACCTTATCCGAGGCTTGATCCATCAGGGCAGTGGCCAGCTGCATCAGTTCTTCACCTGCCAATCCCTCGAACACCTCATGATCCACCCCCGGTAACTGGGGGTGAGACTTGATGTAATCCACCAGCTCTTTGCCGGCCGCCTCAAGCTCTTGCTGGGTGTATTGAAGGGCTTCGACATCATTCGTCGTGACCTCTTGGGAGCCCTCGGCTTGGGATGCCCCCTGGGTCTGGGTATCGGGTAACCGTACGTTGAGCCCCTGCGCGTTGAACAAGGCAGCGTACAGACTCTGCTGCCCGATGGGTCCTGAGACCGGGCTCATGGCGCGCTACCTTGAGCAGCCGCGGGCGCGGAATTGACCTGCATGATTTGCAGCATGGCCGAGGCGCGGCGCTTGAGCGTTTCGTGCTCAGGTTTCTGGCAGTGAGACACGACGATGCGCAAAGCGTCTTGCGCATCGTCGGTTTGTCCCAATGCCGCCAGGCATTCGGCTGTATGAAAAGTAGGAACAGGGTCACTCATTTCAAACATGGAGGCCAAAGAGTAGTACCCAATCGCATCGGCGTACTGCCCCAGCATTTGCTTGGCTGAGCCCAAGGCCTGTGCAAACCGGCGATCGTAGGGGTTGTTCATCACCAGGAAGGCGAACACCTGTTCAGCGTCTTGGTACTTGCCTTGCCCATACAGCGTGTGGCCCACCAGGAACATGGCCTCATATTCTTTGGCGGTGAAACCGCGCAAATCGCCCAACGTGCCGCCGCGGGTGAGATGTTCGCTGACATGGGCCCAGAGTTTTTCGAACTCCTCGGGTGACATGGGAGATTGTGCCGCCATGATGGAAATAGACCTCAAATATTGCGAATGAGAGCGCCGTGGGTATCGTCAAATTTCTTGACCATATTGCTGAGCATCTGAGCCAGATTTTGAACTTTGCTCATGAGGCTTTGCAGGCGAATTTGCTCCAACTGCGTGTCGTTGGTGAGCGAGTCTGTCTGAGATTTGATCTTGGCCTGCAGGGCCTCCAAGGCGCCGTATTTGACATCGTTAACCACAAAGGCGATGGGCTCACCGTTGGTGCCCACATTCACGCCCATAGAGGCAGCGGCCTCGCCCAATTCGAGGTCGTCCAGCACCCGCGCCTTGGTCTCTGCCGACCAATCGGAGTGGTTCTTCACATAATCTCTGGCGTTGTTGTAGTACTCGCCGGGCTTGTTCGAGTCTCCAGAGACTTTGACCCCCTTCATAAAATCATCGCGGCGACCATCCCAAGTGCCTACGGTTTTGCCGTTGACTGTTTCGCCATCTTTTTTGTATTTGTTGATCTTGGTGTCTGACTTGGCATCGGCCGGAAAGTCTTTCATCCGCGCCGTGACAGTGGCAGAGAGCTCGCCCAGCTGCTTGAGCTTGAGGTTTTTTTCCTGCATGGCCTTGACCTGATCCATCACCATGTTTTCCATGGTTTGGTGTCGCTCCGACAGCACCACCATGACCATGGATTCCAAGGACATGCCTTGGAAGGGATTGATACCGCCAACGCCGCTGGCTCTACTGCCGTCAATAGGGGTGCTCATAGCGAGTGTCCTTGTAAAGGTAGAGGGTTAAAGCATCTGGCCCATGCGGCGGCGAATTCCGCCTGTGGCAACACCCGGGCGGCGCAAACCGCGGCGGGTGGCCTCGGCATCGATTTGTTGCTCCACCTCGGCACGGTCTTGGGCAATTTCTTGAGCCGCTTGCGCCTGAGTTTTGGCATCGCTCAGCTTGGCCACGGCCGCCCGTACCCGCGCAGGATCCACGCCCTGAGCATTGCACACGTTGTCAAACAAAAAGGCCTGGACCTGGTCGATGAGTTTTTCGTTTTCTGCGATGAGCTTTTGGATGTCGGGGTCGATAGAGGTCATGGCAAGTGAGCGTGCAGTTAATGGGTTCAAGGGCTCTTGGCGTCAGCAAAGGCTTTATCCGAGAGGTGTTTGGAGTAAAGGCCATCGAGAAGTTACCATTGTGGTCGTGGAAAATCAAATGAAGCTCTAAGCCGCGCGGTATGCTCGTCAAGGACCTGATGCCCAGCCCGGTCAATCGGGGCCAGGCGCCCGCAGCGCCGGCACCTGCCACGGGTCGAGCGCCCCTTCACGCTCACCACGGAAAAGGCGCCAACAATGCCACCATGTTGGCGCTGGTGGCGCTGGATCCGCACTCGGTGATCGCCGATGCGGCGGCGGAGCTCACGCAGGGGCTGTCCTCCAAGGTTCAGGAGCGATCCATCCAGGAGCGTAGGGTTTCCACGGGGGGTCGTTTAGACCGGATGTCGCGCGAGGCGCTGCAAGAGGCTTTGCAAAAGTTGCAAGGCGGCAAGCCCGGACAGGGCGGCGGCGCAGGCGGTGTGTTGGCCCTGGCCCGGCGCGTGCTCAAGCAGCCTGCCTTTGCCCGGCAGTTGGTCCGCGAGCACCTGGGCGGGGAAGCCTCTAACCAGTACCTCACCTTGTTAGAGGTGGCCGAGCTCATCCGCGATGGCAGCGCCGGACATGACACCAACGGCGAGGCGTACGAGGCGGTTCGTGAGGCTGCGGCCCAGTTGCTGGCCGAAAATGAGGACGCGATCCGGGCCGACCTCAACACCCTGGAGGCCAGCGCCTCATTGAAGACGCCCGAGGAGTCCGCGGCTTTTAGAGAGGCCTACCGCGATTCGGTACTGGCCTCAGAGTCTCTCAGCCAAACGCTCCAGCACATTTTGAAAATCGTCTCCGACGGCCGGGGCAGTGACTTCGACCGCGTGCTCGAGACCTTGCGCAGCGCCTTGGGCATGGATTTGGCAGCGGCCCGCCCCTCTACCGAGACCACCCGACTGCAGTTTCTCGTGTCGGATCTGTCGCACCTGAAGGTCATCAATACCGTCATCGACCAATGTGCCAAACTGGGCCAGACCCTCACGCAGCGGCATGGCATGTCCGCCTACAAGGCAGCCGAGTTGGCTTCGGATCTGGTGTCTCTCAGCGGCGAGCGTTGGGTGGATTCGTCGCGTGTATCCCGGTTGGCCGAGCGCTTTGGTGCCAGCCAACCCACTGCATGCATGATCGATTTCCTCACGGGGGTACGCGAGCACCTGCGCGCCATGCCAGTGCAGGTATTTCCCACGCCAGAATCACGACAATCGCTGCTTGATGCGGCGCAAATGGCCATCGATGACGCGATCGAGCGCGAGGAGATGGGCTCGTGAAGTCCGAGTACGCAGTGGCCGAGTTTGGTCGACAAATCGGGATGGAGGATTTGTCTTTGCACCCCATGGGGCACATTCGCCTGGGCTTGCCTTCTGGAGATTGGTTTTCGCTGGAAGAACATGATGACGATCTGGTGATCAGCTTCGTGTTGCATTGCCCTCACGTGAGCGAATCTGCCTTGTTGAGCGCCCTGCAACTGTGCGACGCTCGGCAACACCGGGGGCAGCGCGCATTTCAAGTTGGGCTGCTGGGCATGGGCCAAGACAGCGCCCTGGTCTTGGCCACGCGGATACTGGCGGATGCGGCCAGCGCGCAAGATATTGAGACGGCGGTGTCGGACTGCACAGATTGGGCCGCCCGCTGGAGCTCGCAGTCGCAAACCACCCAGGCAGGCAGGTGAAGATGGACATTCATTCGTTTTCCCTTAAGGACGTTTACGGGTTTGCCAGCGGCCTGTTTGGCCGGACGCAGCGCGCCGAACACTTTGATCTGGTCTCCATTTTTGGCAATGCGCCTCAAGAGCTGCCCTCTGAGTTGGAGGTTCAGGCGCTGCTGGACCCGTATAACCTGGGCTCTGCCACCGACAACGTGCTCAACCGCTGGGCACAGTTGGAGCTCAAAGCGCCTGAGATCAGAACGCCACTGGGTTTTCTGGGTGCTGTCTCATCGGCCATGACCACCCTTCGAAGTGCTGAGGGGGCTGCCCAGGATCCCGCCGATGCCGCTGCCTTGCGTCAGGCGCTTCGCGAGTTGAGCGCCTACGAGGCCAATGCCCAGGTGGGTTGGGAAGGCGCCAATGCCTTGCAAGCGGGTTGAGGCTCGGGTCCATGCCATTGCCCACCGACCAACGCGATGCCATGTCTCTGGTGGCCAAGCTTTTCTTGAACTACGGTTTTGCGGAAAAGGCCGTGCGCTTGTACAAGGCTTTGACTTTGCTGGAGCCTGAGGAAGCCGCCCACCATCGGGCCTTGGCGTTGGCTTTGTTCAAGGCCCAGAGGTCGCAAGAGGCGCTCTCGGCCTTGGACCGCCTGGCCTTGTTGGGGCAGATCGACGAGGGCTTTCATATGTTGCGCTCTCAGGTACTGGCCGACTTGGGGCAGGTAGAAGAGGCGTCTGCCGCCATGCAGGCCTTCTTGGCGCTGAAGAAGGCCCCGCGCCGGGCCCAGGGAGCACGCGCTTGAGGGCCTTGCAAGCGCAATTGCAGCGCTTGGCGCTGGCCGCGGCCAACCGCAACGATGTGGTGTTGGCGGTGATGATGGTGGCCATCATCTTCATGATGATCCTGCCGCTGCCTATTTGGCTGGTCGATGTGCTCATTGGTTTGAACATGACCATCTCGGCCGTGTTGCTCATGGTGGCCATGTACCTGCCGTCGCCCCTGGCGTTCTCGTCGTTTCCGTCCGTGTTGTTGGTCACCACGCTGTTTCGCCTGGGTATTTCCATTGCCACCACGCGTTTGATCCTGTTGCAAGGTGATGCGGGCAAGATCATCGACACCTTCGGCAACTTTGTGGTGGGTGGCAATCTGGTGGTGGGTCTGGTGGTGTTCTTGATTCTGACCATCGTTCAGTTCGTGGTGATCACGAAGGGGGCTGAGCGGGTGGCCGAAGTCGCCGCCCGTTTTTCGCTCGATGCCATGCCGGGCAAGCAGATGTCCATTGATGGTGACATGCGGGCGGGCACGATCGATATGGACGAGGCCAAACGCCGCCGCCGGGTGGTGGAAAAGGAAAGCCAACTCTACGGCGCCATGGATGGGGCCATGAAGTTTGTCAAGGGCGACGCGATTGCCGGCCTGATCATCGTGGCCGTCAATCTATTGGGTGGATTGCTCATCGGCATGTTGCAGCGAGGCATGCCCGCGGGCAAGGCCATGCAAACGTACTCCATCTTGTCCATTGGCGATGGGTTGATTGCGCAGATTCCCGCGTTGTTCATCTCTATTTGTGCGGGCATCATCGTCACGCGGGTGCAGTCTGAAGACGGTGAGGGTCCTTCCAACGTAGGCAAGGACATCGGCTCTCAGGTCCTCACGCAACCCAAGGCCTTGCTGATTGGCGGGCTCATCGCCCTGGGGATGGGGTTGATCCCGGGCATGCCCACCATCGTGTTCTTGATGTTGGGTATTCCGCTGGTGGCCATGGGATTGGCCATGCGACGACGCTCCGATGCTCCCGAGGCCGCGGATTTGATCAATGCGTCTCCGGGTTTGCAGCCCGCCACTGGGGCGGTGCAGCGTCCTCGCAAAGACGGCACCGACGAGTTTGTGCCCACCGTTCCGCTGATCTTGGACGTGTACGAAGGGCTGGAGAAGATCATTGACTCGGCCACCATGAACGAGGAGTTGATCAAAATCCGGCGGGCGTTGTATTTCGATCTGGGAGTCCCCTTTCCCGGGATTCAATTGCGTATCAACGACCGATTGCCGGTAGAGACTTATCAGGTGGTCTTGACGGAAGTTCCCGTTGCCCAGGGGCGCATCCGCCCCGACTGGATCCTGGCCATGGAGCCAGAGCAGACCCTGACCTCTTTGAACATCAAGTACGAGAAGGACAAGCCGTTTCTGCCCGGTATCGAGACGTTATGGGTGCCGTGGGAGATGACCGAGTTGATGTCCAAGGCGGGCATGGCCTTCAAAGACCCCAGTCAAATCGTCTCCTATCACCTGGCCAATGTGCTGCGCAAGTATTCGCCTGAGTTCATCGGCATCCAGGAGACCAAGTTCCTGCTCAGCGCCATGGAGCAGCGTTTTCCCGACCTGGTCAAGGAAGCGATGCGGGTGATGCCCACGCAAAAGATTGGGGAGGTGCTGCAGCGCTTGGTCTCAGAAGACATCTCCATCCGAAACTTGCGCGCCATTTTGGAGGCGCTGGTGGAGTGGGGGCAAAAGGAGAAGGATTCCGTCTTGCTGACCGAGTACGTGCGTGGTGCGCTCAAACGCCACATCAGCTTCAAGTATTCGGGCGGCCAAAACATGTTGCCGGCCTACTTGCTGGCCCCCAAGGTGGAAGAAACGGTGCGCTCGGCCATCCGGCAAACATCGGCAGGCAGCTACCTGGCCATGGACCCCGCGGCCAGCAAGAAGTTGGTGGAGACCATCAAAAAGAGCGTGGGCAAGATACCGGTCTCCGGTCAAAAACCCGTGTTGTTGGCGTCCATGGACATCCGCCGCTATCTTCGGCGCCTCATTGAGCAGGAGTTGCAAGACCTGCAGGTCATCTCCTACCAGGAACTGACCACCGAAGTGAACATCCAACCGCTGGCCCGGATTGACTTGTGAGCGCACTGTCGTGAGCGAGAACACTGTGCAACTGCGTGTGACGGCGGGGCTTCATGCTGGAGCCTGCGTAGACCTGCCTGAAGATGAGTCGATCTGGAAGGTGGGATCGTCAACGGACAATGACGTGGTGCTCCTGGACGCGCCTTGTGATCAGTGGCTTGTCGAGCACAGGGCAGGTGAGTGGCACTTGAGTGGGCCAGGGCGGTCAACACCTGTGGTTTGCGCGGTGGGACAGGGCCTTCGCATGGGCGGATTGAGCCTGGTGTTGGAGCGCAGCGATGCCCCCTGGCGTGTGACCCCCAGCGTAGGCTGGTGCTTGGATGGCCCTTGGGCCGATGCCCCCGTTGCGGAGGCTGAACTCCCGCTGGGCTCGGCGGGGCAAGACCCGCAGCGAGAGGAGCCTCGCTTTATTGAGCCCCGTGCAGAGGCGTCAACGGCGGCTACGGTGGCTGTGCCATTGGGTGAGCGCACCGCCCGTGACCAGGGAGATCCCCTTCAAGATCACATCCCTGCAAAGTCTGCCACCTGGACGGAGCCCAGGCGAAGCTGGGGACCCAGGGCAGTGCTGCTCAGCGTTTTAGGGGCGGTGGCGGCCTGGGTGGCCATTCAGGCCCTGATGCCATCGCAGAACCCAAGCGCGCCTACGGGGTCGCGGCAGGTGGTGGTGGGGGCGCCCCAGGACGTGGGGGCGGCACCCGAGCCTAACGTCTCCCCGCAGGTGGTGGAAGCCGTAAGGGCAGAAGTTGCCAAGGTTCTGGCGCCCGTGGCGGGTCGGGTGCGAGTGGCAGCCGCGGCCCCCGGCAAGGTCGAACTGCTGGGCGTGGTCGATTCCGATGAGGTGTCGGAGTCGCTGGTGCGCGCTGCCACGCGAATCACACCGCACTTGAAGCTCTCCTTGCTCACGCGCTCCGATCTGAACTTCCGGCTCCAGGCGGTGGCGCCTCAGTTGGGCGCGGGATTGCAGGTAAAGCCAGGAGATCATGGTGATGTGATTTTGATGGGCACAGTCTCCAGCCTGGATCTAGTCCAGGAAGCAAAATCAATAATTATCAAAGAATTACCTGCTATATTTGAAGTTAAGTCAGAAGTAAAAACCGTTCAACAACAAGAAGACGAGGCGCGGCGTGAGGCTGCCGCCAAGGCACCGAAAGTTCCCACCTTACCGCCGCTGGCGGCGGTAGTCAGCGGCGCACGGCCCTATGTGGTTTTGGCCGATGGCCACAAGGTGCAGCCCGGCGGGGTGGTGGGATCGTTGCGGTTGGCCGAAATCCAACCGGAGGTTGTGATTTTTGAGGACGAGCGCGGCGGGCGCTTTCAGATGCGCCGATGACCGACACGTGCCCACCACTGGATCCGCTCGACCCCTATGGCGACCTGCTGGCCCGTTTGCAGGGGCCAAATGCTGCGCGCCAGCGCGCCGAACTGCTCTCGCATCTGCGCGATGTGGAGGCAGCGTTGGTCCTTCGCACCCAGCAGGGCGCGCCTCTGGAGGAGTTTTCAGCCATTGAAGCGGGCCTGTTGGCAGTTCGCGCCGGCATCGTTACACTACAAACCATCACGCTGCCGGCAACGTCCTCGGGTCAAACACCCCTGACGCAACCGGTGGAATTCTTCAAAGGAGAAGCGGCATGATCGATACCAGCGGCGCCCTGAGTTTTGACTACATCAACAACACGGTTCTCAAGGCTCTGTCTAACCGTGAGGTGCAGCTTCGCTCGGCCATTGAAAAATCGGGCAACGAGCCCACCACTGTTCAGTTGCTCGACTTGCAGCAGCAGGTGCAGCAGTGGACGATGATGGCCCAGATCCAAGGCACGCTGGTCAAAGAAATCAGCGACGCCATGAAGGGCGTGATTCAAAAGGCCGGCTGAGTCAGCGCGGCGATTGCACAAAGGGCCTGCGGGCCCTTTGTTGCTTTTTGGGCCTGCCCCCCACCTGAAGGTCCGGCGGTCGATAGAATGGGTTCATGGCCACCCGCCCCGAAGACGACATACCCAGCGTGCCGCCGCAAGGCCCGGACGGTGCTGACGCCGGCCGGCGAGGCGCAGGGGGGGGCTCGTCTGTGGTGGTGGAGCGCCAAACGGCGAGAACGAAACCCCCCTCTCTCTATCAAGTCGTGATGCTCAATGACGACTACACTCCTATGGAGTTCGTCATCCACATGTTGCAGCAGCACTTTCAGCACGATCTGGAGACCGCCACCATGATCATGTTGAAAATTCATCACGAAGGACGCGGCGTGTGCGGCGTCTATCCCAAAGACATCGCGGCCACCAAGGTGGAATTGGTGCTGGCCGCGGCTCGTCGTCATCAGCACCCTTTGCAGTGCATTATGGAGGCCTCATGATTGCCCAGGAACTTGAAGTCAGCCTGCACATGGCGTTTGTCGAGGCACGCCAGCAGCGGCACGAGTTCATCACCGTTGAGCATCTGCTCTTGGCGTTGCTGGACAACCCCTCGGCAGCCGAGGTGCTCAGGGCCTGTGCGGCGCAGATCGAAGACCTGCGCAAGAGCCTGAATACCTTCATCAAGGAAAACACGCCTACCGTTTCAGGCACCGACGAAGTCGACACCCAGCCCACACTGGGGTTTCAGCGCGTGATTCAGCGCGCCATCATGCATGTGCAGTCCACCGGCAGCGGAAAAAAAGAAGTCACGGGCGCCAACGTGCTGGTGGCCATCTTTGGTGAGAAAGACTCACACGCGGTGTATTACCTGCACCAGCAAGGGGTGACGCGTTTGGACGTGGTCAACTTCATTGCCCACGGCATTCGCAAGAGCGATGCTCCCGATGCGGCAAAAGCCTCGGAGTCCTCAGGTTCCTCCGAGGGATCTGAGCGAGAAGAGGCAGCCGACGGTAAGGCCTCGCCGCTGGATCAGTTCACGCAAAATCTCAACCAGTTGGCTCGCGACGGCAAGATTGATCCGCTCATTGGGCGTGAGGCTGAGGTGGAGCGGGTCATTCAGGTGCTGTGCAGGCGGCGCAAGAACAACCCGCTGCTGGTGGGTGAGGCCGGTGTGGGCAAAACCGCCATCGCTGAAGGCTTGGCCTGGCGTATCACCCAAGGCGATGTGCCCGAGGTGTTGGGCGACGCGGCCGTCTACTCACTGGACATGGGAGCACTGCTGGCTGGCACCAAATACCGCGGTGACTTTGAGCAACGCCTCAAAAGCGTGCTCAAGCAGCTCAAGGAACAGCCCAAAGCCATCTTGTTTATCGACGAGATTCACACGCTCATCGGTGCGGGAGCGGCCAGTGGCGGCACGCTGGACGCCAGCAACTTGCTCAAGCCAGCGCTGTCCAACGGCGCCATGAAGTGCATCGGGGCCACCACCTTCACCGAATATCGGGGCATCTTCGAGAAGGATGCCGCCTTGTCGCGCCGTTTCCAGAAGATCGATGTGGTGGAACCTTCGGTAGAGCAAACTGTCGAAATCCTCAAGGGCTTGAAGTCTCGCTTTGAAGACCACCACAGCGTCAAGTACGCCTTGGGTGCGTTGCAGGCCGCCGCGGAGCTGTCTGCCAAGTACATCAACGACCGCCACCTGCCCGACAAGGCCATCGATCTGATCGATGAGGCCGGAGCCGCGCAGCGTATCTTGCCCAAGAGCAAGCAAAAAAAGACCATTTCTCGAGCCGAGGTGGAAGAGATCGTGGCCAAGATCGCGCGGATTCCGCCGGCCAGTGTGTCCAGCGATGACCGCAGCAAGCTCAAGACGCTGGAGCGTGACCTGCGCAGCGTGGTCTTTGGGCAGGATCCGGCCATCGAGGCATTGGCTGCCGCCATCAAGATGGCGCGCTCGGGTTTGGGCAAGCCGGAAAAGCCCATTGGCTCATTTTTGTTCTCCGGCCCCACGGGCGTGGGCAAGACCGAGGTGGCCAAGCAGTTGGCCTACATCTTGGGTATTGAGCTCATTCGGTTT
>CAYNSW010000037.1:0-29780 GCA_964400135.1 uncultured Rubrivivax sp. | reverse complement strand
CCCAGTGTGGCTGGTCGTCCTCTCAGACCAGCTACAGATCGTCGGCTTGGTGAGCTTTTACCCCACCAACTACCTAATCTGACATCAGCCGCTCCAATCGCGCAAGGTCTTGCGATCCCCTGCTTTCATCCGTAGATCTCATGCGGTATTAGCGTAAATTTCTCTACGTTATCCCCCACGATTGGGCACGTTCCGATGCATTACTCACCCGTTCGCCACTCGTCGCCAGGTTGCCCCGCGTTACCGTTCGACTTGCATGTGTAAGGCATGCCGCCAGCGTTCAATCTGAGCCAGGATCAAACTCTTCAGTTTGATCTTGAAGTTTTTGCTCAAAACGGAATTGAAGTGAACTTCACTTCTATTTCCGTGAGCGTTTGGTGGCTGTCGAATCTTGCGATTCTTGGCCTGGCAATTGCCTTCAAACGCCCACGCTTATCGGCTGTATGTTGTTAAAGAGCTTTCAGCCCCTCGGGGCTGGCTGGCTTCGCTCCCCACAGAAGCGGGGGGCAGAAATCAGCAAAGACCGCGATTCTTGCACGTTTTTCAAACCCGTGTCAAGCGTTTGGGAATTGGGGGTGACGGGAAAACCGAACCCGCTTTTCTAACGCGGAAGCCTTCCAGTGTAGCACACCTTTGGGCACGCCGACCCCCTGAGGCGGGTGGGTCAGCTCACAGCAGCCTTCCACAGTTGCGCAGCCTGCGCGGCCGGGTCGCTGGCGGCCAAGATAGCGCCGAGCTCCCCGCCGAGCTTGGCCGTATCGGCGCGCAGCACGCGCTGCTTGACCGCCGCCACGCGAGCCGGGTGCATGGAAAAGCTGCGCAGGCCCATGGCCAGCAGCAGGGCAGTAAAGGCGGGGTCGCCCGCCATCTCACCACATACGCTCACGGGGCAGCCATGCGCGTGGGCGCGCTCGATGGTCTGGGCCAGCAGCCGCAGAACCGCCGGGTGCCACGGGTCATACAAGTGGGAGACGGTCTCGTCGGCACGGTCAATGGCCAGGGTGTACTGAATCAGGTCGTTGGTGCCCACGGAGACAAAGTCAAAGTGCTTGACAAACAACTCGATGCAAATGGCCGCAGCGGGCACCTCGATCATGGCGCCAAGCTCCACGTCGCCATAGGCAACTCCAGCCCGATCGAGTTGTCCGCGGGCACGGCGCAGCGCCTCATGCACCGCGGCAACTTCGGTCAGATGGGCCACCATGGGCACCAGGATTCGTACCTTGCCAAAGGCAGCTGCGCGCAAGAGGGCTCGCAACTGCTCATCGAACATGTCGGGCTCTGACAGGCTCCAGCGGATAGCGCGCTGGCCCATGGCCGGATTGAGGGTGTGCTCGTGTCGCAACTCTTGGGCGCTCATGCGCTCCAAGGGTTTATCGGCGCCCACATCCACGGTGCGAATGGTCACCGGCAGCCCCTGCATGGCCACCACCGCCCGTCGGTACGCCTCAAACTGCTCTTGCTCATTGGGCAGCTGACCGTTGCGGTTCATGAACAGAAATTCGCTGCGAAACAGCCCCACGCCGACCGCGCCGGCAGCCAAGGCCGCCGCTGCGTCAGCTGGCATCTCGATATTGGCCAGCAACTCCACACGTTGACCGTCTAGGGTCACCGCCGGGGTGTGGCGCAAGCGGTCCAGCCGGGCCACCTCCAAGGCACTCTGTCTTTGCCGAAACCGGTACTCCTCCAAGACAATGGCCGAAGGATTGACCACCACCACGCCAGCGTCGCCGTCGATGATGACCCAATCGTCTTGGCGGATGAGCCGACTGGCTTCACGCGCGCCCACCACGGCCGGGATATCCATGCTGCGAGCCACGATGGCGGTATGGGAGGTACGCCCACCCACATCGGTCACAAAGCCGGTGAACACACTGCCCTTGAATTGCAGCATGTCAGCCGGCGCAATGTCACTGGCCACCAAAACCAGTGGGTCTTCTGCCGTCATATCGTGTTGCGGCGGGGTGGCCGGAGGTACGGCCGCGGCCGATCGCGACAGGGCTTTGAGCAGCCGCTCCACAACCTGCTCAAGGTCAGCCTTGCGCTCGCGCAGGTATTCATCTTCCATCTCATCGAACTGGCGTGCCGTCACCTCCAACTGAGCAGATAAGGCCCACTCGGCGTTGTAGTGACGCTCCCGGATCCAGGTCTTGAGCCCCGCCGATAACGTCTCGTCATGCAGCAGCATGAGGTGCACGTCCAATAGCGCCGAGAGCTCGGCGGGCGCATCGTCAGGAAGGTCGCGCTGCAGATGAGACAGCTCTGCGGCCACGGTATCGCGCGCGCGCTTGAGACGGCCAATCTCCTCGTTGACGTCCTGCGCCGCAATGAAGTAATGCGCCACATCCACCCGACTGGAGGCCACGAGTACCGCGCGCCCGATGGCCACGCCGCGCGAGACGGGGAGTCCGAACAGTTGCAAACTCATCGACCTACTCACCCTCGCCGAATTTGCCGTTTATCAATCCGCTGAGGGCCTCAACAGCCTGTTGCTCATCAGTGCCATCCACCTCCAACTCAATGGTGCTGCCCAACCCGGCTGCCAGCATCATCACGCCCATGATGCTTTTGCCGTTGACACGCCGCTCACCCCGGCTGATGAACACCTGAGACGAAAAAGAGCCGGCCAATTTGGTGAGTTTGGCTGATGCGCGGGCATGTAAGCCCAGCTTGTTACTGATCACCAACTGCGTCTTGATCATGGTCTGACTCCAAGGGGGTGCGCGGTTCACGGGTGGGATCGGGCTCGCGCACGCCGTTTCGGCCGCCGTCCAGGGCTCGAGCCACCAGGTGCTGCAGGTTTTCGTGAGCGTATCCCAAACAACGCCACAGCATGGGCACGCTCACCCCCGCCACCACGCGAATACGAACACCATCGGCCACTTTGCAAGCTGCGTTACACGGCGTTGCCCCCTGGGCATCCGTCAAGATGAGGTTTTCTCCTGGGGCCAGACTGCTTTGCAGCCGCCGCTGCACCTGCTCGGATGAGTCCGTCGGGCTCACGTCGATGGCGGTCAGGCGTTCGGGAGCTTCGGAGAAGGCGTGCGCCGCCACCTGCGCCAAGGCTTGGGCCAGCGGCGCATGTGCCAGGATGATCAGGTGAGTCATGACCCGAGAATTATCGACCTACTGGGCGTCTCGCCAACGGCGTGGTGGGTATAGGTACCACACGTAGGACAAGACACAGGCCATCCCGAAGCAGCCCAAGGCCAGGCGGTAGGCCTGGGGCTCGCTCAGACCCCAAGTGCGCGCCCAGTCGATACCCAAACCGATGAGCCACTGCAGGCAAAAGACCCCTAGGAAGATCACGAGATTGAACGCCGACAGCGCCCGGCCGGCGCGGGCCGCGTCGAAGGCCTGTCCGATCGCAGGCTGGCTGAGGTTGATGAATGTGCACGATACGCACCACGCAGCCCACGCGGCAGCGCCCACGGGCTCTTCTGACAGCACGTTCCACGCCATCAGTACAAAGCTCAGCGGCAAGCCGGCAGCCATGAGAGTTCGAGCCGTGTAGCCGCGGCGGCTCAAATGGGGCATCACCACGCCCCAAGTCAAAAAGGCCAGAAGCATGCAAGCGTTGATCAAGAACAGGCCGGCCGCAGCTTGTTCGGGCGTCTGACCCGCCACGCGAGTCAGCCAAGGCCCCGCCCACAGCGTCTGCACCGCAATCATGCCTCCGTAGACAAAAAAGCCCAGGGGCATGCTGCGTACAAACAGCGGGTGAGAGAAGATCCCCCCATAGCCATAGCCTTGAGCTGAGGCACTGGGGGAAGGGGCGTCGCGCGGTACCCACCGGGCGATGACCGCCATGGCCAAGACCAAGGCCAGGGCGATGAAGGCAAACAGCCCACGCCACCCCCACAGGGGAAGCAACCACTGAACGGGCAATGTGGAGGTCAGCATGCCCAAAGAGCCCGTCATCAACATCCACGAGTTCAAGCGCAACTGGGTGGGGGCTTCGAAGCGGCTGCGAAAGGCCGTCAGCGCGGCCATCAGCCCAGCGGCCACCCCCATCCCCGTCAAGACCCGAGCAGCCACCAGGCCCCACAGGCTGCTGGCTACCGAGAATGCCAAGCAGCCCAGCACCGCCAGGCTGAGCAGGACGAGCAAGACTCGGCGAGGGCCCACACGATCCAAGGCACTGCCCAAAGGCAACTGCAGCATCGAAAACCCGAGGAAGTAAGCGCCGGCCAGCAGGCCCAGATCGGAAGCCGACAGGCCAAATTCCGCGCTGAATTGCGGCGCGAGGGTGGCAGCGATGGACCGCAGCAGCGCAGAGAGAAAGTACGACAGGGCAAAGGCACCGAACAGCTTGGCAGCTTGGCCCCAAGGCATCGAGGCGGCGCTCATGAGCCGCTCACCTGAAAACGCAATGAACTCAAGAAGGTGTCGGCCGCTTGGGCATCCCATGCGGCAGCCAGCACGGTCGCCTGCACCACCCAGGTACCGCGCGAGGCCAGCACGACTTCGCTGCGCCGGGTCTCGCCTTGGGGTGATTGGCCCACCAGGGCCCATCGGCCGGCCTGGTCGTTTGGCGTGGCCCCGGCCACAGCTCGACCGGACACAGGCTGGAGCTGGGCACGCAGGTTGGCCTGGGCGGCCTCGCGCCACTCGACAAGTGCAGGGCCCACCCGCACGGGGTCTCCCACGTCGGTCCAACTCAGCGCGAAGGTCATGCCCTGGGCCTGACAGGCTGCCAAGGTAACTGGGGTGACATGGCCAGCGACGGCAAGCTGCCGAGCTTGCCGCTTGGGCTTGCACGGCATCTGAACGGTGACACCTGATTCAGCCCCGGCCACGTCGCGCCAATCCAGCTCGGGCGAACAGGCCCCCAGGGTCAGCACGCCCGCAGCTGCCAGCCACCGGCCAGCAGATGTCCGCCAGATGCTCAGCCGTGGCCAAGCCCGGGTCGTACAGAGCCGACCCGGCATGGCGGTGAAAGGGGGGCTAGAGGCCGGCACAGGAGCGCATTATCCAGATGGGTCCAGAATGCGCGGTATGAACGAGAACGACTCCCCTCAACAGGCCTTGGCGGGCGTGCGGGTACTCGATTTGTCACGCGTTCTGGCCGGGCCGTGGTGCACGCAAACCATGGCCGATCTGGGGGCCGACGTGATCAAGGTAGAACGCCCGGGAAGCGGCGATGACACGCGTGGGTGGGGCCCGCCATTTTTGAAAGACGCCGAAGGAGCGGAGACAGCGCAGGCGGCTTACTTTCTGGGCGCCAACCGCAACAAACGCTCCATCACGATCGACATAGCCAAGCGCGAGGGACAAGACCTGATCCGACGGCTGGCTGCTTCATGCGATGTCCTGGTTGAGAACTTCAAGGTCGGCGATATGGCGCGTTATGGGCTTGATGCCGCCTCGATGCGAGCACTCTACCCCCGGTTGATTTACTGCTCGATTACTGGGTTTGGCCAAACGGGCCCCTATCGACAACGAGCTGGCTATGACTACGCCGTGCAAGGCTTAGGCGGCTTGATGAGTGTGACCGGTGAGCGCGACGACCTGCCCGGCGGTGGGCCACAAAAAGTAGGCGTGGCCGTGTCGGATTTATTCACCGGTTTGTATGCGACGGTGGCCATTCTGGGGGCACTGCGGCATCGGGACCTCACGGGGGTGGGGCAAGTCATCGACATGGCCCTGCTCGATACACAAGTGGCCATGTTGGCCAATCTGGGGGCCAACTACCTTACCACCGGGGTGGCGCCACGACGGGCCGGCAACGCCCACCAAAACATCGTTCCTTACCAGGTCTTCGAGGCCAGCGATGGACACCTCATTGTGGCCGTGGGCAATGACGGGCAGTTTCGCAAATTGTGTGGCGTTTTGGGCGAGCCTGCGTGGGCGCAAGACGAGCGGTTTGGCAGCAATGCGCAACGCGTGCGGCATCGGGAAACTCTGGTGCCGTTATTGGCCCAGGTGCTGCGCACGAGAACGAAGGCGCATTGGCTGCAAGCCCTGGAGGCAGCCCAGGTGCCGTGTGGGGCCATCAACAACCTGGCAGAGGTGTTTGCAGATGAGCAGGTCCAACATCGCGACATGGTGGTGTGGTCTGATCACCCCCAGGGCGGCAAGATTCGCTTGGTGGGCAGCCCCATGAAGCTCAGCGCAACGCCGGTTTCCGTGCGAAGGGCCCCGCCTTTGCTGGGCCAACACACGCGAGAAATTCTCGAGCAAGCCGGTCTGAGCGCCGAGCAAATCGAGCGGTTACATCAAACTGGCGTGGTCTGAGTCGCCCGATAGCCCCGGGCTCATGCTTGGCGATGAGCTCAGGGAGCGAGCGCGTCGGACACGCCTGCGGCGTGGGCTTGCGCATCGGCGTGATAGCTCGAGCGCACCATGGCTCCGACCGCGGCATGGGTAAATCCCAACTCGTGCGCCTGCGCCTCGAACCAGGCAAAGGTATCGGGGTGTACGTAGCGCTGCACGCTGAGGTGGTGAGTGCTGGGCGCCAAATACTGTCCGATGGTGAGCATGTCGACGCCATGATCGCGCAGATCTCGCATGACCTGCACGATCTCCTCATCGGTTTCTCCCAAGCCCACCATCAGCCCACTCTTGGTGGGCACACCGGGGACTGCCTGTTTGAAGCGCTTGAGCAAATTCAAGCTGAACTCGTAGTCTGACCCGGGCCGCGCCTGTTTGTACAGACGCGGCACTGTCTCCAAATTGTGATTCATCACATCTGGGGGGGCCAGGCGCAAGATATCGAGCGCGCGGTCCATGCGGCCGCGGAAATCTGGCGTGAGGATTTCGATGCGCGTGGTGGGGGACAACTCTCGGGTCTTGCGGATGCACTCGACAAAATGAGCGGCTCCCCCGTCACGCAAGTCATCGCGGTCCACGCTGGTGATGACCACGTAGCGCAAACCCAATGCCGCGATCGTGCGCGCCAGGTTTTCGGGTTCTTGCGTATCCAGCGGGTCGGGGCGGCCATGTCCCACATCGCAAAATGGGCAGCGCCGGGTGCACTTGTCGCCCATGATCATGAAGGTCGCCGTGCCCTTGCCAAAGCATTCGCCGATGTTGGGACATGAGGCTTCTTCGCACACGGTGTGCAAGCGGTGCTCCCGCAGGATCTGCTTGATTTCGTAGAAGCGGGTGTTCGGTGATCCGGCCTTGACGCGAATCCAGTCTGGCTTTTTCAATGGCGCGGTCGACGCCACCACCTTGATGGGAATGCGCGCTGTCTTGGCCTGCGACTTTTGTTTGGCAGTGGGGTCGTAGGCCTCGGGGGAGGTGGTGCTCATGTCGCCATGGAGTTAGGTGGAAACCCGCATGGTAGCGGCAGTCGCCTCGATTGGGGAGGCGGGTCCTCAATCTCCATCGCGACCGAGGTGTGTGCTCAGGCGTGCAGCCAGACGTTCGGCGGCCTCCTGCCAGGTCCAGGCCACGCCCAAACTCTTGAGGTCAATCGCACGCAATCCGGCATAGCCACAGGGGTCAATGCGCCCAAAAGGCTCCAGGTCCATGTCGACGTTGAGAGCAAGCCCGTGATAAGTACAGTGATTACTTACTTTTATTCCTAACGCGGCGATCTTGGCCAGGCCCCGGAACCGGTCGGCCTCATCCGGGCGGGCGGCAGCATGTCCGCGGGGGTCATCGAGACGAACGTAGATACCGGGCGCACCGGGTACGCGGTGGCCGGTCACGCCCGCTTCGAGCAGCACCTGCAAGACGGCGGTCTCCAGCCGATAAACAAACTCCCGGACATAGATGCGCAAACGCCTCAAATCCATCAAGGTGTAGGCCACCACCTGGCCAGGGCCGTGGTAGGTCACCTGCCCGCCCCGCTGTGTTTTCACCACCGGAATGCCGCCGGGCAGGAGCACGTGCTCCTGCCGACCTGCCAGCCCTTGGGTAAACACCGGCTCGTGCTGCAGCAGCCACAGCTCGTCGGGTGTATCGGCCTGGCGACTGGCCGTGAAGGCCTGCATCTGGGCTTCCACACCGTCGTAAGGCAGCGTGCCCTTCCAACGCGTGCGCAAGGCCGTCACAGCACGACCTTGACCATCGGGTGGGTTGACAGGGTGCGGTAGAGCTCGTCGAGCTGGGCTTGGCTGGTGGCGGTCACGGTTACCGTGATGCCCAGGTAGTTTGCGGCCCGGCTGGGCCGAGTCTGCACGGTGGCGGCATCGAAAGTGGGATCAAAGCGCTGCACCACGTGCACCACAGCCTCTAAAAAACCCGGGGCGTGAGCGCCCATCACCTTGATGGGAAAGGCGCAGGGAAACTCGATCAGCGAAGCGCGGGTCTCGGGGTCGCTCATGGTGGCTGTCAGGCTCAGGTGAGGTCAAGCTCTTTGGCCCGCTGATAGGCAGCGTACAGCTTGGCATAGATGGGCCCGGGGTGTCCCCGCTGTGCCCCATGACCCACCAGCCGTCCGTCTAGGCGCGTGACCGGCAACACCTCTTTGGTGGCCGAGCTCAGCAGGAGCTCATCGGCCGAGCGCACCTCGTCTTCGGTAAGGGGTCGCAGCTCGTAGGGCAGGTCTACCTGCGCACACAAGTCGCGTAACAAGTCGTAGCGTATGCCTTCCAACACGTGTTGGCTCTTGGGCGGGCCCAGCACCGACCCCTGCCGAACCACCCAGACATTGCTGGCAGCGGCTTCCGTCAAATAGCCACCGCGAAACATGATGGTCTCGGCGGCCCCTTCATCGGCCGAGAGCTGCCGGGCCAGGACGTTGCCCAACAGC
The DNA here is from genome assembly GCA_964400135.1 of uncultured Rubrivivax sp. Taxonomy (GTDB): domain Bacteria; phylum Pseudomonadota; class Gammaproteobacteria; order Burkholderiales; family Burkholderiaceae_C; genus Rubrivivax. The sequence continues at coordinate 21,076 of CAYNSW010000037.1, read as the reverse complement.
GACACGCTTTTGATATCCCCGCGCTCCCAGCGAAAGTCTGCCGCGGTGACGCAGGCCACTCCCTCGTGCCGCTGTTGCGCACTCGGCGGACGCATGGGGTTGGTCATCATGAAGACGGTAGGTACCACATCAGGCGGCATGACGTGGTCTCGAGGGGCCACTCCTCGGGTGACTTGGATGTAAACCAGCTGGTCCTGTGCACCGGTTTGTTCGCGCAGGCGCGATACCAGCTCGCGGGCCAATTGCAACCACTGCGCATTCGTGTGAGGCGATGCGATGCGAAGCTTGGTGAGGCTGCGAGACAGGCGCGCTACGTGCTCGTCGAAACGAAACAGCCTGCCCCCATAGACGGGGACGACTTCGTACACACCGTCGCCAAAGATGAACCCGCGGTCCATGACGCTGACCTTGGCTTGGCTGAGCGGGCCGAAGGTACCGTTCAAGTAGCAAGGGGTATCGGGCAAAGCAGAGGTCATGCGAGCTCCTGGTCAGGCACTATCGAATCCACAATCGGACCGCGTCCCAGGCGCGCCCCAACACACCGGCAAGCTCCACCGGTTCAAGCACCACCAAGGGTACGGCACTGACGGGAGCACCCGCGGCCGTGAGGACCTTGATCGTCCCCACCCGCTGTCCGGCCGACAGCGGCGCCACCAACGGGTCGGTCCGCTCAATGACCGTGCGCATCTGGGCTCCCTGACCTTTGGGTACCGAAACGAAAAAGGCACCCGGACCCGCCCCGAGCCGCGCATTGCCGCTCTTGCCCTTCCACACCGGCACGGTGGCCACTGGCTTGTCGGCATCAAACAACCGCACCGCATCCCACGCTTGCCAGCCCCAGTTGAGCAGCTTTTGCGACTCCGCTGCCCGGGCCTCGCGGGACGCTGCGCCCATGACCACGCTCAGAAGTCGGCGTTTGCCGTTGGGAAATTCGCGCGTGGCACTGGCTACCAGGCAATAACCAGCCGCCTCGGTGTAGCCCGTCTTCATCCCATCGACCGACGGATCACGACCCAACAGCAGGTTGCGGTTGTCTTGCCGAATCTTGTTGTAGGCGTATTGGCGGATGGAATACAAGGGATAGAACTGGGGATGATCTTCGATGATGCGGGTGGCCATCACCGCCATGTCCCGTGGCGAACTGTGATGGCCCGGCTCTGTCAGTCCGGTGACGTTGCGAAACTGGGTGTTCTTTAAACCCCATGCCTGCGCCTGCCGATTCATCATGGCCACAAAGTTGTCGAGGCTACCTCCTACGGCCTCGGCCAGTGCCACCGCGGCGTCGTTGCCGCTTTGCACGATCATGCCGCGCAGCAGTTCGTCAACCTTGGGCGCCATGGTGGTGTCGATGAACATGAGCGAGCCACCGGCCTTGCGCTCGGCCCAGGCACGCTCGGACACGGGCACGGTCTGTTCCAGCGACACTTGCTTGTCACGCACAGCGTTAAAGACCAAGTACGCGGTCATGAGCTTGGTCAGACTCGCAGGATCGGCACGCGTATCCGCATCCCGCTCGGCCAGAACCTGGCGACTGGAAAGATCAAGCAACAGGTATTGGCGTGCAGCCAACTCTGGGGGAAGCGGCACTTGGCATTGCGCCAGTCCACTCCACACGAAAACCCAGGCCAACAGCAAGCAACGGCACAGGCTGCTCACTCAAGCCCCCTCAGAGCTGAGCAACGGGCTACTCATCACAATGTGCTTGAGCAGCCCCAGCTGTCCGTGAAAGAAATGTCCGGTGCCCGGCATGACGGTGACCGGTAGCGACTGCGTTTGCGCCCAGCGCAGCACGCTGTCTAACGGCACCACCTCATCGGATTGGCCCTGAACAATCAACGTGCCGCCGGGCACATTGGCCATCGCAAACGTATCGACTGCAGGGCCCACCAAGATCAGTCGCTGCAGCGGCAGGCGGCCAGTCGATTGGGCCGCGACCTGTGAGGCCACATAAGCCCCAAAAGAAAACCCGGCCACAGCCAAAGGTCGATGAGGCTGGCCAAACGCCTTCACCACCGCCAGGGCATCGTCGACTTCGCCGCGACCTTCATCCCACGAACCTTCGGACTGCCCTACGCCACGAAAGTTGAACCTCACCGCCTGATAGCCCAAAGCCACCAAAGCGCGCGCGAGGGTCTGGGCGACCTTGTTGTCCAAGGATCCACCGTGCAAAGGGTGAGGGTGACACACCACGGCCAATGGCAAGCTACCGGCCTGAGCTGAAGACGGCTCCACCACACACTGCAGCCGCCCCGCCGTCCCGTCAATGAAAACCGAGGGCGCGCGCGAGAGCATCAGCGGCCTACGTCAGCAGGGACCACCAGACGCTCAACCACTTGGCCTCCGATCAGGTGTCGCTTGACGATCTCATCGATGTCGCTGAGATCGACGTAGGAGTACCACACCGCCTCGGGGTAGACCACGGCCACTGGACCGCCCGCACAACGATCCAGGCAGCCGGCCTTGTTGACGCGCACGCCACCGGGGTGAGCTCGCCCGGCTTCCTTGATGGCGCGCTTGCAGTGATCAAACGCCTCCTGCGCCGCATGCTGCGCACAGCAAGCTTGACCGCCGCTGCGCTGGTTCAGACAAAAAAAGATATGCCGTTGGTAGTAAGAATCACTCATGGGTCTGGATTGTAGGCAGGGCCCGGGCCGCCTGAGCGCCGGCGGGTTAAGCGCCGCAACATCCACACCATGCAGGCATAGGGCCAGACCCACGCCACCCACTGAGCCAGCCCGTGAAAGCGAATGAAGCGTCCCTGCTCCCATGCCTGCAAATTGGCTATGCGATAAGGGTCCAGTGGCGCTTGCGATACCAAGACGACATGCAAGGTCAGCGCCACCAAGGCCACGGCATACAGCCCGCGCTTATCCCGTCCGCTTAGCAAGAGGGCTGCTGTGACGCCCAGGCACAGGGCCACCCAGGTGATCTGACCCATCCAGGCCAGCGCGTTGTCTGGCGAGAAGTTCATGGCCGTAGACAAGGTTTGCGTGACCAGCGCCATCACCGCCATGGTCAGGACCATCACCCAGCGCTTGAATAAACCGCGGGTGATCGCCATCGCCAGCAAGCTGGGGGCCAGCAACCCCGATGCCGTGGCCACGGCCTCGCTCACGGGGGAAAGAGGCTGACCCGGTGGAGATTGGGTCAACATCTGGCTCACCGGATGTGCCCAGGTGACGCCGTCCATGACAGACAGGGCCAGATGGCGCAGGGGCTCAAAGACTTGACCCACCCCCAAAGGCAGAGGCGGCGGCACCAGCAAGGCCACAGGCCACAGCATGAGCAAGGCCACAGCGAAGGTGCTGTCGGTCACGAGCCAGCGCTCTTGCAGTCGATGCCAAGCCTGCAAGGCCCCACTGCGCCAGAGCATCGCCGCCAGGCCCGCGCCCGCGATGGCCCCGGACAGGTTCAGGGCCCAGTCGCGTGCCGACGGCACCCGCTGGGGAAGCAGCTGCTGCATCACCTCCAGACCGTAGGACAGCGCCAAAGGCAGGGCCATGGCCCAGCCAGCGGCCTGTGCCACCCGACCGGGTGTGGCCGTGCCGCGCGCCCTCGCCGCGAAAATCAACGCCCCAAGGGGTGCATAGCCGAGCACGTTGGTCAAGTCGTCAAACCAGCCCCTCCAAGGCAGCCAGGGCAGGACCAGCACGTCGGCCGCAGAGGCCCCCGGAGGCCAGCGCCACCCCACAAACGGATAGGCACTGGCATACACCACCAAGATGGCGTACACCACAACAAGGGGAAGCGCCAGGCTGCGGGAGGGCATCGGCCGCGCCAATTTTTACGGCAGGGTCAAAAAGGCTTGACCACCACCAACACCACCGCAGCGATGAACGCCAGCACGGTCACCTCGTTGTAAACGCGAAACCATCGATGCGTTCGGCGGTTCAGGCCAAGCTCGAACTGGCGCAACAACCGGGCACAGCTGTGGTGATAGACCAGCACCCCTGCGACCACGGCAAGCTTCAGGTGCATCCACAAGCTGCCCCAACCCACCCGATAGCCCCACCACAGCCACAGGCCCAGGACCAGCGCCGGCACCATGAGCAAGGTGCAAAAGCGCAGCAGCTTTCGCCCCATCAGCAATAAGCGTTCTCGCTCAGCGTGGCTACCGGGCTCCACCAGGGCCAGATTGACAAAGATACGGGGCAGGTAGAACAGGCCCGCGAACCAACTGGTCACGAACACGATGTGAAAGGCCTTGACCCAGGGGTAGCCCGTTTCCATAGGGCCATTATGCAACTATGATCGAACCTGTTTTTGAGTGATGGTGGAGGCCTGCCCGTGAGCAATGTGTTCGCGCCCTATCCCGCCAACCGTGCGCGTCGCCTGAGGCGTGATGCCTACACGCGCGACCTCGTGCGCGAGCACCGCCTCAGCGCCCACGACTTGATCTTGCCGGTCTTTGTCCTCGACGGCAAAGGTCAGGAACACGATGTGGCCAGCATGCCTGGTGTCAAGCGGCGCAGTGTCGACCGCTTGTTTGCTGTGGCCGAAGAGTGTGTGCGGCTTGAGATTCCGTATCTGGCGCTGTTTCCGGTGATTGACGCCGCCCTCAAGAGCCCGGACGGTAAAGAAGCGGTCAATCCTGAGGGCTTGGTGCCTCGCGCCGTGGCCCAAATCAAGCAGCGCTTTCCAGATCTGGGCCTGCTTACCGACGTGGCGCTAGATCCGTACACCAGCCACGGCCAGGACGGACTCCTGGACGAAAACGGCTACATCTTGAACGACGAGACGGTGGCTGTGCTGACGCAGCAAGCCTGGGTACAGGCTGAAGCGGGCGTTGACATCGTCGCGCCCAGCGACATGATGGACGGACGGGTGGGCGCCATCCGGCAGACGCTGGAAGCCCGCAAGCTCATTCATACGCGGATCATGGCCTACAGTGCCAAGTACGCCAGCGCCTTTTACGGGCCTTTTCGAGATGCCGTGGGTTCTGCAGGTCAGCTGGGCAAAGCCAACAAGAAGGTCTACCAAATGGACCCGGGCAACGGTGATGAAGCCTTGCGAGAGGTGGCGCTGGACATTGCGGAAGGTGCTGACATGGTCATGGTCAAGCCCGGGATGCCGTACCTGGACATCGTGCGCCGCGTCAAGGAGCGCTTTGGCGTGCCCACTTTTGCCTATCAGGTCAGCGGCGAGTACGCCATGATCAAGGCCGCATCGCAACAAGGCTGGCTGGACCACGATGCCGTGATGATGGAAGCGCTCTTGGCGTTTCGCCGTGCTGGCGCTGATGGGGTGCTGAGCTATTTCGCTTTGGACGCGGCTCGCTTGCTGCGTCGCGATTGAAGACCGACACCACTCAGCCAACGCTCACGCGTGGGCAGGTGGTGTTGCTGATGCTCTTGACTTTGGTCTGGGGCTTGAATTGGCCGGTACTCAAGGTGGGCGTGAGCGGACTGCCCGTAGATCCACAGACTTACCCACCTTTGACCTTTCGGGCTTTATCCATGGGTGTGGGGCTGCCCTTGATGGCCTTGACACTGAAATGGATGCGCCAGCCGCTTTGGCTGAGCGTTGCGCATTGGCCCGAGATGCTGCGCTTGTCGGTGCCCAACATGATCGTGTGGCACACCGTCATCATCGTGGCTGTGCAGTCCTTGAGCAGTGGGCGGGCCGCGATTTTGGCCTACACGATGCCGGCGTTTGTCTTGATCTGGAGCATCGCGCTGTACCGAGAGCGGCCTGCGCCACGGCAGTGGGCCGGTGTGGTGGCCGCCACTGCTGGGGTCGTTTTCTTGCTCAGCCACGAATTTGAGCGTCTTTCGGGTGCCCCCTGGGCTGCCCTTCAAATGGTGGGGGCAGCGGGTGTGTGGGCTTTGGGTACCCACATGCTTCGCAGGACGACGTGTCCAGCCCCCACCATGACCTTGGCGCTGTGGATGACGGGGGTCACCTTCGTCGTGCTGTGCGCGTTGGCAGCCTTTCTGGAGTCAGCCCAATGGCGTATGCCTCCCGGGCATGTTTGGTTTGGGATTGTCTACAACGCCGTGGGCGTCTTTGCCTTCGCCCACACCGTGTGGTTTTACCTGGCCCGCAACCTGCCCCCCCTGGCCTCCTCCATCAGCGTGATGTTGATTCCCGTGATGGGTGTGTTCAGCGGCGCAGCGTTCTTGGGCGAGCCTTTGCATTGGCAGGACTTGGCTGCCGTGATGATGATCGTACTGGCGATCTTGGCGATACACCTTCGCCGCGCCTAGTCGGTTGGGGCGCCCACGGGTCGGGATAACCGAGCGCTTGCATCACCTGGGACTCCCGCAGGCGCATGCGTTTTTCATCGACCAACCGCTGGTGATCCATGCCTTGAGCGTGCAAGGTGCCGTGGACGATCAGGTGCACATAGTGGGCTTTGAGGTCGCGTCGCAGCTGACGGGCATCTTGCTCGACCACCTCGGTGCACAAGACGATGTCGGCGCAGACCCCAGGCGTTGGGTCGTATTCAAACGTCAATACGTCTGCCGCGTAGTCCCGGTGGCGGTAGGCCAGGTTCAAAGCTCGGGCCTCGTGCCGATCGACGCAACGCACGGTCACCTGGGCAGGCCCGTCCAAGGCAGCGCGAATCCATTGGGCCACCTGATGGCGGGGCAGCAACTCTCGATGCCTCGCATCGGCCATTTGCAGGGATAGCACCAAAGGCGGCTTCACCGCGGAGCCTGCGCCTCTTCATAGGCGTCCACAATGCGTGCGACCAGAGGGTGTCTGACCACGTCTGCGGAGGTGAAATGCGTAAAGGCCAGGCCTCGGACGCGCCGTAGCACCTGTACCGCGTCGGCCAGCCCGCTGGGCACGGCTGCGGGCAGGTCGACTTGGCTGAGGTCTCCCGTGACCACGCAGCGGCTGCCTGTGCCAATGCGGGTGAGGAACATCTTCATCTGCTCTCGCGTGGTGTTTTGGGCCTCGTCTAGGATGACAAAGGCGTGGTTGAGCGTGCGGCCCCGCATAAAGGCCAAGGGAGCGATTTCCAATTGTCCCCGCTCGAAGGCTTTGTGCACGCGCTCCAAGCCCATGAGGTCGTACAAGGCGTCATACAAAGGGCGCAAGTAAGGGTCTACCTTCTGGGCCAAATCCCCGGGCAAGAACCCCAGGCGCTCGCCAGCTTCAACCGCCGGGCGGGTCAGGATGATGCGCTGCACCTCCTGCCTTTCCAGCGCGTCCACCGCACAGGCCACAGCCAAGTAGGTCTTGCCAGTTCCCGCCGGCCCGACACCGAAGGTGATGTCCGATCCCAGGATGTGCTGCAGGTACCGCACCTGATTGGGCGTGCGGCCGCACAGGCCCTGGCGCCGCGTGTGCAAGACGATGGGTTGACCCGTTGCAGGGGGCGTATCGAGGGGGGCCTCGCGCGAGGAGGTGGGGGGCGCGGCCACGCCGGCAAGTTCCAACTCCAACCCGTGGGCAGAAAGCGGGGCCTGGGCCTTCTCGTAGATTCCGACCAACAGCTTCAGGGCCTGCCGGGCCGATCTCGCCGGACCGGTGACACGCAGCACGGCCCCGCGGCGGGCGACTTGGACTCCCAAGCGGGACTCCACCGTCCGCAAGTGGGCGTCCAGCGGTCCGCACATCCACGCCAGGCGGTCGTTATGGGGCGGATCAAAGTGGTGTTCGAGGTTCACGAGGAGGCAGCGTTCCCTAGGGCCAACACATTCGCATTGTGGCCCACGGCCCTATCGGGAGCACAATGACACTCATGATCGGACGAATCAGCGGAATACTGGCAGAAAAATCGCCTCCCACGGTCTTGGTGGATGTCAACGGCGTGGGCTACCTCATCGATGTGCCCATGAGCACCTTTTTTCAGTTGCCGTGTGTGGGAGAACGGGTGGTGCTGCTGACCCACCACGTAGTGCGCGAAGATGCCCAGTTGCTGTTTGGGTTTCTCAGCGACCGGGAGCGTCACGCCTTTTTGCAGCTGTTGCGCATCAGCGGTATCGGCCCGCGCTCGGCGCTTTCTGTTCTGTCGGGTCTGAGCGTGGACGAGTTGGCCGCCGCCGTCATGCGACAGGATGTGGCGCGATTGACCAAGGTGCCGGGTATAGGCAAAAAGACCGCTGAGCGCTTGCTGCTCGAACTCAAGGACAGGCTGGGTGAGGGCAGCTCGATGGTGGCACCGACCTCAACAGATGCCACGAGCACGGATATCCTCCAGGCGCTGTTGGCGCTGGGTTACAGCGAAAAAGAAGCGCAGGCGGCCCTCAAGCCGCTGCCGGCAGAGGTGAGTGTCAGCGAGGGTATCAAGTTGGCGCTTCGTGCGCTAAGCCGCTAGGCCAGTGAACGCGTTGACCTGGTCTTGATGGAGATAATGGGGCCATGGCCATTCAAACCGATGCGTTCGAGCCTTCTCGGCGCGTCATCCAACCCGAGCCGGCCTCCCCCCAGGAGGAGGCCATCGAGCGGGCGCTGCGGCCTAAAGGTCTGGGCGAGTATGTGGGGCAAACCAAGGCCCGCGAACAGTTAGAGATTTTCATCGGCGCTGCCAAGCAACGGGGTGAGGCGCTGGATCACGTTTTGCTGTTTGGTCCACCCGGTCTGGGCAAGACAACGTTGAGCCACATCATCGCGCATGAATTGGGCGTGAATCTGCGGCAAACATCGGGACCCGTACTCGAAAAGCCCAAGGACTTGGCGGCCTTGCTGACCAACCTCGAGCGCAACGATGTCTTGTTCATCGATGAAATCCACCGCTTGTCGCCCGTGGTGGAAGAAATCCTCTACCCGGCATTGGAGGATTACCAAATCGACATCATGATCGGTGACGGACCGGCCGCACGGTCCATCAAACTCGATCTGCAGCCTTTCACGCTGGTCGGCGCAACCACGCGGGCCGGTATGCTGACCAACCCCCTGAGAGATCGCTTCGGTATCGTGGCCCGATTGGAGTTCTACAGCACCGAAGAGCTGACTCACATCGTTGAGCGCTCTGCTGGGCTGCTGGGCATGTCCATCGACCAGGCTGGCGCCCAGGAGATTGCCCGACGCTCGCGCGGCACGCCCCGCATTGCCAATCGCCTGCTGCGCCGGGTACGCGACTTTGCCCAGGTCAAGGCCCAGGGGCGGGTGGATGCGCAAGTAGCTGACCGCGCGCTGGCGATGTTGGATGTGGATGCGATCGGCTTTGATGTGATGGACCGCAAGCTGCTAGAGGCGGTGATTCACCGTTTTGACGGTGGCCCGGTGGGCCTGGAAAATGTGGCGGCCGCCATTGGCGAGGAGTCGGCCACCATCGAAGACGTGATCGAGCCTTACCTGATACAGCAAGGGTTTTTACAGCGCACCCCGCGAGGCCGGGTGGCCACGATGGCGGCCTACCGACACCTGGGTCTGACTGCCCCCTCCCGCGAGACACCAGGAGGGCTTTTCAGCGACGGTTGAGTCCGGGGCGGGACTCGGTTGTCAGCCGGCGAGGTGCTGCCCGTCGTTCCAACCCACCAGAGAAAACCCCTGACCGCTCCACAAGAGCCGGTTGACAGTGGCGTTGGGAATTTCCCAGGTACGCGCAGCCGACAACGCAATGCGAGCGGCCATGCGGTACCAAACATCGAGCACGCCACCGTGGGCAACCAGCAAGATGGTCTGGCCCTCATGGGCCCTGGCCAGTCGCTCAACGCTCAAACGGCAGCGCTCATCAAACTCCAAAAGCGTTTCGCCGCCTTGGGCCCCAAAGGTCGGGTCCCGCTCGCGCCAACGCTTGGCGCCGTGCGGGTCTTGCGACTCGATTTGCTCGTAGGTCAGCCCTTCATAGACGCCAAAGTGCCGCTCCCGCAGGGCTGGATCTGCCACCACCTCCAGGCCACGCATGGCCGCCACTGCGTGGGCGGTGTCGAACGCGCGGCGCAGGTCACTGGCGTAGACGGCGTTGATGGGTTCGTCACGCAAAGCTTGCGCCAATTTCTCGGCCTGAATGCGGCCCTGCTCGTTCAGCCCAATATCGGTGTGGCCCTGAATCCGCGATTGGGCATTCCACTCCGTTTGGCCGTGGCGAACGACCCAAACATGTGTCAAGCGATCCATGGTTCAGGGACGGTGAAGTGTGTGCCGTGGGCAGTGGGGTCGCCGTCTCATTCGGCCAGTCTTCGATTCAAGGAGTAGGTCCCCGAAAAAGTGGCCGCCTCCACTACCCGACCGGTCAGCGCCTCGCGAACCTGGTGGCCATTGAAATGGCCTTGCACGGGCAGTCGCTGCACATCCAAGGCATACAGGGTGAAGACGTAGTGGTGCACCAAAGAGTCGTTAAAAGGGGGAAAGGGGCCGTCGTAGCCAAAGTACTGCCCGGCCATCTGGGCGTCTGCCGCAAACCAGGCGGTGTAGTCATTCAGACCCTGGCGGGTGCCGCGCGGTGCTTGGGGACCCGGCTTGCCCCGGGCGGTAAACCCTCGGCTGAATTCGCCCTCTGCGATCTCACCCGACTGCGCGGGCAAGTCCACCAACACCCAATGGAAGAAATCCACCCGAGGCAGGTCGGCCGGAATTTCACGGTCGGTTTGGTTCACATCGTCTGCACGGCTGGGCACATCGAAATCGTGGCAGATCAACACGAGCGACTTGGCCTGCGCCGGCACATCGGTCCACGCCAGGTGGGGGTTGAGGTTGTCGGAAAACTCCACACCGGTGCCGGCAGCCAGCCGACCCGCCGCATACCGCGAAGGAATCCGATCGCCATTGGTCCAACTGTGACTGGTCAATTTCATGCCCAAATGCTCCTGACGGCCCCGGCAGCGGAGGGAAGTTACCCGGCCCCGGATTTTCTTTGCAATATGACTATTGTGCGCCGATCCGGCCGGGTGGCTCAGACGCCCCAAGTAATGGGCTTGTTGGCGGCGTGAGCCCGTTTGAGCATTTCCAGGAAGGGCCACAAGCGCTGCTGCCATTGCACAGGCGGCAGCGCTGGGTCAGTCAGATCGTCCGATTCACCCGCTGCCGCAGGCGTGGGGCCGGCCTGGGCGCTGGCTTGCAGTTGAGCCAAGGCTTGGGGCATCTGGCTGGGCTCCAAGATCCCTTGGGGATCCGGGTCACGCCCCAAGAGCCGCAACATGCGCGAGGCGTCCTGCTCGAACATGATGAGGTCTGCCGTTGCAGCGCAGCGAAACTTGTAGAGCATGGATTGGAGGTTTGGACGTTGGGGCCCGTGACAAGCGCCATTGTGCGCTCGTCATGATGCCCGGCCTTATCAGTGAACTCAAGCGGGATTGGCATGCGCAGTCCTTGCGCATGGGCAAAGCCAATGTGCCCACTTGCCAAAACAATGACGCTCAGTCAAACGCCAACCCTCGTAAGAAAGGACACTCATGAAGACCGATGCGCAATTGAAAAAGGATGTGACGGCTGAGTTGGAGTGGGACCCCGCAGTCAATGCCACCCACATTGGCGTGGCGGTGCAAGACGGCGTGGTCACGCTCAGCGGACACTTGGACACTTACGCCGAAAAGACCGCTCTGGAGCGTGCCGTGCAGCGGGTGGCTGGGGTGCATGCCCTGGCGATGGAAGTGGATGTCCGGCTCGACCCCAAGCTCTCACGCCATGACGGCGATATTGCCGCTGCAGCCGAGGCCGCCTTCCGCTGGCATGCGCTCATTCCCTCGGAGCGCATCCGTTTGAAGGTGGAAAAGGGGTGGGTGACCCTCACCGGGGAAGTCGATTGGGAGTACCAGAGGCACAACGCGGAGACGGCCGTTCGCAACCTCACGGGCGTCTTGGGTGTCAGCAATGCCATCACCCTCAAGACCCAGCCCGCCCCGACCAACATCAGCCAGCGTATCCGCGATGCGCTGCGCCGCCAGGCCGATGAAGAGGTCAAGCACATTGAGGTGTCGGTCAAGGGCTCTCGGGCCACCTTGCAAGGCACGGTACATTCCTGGGCCGAGCGGTCAGCCGCAGCCGGTGCGGTGTGGGCGGCACCGGGGATTTCTGAAGTGGTCAATGAGCTGCGAGTGGCCGGCTAGCGCAGCTTGATTGGGGAGGGGGTAGCGTGTGGAGACGACGAGAAGCCGTTCAGGCGCTGGGGAGCATGGGCGCGTTGCTTAACGCGCCCATGGTGGGCGCTGTGTCAGCCTCGGCAGCAGACGCAACGCCCTCGGCGTGGCCCGGACGGGTCGAACGAATCGCGTTTTTCCCCTCTCAACATGTGGCCACGCGGCACGTCGATGTCTGGCTGCCTAGCGACTACAGTCCGACTCGTCGCTACCGCGTGCTGTACATGCACGATGGACAAATGCTGTTTGATCCGTCAAGCACGTGGAACGGGCAAGCGTGGCTGGCCCAGGTGCGCATCCACGATCTGATGACCCGGGGCTTGATTGCGCCCACCCTCATAGTCGGGATCTGGAACAACGCTGCGCAGCGGTATGCGGAGTATTTCCCGCAAAAGTTCCTGGACTTTGCGCCCCAGACGGTGCGCAGCCAATACATCGAACGGGCCGCTAACGGCCAGATGCAATCAGATGCTTACTTGCGGTTCATCGTGGAAGAGCTCAAGCCCACCATAGATCGCCGCTACGCGACTTGGCCTGGACTCCAAGGGTGCGCTATCGCGGGATCGAGCATGGGAGGACTCATCTCCCTGTATGCCTTGTGCGAATACCCCCAGATCTTCGGTGCGGCGGCGGCACTGTCCACGCACTGGGTCGGATTGCCGACCTCCTGGGGGCTGGAGACCGTTCGCGCTTCGGCTCTACCCCAAGCGGCCCTGGCATATTTGCGCCAACATCTGCCTGCACCGGGCCAGCATCGGCTCTACAGCGATCGGGGCACCGATGCGCTGGACTCGTCTTATGCGGCGGGCCATGCCAATTTTGAGCAACTGCTGCAAGACAAAGGCTACACCGCCGCCCAGGCGCGAACTGCCGTGTTCGAAGGCACCGGGCACAACGAAACCGATTGGAGCCAACGGCTGGCCATTCCGCTGGAGTTCGTACTGAAGGACTGACAGGTCCAAGAACGAGGACCCCAAGCCCCCTGCGCGCACGTCAGCGGCTCATTCCACGGTGACAGACTTGGCCAAGTTTCGCGGCTTGTCCACATCCGCGCCACGGGCGCAGGCCGTGTGGTAAGCCAGAAGTTGCAGCGGGACCACGTGCAAGATGGGGGACAGCGCACCGTAGTGCTCGGGCATGCGAATCACATGTACCCCAGTGCTGCTGGCGATCTGCGTGTCGGCATCGGCAAACACATAGAGTTCGCCGCCCCGGGCGCGCACCTCCTCCATATTGCTCTTGAGCTTTTCGAGCAACTTGTCGTTGGGCGCCACCGTCACAACCGGCATATCGGCGTCTACCAAGGCCAAGGGACCGTGCTTGAGTTCGCCAGCGGGATAGGCCTCGGCGTGGATGTAGGTGATCTCTTTGAGCTTGAGCGCACCTTCGAGCGCCACCGGGTAATGACGGCCGCGCCCGAGGAAAAGCGCATGGCGCTTGGGGGTGAAGGCCTGGGCCCATGAAATGATCTGGGGCTCCAAAGCCAGGACCGATTGGACTGCCGCAGGCAGGTGGCGCAGGTTGTCCATGGCGGCAGCCTCGGAATGGGCCGGCAGCCGACCGCGGCGGCGGGCCAGTACCAGCGTGAGCAGGAACAGCGCCACCAGCTGTGTGGTGAAGGCCTTGGTGGAGGCCACGCCAATCTCAACGCCTGCCCGGGTAATGAACGCGTGTGCGCACTCCCGCACCATGGCCGATGTGGGGACGTTGCATATCGTCATGGTGTGGTGCATGCCTTGTGACACCGCATGCTTGAGCGCCGCCAGGGTGTCGGCCGTTTCACCACTTTGGCTGATGGTGAGCACCAGAGTGCGGGGGTCGGCCACACTCTCTCGATAGCGATATTCGCTGGCAATTTCTACCGAACACGGGACGCCTGCAATCGCCTCCAACCAGTACTTGCCTGTCATGCCGGCATAGCTGCTGGTGCCACAAGCCAGAATGAGGACCCGATCAATGGCATCGAGCGATTGGTGGGCACGAGGTCCAAAGAGATCCGGGTCCAAGCCGCCTACCCCGTCTAGGGTGTCGGCGATGGCCTTGGGTTGCTCAAAGATCTCCTTTTGCATGTAGTGCCGGTATGGGCCCAGCTCGGCAGCCCCTGTATGGGCGTGCACCGTCCGAACCTCTCGGTGCACCGGGCGGAAGCGCCCGTCACCCTGTGCGGCCACGATCCAGGTCTTGCCCATGTGCAGATCGACCACATCACCTTCTTCGAGGTAAACGATTTGGTCGGTCACGCCCGCCAGAGCCATCGCATCGGAGGCCAAAAAATTCTCGGCAGCTCGATCGCCGACGCCAAGGCCCAGTACCAGGGGCGAGCCGTGTCGAGCGCCGACCACGCGCTGCGGTTCGTCGCGACAAAACACGGCGATGGCATAGGCCCCGCGCAGGCGCGTGGTGGCCTGCTGTACCGCTTCAAACAAATCTCCCTCGTAGAGGTGGTGCACCAGGTGGGCGATGACCTCGGTGTCGGTCTGGCTGGTGAAAACATAGCCCCGGCCTCGCAGCTCCTCGCGCAGGGCCTCGTGGTTTTCGATGATGCCGTTGTGAACCAGAGCAATCTGACCGACCGCCGCCTGGGCTGATCCGCCTTCAACTTGTGGGCCGCTGGAGAAGTGGGGGTGGGCGTTGTGAACCGCAGGCGCTCCGTGCGTTGCCCAGCGCGTGTGGGCGATGCCAGTGCCAGCCGACAGGCCGTCGGCGTCCACCTGGGCCTGCAATTCCGACACACGGGCAGTGCTGCGGGTTCTGAGCAAGGCCCCTGATTGGTGAACCGCCACCCCACAGGAGTCGTAACCGCGGTACTCCAGGCGCTTGAGCCCTTCCACGAGGATGGGAACGATGTTGCGAGAGCTGACGGCGCCAACGATGCCACACATGGTGCGACTCCTGAATTGTTGCAAGCACAGATCCTAGCCAAACTAGTAAGAAAGATGTGTGCAATTTAATCAAAGTATTGCAATCTAAATTCATCCTCCAACCAGTTTGAATTAATATTGCACCAACAGATTATTTTTGAAATTAAACTCCTCGCTATGGAATTAGATGCTGTCGACCAACGTCTTCTGGATCTTCTTCAGCAAGACGCCTCGGTATCCAACCTGACGCTGGCAGAGCAAGCCGGCATCTCGGCGGCCACGGCGCTGCGTCGCGTCAGGCAGCTGCGACGGGCCGGCATCATCGAGCGCGTCATGGCTCTGGTTTCACCACAAGCGGTGGCAGCGGGTGTGAACGTCCTGGTGGAAGTGACCCTGGATCGGCAAGGCGCGGAGCACCTGCAAAGTTTTGAGGCGCACGTGGTGTCGGACCCCGCCGTTCAGCAGTGCTACCGGGTCTCACCCGGGCCCGACTTTGTCTTGGTGCTCTGGGCCCAAGACATGGGGGCTTACCAAGCCGTAGCCGACAGGCTGTTGACCCAGCAAGCCAACGTGCGCAACGTCAAAGCCTACTTTTGTGTCAAGCGCAGCAAGTTTTCGCCTGTCATCCCCATGGCCTGAGGCAGCGCCCACTCAGCAGGTGGCTCAGACTTTGACCAGGGCCAAACCCTTGAGGTACTCGCCCTCGGGGAACTCCATGGTCGTGGGGTGGTCGGGTGCACCTTGCAAGCGCTGCAAGATGGCTGCGTTCACACCCGCGTCGGCCGCAGCACCCGCCACAATCTTGTGAAACAGCTCAGCGCCCACACCACCCGAACAGGAGAAGGTCAACAGCAAGCCGCCCGGTCGCAGGAGCTTGAACGCCAGACGGTTGATGTCTTTGTAAGCCCGCGCAGCCCGATCGGCATGCGCCGAGGTGGGTGCAAACTTGGGCGGGTCCAGCACGATGGCATCCAGCGTAGCGCCCGCCGCCAGTTGGGCTCTGAGAAAGGCATTGACATCGGCGTCGATCGCTTCGTGCGCTGTGGCCTCAAAGCCGTTGAGCACCACGTGTTCGCTTGCTCGGTGCAAGGCTGGAGCGGAAGAGTCCACGCTGAGCACCCGCGAGGCTCCGCCGGCCAGCGCTGCCACGCTGAATCCCCCCGTGTAGGCATAGCAATTGAGCACCTGGGCCAGCTGCAATTGTCTGACCCATTGAGCAAACAAGCCCCGGTTGTCACGCTGGTCCAGGTAAAAGCCGGTCTTGTGCCCCTGGGCCACATCGACGCGCAAGCGCCAGGTGTGTTCGACAAGGGTGATCTGCGTCACCGCCTGATCCTGCGGGCTGGG
Organism: uncultured Rubrivivax sp.; assembly: GCA_964400135.1. Taxonomy (GTDB): domain Bacteria; phylum Pseudomonadota; class Gammaproteobacteria; order Burkholderiales; family Burkholderiaceae_C; genus Rubrivivax. Next base: position 4,896 of record CAYNSW010000037.1, on the reverse strand, counting down.
GTGGCGCAACCAGCCAGTTCGCTCGACCAGACCTTCCAGCGCGCGCACGCCCGAGTCAGATCGCTCATACAGCCGCTCGCAGCCGGTAGCGCTCACCAGAATATCAGCCAGAGCGTCGCGCCAACGCTCCATGCCTGCACTGAGAAACTGCGCGCTGAGCACATCGGCGTAGCGGTCCACAATCAGCCCGGGCAACCCGTCGGCCTCTCCATGGATGAGGCGTACACCGTCGCTGGCCACCGCCAAGCGCTGCCGGTAGGCCAAGGCACGCGCTACCCGCCGTTTGAAAAAAGCGTGATCGACGCGCTCGTGCTCATCAAAGGTCCAGACCCGCACCCGAATCTTGGACTGGGGGCTGTAGGCCCCCCAGGCCAAGAACTGCCCCTGGCTGTCCTCTACCCGCACGGTTTCGCCCGCATCGGCCTTGCCGCGGGCGATGCTGCCCTCAAATATCCAGGGGTGTCGCCTGAGCAGTGAGCGCTCTTTGCCCGCCAATAAGCGTATGGACTTCATGGCGTGGCGTCACCCGCGGGGCTTGGCCCGGGGGTGCGCAGCGTCATAAACACGTGCCAAATGCTGAAAGTCCAGCTTGGTGTAGACCTGCGTGGTGGCAATGTGCGCGTGTCCGAGCAGCTCCTGTACGGCCCGCAAGTCGGCGCTGGATTGCAAGACATGGCTGGCAAAACTGTGTCGGAGCATGTGGGGATGGACATGCGTGGGCAACCCCGCCTGGATGGCCAGCGCACGCAGGCGAGAGCGAACCTGGCTGGCCGTCAACCGCGTGCCTTTGCGGCTGACAAACAACGCGGGCTCACCCGTGCGGGCGAGTTGAGGGCGCACTTGCAGCCAGGCGGCCAGAGCGGCCAAGGCGGCCTGGCCGACCGGGAGGCTGCGGCGCTTGGCGCCCTTCCCAAGGACATGGGCGGTGGCATCCGATAGGTCGACCCAGCCGGCCGCCTGTGTACTGGCGCGCGCATCCAGACCCGTTAGCTCGCCCACACGAAGGCCACAGCCATACAGCAGTTCAACGACCGCGTGATCACGCGCGCGCAAGGCAGCGTCGGCAGCACCGCCGTCAAACGCGGCCAACGCACAGGCTTGCTCAACCGAAAGCGCCTTGGGCAAGGGGCGCGGGGCCTTGGGGGCCTTGATGCCGTCAACCGGGTTGTGCGAAACCCGGCCGTCTCGACCCCACCACCGGTACAGCCCGCGCCATGCCGACAAGGCGATGGCCACGCTGCGTGCACCCAACCCGCGCTCTCGCATGGCAGCCACCCAGCGCCGTATGTGATGCGACTGGACCTTGTCCAACTCGATCGGATAGGCTCGGGCCTGCCGGTGCAAATCTTCTAGCGCCAACCGATACATGGCCACCGTCCGCGAGGCCAGACGACGCTCCACCGTCAAGTGTTGCAAATAGCCGTCCAGATCGTTCACCGCCTGACCTCGAGGATGGCTCGGGCTCAGTCTGGCGAGCGCATGCGGCACAGCGCCGATGCGGCCAGATGCGCAATACGCTCTAACAGATCGGTCCCCATGTCGGCGCTGTATCGAGTCGGGTCCGGTGAGCCCAATATCAACAAACCGAACACGTCCTGATCCGCACTGCGCAACGCCATCATGGCCACCGATTGCACGGAGTGCGGCTCCTGCAGCCAACGAACGGCCTCAAACCCCGTATGCGCACCGCAGTAGGGTTGCGCCAACCCCTGGGCAAAAGCACGGACCTCTTCGCCCACGGTCTGGGCATGATCACCCGTGGCATAGGTCGCATCGATGTCCCACACCCGCAGTGCAGCCTGAGGAATCATGAATTCGTGTCTCAACCCTTGGACGACCGCATCTGGCAGGTCATGGGCATGGGCCACCTCCAGCAAGCCCGCAGCCCAGCGGTGCAAGCGCTCGTTGAGCGTGACGTTTTCCTGGCCGTGGCGGATCATCTCCACGATGCGCTGCTCCAAACCCTTGATGCGATCTCGCAGCATCTGCATTTGCCGCTCCTGCAAGGAAACGGCTCGAACGCCATGCGGATTGGCCAGTTGGATGGTGCCCAGTAACTCGGCGTGCCGCTCGAAAAATCCGGGGTTGTGAATCAGGTAGTTGGCAATGTCTTGCTCAGTGATGCCTTGGGTACCCAGTGGGTTGGTCACAGTTCAATCTCCCCTTGAAAAACTGTTTGAGCTGGGCCACTCATGCGCATGGCGCTGGTGGCCGGCACCAGCGGCCAGTCGATGCTCAGGCACCCCCCCAGGGTCTGAATGTCCACTGGCGAGTTGAGCCAACCGGCTCTTCGCCCGACCGCAGCCGCGGCACAAGCGCCCGTGCCGCAGGCCAACGTCTCTCCGGCGCCTCTTTCAAAGACGCGCAGCCGGGCCAGGCTTGGTGATACCACTTGCAAGAATCCGACATTGACGCGGCGCGCAAAGCGCGGGTGGTGCTCAATCCAAGGGCCCCAAGTGGCCACCGGGGCCGACTCGACATCACTCACACGAAGTACTGCATGGGGGTTGCCCATGGACACCACTGCGACTTGCGCATGTTCCCCGTCGGGCAACTGCAGGGTCCACCAGGGCAAGGTCGACTCCATACGCGGGATCAGCCCGTGGTCGTCGAAGGGGACCTCACGGGGTTCGAATTGGGGAGTTCCCATGTCCACACTGACCTGTCCATGGTCATCCCACCACAGCTCGAGCACGCGGTTAACGGTTTGTACGCGGACACGGTCTTGCGTGGTCAGGCCTTGCTCGCGCACAAACTGCAAGAAGCATCGGGCGCCATTGCCGCAGTGCTCGACCTCATCGCCGCTGTTGTTGAAGATGCGATAACTAAAGTCCACCCCCGGTGTACGGGAGGGCTCCACCAGCAGAATTTGGTCTGCACCGACGCCGCGGTGCCGATCGCCTAGGAAGCGGACCTGTGATGGCGAGAGTGCGAGGGCCTGCCGGGTGGCGTCGATAACGACAAAGTCGTTGCCAGCGCCGTGCATCTTGGTAAAGCGCAACCTCATGGAAGCCGCATTATCGGGCCGTCACCGCTCGTCGTACAGCGACGGCTCTCCCGACGGGCGGGTCTTGAACCGCTTGTGCACCCAAAAATACTGGGCTGGCTGTCGCCTGACCTGCTCCTCAATAAACGCGTTCATACGCCGGGTGTCGGCCTGCGGGTCCTCAGTGGGCCAGTCCTGCCACGCGGGCAGGAATCGGACACGCCAGCCCTGGGCGCCAGGCAGCATCTCCACCAAAACCGGTTGCACCGTCATGCCGGCCAATCGGGCCATCCGAGACGGGGCCAGCAAGGTGGCCGCCGGGATGCCAAAAAAATCGATAAACGCCGCGTCTTTGGCGCCAAAGTCCTGGTCAGGCATATTGAAAAAAGGGTGCCCCTGGGCAATCAACTGCAGCAGGCGTCGGATGGGGTAACCACGCGGAAACGCCATGGCGCGGCCAAATCGCAGCCGACCTTGCTTGAGCACACGATCCAAATAGGGGTTGCTTTGGGTCTGGTAGATGTCCACGCCAACTTTGGACTGGAACAACTGCACCGCAGCCCCGGCCACTTCCAAGCCCACAAAGTGCGGCACCAGCCACATCACGGGGGCGGCGCTGCGCTCAGCCAGACCAATATCGCCCTCCACATGGATGAGACGGCGAAGGCGGCTGACCGGGGCATACCAAAGCAAGGCGCGCTCGACAAGACTGCGCCCGAGCAGCGCAAAGTGCTCTCGCACGACGGCACGGTGCTGAGCGGGCGTCCATTGCGGAAAGCACAGTTGGACATTGCGCAATGCGATGTGCCGCCGCTCAGTCGCCAGCACGAACAGCAAGCGACCCAATGCCCGGCCAGCGAGCACCAAGACCGGCATGGGCAATGCCTGCAAGACGCGCAGCACGGCCACCAGGGCCCGAGGTGCAATGTCCCAGCGCGCCATGACTCAGGGGTGGACCCGGGGGGCCTTGTAACGGTCGTAGGCCCACAGGTATTGCGAGGGCGATTGCCGGATCAGGGCCTCCATGGAGGCGTTGACATCCCTGGCCGCCTGCTCATCGTCGCTTGCTGGCTCGCCCCAGGGCTGCGCCATGGGGCCCACGTGGATGACATAGCCAGCGCCGCGGCGCAGCCGCTCGCACCACAGGGCCAAGACCGTGGCACCTGTTTGCCTGGCCAAGCGCGCAGCCAAGGTCATGGTGTAGGCCGGCCGACCAAAAAAGGGGGCCCATACCCCTTGGCCCTCGGGCGGGACCTGATCGGGCAGCAAACCAATGGTCTGCCCGTCGCGCAAGACCCTCAGCAGCTGCCTGACCCCGGCCAGATTGGCCGGCGCGCTGTGCAGGTGAGGTCGATTGCGCGCCAGCAGCTGCAGCTCACCGAGCCAGGCCTGCCGCGCCGGGCGGTACAGGGCGGTCATGGGTTTGCGCGGCCCGAAACGCTCGGCATAGGCCTGCGCGATCACCTCAAAGCAGCCCAGGTGAGGCGTCAGGATGATCAAAGGGGCGCTCGAACGCATCGCCGCTTCCATCCAGTCCTCTCCGCGCCAGGCCACCGGGTCGGGGAGCGCCTGTCCCGGCGGACGCAACCAGACCCGGGGGAGTTCCGCATACAAACGCCCGGCCTCGGCCACACTGGCACGCCTTTGCGCAGCGCTCAGGCCCGCGGCGCTGGCGTTTTCGCGCAGCAATCGGCGGTAGCGCGGGGACAGGCCGTAGGCCAGCCAGCCCAAGGCAGCCCCCAAAGTGTGCAATGACCACAGGGGTTGCCGCGCCAGCCAATGCAACAGAGCCGTTTTCGTTCCTATAATGCACACCTCATCGCCGAGTTAAAGACAACTTGCGGGGCGATGCGGGGATCTCCTCGCCAGGGTCAGCGCCGACTGATTCTGAATTCCGCTAAAGCGTCGCC
>CAYNSW010000036.1:0-30023 GCA_964400135.1 uncultured Rubrivivax sp. | reverse complement strand
TCCACCACGTGGCGTAGGTCGAGAACTTGTAGCCGCGGCGGTACTCGAACTTGTCCACCGCCTTCATCAGGCCGATGTTGCCCTCTTGAATCAAATCCAGGAATTGCAACCCTCTATTGGTGTACTTCTTGGCAATCGAGATCACCAGACGCAAATTGGCCTCAATCATCTCTTTCTTGGCATCACGCGATGCGCGCTCGCCCTCGTTCATCTTTTTGTTGATGAGCTTGAGGTCGTCTAGCGGCACCACGGCACGGGCCTGCAAATCGATGAGCTTTTGCTGTAGCTCTTGTACAGCGGGCAAGTTGCGCGACAGTACGGCGCTGTAATTTTTCCCCGCAGCTATCTCTTTTTCTGCCCATTTCAGGTTCAGCACATTGGCGCTGAAGGACTTGATGAAGTGGTCTTGGGGCATGCCACATTTATCCACCACGATCCTGCGCAATTCGCGTTCATAGCGACGTACGTCATCCACCTGGGAGCGCAAGATATTGCATAAACGCTCGATGGTCTTGACCGTGAATCGAATGGCCATGAGCTCTGTGCTGATGGCCGCCTGAGCCTTGTCGTAGGCAGCTGAGCGGTATCCCTCACGCTCGAAGGCTCGGCGCATCTTTTCAAAATGCGTGCGCAGAACGGCGAACTTCTCCAGTGCCTGGGCCTTGAGCTCTTCGAGCTTCTTGGTCAAGGCCTTGCTGCCGCCCTGACCATCATCGTCGTCTTCTTCGTCAAATTCGTCAAAGTCCTCCTCGGCCACATAGTCGTCAGCCTCATCGGTGGACACAAAACCGTCGACCACCTCGGAGATGGGCATTTCGCCCGCAGCAATTTTGTCGGCCATCGCCAATATTTCGGCCACCGTCGTCGGCGAGGCGCTGATCGCGTGCATCATGGCCTGCAGGCCACCCTCGATGCGCTTGGCGATTTCAATTTCGCCTTCTCGGGTCAGCAATTCCACCGTGCCCATCTCGCGCATGTACATGCGCACCGGATCCGTGGTTCGACCGAACTCCGAGTCCACCGTCGACAAAGCCGCTTCAGCGGCTTCTTCAGCCTCTTCTTCGGTTGCCGTTGAGGTGCCACCACCGGCGATCAACAGCGTAGCGGCATCGGGTGCTTGTTCATAGACTGCGATGCCCATATCGTTGAGCATGGCAATAATGGCTTCGAGGATTTCCTCGTTGATCAAGCGCTCGGGGAGGTGGTCGTTGATCTCTTGATGGGTCAGGAAGCCACGGGTCTTGCCCATCTTGATGAGTGTCTTGAGCTCAAGCCGGCGCTTGGCCACCTCCTCCTCGGTCAGGGTGGTCTCGTCAAGGCCGAACTCTCGCATCAGCGCTCGCTCCTTAGCGCGCGAGACCTTCATTCGCAGGGGCTTGGCCTTGGACTTCTCCGCTTCCTCGGCCTCAACGCCATCCGTCTCCTCGGCGCCCTCAAATTCCAAGTCCACATCGCCGAGGTCTTCCACCTCCTCAGCCTTGCGGGCACCCTTGGGGCCGGGCTTGTTCATCGGTTTGGCCTGGGGCCGCACCGCCAATTTCGCATTGACTTTGCCAGCCGGTTTGCTGTCGGCTTGGATCTGCCCCTTCTTTCCGGGGGTGGCTGTGGTTTTAGCCGCCGCCTTGGCCGCCGGCTTCGCCGCGGTTTGGGTCAGCGGCTTGCTCGCCACTTGTGCCTTAGAAGACCCAACCGGTTTGGCCGGGGCTTTTGCGGCCACCTTGACGGCCGGCTTAGAGGGCGGGGCGGCGGGGGCTTTGGCGGGAGGTTTGGCCGCCGACTTGGAAGCGGCTCCTGCAACCAGCTTGGGTGAAGGCTTGGTAGAGGACTTGACGGCGGACTTCACCGCGGGCTTGGAGGCAGTTTTGGGGGTTGGTTTGCCCGAGGATTTGACCGGCATCTTGGCTGGACCCTTCGGGACCGCCTTGGCTGCCGCTGAGGCCGGCCGGGATTTGGTGGGGGCAGCCGCACGCTTGACAGCGGCTTTGGGCAGGGGCTTTTTGGCACTCATGCGTGTCCTCTGAAAAATAGGGGCGACCACAACTAACCGGGGAAGCTGAAGCCGGGCCACCAGAAGGCACCAGGCGTGAACTGCCCGAACCCACCCCGTGACTATTGCCACAGCGGTGAAGTCGACAAGGTCGCGTGGAGATGTTTTTTGCAGCCCTTGCGGGGAAGTTGGCCTGTGAAACCCGCTCAGGGTTGGCCGGGGACCGGAGGTGCTGCGCCCACTCTTGCCGAGAGGTCGGATTATATCATCGACCGCACCCCGATGTGCCGGTGACGGTGGGTTTTTGGCGGGTCAGGCTCTGCCAAGCAGCCTGAGGGCATCGGAGCGCCGTGCATCCATGGTCTTGCGCAGTTGAGCCATTGCCAACTCCAGGTCCTCAGCGCATGCCTGAATATCAATTTCGGCGCCGTCGACCAGTTGCAACAAGGCAGGCCCAAAACTCTGGGATGTGCAGGCTTCTCGCAGCATGGGCCACGGCTGGGGTCCTTGATCGACCGTGTAGCGCTCTAGCCAGCGCGCCGCCTCGCCGTGCCAGGAGGACAAGGTCTGGACCATCTCCTGATCGCCGCTGGACATGTGATCCCACAGTCCAGAGTCCAGCATCAGCTGCCGGATGACGTGGTCGGCAGGCTGCAAGATGGTGCGTGGGGGGTTCGGGCGCGAAGGGCCCGTGGCGGAGCCTTTGAAGCCTCCTGAGGGGCGCTGCACCCCAGCTTTCGGTGCCGCTTCGGGGTGCCACAAGGCGTACAGTTCTTCGGCAGACATACGCGCCGCTTGCGCCAATTCCCCCAGGATTTGGGTCTTGAGTGCGCACTGAGGCATGCAAGCCCAAAGAGGCTTGGCATTGGCCAGCATGCGCGAGCGACCTTCTGCCCAAGCCAGATCAGCCCCCTCGCTGCAGCGCTCCAACAATTGCCTGGACAGTGGAATGGCCGCTTGCACTTGCGCCTCAAAGGCATCCCGCCCGTGAGTTCTGACATACGAATCGGGGTCGTCTTGCTCGGGCAGGAAGAGGAAACGGAAGGTACGCAAATCGGATGCATGGGGCAGGGCAGCGTCTAGCGCACGAGAGGCTGCCCGTCGACCCGCTGCATCGCCATCAAAACTGAACACGACTTGGTCGGTGAAGCGAAGCAGCTTGCGTACATGGTCGGCCGTACAGGCGGTTCCCAGGGTGGCCACCGCATTGTCAAAGCCCGATTGCGACAAGGCCACCACATCCATATAGCCTTCGACCACCAAAGCGTAGCCGCGCTCGCGAATCGCCACCCGGGCCTCGTACAGACCGTAGAGTTCACGACCTTTGACAAATACAGGCGTTTCAGGGGAGTTCAGGTACTTGGGCTCACCCGCGCCGAGCACGCGTCCACCGAAACCAATGACCTCACCCTTGACGGAGCGAATCGGGAACATGATGCGGTCTCGGAATCGGTCGTAGCGCTTGGCCTCTTCCCCTTCGGCCTCCTGAACCAGCACAAGCCCGGCGTCGACCAACTCCTGAGCATCGTATTTTTCGAATGCACTGGCCAGGCTGCGCCAACCCGCTGGCGCATACCCCAGCCCAAATCGTTTGGCTACCGTGCCCGTTAGCCCGCGTCCCTTGAGGTAGGTGATGGCCGCTTCATGAGACTTCAAACAGGATTGGTAGTGTTGCGCGGCATGTTCCAAGGCGTGGTGAAGCCGCTCACGTTCGCCGCGCGCCTGCTCTTGTTGGGCGAGGTCTTGTGGGCTGGCCGCCGCCTGAGGCCACATGAGGCCGCAGCCGTCGCTGAGCTCTCGCAGGGCATCGATGAATCCCAAGCCCGAGTGCTCCATCAAGAAACGGATGGCATCGCCGTGAGCCCCGCACCCAAAGCAGTGGTAGAACTGCTTGACCGGGCTGACCGTGAAACTGGGACTCTTCTCGGCGTGAAATGGACACAGACCTTGCAGGTTGGCCCCGCCCTTTTTCAGGGTCACATGGCGAGAGACGACATCGACGATGTCAACGCGCGATAGCACTTCCTGGATGAAACTTTCGGGGATCTGGCCCCGAAGCGTGCTGGCCACGAACGGTCCTGAGGCCCCAATCAGGGGCTGGGTGGCACGTAGCCCTGGGGCTGATCGGCCCCGCCGCCAAAGAAAAACTGCTCCATCTGCCGGGCCAGATACTGCCGGGCACGCGCATCTGCCAAGACCAGCCGATTTTCATTGACCAACATGGTTTGGTGACGCTTCCACATCTCAAACGCCTCTTTGGAAACGTTGTCGTAAATCCTTTTTCCGAGTTCGCCAGGGTAGGGCGCAAAACTCAAGCCTTCGGCTTCCTTCTTCAAATACACACACTGAACCATTCTTGTCATGGGGTGATTCCTTGCTACTTCAGAGTCTTGACCAGGACCTGGGAGCGACGATCCCAGTTGTACTTGCGCTTGCGTGCCTCGGGGAGCCATTCGGGATCCACTTGCACGAATCCCCGCTTGAGGAACCAATGCATCGTTCGGGTGGTGAGTACAAAGATACTTTCCAGACCCGAGGCCCGAGCCCGTTGCTCAATACGCTTGAGAATCTTTTCCCCGTCGCCTTGTCCCTGCGCCACAGGAGACACCGTCAATGCCGCCATCTCGCCGGTACGGGCTTCGCTGTAGGGGTACAGGGCGGCACAACCAAAGATGACCCCATCGTGCTCAATGAGCGTGTAGTTGCCGATGTCGCGCTCAATTTCTGAGCGGTCTCGCCGAACGAGGGTGCCGTCTTTTTCGAAGGGCTCTATCAATTGCAAGATGCCACCGACGTCGTCCGGGTCAGCCTCTCGCAGACTTTCAAGCTTTTCGTCTACCACCATGGTGCCAATACCGTCGTGGGTGTAGACCTCCATCAACAAAGCCCCGTCTACGGCGAAGGGCAAGATGTGCGAGCGCTCAACTCCACCCAGACACGCCTTGACGCAATACTGCAGATAAAACGCCACGTCCTGCGGCGCAGTGGGGGGCGGCAGCTGGGCCAACAGCTTTTGGGCATCGGCCAAGGCCAGCTCGGTATCGATGGGACTGCTGGGGTCTAGCAAGTTCTCCCGCACGCCGGCCGTTTCGGTGACAAAAATCAGTTTGTCCGCTTGTAAGGCCACGGCGCAGGAGGTGGCCACATCCTCCATGCTCAGGTTGAAAGCTTCCCCCGTGGGCGAAAACCCAAAGGGACTGAGCAGCACCACGGCGCCGCCTTCTACTGCCTTGCGTATGGCCACAGCATCGACCTTGCGCACTACGCCGCTGAGCTGGTAGTCCACGCCCTCCACAATGCCCACCGGCCGAGCCGTGAGGAAGTTACCCGAAACCACGCGCAACGTGGCATTGGCCATGGGGGTGTTGGGCAGACCCTGCGAAAAAGCCGCCTCGATTTCGAACCGCAGCTGACCGGCAGCCTCCTGTGCGCTGTCTAAGGCCACGGCATCGGTGATGCGTAAACCCGCATTGAAGCGCTCAGGGTGACCTTTGGTGCGCAGCTGCTCGGAAACCTGGGGCCGGAATCCGTGGACCAAAACCAGTTGAATGCCCATGGCATGCAGGATGGCCAGGTCCTGCACAAAGGCGCTGAGCTTGCCCGCTGCGATGGCCTCACCACACAAACCCACCACAAAGGTCTTGCCTCGGTAGGCGTGTATGTACGGCGCCACCGCCCGAAACCACGGAACGAAGGTGTGCGGGAAGACCAAACTGGCAGAAGCGTCCATATCTAAGCGCATTGTGCCGCAGCCCAGCGTTCGGCAGGCGGCCGACCGGCCGGATAATGCCACGCCGTGCAGAACCATTCCGCGCCCGCCGACGTCCTCCGCCGCTCCTGGGGGCCGGAGTTTTTCTCCTTGCAGCCAGGCTTGCCCGTTTCGGACCGGTCAGAGGAAATCATCGCCGCGCTGTGCGAGCATCCGGTGGTCATCGTGTGTGGCGAAACGGGCTCGGGCAAGACCACACAGCTGCCCAAGATGGCTGCCTTGGCCCACCTTCGGCGCGGATTGCCAGGGGCTGGTCGGATAGCCCATACCCAGCCCAGGCGGATAGCTGCCACCAGCGTGGCAGCGCGAATTGCGTCAGAACTGAAAACCTCCTTGGGGCATGCCGTTGGCTACAAAATCAGGTTCAGCGACCGGTCTTCCAAGGAGTCGGTCATCACGCTCATGACCGATGGCATCTTGCTGGCCGAATTGGCCTCTGATCCGCTACTCCAAGCTTACGACACCATCATCATTGACGAGGCTCACGAACGCAGTCTCAACATCGACTTTCTGTTGGGCTATCTCAAGCAACTGCTGCCCCGTCGGCCGCAGTTGCGGGTGGTGGTGACCTCGGCGACCATAGACGCGCAGCGGTTTGCCGATCACTTTGCAACGAACGGGCGTAGCGCCCCGGTCATCCAGGTGTCGGGGCGGCTGTTTCCGGTAGAGGTACGCTGGCGACCCTTTCAAGACACTCGAGAAGAGGGTTGGCTTGAGGCGGTCTGCCGGGCCGTAGACGAGTTGTGGCAAATCGGGCCTGGGGATATTTTGGTGTTTTTGCCAGGAGAGCGCGAAATTCGCGAAGCGACCGATGCTTTGAGGCGGCATTTGGGAGCGGGACGCCGAGCCAGCGCTGTTCCCGAACTCCTGCCTTTGTACGCCCGTCTGTCTCAGGCTGAACAAGACAAGGTATTTCGCCCGAGCGGTTCATGGCGGATCGTGCTGGCCACCAACGTGGCCGAGACTTCACTGACGGTGCCGGGCATCCGCTATGTGATCGATTCAGGTTGGGCGCGCGTGAAGCGTTACAGCTATCGATCCAAGATTGAGCAGCTCCTGGTCGAGCCCATCAGCCGAGCCGCGGCCCAGCAGCGAAGTGGTCGCTGCGGACGGGTCAGCCAAGGCATCTGCATCCGCCTGTACGATGAAGCCGACTTCAATAAACGCCCAGCATTTACCGACCCCGAAATACTGCGATCGTCGCTGGCGGCCGTGATATTGAAGATGAAGTCGATGCGACTGGGCTCGGCCGAACAGTTTCCTTTTGTACAGCCCCCTTCGGGTAGGGCGGTGGCCGATGGTTACGCGCTGTTGCAAGAGCTGCAAGCCGTCGATGAACAGCACGAGTTGACGCCCACGGGACGCCAACTGTCCAAGCTGCCATTGGATCCACGCATCGGCCGGATGCTGCTTGAAGCCAAGCATCGCAGCTGTTTGAAAGAAGCACTGGTGATTTGCTCAGCCCTGAGTGTGCAAGATGTCCGGGAGCGACCGCAGGAGCAGGCCGCCACAGCAGATCTCAAACACAAGCCCTTTGACGATGAGCGATCTGAGTTCATGGGCTACTGCAAGCTGTGGACATGGTTAGAAAACTTACGGTCGCCGTCCACATCCACCCACAAGCTCAGCCACAGGCAACAAGAGTTGGCTTTACGAGACCATTTCATCAGTCCCCGCCGGGTACGGGAGTGGCGCGACGTCCACTCTCAACTCACTGAGCTCGTGCACCAGCTGGGCTGGACAGTGACGTCATCAGAAGCGACCTACGAACAGCTGCACTTGAGTCTATTGGCAGGCCTGCTGGGTAATGTGGGCTGTAAAGACGACGAGTCGGAGGTATATCTGGGGGCTCGGGGCATACGATTTTGGCGTCACCCGGGCGTGCGGTTGAGCAAACGGGGCAGCCGCTGGGTGGTGGCAGCCGAATTGGTGGAGACGAGCAAGCTCTACGGCAGGCGTTGGGCACAGATCGAAGCCACCTGGATCACCTCGGTAGCGGCTCATTTGCTCAAACGGCAGTGGCTGGATCCGCGCTTCGATCCTAAGTGGGGCGAGGTGGTGGCCATGGAGCGGGCCACTTTGTACGGCCTGGTGGTCTACAACCAGCGCAAGGTGTCGTTTTCTCGTATCGATCCGGTCCAAGCCAGGGAGGTGTTCATCAAGGAGGCGCTGGTGCAAGACGCCTTGACCCCCGCCCAGGGTTTTCAGCAGTTCAACCGAAAGTTGATTGCGCAGGTGGAGGAGTTAGAGCACAAGTCGCGGCGCCAAGACGTTTTGGTCGACGAGCAATTGTTGTTCGACTTTTATGACGGCAAGCTGCCTGGTGACGTTTGCTCTTTGAGTACCTTGCAGAAGTGGATGCGCGATCAAACACCGGCGCGCGATCAGTCTTTACGCATGACCCGCGAAGAGCTGATGCGTCATCAGGCGGATTCGGTCACCGCATCGGCGTTTCCTGCTCTGATACGACTGGGGGGTGTGGACTGCGCGGCCGCGTATTTGCATGAGCCGGGCGACCCTGCAGATGGTCTGACGGTCACGGTTCCTTTGTTTGCCTTGAATCAGGTCGATGAGCTCAGGAGTGAGTGGCTGGTAGTGGGAATGCTGCGCGATAAAGTGCTGGCATTGCTCAAAAGCCTGCCTGCGCGCCCAAGATCGCGCCTTGCGCCACTTCCAGCGTTTTGCGATGAATTTTGTTCCACGGTCGCCATTGGAGAGGGATCGTTGATCCAGACGCTCGCTGCGGCAGTTCGAACGCAGTCCAACCTACCGATACAGCCCATGGATTTCAAGCTGGAGACACTGCCGGCGCACTTGTGGATGAATTTCCGTCTGGTGGACGACCATGGCCGCTTCATGGACATGAGCCGACAACTGTCATCGTTGAAGGCCAAGTGGGGCTCGCAGGCGCGAAGTGCGTTCCAAGCATTGGCTCAGATCAAAAATCAGCCCCACCAGCCCACGGCGGTACAGCCGGCGCAGGCTCCTGGCACCGCTGCTGCTGATATTGCGCCACCTTCTCCTGGCCGCAAAGCCTCTGGGGCAGGCCCGCTTCAGGGCGATTTCAGGCAGTGGGAGTTTGGACAGTGGCCCGAATTAATGGAAATTACCCAGGGCGACCAGGTGCTTCTAGGCTATCCGGCGCTGATCGATCACCTGACGCACGTCCGTTTCGATGTCTTCGATGATCCTGCCCAAGCCCATGAGAAGCACAAAGCCGGTCTGCGACGCCTCTTTGCCTTGCAGGTGCGCGAGAGTACCAAGGCATTGAGCAAATCCTTCTTGAAATCGACTTCTTTGCCGGTCACGATAGACGCCAAGATTGACTGGGACCGGATGCGTGAAGTGATGATGGACCTGTCGCTAGACCGGTCATTCATGGCAACGCCGTGGCCCCGAGATGAGGAGGAATTTGATCAGCGACTGCAACAGGGTCGGACGCGTCTGAGCCTGATTGCCCAAGAGGTAGAACGCCTGGTTGTGACCTTGCTGACGGATTGGGCGCAAGCGCAGCGCAAGCTGCGAGATTCTCGTGCCAATCGCGAGACAGCGGATGACATCACGCAACAACTTCAGGGCTTGAATCCGGTGCTTTGCCTCCTAACCGAGCCATGGGAGGTCTTGCAGCACTTTCCCAGGTACCTCAAGGGCGTGAGCCTGCGATTGGACAAGTGGCGGCAAGACCCGACGCGAGATGCCAACGCTCTGGCACAAATCCGCCCTCTGGAGCAACGCTATGTCCGAAGACTGGCCGAGCTCAAAGGTCGACGAGATCCGCGGCTGCAGGAGTTCCGCTGGCTCATGGAGGAGCTGCGGGTAGGCCTGTTCGCGCAGGAACTGCGCACCGCGCAGCCCGTGAGCGTCAAGCGATTAGAAAAAGTTTGGTCTCAGGTGATGGCGGGGTAGCCCAGCAACGGTAAGGCTTGGTCCAACCCTCCTGAAGGAATGCTGATGTGGGCTTTTTCAGCCACTACAGGTTTGGCGTGAAACGCAATGGACAGACCGGCTACGCCCATCATCGGCAGATCATTGGCCCCATCGCCAACGGCAATGCTTTGTTGGGCGTCAATCCCCAACAGATCACAAATTTCAAGCAGGGTCTTGCGCTTTTCAGCCCCGTCTACGATGTCGCCCCACGCCTGAGGTATCAGCCGACCGGTCAAACGCCCGTTGATCACTTCCAGCTCGTTGGAGCGTGCATAGTCCAGCTTCAGGTGAGCCCTGACGCGCTCAGCAAAGAATGTAAATCCGCCTGAAACCAGCAGCGTCTTGAGACCCTGCTGCTGACAAGCGGCCACGAATCGTTCGACGCCAGGGTTGAATTGCAGTCTATGCGAATAGACGTACTCGAGTTCCTCAACGGGAACGCCCCGCAAAAGGGCCACCCGCTGGCGCAGGCTGTCTTTGTAGTCGGCAATCAGGCCTTGCATGGCTGCCTCGGTAATACGCGCGACCTCTTCGCGTTTACCAGCCCGATCGGCGATCTCGTCGACGCACTCGATGGAGATGAGGGTGGAATCCATGTCAAAGGCCACCAGTGCGTAGTCACTCAGCCTTGGGGACTTGCCCAAGCCCTGGGTCTTGATGATGGTAGCGCTCATGTCGGCTCAGATGAATCTACTTTGACGGGCGGACCCAGAGAGCGCAACAGCTCTTTGATGAAGGCCGCTCGGTCTAGGGGATTGGAGATTTGCCTGTCAATGCGCAATTTGTCATTACCGGCAAAACGAAACGTTCGATTTTTTTGGACCAGTGCAATGATGCGGGAGGCATCTACGCGCGCATTTGGCTTGAAGGCAATGCTCAAGTGCTGCGGACCTGCATCCACCTTGGCGATGTCATAAGGTAGCGCCATGATGCGCAATCGATGGGCTTCCATCAGTACCTTGCCCTGTTCAGGCAAACGACCAAAACGATCTGTCATCTCTTCTTGCAAGACCTCCAGTTGCTCGGGTCTTTCAGCAGCCGCCATCCGCTTGTATAGGTTTAACCGCGTGCGTACATCGGCGCAGTACTCATCGGTGAGAAGCGCTGGGGCATGAAGATTGACCTCAGTGGCCACAGATAGCGGTGAAATCAGATCAGGCTCGCGGCCTGCCTTAAGGGAGCGCACAGCTTCAGAAAGCATGTCGTTGTACAACTGAAAACCCACCTCCAGCATATTGCCGCTTTGGTGTTCGCCCAAAACTTCACCTGCACCGCGAATTTCCAGATCGTGCATGGCCAGATAAAAGCCCGATCCCAACTCTTCCATACTTTGAATCGCCTCGAGCCGCTGCAGGGCCGGTCGAGTCAATGATTCGGTGTCGGGCACCATCAGGTATGCGTAGGCTTGGTGATGACTTCGGCCCACCCGCCCTCTGAGCTGATGCAGTTGAGCCAAGCCGAACTTATCAGCGCGTGAGATCACAATGGTGTTGGCGGTAGGTACATCGATACCGGTCTCAATGATGGTTGAGCACAGCAGTACGTTATACCGTTGTGAGACGAATTCGCGCATCACTTGCTCGAGCGCGCGTTCGGGCATTTGCCCATGTGCCACTGCGATACGCGCCTCTGGAAGCAATTTAGACAGGGCCTCTTGGCGGTTGACAATGGTCTCCACCTCGTTATGCAGAAAATACACCTGGCCACCGCGCTTGAGCTCTCGCAGCACTGCTTCACGAATCACGCCAGACCCCTCGTTTCGCACAAAGGTCTTGATGGCCAGCCGTCTTTGAGGCGCCGTGGCAATGACGGAAAGATCGCGAATACCCTCTAGCGCCATGCCCAACGTCCTGGGAATGGGCGTTGCGGTGAGGGTCAGAACATCGACTTCTGCGCGTTTGGCTTTGAGGGCCTCTTTGTGACGTACACCAAAGCGGTGTTCCTCGTCGATGATGAGTAAACCCAGCCGCTGGAACTTCACCTCGGGGCTGAGCAGTTTGTGGGTGCCCACCACGATGTCAACAGTGCCAGCTTCCAAGCCGGCCAGCACACTTTGAACCTCTTTGGAGGTACGAAAGCGAGACAGTTCGGCCACCCGGACCGGCCATTGCCCAAATCGATCACACAAAGTTTGGTAGTGCTGTTCGGCCAGCAAAGTGGTGGGGGCCAGCATGGCCACCTGCTTGCCACTGTGTACGGCAACAAAGGCGGCTCTGAGTGCCACCTCGGTCTTGCCAAAACCCACATCCCCGCATACCAGGCGATCCATTGGTTGGGGGCTGACCATATCCTGGACCACGGCATGAATGGCCGCTTTTTGGTCCGGCGTCTCCTCAAAACCGAAGCTGGTGGCAAATGCCTCGTAATCGTGCACTGAAAATCGGTGAGCAAACCCCTGTCGGGCTGCTCGCTTGGCGTAAAGAGCCAGCAATTCGGCGGCGGTGTCGCGAACCTGCTCGGCCGCCTTTTTGCGCGCTTTTTCCCATTGACCCGAGCCGAGTCGATGCAAAGGCGCTTCGTCGGGGCTGACACCGGTATATCGGCCAATTAAATGCAGCTGCGATACCGGCACATACAACGTCGCTTTATCGGCATACTCCAGATGCAGAAATTCCGAAGGTCCCTCACCTGTGTCGATATTCACGAGCCCCTGGTATCGGCCAATCCCGTGGTGGGTATGAACCACGGGGTCACCCACCTTGACCTCTGAAATGTCGCGCAGCATGGCGTCCACGCTGCTGGTGAGCTCCTGCTTGCGTCTGCGTCTGGCCGAGGGCGTGGAGGCAAACAGCTCTGATTCGGTGACGAACTGAATGTCGGCTTCACCTTCGGGGGTGATCCAGTGAAAGCCACGGTGAAGGGCGCTGGCCGTGATGGCCACAGGCTGTTCGCCTTGCAAGAAGCTGTGGATGTCTTCGGCCAATGGCAGATCCAAGCCATGCTCGCGCAGCAAATCGAGTACGGTTTCCCGACGGCCAGGGGATTCGGTGGATAGCAAGATGCGAGCCGATGACCTTTGGAGGTGAGACCTGAGCGCATGTAATGGCTCTTGAGCGCCTCGGTCGATGCTCAGGTCCGGTAGCGGTCTGGACCACTCGCAGGCCTGGGAACCTCGAAGACTGAGGGTGGCCACACCTTGTGTGGCCGAGAAGAAGACCTGGGGGGCCATGAACAATTCACCAGGCGCCAAGACGGGGCGGTCGGGATCGTATTGAGCAAACCGATGCCGCTCGGTGGCCTCGGTCCAGAAGGTGGATAAGGCCTCGTCGACCTCACCCAACAACACCATGGAGGTGGCCGGGGGCAGATAGTCGAACAGTCTTGCGGGTTGCTCAAAGAACAGGGGCAGGTAGTACTCGATACCACCGCTGGCCAGTCCCTGACCCACATCCTTGTAGGGCCTCGCCTTGGTTGGATCACCGTCCATCTTTTCCCGCCAGCGCGCCCGAAACGTAGCACGCCCGGCTTCATCAAGGGGGAATTCACGGCCTGGGAGCAATCTCACCTCAGCCACGGGGTAAAGGCTGCGTTGTGTATCCGGATCGAACGTTCGAATCGAATCCACCTCATCGTCGAAAAGATCCACGCGGTAGGGCACTGTCGAGCCCATCGGAAACAGGTCGATGAGACTGCCGCGCACGGCGTACTCGCCAGCGGCCACAACCTGAGAGACGTGCTGGTAGCCCGCCAAGGTCAGTTGTGCCTTGAGCTTGGCGGGATCCAGGGCCATCTTCTGCTGGAAATGGAAGGTGGTGGCCGCCAAGAACGAGGGCGGCGGCACGCAGGTGCAGGCGGTTGTGGCGGCCACCAAAAGCACGTCAACCTCACCCTGCAATAGGCGCCACAGGGTGGCCAGCCGTTCTGAAATTAGATCTTCATGAGGACTGAACGTGTCATAAGGTAAGGTTTCCCAGTCGGGTAGCACTGCGCAGCGCAGTTGGGCATCGAAGCAGGCGATTTCATCGATCAGGCGGCGAGGGTCCGCAGGGTCGGCCGTGACCACCACGGTGGTGTGGCCCTGGCCAGAGCGTTCTCGAGCCCACCGTGCCAGAAACAGCGAATCGGCCGAACCCCACGGACGCGGCTGGGCAAACTTCTTTCCCGGGGCTATCGGACTCAGGTACATGGGTGTATTGTTCCAAATACGCGGACAAGTGGTACACGGGCGAAGGTATCTAAAATGGAGTCATGTCCGTCCATAACCGCTCGTCCCGTATTTTCGCGGTGGTGCCCTGCGCAGGATCGGGGTCACGAAGCGGCAGTCCTCAGCCCAAGCAGTACGTGCGTTTGCACCACGAGACGGTGGTGGGTCACACCCTGCAAGCGTTGTGGGCTGTCACGCAAATTGAGCTGATAGTGGTCGCGCTCGCGCCTGATGACCACCTCTTTGAACGTGAGGTCCCGTGGTTTTCCGGCAAGCGTGCGGTGGTGGAGCGGTGCGGCGGCACTACCCGCGCTCAAACGGTGACGTCGGCCTTGCAGGTACTACGGCAGCGGGGCGCTCAGCCCCATGACTGGGTGCTGGTCCACGATGCGGCCCGTTGTTTGGTCAGGCCAGCATGGGTGGGCGGGCTCATAGAGGCTTGCCTGGACGATGAGGTGGGCGGTTTGTTGGCGTGTCCGCTAAGCGATACGCTCAAAGTCGCCGATGCGCAGCGAGTCGTCTCTACGGTGAGCCGCCACGACAAGTGGGTAGCCCAGACCCCGCAAATGTTCAGATGGCAGTTGCTCCAAGAAGCTTTGCAACGAGCAGGCGACCAGGTCACCGATGAGGCCAGCGCCGTGGAAGCGTTGGGCCAACGGCCTGTTTTGGTTCCTGCCCCCATGGAGAATTTCAAAGTCACCTATTCGCATGACTTTGACTTGGCACGGCGGCTCTTATCCACACGTCGGGAGTTGGCATGACTATGTGGCGAATTGGAGAGGGTTGGGACATCCACGCATTGGTGGCCGACCGACCCTTGATGTTGGGTGGGATAAGAATTGAGCACAGCCATGGGCTGCAGGGGCACTCGGATGCTGATGCCCTGCTTCACGCCATCACCGACGCTGTGCTGGGGGCTGCCGCCATGGGTGATATTGGCCGGCATTTCCCCGACACAGACCCCGCGTATCGGGGGGCCGATTCGGCTGTTTTGCTTGAAAAGGTGATGGATCGAGTACGCGAGCGGGGCTGGGATCTGGTCAATGTCGATGCCACGATCATCGCGCAGGCCCCCAAATTGGCGCCCCACTTGCCCGCCATGGGGCGACGTATTGCGCAGTTGCTGGGCATCAGCTCGGACCAGGTCAATGTCAAGGCTAAAACGGCCGAGCACCTCGGGCCGGTGGGCCAGTTGCAGGCCATCGAGGCGCGCGCCGTATGTTTGCTCACCCGCCGCGCGATGTGAATCAGTTCGCGGCTTGAGACTCGTCCGGCACAAAAACGTAGCCCACCGACCAGACCGTTTGGATGAACTGGGGTCGGGAGGGCTGTTCTTCCAGGACCTTGCGCAGGCGGGCAATCTGAACGTCCAGGCTGCGATCGGCTGGATCGTAAGGCTTGGAGCGAGTGAGCCAGGACAGCTTTTCACGGGTCAGTGGCTGTCGGGCGTGCTGGACCAAAACCTTGAGCATGGCGAATTCTCCCGTGGTGAGATTCACGAGCTCTCCACCCTTGAGGAGTCGCCTTCGGCCCATATCAAATTCAAAGGGCCCAAAGCGAACACTGGTGCCCATGCGGCTTGGAGCGCCAGCCGCTTCTTCGGCCGGACGCCGCCTGAGGACGGCATGGATGCGGGCCAGCAGCTCGCGAGGACTGAAAGGCTTGGCGACAAAGTCGTCGGCCCCCACCTCCAGCCCCACGACCCGATCCACCTCATCGGACTTGGCGGTCAACATGATGACGGGCGTACCATCTTGCGCCTGTCGAAGGCTCTTGCATAACGACAGCCCATCTTCTCCAGGCAGGACCCAATCGAGCACGATCAGGTCCAGCGTATCGCGCTCGAGCAAGCGCCTCAGGCCCCGGGCATCCTCAGCCACAAAAACCTCAAATCCTTCTTGACTGAGGTAGCGCTTGAGCAACTCACGCACCCGCACATCGTCATCGACCACCGCCACACGATCGGCACGAGGAGCCATCAAACTCGACATGAAACACCCTTGACAGCAGAGGATCTGTCATTGTGGATGTGACATAGGCACCTGGGCAGTGCCCAGAATCATTCGGTTACAACTTGGTTGGCCTACTGTGCTGTCCAGCCACCGTCCATGGTCAGGCTGGCCCCGCGGATATTGTCTGCGGCAGGCGAACACAGGAAAACCGCCAGCTCTCCCAGTTGCTCGGGCGTGGTGAACTGCATCGACGGTTGCTTTTCTCCCAACAGTTCGCGGGTGGCCGTGGCCAGGTCCTGTGCCTTCGCGGCTGCCCTGGCATCCACCTGCTTCTGCACCAACGGGGTCAGGACCCAGCCTGGACAGACGGCATTGACGGTAATACCGCTAGCAGCCGTCTCCAGCGCAACGGCCTTGGTCAAACCTACCAGGCCGTGCTTGGCAGCCACATAGGCCGACTTCTCCGCCGAGGCCACCAGTCCGTGAGCCGACGCGATGTTGATGATGCGGCCCCACCGTCTGGCCCTCATGAAAGGCAGTGCCAAGCGAATGGTGTGAAACGCCGAGCTTAGGTTAATCGCCATGATCGCGTCCCACCGCTCTACGGGAAAGTCTTCAATGGGGCTGACGTGCTGGATGCCTGCGTTATTGACCAGGATGTCGATTCCGCCCATTTCAGTTTCGGCATACCGCACCAGCTGGGCAATTTCATCGGGCTTGCTCATATCGGCCGGGTGGTACCCGATCATGGCATCGAGCTCGCGAAACTTGGACTTGGCGGCCTGAACATCGCCAAAGCCGTTCAAAATGATATTGGCACCATGCTGAGCCATCGCATACGCAATACCCAAGCCAATTCCGCTGGTGGACCCCGTGATCAAAGCCGTCTTTCCGGTCAGCATGTGTCAAATCCCAGTGATTTTGAAGGTGTAGCACGCCACAATAGGATCACATCGTAAGCCGATTAGCTGAAACTGACCTGACCGACGGGGTATCCCCATGAGCTCACCGCAACTGCATCATGTTCAATGCCTGGATGCCCAGGGTCTGCACAAAATGGCCTATTGGCAGTGGGGAGACCCCCACCATCCCCACGTGGTGATCTGCGTGCACGGGTTATCCCGACAGGGCCGCGACTTTGACGTGTTGGCCGAGCAACTCAGTTCGCATTGCCGGGTGGTATGTCCCGATGTGGTGGGTCGAGGCCAGTCAGATTGGTTGGCAGATCCCGCTGCGTACGCAGTTCCCACCTACGTGGCGGATATGGTCACCTTGCTGGCCCGGTTGCAGGCGCGCACCGTCGACTGGGTGGGTACCTCGATGGGTGGCTTGATCGGTCTGGGCTTGAGTGCCTTGCGGAACTCTCCTGTTCGTCGACTCGTCCTCAACGACGTGGGCCCAGCGTTGAATCCGGCTGCCTTGGAGCGCATTGGTCAGTATTTGGGGGTACCCCGATCATTTGCCGACCTGGACGATGCGGCAGACTATTTGTGGTCGATTTCACAAGGGTTTGGTGCGCACACGCGCGAGCAATGGTTGGCCTTGAGTCGTCACCAGATCCGCCAAACCTCGGATGGCCGGTGGATACAACACTATGACCCGTCCATTGCCCAGCCCTTCCGATCAGCCTCCGCCGCCCAGTGGGCGCAGGCCGAACAGTTTCTTTGGTCAGCCTACGACAGCTTAAAGCAAGATGTCTTGCTACTGCGAGGTGCCGAGTCTGATCTGCTCAGCGAACTCACCGCAAAAGCCATGACCTCAAGGGGACCCCGGGCGCGGTTGGTAGAGTTTGCTCAAGTGGGCCATGCCCCCATGCTGGTGCAGCCTGAGCAGCGCCAGGCTGTGGTGGACTTTTTGCTGTCCGGATGAAAACCCAAGCTGCCGAGGATTTTGGGTACGCCGCCCCTGCCATTGTGGCGGCAACCCACCACACGGCGGACATTCAGCCAGCCGATGTGTTGCCTCGCGCGGTGACATTTGCGCAGCCCCTTTTGGCCAGCCGGGTGCTGGACACTGGCGAGCCCGCCTGGGACCATGCACAGGGCGTTCAGTCAATCTTGCATGACCTCGGGGCTTCGGAGGAAATGCGGGCCTGCGTATTCTTGGTGTATGCCGCAGATTTTTTGCAGCAACCCCAAGAGACCATCACGCGGGCATTTGGCCACTCCGAGGCGCAGTTGGTGCAGTTGACGCGCAAACTGGTGCAGATACAACGAGCGGCCCGTGACGCGGGAGCAGGGGGCTTTGAACGTTCGCGTCAGATCGACCGGGTTCGCAAGATGCTCTTGGCGTTTTCTCAAGATCTGCGGGTGGTGCTGCTACGTTTGGCCTCGCGACTTCAAACTCTCAGATGGTACGCCGCCTCCAAAGTCAGCTGTCCCCATGAACTCGCCCAGGAGAGTTTGGATGTCTTTGGTCCCTTGGCCCATCGCCTGGGCATTGGACAGGTCAAGTGGGAGCTCGAGGACCTGTCCTTTCGGTTTTTGAACCCACAGGCCTACCATGGTTTGGCGCAGCGGCTCGATGCCACACGATTACAGCGAGAGCGCAGCGTTGACCAATCGGTACGTCGCCTGATGGCCTTGCTCGCAGAGCACCAATTAGACGTCCAGGTCTACGGACGCCCCAAGCACCTGTACAGCATTTGGAAGAAGATGCAGGTCAAGCACCTGCCCCTGGAGCGCATATTCGACGTGCGGGCATTGCGCGTCATGGCCCCAACGCCAGCAGCTTGCTACGACGTCTTGTCGATCGTTCATCAACGCTATCGGCCCGTGGCGGGGGAGTTTGACGACTATATCTTGCGGCCCAAGGCCAATGGGTACCGCTCACTGCATACGGTAGTGCTGGACGACGATGACCAGGCAATGGAGGTGCAGATTCGCACACCGGAAATGCACGAGCAGGCCGAGTATGGTGTGGCCGCGCATTGGGCCTACAAGGAGTCTGCCGGACAAGCGCAACGCACGGCAGAACCGGTTGCCGACGATGGGCAAGCCGCTCGAGCGCGATTAGCTGTCGTGCGTCAGTTGCTGGCCTGGGAACAGGACTTGAGTGCGTCACCAGCAGATGCCGCTCCGTCGGCCGATACACAGGATTCACGCCTGTATGTCCTGACACCCCAAGCCACAGTAGTCGAGCTACCGGCGGGCGCCACGCCGGTGGACTTTGCCTACCACCTGCACACGGAGCTCGGACACCGATGCCGAGGCGCGCGGGTCGATGGACAGATGGTGCCGCTGACCTACGCTTTGAGCAACGCACAGACGGTGGAAATCATCACCGGCCGGGAGGGTGGACCCTCAATGGACTGGCTCAATCCAGAGTTGGGCTATTTGATGAGTCCGCGAGCGCGCGCCAAGGTCAGAGCGTATTTCAATACCCAGGCGCAGGCGCAAACGGCTGCCAAGGGTCGCGAACTGATTGAGAAATTGCTGCAGCGTGAGGGCAAGACGGCAACCTCGCTGGATGACCTGGCGCAGCGCCTCGGTCTGGGGAGCGCTCAGCGACTTTTCGACCTGGTGGGCAAAGATGAAATGTCTTTGCGGCAGGTGGAGTCGGTGCTGCATCCGGCCCCAACGCCGCCTGAGGCCGATTCCGGATTCCCTGCGGTATCTCGATCCAAGGCCGGCGCATCCGGTGTTTTGGTGGTGGGTGTCGATTCGCTCATGAATCAGCTGGCGCGTTGCTGTCGACCGGCGCCACCGGATGCCATTGGGGGCTACGTCACTCGCGGCAAAGGCGTGGCAGTCCACCGCAGTTCATGTGTCAATTTTCGTCAATTGACCCAGCGTTCTCCCCAGCGAGTCATACCGGTCAGTTGGGGGCCAGGGCCGGCACAAAACGGGGCCGTATACCCCATTGACATTGGGGTGGAGGCCCATGACCGTCCTGGTCTGCTGCGTGATCTCTCTGAGGTCTTGGCGCGCGAGCGGGTCAATGTCACGGCAGTCAAGTCGCAAACGGCCCAGGTGGCTGGCCAGGCCCGCGCTCGCATGACGTTCACGGTAGAGATGCCCAACGCGCGTGGACTGCCCCTGCTTTTGCAGCACCTGGCGCACATTCCTGGGGTGGTGCTGGCGCGAAGGCGCTGAGATACAATTCCGCTGGCCCAGGCGCGTAGCTCAGCTGGTTAGAGCACCACCTTGACATGGTGGGGGTCGTTGGTTCGAGTCCAATCGCGCCTACCACAGGCTGGAGCCTTTCTTATGCCTTCGTCTCGTCGCGGGTCAGCTTCCTCGGCCCCTGATCCGGATTCTGCTGTCCCAGGCGTCCGGGTACTGAAAAAATACCCCAACCGCAGGCTGTATGACAGCCAAACGAGCAGTTATGTCACCTTGGCCGATGTCAAGGCGATGGTGCTCGCGCGCGATGCCTTTGAGGTTCGTGATGCCAAAACGGGCGAGGATCTCACTCGCAGCATCTTGTTGCAGATTCTTCTGGAGGAGGAGTCGGCTGGGGTGCCCTTGTTCTCCTGCGACCTGCTGGCGCAACTGATTCGGTTTTATGGCCAGGCCTCGCAAAGCCTGATGGCGCCTTTTTTGGAGGCGAGCTTGAAGAATTTCGCCGAATTCCAAGCGCACCTGGGCGAGGCCCGTCGAGGTGTGTATGCAGGCGTACCGTTGTCGGCCGATGCCTGGTCACAGATGATGACCGGTCAAAATGCATGGGCCCAAGGCATGTGGGAGCGCTACCTGGAGCAATCTCAGGCCTTGCTGGCTCAAATGCCAGGTGTCCCCAAAGCTCCCGAGTAGCAGCAGCGTGCAGCCCGTCACCAAGCCCGCTCGAATCGGTTTCGTCTCCTTGGGGTGCCCCAAGGCATTGACAGATTCAGAACTCATCCTGACCCGCCTGAGTGCTGAAGGGTATGAGACCTCTAAGTCATACGAGCAGGCCGATTTGGTCATCGTCAACACCTGCGGCTTCATTGATGAGGCTGTTCAAGAGAGTCTGGATACTATCGGCGAGGCCTTGAGCAGCAATGGCAAGGTGATCGTGACGGGGTGTTTGGGTGCACGTCAAACGCGCGACGGCGCCAACTTGGTCTTAAACGCCCACCCGCGGGTGCTCGCAGTCACCGGACCACATGCCACCGATGAGGTGCTCGATGCAGTGCATCAGCATTTGCCCAAGCCGCACGATCCGTTTGTGGATCTCTTGCCGGCTGTGGCCGAGCAATGGCGTGGCAGTGCGGGGATCAAGCTCACCCCTCGACACTACGCCTATCTCAAGATCAGTGAAGGGTGTAATCACCGATGCACATTTTGCATCATCCCCAGCTTGCGTGGCGACCTCGTTTCGCGGCCCATAGGAGAGGTGCTCAATGAAGCGCAAGCCTTGCTGGACTCGGGGGTTCGTGAATTGTTGATCGTCAGCCAAGACACGAGCGCCTACGGAGTTGATCTGCGCTATCGGACTGGGTTTTGGCAGGGACGTCCCGTCAAGACGCGGCTGACCGAATTGTGTGAACAGTTGGCGCAGTTGGCTCAACCTTATGGCGCCTGGATTCGTCTGCACTATGTATATCCCTATCCGCACGTGGACGAACTTTTGCCGCTCATGGCCGATGGGGCTATCCTGCCGTATCTGGACGTGCCGTTTCAGCACGCGCATCCTGATGTCTTGCGCCGGATGAAGCGGCCGGCCAGTGGCGAAAAGAATCTGGAGCGTATTCAAGCGTGGCGTCGCGCTTGCCCCCAGTTGGTGATTCGCTCCACATTCATTGCAGGCTTTCCTGGAGAAACTGACGAAGAGTTCGATTTCTTGCTGGAGTTCATCCGAGAAGCCCAAATCGATCGTCTAGGCTGTTTTGCGTACTCGCCTGTAGAAGGAGCGCAAGCCAATGCGCTGCCGGGCGCGCTGCCTGAGCCGTTGCGCCATGAGCGTAGGCAGGCCCTCATGGCGGTAGCAGAACGCACCTCGGTGGAGCGTTTGAAGAAGCGACTGGGGCAGGACATGCAGGTGCTCATTGATGAGGCGCGTGCGCTGGGTCGACAAGGCGGACTTGGGCGTACTTACGCCGATGCGCCGCAAATCGATGGCACGGTACGCCTATTGCCTGCGCAAAAACACTCCAAGGTTTTGCGAGTGGGTGAGTTCACCCGGGCACGAATCGTGGAGGTGACAGGTCACGACCTGGTGGCACAGCCTTATTGAGCTCGAGGTATCTGATGAACAAGATTTCGACGCAGCAAATCCACCATCCTTACGAAGCGCCCGCCGAGTTCGGGGCTTTTGCCCCTGCTGTTCACAAGGCCTCCACGGTCTTTTTTCCCGATGTGGCGTCCTTGCGCCAGCGCTCGGTCTTCAACCGGCAGAGCTACACCTACGGGCTTCACGGTACTCCAACCGTATACACCCTGGAGGAGCGAATCGCCAGTTTGGAAGGCGGGCAATTTTGTGTGTTGGCCCCCAGCGGGTTGGCGGCCATCAGTATCGTGAACCTGGGGCTGCTGCGCAGTGGTGATGAGGTACTTCTGCCTCACAACGTCTACGGTCCATCCAAAGAGCAGGCTCGCAGCCTGCTGAGTGGCTGGGGGGTGGATTACAAACTCTACGATGCGATGGATCCGGCCTCATTGCGCCAGCAACTCGGGCCACGCTCGCGCTTGGTGTGGGTGGAGGCTCCTGGTTCGGTGACGATGGAATTTCCGGACATGCATGCGCTGGTGGACATTGCCAAGGCTGCGGGAGCTGTGTGTGCACTGGATAACACCTGGGGATGCGGCATCGCGTTTTCAGCTTTTGATTTGGGTTTTGACCTCTCGATGCATGCGCTGACCAAATATCCTTCTGGGGGGGCTGATGTGCTCATGGGATCCGTCGTCACTCGTGAAGAAAGCCTGCACCGGCAGATGCTTCAAGCCCACAGCATCCTGGGCATTGGGGTGGCTGCCAATGACGTGGAGTTGGTGTTGCGCTCATTGCCCAGTTTGGAAATCCGCTACCGAGCGCATGATGCAGCGGCTCGCCAATTGGCTCGCTGGTTGGGTCAGCAGCCCCAGGTGGTCAGGGTTCTACATCCAGCAATCCCGGGATCGCCGGGGCATGAGCATTGGCGACGCAACTGTAGGGCAGCCGCCGGATTGTTTTCGATCATTCTGGATCCCGCCTATACCCAGGATCAGGTGGATGCCTTTGTCGATGGACTGAAGTTGTTCAGGCTCGGGTTTTCGTGGGGCGGACCCATGAGCCTGGCGGTACCCTACGACCTCAAAACCATGCGCGGCGAGGGTAAGGGGTACGCCGGCCACTTGGTGCGGCTGTGCATCGGTCTGGAAGACCCCCAAGACTTGCAGGACGATCTGGCGCAGTCTCTGGCCAAGGCATTTGGGAATTAAGGCCTCAGGCCTGCGAAGACCTGGCCGGTCATGTTCCGCCTCCTGAGACTTTGTGGCGCATCAAACGTTGCTTTTCCCGGTCCCAGTCACGTTTTTTCTCGTCTTGGCGCTTGTCGTACTGCGCCTTGCCTTTGGCCAGAGCCACCTCAACCTTGACCCGCCCACCCTTGAAGTGCAGGTTCAATGGTACGAGAGTGAAGCCCCGCTGCTCCACTTTGCCGATCAGCCGCCGGATTTCCTGCGCGTGCATCAGCAGTTTTCGGGTGCGGTCTGCTTGCGGGTGAACGTGCGTGGAGGCGCTGCGTAAAGGATCAATCCGGCACCCAATCATGAAAAGCTCCCCGCCCCGTATCAAGACATAGCCGTCGGTGAGCTGCACCTGGCCGGACCGGATGGCCTTGATCTCCCATCCTTCCAGCACCAAGCCCGCCTCAAAGCGTTCCTCGATGTGATAGTCGTGACGGGCACGGCGGTTTTCAGCAATGACGGACATGGTGGGCGCCTACAATCTCCCCATTGTATGAAGCACGTCAACAAATCGGTGCTGGTGTGGTACTCGGCGCGAGAAATGTTTGATTTGGTTGTCGATGTGCCGTGCTATCCCCAGTTCTTGCCCTGGTGCGACCACGCCCAGGTGGTGCAGCAGCATGCCGATGGCATGACAGCTCGCCTGGGCTTGGCCTTTGGCAGCTTGCGCCAGACATTTACCACGCGCAATACGCACCTGCAGGACCAATCGGTGCACATGACCTTGGTGGATGGGCCGTTTTCCCATTTGGCGGGGCAATGGACTTTTGCCGATCTGCATCCTCCGGGTAATGCCGGGGTGGCGTGTCGGGCTACGCTGGACCTGCGATATGCCTTTGAGGGGCGAGCTGCCGAGCTGGTGCTCAGCCCAGTGTTCGATCGGATTGCGGCTACCCTGGTCGATGCCTTCTTGGCTCGAGCCCAGGTCGTCTACGGGCCACGATGATTCGCGTCGAGGTGGTGTACTCGCCCGCTGAGCGGCAGGTGGACTGCACGGCGTGCGAACTTCCCCTGGGCCAAACGCTCATACAGGCGGTTCGTGCCAGCGGGGTGTTGTCTCGGCATGGATTGGCTGAACAAGGGCTACGCCTGGGCATCTGGGGCCGGGTACACGCTGCGCAGACGGTGCTGCGCGACGGTGATCGGGTGGAAATTTACCGCCCCCTTCAAGTGGACCCTAAAGAATCGCGTCGTCGTCGACAGCAAGAGCAAAAACCCCGAGCCAAGCGGCGCTCCGTATAATTTGGATTTGCGAGCGGAGAACCCCCATGCGCCTGCTTGGCAAAGCGCTGACCTTCGATGACGTGCTGCTGGTACCCGCGTTTTCGCAGGTGTTGCCACGAGATGCCAGTTTGGCCACGCGCCTGTCAAGGCGTATTTCGCTGAATCTGCCCCTGGTATCGGCCGCCATGGATACCGTGACGGAATCACGGTTAGCCATTGCGATTGCCCAAGAAGGGGGTGTGGGCATCATCCACAAGAACCTCACGCCCAAGCAGCAAGCGGCAGAGGTGGCGCGAGTCAAGCGCTACGAGTCGGGTGTACTGCGCGACCCCATCACCGTATCGGCGGACATGCCGGTGCGCGAAGTGATGGCCCTGTCCAAATCTCACGGCGTGTCGGGCTTTCCGGTGGTGCAGGGCGCTACGGTGGTGGGTATCGTGACCAACCGCGACTTGCGCTTTGAGACCCGACTGGATTGCAAGGTCAGCGACATCATGACGCCTCGAGAGCGGCTGGTGTGGGTGGAAGAAGGCGCCACCTTGGAAGAGGGCAAGGCATTGATGCACCGACATCGCTTGGAGCGTGTGTTGGTGGTGACCCGCGACTTCGAGCTGCGTGGCCTCATGACCGTGAAGGACATCACCAAGCAGACGGACTTTCCCAACGCTGCCCGTGACGCGCAAGGGCAGTTACGGGTGGGAGCAGCGGTAGGCGTAGGCCCGGGGACCGAAGAGCGGGTAGAGGCGCTGGTCAGGGCTGGCGTGGATGCCATCGTGGTCGATACAGCCCATGGCCACAGCCAGGGGGTTTTGGATCGGGTGCGATGGGTAAAAACGGCCTTCCCCCAGGTGGATGTGATCGGCGGCAATGTGGCCACGGCCGAGGCGGCCGTGGCGCTGGCAGAAGCCGGCGCTGATGCGGTCAAGGTGGGGATTGGTCCGGGCTCAATCTGCACCACGCGGATCGTGGCAGGTGTTGGCGTACCTCAAATCACGGCCATCCACAATGTGGCCACAGCTCTCAAAGGACGCGACATACCGCTGATTGCTGATGGCGGTGTTCGTTATTCGGGTGATGTGGCCAAGGCCATTGCCGCTGGCGCCAGTACCGTCATGATGGGTGGCGCTTTTGCGGGCACGGAGGAAGCGCCAGGCGAAGTGATCCTGTACCAGGGGCGCAGCTACAAGTCGTACCGTGGAATGGGCTCGTTGGGGGCCATGAAGGCTGGATCGGCAGATCGGTACTTTCAAGAAGCCGACGAAAGCGACAATCCCAATGCCGACAAATTGGTGCCCGAAGGTATTGAGGGCCGTGTGCCCTACAAGGGGTCTGTTGTCAGCATCCTGTTTCAATTTGCCGGAGGGTTGCGCGCCGCCATGGGCTACTGTGGATGTGGTTCCATCGCCCAGATGCATGCCAGTGCCGCCTTTGTTGAAATCACCGCTGCCGGCATTCGTGAGAGCCACGTCCACGACGTGCAGATCACCAAAGAAGCACCCAACTACCGCCTGGAATGAGTCAACAGGCGCACGTGGCAGACTCAGCCGGCCCCCCCACCGCCAGCACCCCGCCGGCGGCGGCCATGCGGTTTATCCTGCTGGCGGTGCTGTTGGACATGGTGGCCATAGGCATCATCGTGCCGGTGCTTCCGGCCTTGGTGGGAAAGCTCACCGGCTCGCAGTCGGATCACGCTTTTTGGCTCGGCGTGATCAGCTTTTCGTTTGGTTTGGCCAATTTCTTTGGCGCCCCTCTCCTAGGCGCTCTGTCTGACCGGTTTGGACGCCGGCCCATTTTGCTGCTGGGGTTTTGCGGGCTGGCCCTGAATTTCCTGGCCACAGCAGCGGCCACGGCGCTGTGGATGCTGATCGTGGTGCGCCTGTTGGCCGGTGCCATGCAAGCCAATGCAGCCGTTGCCAATGCCTATGTGGCCGACATCACCCCAGCGCATCAACGGGCGCAACGGTTCGGCCTGTTGGGGGCCATGTTTGGTATCGGGTTCGTCTTGGGCCCGGCAGCAGGCGGATTGCTGGGGGATATCGATCTGCGTCTGCCTTTTTTGGCCGCTGGCTTGCTGGCGCTGGCCAACCTGGCTTACGGGTATTTCGTGTTGCCAGAATCGTTGAAGCCAGACAGCCGCAAGCCCTTTTCCTGGTCTGCAGCCAATCCGATTGAATCCTTCAAGCGGCTGGCGCGTCATCGCGACATTGGGTTGTTGGTGGGTGTACTGGCCTGCACCTCCTTGGCCCAGGGCATCTTGTACAACTCTTGGGTGCTCTACACGACGTTCAAATTTGGCTGGGGACCCAGCGAGAATGGAGCCTCATTGGCCGCCGTTGGCATCATGTCAATCATCGTCCAAGGGTTCTTGCTGGGCCGGCTTCTGAAGCGCTTTTCTGCTCGTCGTTTGGCTTTGATGGGGTTGGCCTCCTCATGTGCCGCTTATGCGCTGTGGGGCTTGGCTCCTACCGGAGGCTTTATGGTGGGGGTCATCTTTTTCAATCTACTGGGTTTCACGGTCAACGCCTCCATCCAAGGCTTGGTCTCGAGCGCGGTCGACAACCAGGAACAGGGTCGCACCCTGGGCACGGTGGTGGCGATCAACAGCCTGATGGCGGTGGTGGCGCCGCTGGTGGCCGCGCCCATTTTCATGGCCGTATCGCACTATCCGGTCGGTGACTGGCGCATCGGTGCCGCCTTGCTGCTCGGCGCTGCTTTGCAGGCCGTGGCCTTTGTGCTGGCATGGATTCAGTTCAAGAATAAGGCAGTCCCCACATGACTACCCTGCACGACAAGATTCTGATTCTCGATTTTGGCTCGCAAGTCACGCAACTGATTGCTCGGCGGGTGCGTGAGTCTCATGTGTATTGCGAGATTCACCCGAACGACGTTGACGAGACGTTCATCCGCGACTTCTCTCCCAAGGGCATTATCTTGTCGGGCAGTCATGCCAGTACGTACGAGGACCATCAGCTGCGCGCGCCTGCTGCCATCTGGCAAATGGGCATTCCCATTTTGGGAATTTGCTATGGCATGCAAACCATGGCCGTGGAGTTGGGCGGGGAGGTGTCATGGAGCGATCACCGGGAGTTTGGCTATGCCGAGGTTCGTGCGCGGGGCCACACCCGGTTGCTGCAGGGCATAGAAGATTGGCGAACCCCTGAGGGTCACGGAATACTCAAAGTCTGGATGAGTCATGGTGACCAGGTGACTGTGCCGCCACCGGGATTCAAAGTCATGGCCAGCACGCCAAGCTGCCCCATCGCGGGGATGGCCGATGAGGGTCGCGGCTATTACGCCGTGCAATTCCACCCCGAAGTGACCCACACCGTGCAAGGCCGTGCCCTCTTGGAGCGGTTTGTCCTGGACATCTGTGGCTCCCGACCCGACTGGGTGATGAAAGATCATGTGGCTGAAGCCGTCGATCGGATTCGCCAGCAGGTGGGCCAGGAAGAGGTCATCCTGGGCCTGTCGGGCGGTGTGGACTCCAGCGTCGCGGCCGCGTTGATTCATCGGGCCATTGGCGATCAGCTCACCTGCGTATTTGTAGATCATGGCCTGCTGCGCTTGAACGAAGGTCAAGCGGTCATGGAGATGTTTGCGGGCCGCCTGCACGCCAAGGTGGTGCATGTCGATGCGGCTGACGCCTTCATGCATGCACTGGCCGGGGTCAGTGACCCGGAGGCCAAGCGCAAGATCATCGGACGAGAGTTTGTCGAAGTCTTTCAACGTGAAGCCAAGAAGTTGTCACAGGCCCGCTGGCTGGCCCAAGGGACTATCTATCCCGATGTCATCGAGTCGGGTGGTGCCAAGACGAAGAAAGCCACCACCATCAAGAGCCACCACAACGTCGGGGGGCTGCCCGACAACCTGGGCTTGAAGTTGCTTGAGCCTCTGCGCGATTTGTTCAAGGATGAAGTTCGCGAGTTGGGACTGGCCTTGGGCTTACCTCACGATATGGTCTACCGCCATCCATTCCCAGGGCCGGGGTTGGGGGTGCGGATATTGGGTGAGGTCAAGGCCGGTTATGCCGACCTGCTGCGACGGGCCGATGCCATCTTTATCGAAGAACTGCGTCGCAGTGTGGACCCTGCCGACGGCAAATCCTGGTACGAGAAGACCTCCCAAGCCTTCGCGGTCTTCTTGCCTGTCAAGAGCGTGGGGGTCATGGGTGACGGTCGGACTTACGACTATGTGGTGGCCCTTCGCGCCGTACTCACCAGCGATTTCATGACCGCCGACTGGGCTGAGCTGCCCTACGAACTCCTCAAGCGGGTCTCCGGGCGCATCATCAACGAGGTGCGCGGTATCAATCGGGTGACCTACGATATCAGCAGCAAGCCGCCAGCCACGATTGAGTGGGAGTGACCGGTATCGGGCCTGTATGACTCATCCATCTGGCACGACATCATTCCTGCCCTCCCTGCGCCTGGGGTGGACGGTGCTCGGGCTGTTCGTGGCACTCACGGCGTTCGCCCAGGGACCTTCGCTTGTCGTGACATCTGAAAAGCACCGATTCCGAGTGAATTGGTTGGCTGGCGGACTGGAGTATCCCTGGTCGCTGGCCTTCTTGCCTGACGGTCGTGTCCTGGTCACCGAGAGGCCGGGTCGGATGCGCCTGCTCAGTGCGGACTTTCGTCTGGATCCGCAAGCCGTGGAGGGGCTTCCCGAAATAGTGGCTCGGGGGCAGGGGGGACTGTTTGATGTCGTCTTGCACCCCGATTACCCCAAGAACGGGTGGATCTACTGGGCCTACAACGCCAAGGGGGAAGGTGGCTGGGGAACCGCGCTGGCCCGGGGGCGCCTGGCGGGAAGACGCATGACTGACGTTCAGGTCCTGTTCAGCATGACGCCCAAGACGCAGGGCAGTCAGCACTTCGGTGGTCGGATCGTTTTTGACCGCCGTGGCATGGTCTATCTCACCTTGGGCGATCGGGGCGAGAAGGATCGGGCGCAGCTATTGGAGGACCACGCGGGATCGGTCATTCGCTTACACGATGACGGACGCGTTCCTGTCGACAATCCCTTCGTGGGACGGGTAGGCGCCAAGTCTGAAAAGTGGACGCTTGGCAATCGCAACATCCAGGGCGCTGCCTTGCATCCTCAAACCGGTGAGTTGTGGACTCACGAGCACGGACCACAAGGCGGTGATGAGGTCAATGTGATGCGCTCAGGCCGAAATTATGGGTGGCCTGTTGTCACCCATGGCGTGAATTACGGAACCGGGACCCCCATTGGCGAGGGCCGTTCCAAGCCAGGGATGGAGCCAGCCTTGCATATCTGGACTCCTTCGATAGCCCCTTCCGGAATGGCTTTTGCCCGCGGCAGCCAATTCACCCAATGGCAGCCCGATCTCCTGGTGGGCGCTTTGAGGGGACAGATGTTGGTCCGCTTGGTGCTTGAAGGCGAAAAGATCCTGCGTGAAGAAAGGCTGCTGCAGGGGCAGGTCGGTCGAATCCGCGACGTCCGCCTGGGACCGGACGGCTTGATCTACTTGTTGACGGACGATTCACCGGGACATCTCATCCGCTTGGAGCCTTTGTCGCCCTAGCGATCGACCAACATGGGTGCTCGCGTGTGGCGGCCCAGAGCCAGAGGAGGTGGCGGAGGGAGCGGGATTCGAACCCGCGGTGGGCTATTAACCCACACACGCTTT